>JBCKNF010000014.1:0-51089 GCA_038902815.1 Polaromonas sp. | reverse complement strand
AGCCAGGGGGCCGCATCAGCGGGTAAGCCCCGTTGTCGCCACGCCAGCGCTTTGGCATACTACGCGTTTTTATATTGAGAGCAATTTATGAAACTCAAACCAGGATTGTGGTCAGCCGTTGCGCTAGCAGTCTTCGCGGCCTCACCAGCCGTTTACGCAAAGCCGTTCAAATGGTCCAGCGCCAGCGACATTCCGACACTCGACATTCACTCGCAAAACAACGCGCTGGGCAATGGCGTGCATGCGGCCATCTTCGACTCGCTGGTCTACTACAACAGCCAGACCTTCAAGCCCGAAGGCCAGCTCGCCACCAGCTGGCGCGACGTGTCGCCAACGCAGATGCGCTTCACACTGCGTTCGGGCGTCAAGTTCAGCGACGGCAAAGCTACCGATCCACCCCAGTTGCGCAATGTTGCAGTCATCATGGCGGGCTCCTAAAAGTGAGACTATTGTATCATTTTGTCGTAGGCATCACAAACTCGGCACCCTTGCCAATGCTCTCCGGCCAGCGCTGCATGATGGATTTCTGTTTGGTGTAGAAACGCACGCCCTCTTCGCCGTAGGCGTGCGTGTCGCCGAACAGGCTTTTCTTCCAGCCGCCAAAGCCGTGCCAGGCCATAGGTACCGGGATGGGCACGTTGATGCCGACCATGCCGACTTGAATGCGGCGGCTAAATTCGCGCGCCACATGGCCGTCGCGGGTGAAGCAGCTCACGCCGTTGCCAGACTCGTGGTTGTTGATTAAGGTGACGGCCTCGGCAAAGTCTTTTACCCGCACGCAGCCGAGTACTGGGCCAAAAATTTCTTCTTTATAAATGCGCATGTCGGGCGTGACGTGGTCAAACAAAGTGCCGCCCATCCAGAAGCCGCCTTCGCAACCCGCACCCGCGTTTTTGCCCGTGAAGGTGCGGCCATCCACCAGCAGCTTTGCGCCTTCTTCAACGCCAACGTCGATGTAGTTGGTGATGCGCTGGTGCGCAACGCGGGTGACGATGGGACCCATTTCCGCATCCAGATGGATGCCGTTTTTAATCACCAGTGTTTTGGCGCGCGCCGCCAGCATCGGCATCAGCTTGTCGGCCACATCGCCGACCAGTACCGCAACTGAAATCGCCATGCAGCGCTCGCCGGCCGAGCCGTAGCCGGCACCTATCAAAGCATCAACGGCTTGGCTTAGGTCGGCATCAGGCATGACGACCATGTGGTTCTTCGCACCGCCCAAGGCCTGCACGCGCTTGCCGTGGTGCGCGCCGGTTTCATAGATGTAGTTGGCAATTGGCGTGGAGCCGACAAACGACACAGCCTTGACATCCGGGTGGACGAGCAGCGCATCAACGGCTTCTTTGTCGCCCTGCAGCACATTGAAAACGCCGTCCGGCAAGCCCGCCTGCTTGAGCAGCTCGGCCATGAAGAGGCTGGGACTGGGGTCAATCGGACTCGGCTTCAGAATAAAGCAGTTGCCTGCCGCAATCGCTACCGGAAACATCCACATCGGCACCATCACCGGAAAGTTAAACGGCGTGATGCCCGCCACCACGCCCAGCGGCTGGCGAAATGTCCAGTTGTCAATGCCGGTGGAGACCTGATCGGAGAAGTCGCCCTTGAGCAGTTGCGGAATACCGCAGGCAAATTCAACAATGTCAATGCCACGTGCGACTTCACCCTGCGCGTCGGTAAACACCTTGCCGTGCTCGGCCGTGATCATGTGGGCTAGCTTGTCCTTGTTGAGGTTGAGCAGTTCCAGGTACTTGAACATCACGCGGGCGCGGCGCAGCGGCGGCAGGTCGCTCCAGGCGGGGAAGGCGGCTTGCGCAGAGGCAACTGCAGCATCCACATCGGCGGAGTTGGCCAGCGCCACATGGGCTGTTACAGCACCCGTTGCGGGGTTAAAAACTTCCTGACTGCGGCTTGATGCGCCTGCTACAACGCGCCCATTGACGTAGTGGCTGATGACTGGGGTTGACAACATGTTGTCTCCTGTGGGGTGTTAGGGTGAATAAGCTTTGCTACAGTTTAGGACGAAGCCATGAACTTGATAAGCTGGCGCCAAGTGACTACATAATCAAATCATGACCCAATTTTTTAAACCCAGCGTCACAGTGGCCGCAGTGATTGCGCGTGACTTTGATGGGGTACAAAAATTTTTGCTGGTTGAGGAAGAAACGTTTGACGGCCTCAAACTGAACAACCCCGCTGGCCACCTTGAACCCGGCGAGAGTTTGGCGAGCGCCTGTGCGCGTGAGACGCTTGAAGAAACCGCATTTCACTTCAAGCCCAGCGCTATCGTCGGCGTGTATCTGTCGCGCTTTGAGCGGGCCGCTACAGTAAATGAAGAACAGCTTGCCGTGACCTACCTGCGCTTTGCTTTTTGCGGCGAGCTGGGCGCGCATGTTGCAGGCCGGGCGCTTGACGCGGGCATAGTCCGCACGCTGTGGTTGACGGCAGAAGAGATCAGGCAATCAACCGGTCGCCACCGCAGTCCGCTACTGCTGCGCTGCATGGAAGACTACCTGGCCGGGCAGCGGTATCCGCTGGAGCTGGTCACTACAGACGCATCGGTTTTGCTACAATTTTAATAGCTGGTTACATCCGTATTTATTGGGTTACAGCTATTTTTTCAGGTAAAAAATGAATCTACAAGACTGGATTGGCCGTAGTGAAACGGCTAACGACATCGCCACCGCCACGCCTTACGCAGCGCTGTCAGCAACGCTTGACCAACTTGACACCACACGCCCCGCGCCCGGCTCGCCGCTGCCCTACCTGTGGCACTGGCTGTACTTTTTGCCGATCTACCCGCAATCGGAAATCGGTGAGGACGGACATGCCAAACGCGGTGGATTCATGCCGCCCGTGCCGCTGCCGCGCCGCATGTGGGCGAGTAGCGATTTTGAATTTCATGAGCCGCTGCTGATTGGGGATGCCTTGCAGCGCACGTCCACCATCGTTGACGTGAAAGAAAAATCTGGCCGCACGGGCCGCCTCATCTTCGTCAAAGTTAAGCATGAAATCCGCCGCAACAGCCATGCAGCAGCTGCGCTGACTGAGCATCACAGCATCGTCTACCGACCGGCAGCGAGGCCTGATGACGTAGCCCCACCACCGCAGACTGCACCCGCCGAATCTGCCTGGGAACGATCTATAACGCCTAGTGCCGTGCTGCTGTTTCGTTACTCGGCGCTGACTTTCAACGGCCACCGCATTCACTATGACCGCAAATACGTGACCGAGGTTGAAGGCTACCCAGGCCTGATCGTGCATGGCCCGTTGATTGCCACGCTGCTGATGGATTTACTGCGTCGTCAGTTACCGGATAGAGCAGTTTTGAAATTCGAGTTCAAGGCAGTCCGGCCAACCTTTGACATCTATCCGTTTTCGGTACATGGCCAGCCATCACCCGATGGCAAAACCATTCGTCTGTGGGGCCGTGACCATGAAGGCTGGCTGACGATGGATGCCACGGCGACCGTCGGCTGAAGCACACGATTGCTGCGCCGGGGATAATTGCCGCATGGGTGTAGTCGCAAATTCAAACCAGGCAAAACAGCCAAAGCAAAGAATCGTCGTCGGTTTAAGCGGCGGCGTGGACTCGGCCGTCACGGCTTACCTGCTCAAGCAGCAAGGCCATGAGGTCATCGGCATCTTCATGAAGAATTGGGAAGATGACGACCGACCCGCAGGTTCGGGCGACGACGACTCGGGCTATTGCACGTCCAATATCGACTTTGTAGATGCCGCCGCCGTAGCTGACGTGATTGGCATTGAGATTGAACACGTCAATTTTGCCGCCCATTACAAAGACCGCGTGTTTGCCGAATTTTTGCGCGAGTACCAGGCGGGCCGCACGCCTAACCCCGACATCCTGTGCAATGCCGAGATCAAGTTCAAGGCCTTCCTCGACCATGCGATGCGGCTGGGCGCCGAAAAAATTGCGACGGGTCACTACGCCAGGGTGCGCAAAAACGAGGCCACCGGTCTGCACGAGTTGCTCAAGGGGCTGGACCCGGCCAAAGACCAGAGTTACTTTTTGCACCGGCTGAACCAGACGCAGTTGTCAAAAACGCTGTTCCCGGTCGGCGAACTGCTCAAGACCGACGTGCGGCGCATGGCCGACGAAATTGGCTTGCCGAATGCGAAGAAAAAGGACTCGACCGGCATCTGCTTTATTGGCGAACGGCCTTTTCGCGAGTTTTTAAATCGCTACATCGCCAAAGCGCCGGGTCTGATTAAAAGCGACAAGGGCCGTGTGCTCGGCGAGCATGTGGGCCTGAGCTTTTATACCTTGGGGCAGCGGCAAGGCCTGGGCATTGGTGGTGTCAAGGCCAAAGGGGCAGACCTCAAAGCTGCGCAGGCGCGCGGCCAGCGCGGCGTGGGTGAGCATGAGCCGTGGTTTGTCGCCCGTAAAGACATGGACAGCAACACCTTGTGGGCGGTGCAGGGGCATAAGCACCCGTGGCTGCAATCAACGCTGCTGGAAGCGCAGGACTGTAGCTGGGTAGCGGGTGCGGCACCTGCCGCTCGAATGCTTGCTGCGAAGACCCGCTACCGGCAGGCGGACGCAGCCTGCGAGGTGCGCAACCTTGGCCCCACCGAATGCGAGCTGACCTTTGCAGAGCCACAGTGGGCCGTTACACCCGGCCAATCGGCCGTGCTGTATGACGGCGAGGTTTGCCTGGGCGGCGGTGTGATCGCCAGCAGCAATGTGCACAATACGAGACCGCCTTGATTACTTTCACAAAGCAGACCAACCCATCAAAGCCATGAACCTACTCTTCGTTGCCGACCCGCTTGAATCGTTCAAGATTTACAAAGACAGCACCTTCGTGATGATGCGCGAGGCGCAAAAACGCGGCCACCGCATCAGCACCTGCGAGACCAAAGACATCATGTGGGAGCGAGGTGGGTTCGTGACCGCCTTGGTGCGTGACATCACGCTCACCGGCCACCCAACTAGCTGGTTTACCGCAGAGCAGCAACACCCCAACCAGCGTCCGCAGGCGATCAAGGATTTTGGCTGTGTGGTGATGCGCAAAGACCCACCGTTTGACAGCGAGTTTTTCTACAGCACCCACCTGCTGGAGCAAGCCGAACGCGAGGGCGCAAAAGTTTTCAACAAGCCGCGCGCGTTGCGCGATCACCCTGAAAAACTCGCCATCATGGAGTTCCCGCAGTTCACCGGCCCGACGCTGGTCACGCGCGATGCGGGTGACATCAAACGCTTTCAGGCCGAGCACCGCGACATCATTTTGAAACCGCTGGACGGCATGGGTGGCATGGGGATTTTCAGGGTCAGGGATGATGGCCTGAATCTCGGCAGCATCATTGAAACGCTGAATAAAAACGGCGCGCAAAGCGTGATGGTGCAAAAGTTTTTGCCCGAGATTGCGCTCGGCGACAAGCGCGTGCTGGTGATAGGCGGCAAGCCGGTGCCGCACTGCCTGGCGCGCATTCCGCAGGGCGGTGAGGTGCGCGGCAACCTGGCAGTTGGCGGCAAAGGCGTAGCCCAGGCGCTGTCAAAGCGAGACCGCGAGATTGCCGAGGCGATTGGCCCGGTGCTAGCGGCGCGCGGCTTGTTACTGGTAGGTATTGACGTGATTGGTGACTGCGTGACCGAGATCAATGTGACCAGCCCGACCTGCTTTCAGGAAATTTTTGATCAGACCGGGTTTGATGTGGCGGCAATGTTTGTTGATGCACTGGAATCTGCACTGGCTGCCTGATCGCCGATCAGGCTGTCCCCGCCTTCACCTTCAAGCGCCAAGCATGAAGCAGCGGCTCGGTATAGCCGCTAGGCTGCTCCAGTCCCTTGAAGACCAGATCACACGCGGCCCGGTACGCGGCTGAGGTTTTGAAGTGGCCGGCCATCGGTCTGTACAGCGGATCGCCCGAGTTTTGGTAGTCCACCACGGCGGCCATGCGCTGGAAAGTGGCGTTCACCTGTTTCAGGTTGGTCACGCCATGCAGCAGCCAGTTGGCGATGTGCTGGCTGGAGATTCGCAGCGTGGCGCGATCTTCCATGAGGCCCACGTTGTGGATATCCGGCACCTTGGAGCAGCCCACGCCCTGGTCGACCCAGCGCACCACGTAGCCCAGAATGCCCTGCGCGTTGTTGTCGAGTTCCTGCTGAATTTCGGCCGCTGTCCAGAAAGGGACCAACGCTGTCGGAATCTGCAGAATGGTATCCAGGATTTTTTCTTCCAGCATCTTGGCGTTTGCGGTATGGACATATTTTTCCATGCTTTCCTGCAGTTCGGCCACATTTATCTGATGGTAGTGGAGTGCATGCAGCGTGGCGGCCGTGGGTGAGGGTACCCACGCGGTGTTGGCGCCGGCTTGTGGGTGCACAATTTTTTGTTTCATCATGTCGGCCATCAAATCAGGCATGGCCCACATGCCTTTGCCGATCTGGGCACGGCCCCGTAGCCCGCAGGCCAGACCGATCAGGACGTTGTTCAACTCATAGGCGCGAAGCCAGTTTGAGTTCTTCATCAGTGGTTTGCGGATCATTGGCCCGGAATGCATGGCGCTGTGAATCTCGTCGCCGGTGCGGTCCAGAAAGCCGGTGTTGATGAACGCCACGCGGTGTTTGGCGGCTTCGATGCAGGCTGCCAGATTCACGCTGGTGCGGCGTTCCTCGTCCATGATGCCAAGCTTGACCGTGTTTTCCTTCAGCCCCAGCAGCGCTTCAATCCGGCTGAAAAGTTCTGTTGCGAAGGCCACTTCAACCGGGCCATGCATTTTGGGTTTGACGATGTAAATGGAGCCCTTGCGCGAATTGCGAATGGCCTTACCTTTGGATGGCGTCAGGTCGTGCAGGGCAATCGCCACTGTGATGACTGCATCCATGATGCCTTCGTGAATCTCGGAGCCATCGCCATACAAAATGGCCGGGTTGGTCATTAAATGCCCAACGTTGCGGACAAACAGCAATGAGCGTCCGGGCAGGGTGACCTCACCGCCCGCAGCGCGATGGTAGCTGCGGTCGGTGTTGAGGCGGCGAGTGAAGGTCTTGCTGCCCTTGGTGACTTCTTCGGTCAGCGTGCCCTTGAGGATGCCCAGCCAATTCTCATACCCGAGTATCTTGTCATCGGCATCCACGGCAGTTACCGAATCTTCCAGGTCTAAAATGGTGGTCAGCGCCGCCTCGACAATCAGGTCACTGATGCCGGCCGCGTCGCTTTTCCCAATGCGCGTGCTACGGTCGATCTGGATGTCGATATGAAGTCCATTGTTGCGCAGCAAGATGGACGACGCTCCAGATGCACTGCCCTGGTAGCCTATGAATTTGGTATTTTGAAGCAGTTCGGTGGTCGCGCCATCTTTGAGACGGACACAGAGTTTTCCGTTTTGAACGCTGTATAGCGTGCTATCAATATGTGATCCCTTGGCGAGAGGGGCGATGCGGTCCAGAACATAGCGGGCGTATTCAATCACCTTGGCGCCGCGAACCGGGTTGTAGCGCGAGCCCTTCTCGGCGCCATTCGTCTCGCTGATCATATCGGTTCCATACAGGGCGTCGTACAACGAGCCCCAACGTGCATTGGCGGCGTTGAGGGCATAACGGGCATTCAGAAGCGGCACCACCAGTTGCGGGCCCGCCAGTTTGGCCAGTTCTTCGTCTACCTGGATGGTGTCGCATTGCACCGTGCCCGTAACCGGGACCAGGTAGCCAATTTGTTTCAGGAAAGCGCGGTAAGCCGGCATATCGCTGATCGGGCCCGGGTTTGCCTTGTGCCAGGCATCCATTTCCAGTTGCAAGCGGTCACGCTCTTGGAGCAGGACCACATTTTTGGGCCCCAGGTCGTGTGCCAGCGCATCGAACCCCTGCCAGAAGATGGCGCTGGTGACGCCGCTGCCCGGCAGCACCTTGTCTTCTATGAATTGATACAGGTTGGTCGCGACTTGCAGTCGGTGGCAATTAGTGCGGTTTGTCATGGTGCGTAAGCTCATCATACTGGTGGATGACCTTGGGTTGACTGCGTTAACCGTAAAATCAGCTCATGCTCTCGATAAAAAATGACTTGCTTGTGGCTTTGGCTGTCGGCCTGGAACAGCTTTCCCCCGGCGCTGGTGAGAAGGCCGCGCTTGAATCACCCAAGGTGGCTGCGCATGGCGATTTCGCCTGTACCGCAGCCATGCAACTGGCCAAGGGGCTGAATCAGAACCCGCGCCAGGTCGCCGAGGGTTTGAAGGCGATATTGCTTGCCAGCCCGGTGTTTGAACGCTGGGTTGAGGCGATTGAAATTGCCGGCCCCGGCTTTATCAACATCAAACTCAAAGCGGTTGCTAAACAGGAAACAGTACGTGAAGTACTGCACGCTGGTGCGCAATACGGGGTCAAACCCATCAGCGATGAAAAAATCATCGTCGAGTTTGTATCGGCCAACCCAACCGGGCCGTTGCATGTCGGCCATGGCCGGCAGGCCGCGCTGGGCGATGCGATTTGCAAGCTGTTGGTGACACAAGGTGTGCAGGTGTACCGCGAGTTTTATTACAACGATGCGGGCGTGCAAATCCAGACACTGGCAATCAGCACCCTGGCACGTGCGCAAGGCTTTAAACCGGGCGACAAAGATTGGCCGGAGGCGGCGTACAACGGCGACTACATTGCCGACATCGCAGACGATTTTCTGGCTAAAAAAACCGTCAAGTCTGATGACCGTGAGTTCACCGCATCAGGTGATATTCGTGACATTGATTCGATTCGCCAATTCGCGGTTGCCTATTTGAGGCACGAGCAGGATTTAGATTTGAAGGCCTTCTCGGTTCAGTTCGACAACTATTACCTTGAGTCGAGCTTGTATAGCTCGGGCCGGGTTGAGGCGACCGTCGCCAAACTGAAAATCGCCGGCAAGACCTACGAGCAGGACGGCGCGCTGTGGCTCAAGTCCACCGACTATGGCGACGACAAAGACCGCGTGATGAAAAAGAGCGACGGCAGCTACACCTACTTTGTGCCTGATGTGGCCTACCACCTTGCCAAATGGGAGCGCGGTTACAGCCGCGCCATCAACATCCAGGGCATGGATCACCACGGCACCATCTCGCGCGTGCGTGCTGGCTTGCAAGCTGCTGGCGCAGGCGTGCCCCAGGGCTACCCCGACTATGTTCTGCACACCATGGTGCGCGTGGTGCGCGCGGGCATTGAGGTGAAAATTTCAAAACGCGCTGGCGGCTATGTGACGCTGCGCGACCTGATCGAATGGACCAGCACCGATGCCGTGCGCTTCTTTTTACTCAGCCGCAAGCCCGATACCGAATACATCTTCGACATCGACCTCGCGCTGGCCAAGAACAACGAGAACCCGGTTTATTACGTGCAGTACGCCCATGCGCGCATCTGCTCGGTGTTGTCAAACTGGGGCGGCGAGGTGGCAGACCTGAAGGGCGCTGACCTGTCGCCCCTGGACAGCCCGCAGGCGCAAGCGCTGATGCTGCTGATCGCCAAATACCCCGACATGCTGACCAACGCCGCCAGCGGGTTTGCACCGCACGACGTGGCCTTTTACCTGCGCGAGCTGGCCGCCTGCTACCACAGCTATTACGATGCCGAGCGTATTCTGGTGGACGATGCGGTGCTTAAAACCGCGCGCCTGGCGTTGGTCGCGGCGACCGCGCAGGTGTTGCACAATGGCTTGGCTGTGCTGGGTGTTAGCGCGCCCCGCAAAATGTGAATCCACAAAAGATGGCCTCAGAATGACGCACTCGACCAAAATCACAATGCTGACTATGAACAAACAACGCGGCGGCACGCTGCTGGGCATCATCATTGGCGCTCTGCTGGGCCTGGGTGCGGCGCTGGCAGTGGCGGTTTACGTGACCAAGGTGCCCATACCATTTTCGAACAAAAGCCAGTCGCACAGCGCTGAAAACGATGCCGCTGAAGCCAAAAAGAACAAGGACTGGAATCCGAACACCTCGCTGGCGGGTAAAAATCCGGCCCGCCCTTCTGCTGTAGCCTCTGGCTCGGTAGGCACTGCGCCCCCGGCAGAAAATGCAGCGTTAGCAGCAGATGCCCCGAGTACTGCCAAAGCAGCGCTTTCAAACGACCCGCTGGGTGACCTGGCAAAGGCCAAGTCAGCCCCCAAGCCAGACAAGCCAGATACTGCCGTGGCCAGCGCTGGTGCCGATCCTTTCCGCTACTTCATTCAGACGGGTGCTTTCCGCACGCCTGAAGATGCCGAGCAGCAGCGCGCCAAGCTGTCACTGATGGGGTATCAAGCCAAGGTGACAGAGCGTGAGCAATCTGGCAGAACCGTTTACCGCGTACGCTTGGGTCCATTTGACAAAAAAGACGATGCCGATAAAACCAAGGAAAAGCTCGACAGCAACGCGATTGAAACCGCGCTAGTGCGGGTGCAGCGCTGAAGCGCCCTAAAATCGGCTTTGAACTTTTTTGTTACAGGGTGTCCAACACACCATGTTTGAGAGATTCAGGAGAGAAATCAATGCAACGACGTGAGTTTTCAATATCGGCGGCAGCAAGCGCTGCAGCCGCCAGTCTCGGGTTTTCTGGCGCGGCGCTGGCGCAGGGCAAAGCGCCCCAGGAAGGTACCGACTACCTCACGCTGGACAAAGCAGCGCCCACTGAGGCACCTGCCGGCAAGATCGAGGTGGTCGAGTTCTTCTGGTACAGCTGCTCGCACTGCAACGCCTTCGAGCCGCAACTGGAAAGCTGGATTAAAAAGCAGCCGAAAGACGTGGCCATCCGGCGCGTGCCGGTGTCGTTCAAGCCAGCCTTTGAGCCGCAGCAACGCCTGTATTACGTGCTTGAAAGCATGGACAAGGTCGATGAACTGCAGATGAAGGTCTTCAACGCCATCCACCTCGAGCGGCAAGCACTCGCCAATGCCGACCAGATCACGGCGTGGGCTGAAAAGCAGGGCATCAACAAGGCCAAGTTTGTCGAAGCCTACAACTCCTTCTTCATCGTCACCAAGGTGCGCAAGGCCACGCAGTTGCAGGACCAGTACAAGGTGCGGGGCGTTCCGGCCCTTGGCATTGCCGGCCGCTTCTACACCGACGGCACCCAGGCCGGCAGCATGGAGCGCGCACTGGGGGTGACTGATTACTTGGTTGGCATGGTTCGAAAAAGCAAATAAAGCTTTTTTACGCACTGAAACCCGCCCTGATCCGGCGGGTTTTTTATTAGCAAGACCGCTATCGCCGCTGGTTGGGGGCGATTAGTCAGCATGGGGTGGCTACAATCAAAAACAACTACAAGCAGCAAGATTCGTGCCTTTATGAAATACCCACAGTCCCTATTGATCGCCGCCTGCGCCGCTGCAGCGTTTGCCCTGTGTTCTGCCCGGGCCGAAACGCCGGATCGGGACATGCCCATGAACGCAGAGTCAGATGCCCTGCGCTACGACGATTTGAAGCAAACCAGCGTTTTTACGGGCAACGTGGTCATTACCAAGGGCAGCATCATCATCCGCGGCGGGCGCGTCGATGTGGAGCAAGACCCCGCGGGCTACCAGAAGGCCAGCGTGCTGGCCGCCCCCGGCAAGCTGGCTTTTTACCGTAAAAAACGCGCAGGCCTGGACGAATTTATTGAAGGCGAGGGCGAGCGGATTGAGTACGACAGCCGTACTGACGTTGTCAAATTCATCCGCCAGGCGGTGCTGCGCCGCTACAAGGGTGCGGTACTGGCGGATGAGTCAACCGGCTCGCAGATCAGTTACGACAACGTGACCGACGTGTTCAAGGTTGATGGCGGTCCGCAAAACCGCTCGCTCACCAACCCGACTGGCCGCGTCCGCTCGCTGCTGTCGCCGCGCAATGCGCTGCCGGCTGCTGGTAGTGCTGCCGTTGCAACGCCAGCCGTCGGCTCTTCGCCCAGCCTGCGCTCAAGCCCCGCGCTGGGCGCAAGCGACAAGAAGTAAGGCTGAAATGGAGCAGGGATTTTCAAACGCCAGCGCCGCAATCGGTGCAGCAGAGGCCTCGGCCATTCTCGCCGCCAGCGAAACGCCAGGGCCCAGCCGACTGGTGGCGACCGGGCTGCAAAAATCCTATGGCAGCCGTAAGGTGGTGCAGGATGTCTCGCTGGCCGTGCAAAGCGGCGAGGTGGTGGGCCTGCTCGGCCCCAACGGAGCGGGCAAGACGACATCTTTCTACATGATTGTGGGCCTGGTGCGGGCTGATGCGGGCGAGATCACGATTGACGGCAACTCGATTGAGCACATGCCGATTCACCGCCGAGCCCGCCTCGGCCTGAGCTACCTGCCGCAAGAGGCATCGATTTTTCGCAAACTCTCGGTTGAGCAAAACGTGCGCGCTGTACTCGAGCTGCAGCTGGATGATGAGGGCAAGCCGCTGGCCCTAGTCGTCATTGACGAGCGACTGGATGCGCTGCTGAAAGACCTGCGGGTAGACCATCTGCGTGACTCGTCCGCGCTGTCACTGTCAGGCGGTGAGCGCCGCCGCGTCGAGATCGCCCGCTCGCTGGCGACCCAGCCACGTTTTATTCTGCTCGACGAACCCTTTGCCGGCATTGACCCGATTGCCGTGATCGAGATCCAGCGCATCATCGGATTTTTGAAATCGCGCGGTATTGGCGTGCTGATAACCGATCACAACGTGCGCGAAACGCTGGGCATTTGCGACCACGCCTACATCATCAGCGACGGCCATGTGCTGGCCAAAGGCACACCATCAGAGATTGTGAATAACGCCGATGTGCGCCGCGTCTATTTGGGCGAACACTTCAGGATGTGATGAAGCAGGGTCTATCGCTGCGCATTTCGCAGCATCTGGCGCTCACGCCGCAGTTGCAACAGTCGATTCGTCTGCTTCAGCTTTCGACGCTGGAACTCAGCCAGGAGGTCGAACAGATGCTCGACGAAAACCCGTTTCTCGAATTGTCCGAAGAGGCTGCGGCGCGGGAAGAGTTTGGACTGGAGCATGTCAACACACCTGTTAGCCAGGCCATTCAGGAGTTCGAGTCAGCTACTGATTCGATAGCTGGCCCTGCGCATGAATCAAGCACTACAGCCTCAAATGAGTCTGAAACCACGCCTGAAATAAGCCTTGAGCCCAAACTGGAAGACAGCTGGGAAGGCGACGGCTCGGTCGAGTCCGCAGCCGACGACAGCGAATGGGGTGGCGAAGCACCGGCCCGCAAAAATAATAATGATGAGGGCGATACCGAGGCATCGGATCTGGCCCGCAGCCACGAGTCACTGCAAGACCACCTGCATCGGCAGTCGCTCAGTTTGCGCCTGTCAAGCATTGACCGCGCAGCCCTGCATTTTTTGATCGAGTCGCTGAACGATGATGGTTACCTTGAAGACAGCCTGGCATCTCTGGCCTCCGGCCTGGTAAATCAGGCAAAGGGCGATACGGCCCAGCTTGAAGAGCTGGAACAACACTTTTCCATGGCGCTCAAGCTGCTGCACCACATGGAGCCTGCCGGTGTGGGCGCGCGCAATCTTGCTGAATGCCTGGGCCTGCAATTGCTTGACTGCAAGGACTGTGATGAAACGCGCGCCGCCATGGCCATCTGCAAGCAGCCCATAGAGCTGCTTGCCAAGCGCGATGTCAAGCGCCTGGCCAAGCTGTGCGGCTACCCCGATACGGTCATCAAAGGCGCGATTGCCGTGATAGGTCGGCTCGACCCCAAGCCGGGCCGCCGCTTTGTGAGTGTTGAGCGCAACCTTGTCGTGCCAGATGTCATCGTCGTCAAGGCAGGCCGGGGCTTCAAGGTCACGCTGAACAGCGACGTGATGCCGCGCCTGCGGGTACACGACATTTATGCCAATGCGCTCAAGCAGCACAAGGGTCAGGGCGGGCAGGCGTTGCAGCAGCGCCTGCAGGAGGCACGCTGGTTTATCAAGAGCATCCAGCAGCGCTTTGACACCATACTGCGCGTCAGTACGGCGATTGTCGAGCGGCAAAAAAACTTTTTCAGCCATGGCGAGTTAGCCATGCGCCCACTGGTGCTGCGCGAGATTGCCGACGAGCTGGGCCTGCACGAGTCCACCATTTCGCGTGTCACCACAGCCAAATACATGAACACGCCGTTCGGCACGTTTGAGCTGAAATACTTTTTCGGATCAGCTCTTGGCACCGAAACCGGTGGCCATGCATCAAGCACGGCAGTGCGGGCACTTATCAAACAATTCGTCTTGTCAGAGAGCTTGAAAAAACCACTCAGTGACAACCAGATTTCTGAAATGCTGAAAGAGCAGGGCATTGAATGCGCGCGGCGTACAGTGGCAAAATACCGTGAAGCATTGCGTATCGCGCCCACCCATCTGCGTAGATCTTTGTAGCTGCGCCCTTATGAGTCAACTCCAATTATTTTTACCCTGCGCCGCTGGTGTTGAGGCACTGCTAGCCACTGAGGTCAAACGCATCACCGGTATTGACGGCAAAGCTTGGCGGGCCGGTGTGCAGTTGCAGGGCTCATGGCGTGAAGCCTTGCAGCTCAATCTGCACAGCCGCCTGGCCCAGCGCGTGCTGATTGAGTTGGCGCACAACCAGTACCGCAGTGAGCAAGACCTTTATAACGCCGCAGCCAGCGTGGCGTGGGAGATTTGGTTTACACCCAAACAGACCTTCAAGGTCGAGATCACCGCGCAGCACAGCCCGCTGACCAGCCTGAACTTTGCAGCTCTCAAAATCAAGGACGCGGTTGCCGACCGCTTTCGCGCCAAGTTCAACGATGTGCGTCCCGACGTTGACACGCGCTGGCCCGATGTGCGCATCTACGTGCATCTGACGGTCGATAGCGTCACCATCTACATCGACACCTCGGGCGAGCCGCTTTTCAAACGCGGCTGGCGTGAAGACAAGGGCGATGCGCCGCTGAAAGAAACACTCGCCGCCGCCATGATTGCAGCTAGCGGCTGGAACGAGATGTGCAAGCAAGGCGTGCCGCTGTATGACCCGTGCTGCGGCTCCGGCACGATTGCGATTGAAGCCGCACAAATTGCCTGCAACATCGCACCCGGCATCAATCGCCGCTTTGCCTTTCAAAAGTATTTACCCTTCCAGCCGCATGTCTGGGAAGGCTTGTTAGACCAGGCCGAGTCCGCCATCACGGAGCCGACCGCTCCGGTGTTTGGCAGCGACGTGTCTTTCCGGATGGTGGACTTTGCCGAGCGCAATGCCGAGCGCGCGGGCGTGGCCAACGCCGTGCAGTTCAGGGGCGGTGATGCCTTGCAACGGTTGCCGCCCACTGCTGATGGCAGCGCCGGCGTGATGCTGCTCAATCCGCCGTATGGCGAGCGTATGGAGGTGGCCGGTGTTGCGGGTGTTTCCGCACAACCCTCGCAACCTTCACAGCGCGGCCAGAACCCTGCACGCGAGCGAGCGGTCACAGAAACCGGTGAAGAGGTGTCCGACTTCTTTTCGCAACTTGCCACGCACTGGAAGAAAAACTACGCTGGCTGGACCGCCCACGTGCTCACGCCAGACCTCAAGCTGCCGAACAAGATGCGCCTGAAAGAATCGCGCCGCGTGCCGATGTGGAACGGCCCGATCGAATGCCGCCTGTTCCGCTTTGACATGGTGGCTGGTTCGGCGCGGCGAAAAATTGGGGTCGAATGACCAGCGCCGAGAAAAACCTCATCGTCATAGACACCAACATAGTCCTCGACCTGCTCGTTTTCAAAGACCCAGCAACCACAGCGCTGCAACACGCGCTAGATGGAACAGGTGCTACAGGCGCAAACCAGCTCAACTGGCTAGCCACCCAGCCGATGCGCGACGAGCTGGCCCGGGTGCTGGCCTACCCGCAAATCGTGACGCGACTGGTTTTTGACAAACTGCTTGCCGACGACGTACTGACAGTTTTCGACAAACATGCGCGCATCGTTGCTGTCGCCCCGAAAGCCAGCGTGACCTGCAGCGATGCAGACGACCAGAAGTTCATTGACCTTGCCGTGACCCACAAAGCCATGCTTTTAAGCAAGGATAAAGCCGTACTCGCAATGAAAAAAAGACTTCTAGCCCTTGAAGTAAGGGCGCAACCAGCTATTTAATTTAGGGCACTTATGTGGCTACAGGCTACCCCTCCGATGGTTTTGACAATTAAATTAATTGGTTCTACAATTAAATAATGTTGACGGTCATTGAAACCCCTTTGTTTCTGCATTACGCCGCCCAAGTTTGGAGTGATGACGAACGAGAGGCCTTTGTCGATTGGATTTCAGTCAACTCCGAAGTGGGTGACGTCATTCCCGGGGCAGGCGGTTTGCGCAAGGTGCGCTGGAGCCGTGCTGGTATGGGCAAACGCGGCGGCGCAAGAGTGATTTACTTCACCCGGCTTGCGCAAGGCGATCTTGCTTTGGTGGTGGTCTACGCCAAGGCCAAATTTGACAACATGCCCACGGCTATTTTGAAACAGTGGAAGGCAGCTATTGATGAACAACTCAACTAAACCAGTGGCCAGCATGGACGCAGAGATGACGCAGTTTGCAGCTGACGTGCTTGAGTCCATCCGTCAGGCTAAACGCGGCGAGTTTGCCAATATTCACTCGCCAGAAGTCATCAAGGCCAGACGCAGAGGTCGCCCCGTGGGCACGTCCAAGCTAGATACCAAAATACAAACGGCTATTCGGTTTGACCCCGACGTACTGGCGGCATTAAAAGCCACCGGCCGAGGCTGGCAAACCCGCGTCAACGATGCCATGCGTGAGTGGGTCCTGGCGCACCCGGTAGCATAAAAGCACCCACAGCCCAATAACTCCTCGACTCCGCATGAGCGATGTCATACTGCGGCTTGCGAGTCGGCGGCGCAGTCCTTTGGGGTGTGGGCTGCCGGTTTTATCCGACGATCTACATCACGTTAGGCGTCACGAGAAACATTGCGCCTGTTGTTTGGGTCAGACGGCGGTAAGCTGTGATCAAACGCCTTGGGGGTAGCCATGCACGACACCGTTATTGAGCTTGTAGAGCGCGGTCGCTCTTTATCGCCACAGGAGCGCGAGCGCCTTGTGGAATTGTTGCTGGAGACTCTTGTGGAACCCGCCGAACCCGAGGTCGAGGAGGCTTGGAATCGGGAAATCAAACGCCGCGTCGAGGCGCACAAGCGAGGCGAATCGGAAACGTTTTCGCTTGAGGAAGTTTTGACCGAAGCGCGTCGCATTGCGCCGGGAAAGTTCGGCTGATCACAGATGCGCGAGACGAGTTCTTGCGTGGTGGATCTTGCGCGGCAGATACACTTTGCATCATAAGAGCGCCCCGTGTCGTTCAGCCATCCCTGTTCCATGAATTCTGACCCCCTTATCGTCCCCGTTATCGCCCCTTTCCTTGAAATCGAAGCCTTCGATGAGCTCGATGCCATCCTTGACGACCTGCGTACCCGTTATGACGAAACCCCGGAGTGGGAGTTTTGTGAAGGTTTTATGGCGGCAGTCATCTGCTCACGTCGGTCCATCGCTGCCGACGAATACCTGCCCGTTTTGCTGGCAACACCTGGTGAAGGTGAAGAGCCTGAAACCGAAGGCGGCTGGTTTGCCGACGCTACGCAACGGGAGCGCTTCCTCACACTTTGGGGGCAGCGTTGGGCTGAGGTTGCCACTGCACTCGATGCAAAAGTCGAGTCACTTGAAGACGACAACTGCTACCACCCCGAAGTCATCGACATACGCGGTGCAGTGGCCGAGATGACACCTGATGAGCAAGCCGCGTTCAAGGATGACAACCATGACGAGTTGCTGCCCGCCTTCGCGCAAGTGTGGGCGCTTGGCTTCATGTTTGCCGTTGAAAGCTGGCCCGACGAGTGGGCCACACCGCGCGACAAGGATGTCGCCAAGTGGCTGAACGAAGCGCTGGATGCCATCGTCGCCATGACTGAAGACGACAACGCAGCAGCCGAAATTTCACCCCTCAGCGAAGACGGCGCGCCCAGTACTAGCATTGCCCGGCTGAATGCGTTTGGCGAAGCGATATGGGCGGTCTATGACCTGCGCGAGTTGTGGAAAACCATGGGGCCGAAAGTTGAAACGCTGCGGGTTAATTGAAAAACCGCTGCAACGCCTGCGCAACCGCATCAGGCTGCTCTTCGGGTATGAAGTGCCCGGCTTGCATGGTGTGACCTGTTAGCTCGCCATTGCACTGCGCACCCCACAAGGCCAACGGGTCAAACAAACGATTGACCACGCCGCGTTCGCCCCACAGCACCAGCAAATCGCAGGCTATCTTGTGGCCATGCTCGCGGCTTTCACGGTCGTGCTTTAAATCAATGCCGGCGCTGGCGCGGTAGTCTTCGCAGGCCGCGTGCAGTGCCTCGGCATTGCAAAAGCAGCGTTCGTATTCAGCCAGCGCCTGCGGCTCGATGTAGCCAAGGCCTGCACTGCCCCAGCCGCCCAGTTTGGCGTGCAGGTAGGCCACAGCGGTCTCCAGGTGGTTGGCTCCCATCATGATCTCGGGCAGCGGCGCGGGCTGCAGCATGTGAAACCAGTGGTAGTAGGCCCGCGCAAAGTCCATGTAGGGCGCGCTCATGCTGGCGCCGTCATACATGTCAAGCGTAGGCGCGATGTCAATCACGCAGAGCTTTTTGACGCGGGCCGCATAGTCCAGCGCCAGCCGGTGTGCCACGCGGCCACCCCGGTCATGGCCGCACAAAAAGAAGTCGCCGACATGCAGCGCGTCCATCACCGCCACCATGTCATGCGCCATGTTGCGCTTGCTGTAATTGCTGTGATCCGGCAGGCCCGGCGTTTTGGATGAGTCGCCATAGCCACGCAAGTCAGGCATGACCAGAAAATAATTCTTGGCAAGCTGTTTTGCCACGCGATGCCACATCACATGCGACTGTGGAAAGCCGTGCAAAAGCAGCAGCGCAGGGCGCAGCGCATCACCGGACGTGGGGTGCGAAAACCGCGCGTTGATGGACGCGCCATTCACCTCAAAGCTGCGCTGCTCAAATCCGTCAAACCATGTCATGGCGTACTCCGGTTAAGTGTTCGCGAAAGGTGCGAGGCCTAACTCTACCCCCAATAATCCGCGCCTAATCTCCTATCGATCTGGGAATGGGATTACTTGCTGCGCAAAAGTTTTTTCTCTGCCATCGCCAGCGCTTCAGGCTTGCCTGACAGCACCAGCGTGTCGCCGCCTTCCAGCACGGTGTCGTCATGGACGCTGGCCACCCGCCCGTTGCTGCGCCGCAGGCTGACCACGCGAACGCCACTGGCTGTCAGCAGCACTGCGTCCAGCAACTGCCCAACCGGCTTGATGCCAAGGGGCAATGTGACGGTCGAGAGGCGCTCCTCATCCAGCTCGTTGACCGTATCGTCGTCGGCGCCGCGAAAGTAACCACGCAGCAGGTTGTAGCGCGCGTCGCGCTGCTCCTGCACCACGCGAATCACGCGCCGCAGGGGTACGCCAACCAGCGCCAGTGCATGGCTGGCCAGCATCAGGCTGCCTTCAATCGCTTCGGGCACCACTTCGGTCGCACCGGCGGCCCGTAGTTTTTCAAGATCATGGTCGTCCACGGTGCGCACGATCACCGGAACCGTGGGCGCATGGGCGCGCGCATTGGTCAGTACCTTGAGGGCGCTGGCGGTGTCCAGGTAGGTCACCACCACGGCGCTGGCGCGTGCCAGGCCCGCCGCCATCAGGGACTGCAGGCGCACGGCGTCGCCAAACACGACAGAGTCGCCAGCCGCCGCAGCCTGGCGCACGCGGTCCGGGTCTAGGTCAAGCGCGATGTAGGGAATGCCTTCGGCCTCCAGCAGATGGCCCAGGTTTTGCCCGCAACGGCCATAGCCGCAGATGATGACGTGCTTGCTGGTGTTGATGGACTTGCGCGCAATCGAGGTCATCTGCAGCGACTGTTGTAGCCAATCGCTGGACACCAGGCGCATCACGATGGCGTTGCTGTACATGATGATGAAGGGCGTTGCCAGCATCGACAGCACCATGCTGGCCAAAATCGGATTGAGCAACGTGGGCGGCAGTAGTGCGCTCTGGTTGGCCAGCATCAGCAGCACAAAACCAAACTCGCCGCCCTGCGCCAGGTACAGGCCGGTGCGCAGCGACACGCCGGTCGTCGCCCCCAGCGCGCGCGCCAGGCCAGTGACCAGCGCCAGTTTGAAGAGTACCGGCAGCGTTGCCAGCAGCAGCACCAGCGGCCAGCGCTCGAGCACAATGCGCCAGTCCAGCAGCATGCCGACGCTGATAAAAAACAGGCCCAGCAGCACATCGTGAAACGGTCTGATGTCGGTCTCCACCTGGTGCTTGAACTCGGTTTCCGAGATCAGCATACCGGCGATAAAGGCACCCAGCGCAAGACTCAAACCAGCCAGCTCCGTCAGCCACGACAAAGCCAGCGTGACCAGCAGCAGGTTGAGCACAAACAGCTCTTCGCTCTTGCGGCGCGCCACGATGGTGAGCCACCAGCGCATGACGCGCTGCCCGCCGGTGAGCAGCAGGCCGACCAGCAGGGTGGCTTTCAGGCCGGCCACGGCCAGCGCGGTAAAAAGTTGGTCGGCAGGCGCGCCAAGTGCCGGAATCACCACCAGCAGCGGCACCACGGCCAGGTCCTGAAACAGCAACACACCCATCACGCGCTTGCCGTGCTCGGACTCGAGCTCCAGCCGCTCAGACAGCAGCTTGACGACAATGGCCGTACTGCTCATGGCCATCGCACCCGACAGTGCCAGCGCGGTTTGCCATTCCATCTTCCACAGCGTGGGTGCCATGCTGGCCAGAAACAATGAGCCCATGGTTGCCAGCACAATCGTCAGCACCACCTGCAGCAAGCCCAGGCCAAACACGTGGCGACGCATCGAGCGCAGCTTGGGCAGGTTGAATTCCAGTCCGATCACAAACATCAAAAACACCACGCCAAACTCACCCAGGTGGCGCACCCCTTCGGCGTTCTGCGACAGCGCCAGTGCGTGCGGCCCAATCACCACACCGACGGCTAGGTAGCCCAGCATGGGCGGCAATTTAAGCCAGCGGCAGGCCACCACACCCAGCACTGCGGCCAGCAGGTATAGCAGGGTCAGTTCAAGTGCGCTCATACTTTCGATGGTATCAGTGCCTTTATGGCCTCTACTCTATGGCCTCTATAGAATGCGGTGATGAGTTTTGACGTTTCCCATTTCAATGCAGAGCAGGCACAAGCCCTTGCACGCAAGACCATTGAGATAGAAGCCGCAGCCGTGCTGGGGCTCGCCAGCCGCGTTGGGCCAGAGTTTGCGCGCGCTGTGCAGATCATGCTGGCCTGCCGTGGCCGGGTGGTCGTGATGGGCATGGGCAAGAGCGGCCACATCGGCCGCAAGATCGCCGCCACGCTGGCGTCTACCGGCACCCCTGCCATGTTTGTTCACCCCGGAGAAGCCAGCCATGGTGACCTGGGCATGGTGACAAGCGTCGATGTGGTGCTGGCCATTTCAAACAGTGGCGAGAGCGCCGAGCTGACCGCCATACTGCCGGTTCTGAGCCGTCAGGGGGTACCGCTGGTGGCCATCACGGGTGGCCTGCAATCGGCGCTAGCCCGGCAGGCGCAGGTCACGCTTGACAGCAGTGTGGCGCAAGAGGCCTGCCCGCTCAATCTGGCACCCACGGCCAGCACCACAGCACAACTGGCACTGGGCGACGCATTGGCGGTGGCCCTGCTCGATGCGCGCGGTTTCAAAGAAGAAGACTTTGCCCGCTCGCACCCTGGCGGTGCCTTGGGCCGCAAGCTGCTGACACACGTCAGCGACGTCATGCGCAGCGGCGAACAGGTGCCGCGTGTGTTGGCAGGCACCAGCTTTACCGACCTGATGCGCGAGATGAGCGTCAAGGGCCTGGGTGCCTCGGCCGTGGTGGATGGCGCGGGGCGGGTGCTTGGCATCTTTACCGACGGCGACTTGCGCCGCCTGGTTGAAAAAGGTGTGGACTTGCGCAGCAGTCTGGCTGGCGAAGTGATGCATGTCAGCCCACACACCTTGAGGGCCGATGCGCTTGCGGTAGAGGCGGTTGAGCTGATGGAGCTGCACAGCATTACCAGTGTGCTAGTGGTGGACGAGAACGGCGTTTTGTGTGGTGCGCTCAATACCAACGACCTGATGCGCGCTAAGGTCATATGAAAACT
Source organism: Polaromonas sp. (assembly GCA_038902815.1). Classification (GTDB taxonomy): domain Bacteria; phylum Pseudomonadota; class Gammaproteobacteria; order Burkholderiales; family Burkholderiaceae_C; genus Polaromonas. Next base: position 29,056 of record JBCKNF010000014.1, on the reverse strand, counting down.
GTCATCACTCCCACACTGAACTTTGCGCCCGAACTACTGCTAAAAGCGCAAGGCATCCGCGTTGCTTTTTTCGATGTCGATGGTGTGTTGACAGACGGTGGCCTGTACATGTCCGAACATGGCGAAACGCTTAAGCGCTTCAACACGCTCGATGGTCACGGCCTCAAGCTGCTGCAAAAAGCGGGCATCACGCCGGTGGTGATTACGGGCCGCGACAGCCCTGCATTGCGGCATCGGCTACAGGCGCTAGGCATAGTCCACACGCATTTCAGCACCGAGGACAAACGGTCCGCCGCCGAAAGCACATTGACGGCGCTGGGGTTTGACTGGGCGCACGCGGCGGCCATGGGCGATGACTGGCCCGACCTTGCCGTGATGCGGCACGCGGCGTTTAGCTGTGCGCCTGCCAATGCGCACCCCGAAGTCAAAGCCGCAGCGCACTATGTGACCGAGGCCGTCGGTGGGCACGGCGCAGCGCGCATGTTTTGCGATTTGCTGCTGGTGGCCAGCGGGCAATACGCGGCATTGTTGCAGGCCTTTGGCGAATGAACACCGGCACGTCAGTGAAAAACGCCGTTCGCATTCTCGGCAGGCCGTGGGCGCGGGCGCTGCGGCTGTGGGACAGCATTTCCATTTATCTACCCGTCGTGCTGATGGGCCTGCTGGTGCTGGGCACTTACTGGCTGGTGAGCAATGCGCCTGGAGCCAGCACACCCGAGAGCACCAAGGACGTGCGCCATGAGCCGGACTACACCATGCGCAAGTTCACGATGAGAACCTTTGACGAAGTCGGTCTGCTCAAGAGTGAGGTCTATGGGATTGAAGCGCGGCATTACCCTGACACCGATACGCTGGAGATTGACGAGCCGCGTATTCGCAGCATCAGCGCGGAAGGTCGGCTGGTCACCGCCACCAGCAGGCGCGCCCTGTCCAACGGCGATGGCTCGGAGGTGCAACTGATGGGCAATGCGCGGGTCGTGCGCGAGGCCACCAAAAATGCCGACGGGAATGACTTGCCGCGGATGGAATTTCAGGGCGAGTTCCTGCATTCGTATGTCAACGAAGAGCGCGTCAAATCGCACCTGCCGGTGGTGTTGACACGGGGTGCGGATCAGTTCACGGGCGACGATTTTGCCTATAACAACCGGACGGGTGTTGCTGACTTGAAGGGGCGCGTCAGAGGTATTTTGTATCCTAAAGCGGCGGCCAGAAGTCCGGGTAGTGGGGCATCCGCGCCAACGGTGAAACGCTAGTTTTTAAAATACCTGGGGTGCCCGCATGTCCAGACTCGTTTTCATCACCGGCGCTTCCAGCGGCATAGGCCAGGCCTTAGCCTTGCGGTTTTATCAGGCCGGGTATCGGCTGGCGCTGTCAGCACGCCGGACGGCAGAGCTTCAAGCATGGGTTGATGCGCAGTCAATGCGCGCAGGCAGCTATCAGATTTATAGCGCCGATGTGGCAGCCAGTGACAGCATCGTTGCGGCGGGAAAGGCCTGCATCGCCAGCCAGGGCGTGCCGGATGTGGTGATTGCCAATGCCGGCATCAGCATTGGCATGGACAGCGCGATGCGCGAAGACCTTGATGTGATGCAGCAAACCTTTGCCACCAATAACATAGGCGCAGCGGCCACCTTTCATCCTTTCATCGCAGCCATGACGCAGCGCGGCTCGGGTACGCTGGTCGGCATTGGCAGCGTGGCAGGTATTCGTGGGCTGCCGGGGCATGCTGCCTATTGCGCCAGCAAGGCCGCGCTGATCGCCTACTGTGAAAGCCTGCGCGGCGAACTGAAAGCGGGTGGGTTAAAAGTGGTGACGATTTGCCCAGGCTATATCGACACGCCGCTGACGCAGAAAAACAGCTATTCGATGCCATTTCTGATGCGACCGGGCGCGTTTGCAGGCAAAGCGTTTGAGACCATTGAAGCGGGCAGCAGCTACCGCGTGATTCCCTGGCAGATGGGCGTGGTCGCCAAGCTGCTCCGGCTGCTGCCGAATGCCGTGTTTGACAGGGCGCTGGCCGGGCGGGCGCGCAAGCCGCGTAAGTCTTAAAGCAAAAAGGCTTCAAAACCGAAGTCTTGAAGCCTTTTAAAACACGAACGCTTAGTAGCCGCCGCGTCCACCGCCACCGCCGGAACGTCCACCGCCACCACCGCCGTATGGGCTGCGGAAACCGCCGTCACCGCCGCCACCGCCACCGCCACCGCCACCGTAACCACCACCACCGCCGCCACCAAAGCCGCCACCCGTGCGTGGGGGGCGAGCTTCCATTGGACGGGCTTCATTGACGACGACACTGCGGCCGCCTAAAGGCTGGCCGTTCATGCCGGTGATTGCAGCCTGCGCTTCGGCATCGCTGCCCATTTCGACAAAGCCAAAGCCTTTGGAGCGACCGGTATCGCGTTCCATCATGACTTTAGCGCTGGTGACAGCGCCAAACTGGCCAAAAGATTGTTGCAAGTCTTCGTCGCGAACGGAATACGGCAGATTGCCGACGTATAGTTTGTTGCCCATTAAGGGACTCCTCTAAAACACAAGATGCGGATGCATCAACAAAAGCGATGGGGTCCCGAAAGCACAACAAATCTTATATGTACCGCTGTAGCGCGCGAAACTGACCGATCACCTAACCTGTGCGAATGCGGACATTCACACCCGTACATTATGTGTCAGATAACGGCTTGTCAAGCAACTATCGTAATTACCTAGGGACCGCTACTAAATGGCCGTCGCTTACCAGTTGACTTCGCGATCCGGTGTTGCGCCAATGCGGTGAATCGACAGGTCGGAGCCTTCGTATTCTTCTTCCGGGGTCATGCGCAGCCCCAGGGTCGCCTTGATCAGGCCATAGAGCGCAAAGCCCGCCAGCAGTGCCCAGCCCACACCCATCACGGTGCCAATCAATTGCGCGCCCAGGCTCACGCCGCCCAGTCCGCCCAAAGCCTTGCTGCCAAAAATGCCGGCGGCAATACCGCCCCAGGCACCGCACAGGCCGTGCAATGGCCAGACGCCCAGCACGTCGTCGATCTTCCAGCGGTTCTGCGTCAGCGTGAACATCAGCACGAACACCGCGCCGGCGATGCCCCCCGTGACCAGTGCGCCCAGCGGGTGCATCAGGTCCGAGCCGGCGCACACGGCCACCAACCCGGCCAGCGGGCCGTTGTGCACAAAGCCCGGGTCGTTTTTGCCGAGCACCAGCGCGACCAGCGTGCCGCCCGCCATGGCCATCAGCGAGTTGATGGCCACCAGGCCCGATATTTTGTCGATGGTCTGCGCGCTCATGACGTTGAAGCCGAACCAGCCCACCGTCAGCATCCAGGCGCCCAACGCGAGAAAGGGAATACTGGACGGCGGATGCGCCGAGATGCCGCCGTCCTTGCGGTAGCGGTTGCTGCGCGCGCCGAGCAGAATCACGGCCGGCAAGGCCATCCATCCGCCGACCGCATGAACCACGATGGAGCCGGCAAAGTCATGGAACTCGGCCCCGGTCAGCGACTTGATCCAGGCCTGCACGCCGAAATTCTGGTTCCAGACAATGCCTTCAAAAAATGGATAGACAAAACCCACGATCACGGCTGTGGCCAGCAACTGCGGGTAAAAGCGCGCACGCTCCGCGATGCCCCCGGAGATGATGGCCGGAATGGCCGCGGCAAAGGTCAGCAAAAAGAAGAACTTGACCAGCTCGTAGCCGTTTTTCGCGGCGAGATCTTCGGCGCCGACAAAAAAGCTGGTGCCATAGGCCACGCCATAACCAACGACGAAGTACACGACGGTGGACAGCGAAAAATCCGCCAGAATCTTCACGAGCGCATTGACCTGGTTTTTCTTGCGGACCGTGCCGAGCTCCAGAAATGCAAAACCGGCGTGCATGGCCAAGACCATGATGCCTCCCAACAGGATGAACAAGACATCCGAGCCCTGTTTTAGTGCGTCCATGTGTCCCTCGTCTTATAAATATGATTGTTTTGGTGCGTTTTTGGCGGACATCACCAAATTGCACCAAATATAAGCAAGAAATGCGCCAAAGGCATGCGCAATGCTGGATTGCTGCATCTCCTTCCGTTTGAGGCCGGGACGGGGAGGGCGTACAGTCATGGGTTTTATCCGGCCGGAGTGTATTGAAATGGAAGCTTTCCTCGTCTCCACCGGCATCGTCGCTCTTGCCGAAATGGGCGACAAGACGCAACTGCTCGCCCTCGTGCTCGCCGCCCGCTTCAAAAAGCCGTGGCCGATCGTGTTGGGCATTCTTGTGGCCACGATTGCCAACCACGCCATGGCTGGTGCGCTGGGTGCCTGGGTTACCAGCATGCTCAGTCCGAAAACGCTGCGCTGGGTGCTTGGCGCGTCATTCCTGGCGATGGCGGTGTGGATGCTGATCCCCAACAGGCTGGATGATGGCGGCGCTGAAAAACCGCTCTCGCGCCTTGACGTTTTTGGCACTACAGTGGTCGTGTTCTTCCTGGCTGAAATGGGCGACAAGACGCAGATCGCCACAGTCATGCTGGCAGCGCGTTATGAGGCGATGGTCAGCGTTGTGGTCGGAACCACGCTGGGCATGATGCTGGCGAATGTGCCGGTGGTTTTCCTGGGTGAGCGCGTGACCCGGCTGGTGTCGCTGCGTGTGGTGCATGTGGTGTCGGCGCTGTTCTTTGTTGTGCTTGGCTTGTTGGCGCTCTTCATACCGGCGTAGCAAGATATACTGGCTAAAGCGCCGATTTGCCAGCTTGCGGGCGCTTAAAAAGTACCGCTAAAGACGACGCTCCCTAGACCCGGACTCGCTTTTAGCGATGCCGGGTTTTGTTTTTTTACGGGCCATTTAAATCTTGTTACCTGCTGCCGTCCTTGTTGCCAAGTCCCAGTCCATGCACTTTGCAGACAGCCTGCCATTGCAAAGCGGCACAGCTATTCGCGCCTATGACCTGAGCTATGAAACCTACGGCACGCTCAACGCCGACAAGTCCAACGCAGTACTGATCTGCCACGCGCTCAACGCATCGCACCATGTGGCAGGCGTGTATGTGGATGAAGCAGGCAAGGGCATCGACAAATCCGAAGGCTGGTGGGACACCATGATTGGCCCCGGCAAGTCGGTAGACACCGACCAGTTTTTTGTCATCGGGGTCAACAACCTCGGCTCCTGTTTTGGTTCCACCGGGCCGATGCAAATCAACCCCGATACAAGCCAAATTTACGGTGCTGATTTTCCGGTGGTTACCGTGCAGGACTGGGTCAACGCACAGGCTAGGTTAATGGACGCGCTTAGCATACAAACGCTGGCCGCCGTGATGGGCGGCAGCCTGGGCGGTATGCAGGCTCTCAGCTGGACGCTGCAATACCCCGAGCGCGTGCTTCACGCCATCATCGTTGCCAGCGCACCCAACCTGACCGCCGAGAACATTGCTTTCAACGAAGTCGCACGCCGCGCCATCGTCACCGACCCCGATTTCAATGGCGGTAACTATGCAAGAGCAGGCGTACTGCCCAAGCGCGGCCTGCGCATCGCCCGCATGATTGGCCACATCACGTACCTTAGCGATGACGTGATGAACGAAAAGTTTGGTCGGCAATTGCGGTCAGGGCAGGAGATCAAGTTTTCTACCCAGGATGTCGAGTTCGAAATCGAAAGCTACCTGCGTTATCAAGGAGACAAGTTTGCTGAATATTTTGATGCCAACACCTATTTGCTGATAACTCGCGCTCTCGATTACTTCGACCCGGCCAAATCATTTGATGGCGACCTGAGCCGCGCACTCGCCACCGCCACGGCCAAATTTCTGCTCGTCAGCTTCACCACCGACTGGCGCTTTCCACCCGCGCGCAGCCGCGAAATCGTCAAGGCGCTGTTGGACAACCAGTGCGACGTGAGCTATGCAGAAATAAATGCGCTGCATGGTCATGATGCATTTTTGCTTGACGATGCCCGTTACATGGGCGTGGTGCGCTCCTATTTTCAGAGCAAGGTACGGGCATGAACCCGACGCTTGACATGACGCTAGCGCCATCGGCTGATCTGCTCTCGATAGCCTGCCTGGTGCCGCACGGCTCGCGCGTGCTGGACCTTGGTTGCGGCACCGGCGAGTTGCTGGCACACCTGATTGCCGAGCGCGGCTGCTCCGGCTATGGCGTGGAAATCAACGACGCAAATGTGCAGGCCTGCGTGGCGCGCGGTGTCAACGTGATCCAGCTCAACCTTGAAGAAGGTCTGGCCATGTTTGGCGATGGCTCTTTCGATGTGGTGCTGCAAATCGACACGCTGCAGCACCTGCGCAACGCCGAAGTCATGCTGGTTGAAACCGCCCGAGTTGGCCGTATCGGCATCGTCGCCTTTCCCAATTTCGGCCACTGGCCAAACAGGCTTGCCGTGCTGCGCGGCCGTATGCCAGTGACCAAGGTTCTGCCGTACCAGTGGTACGACACACCCAATATCCGGGTCGGAACGATGCAAGATTTTGAGGCACTGGCCTTGCAAAACCAGCTGCAAATACTCGACCAGTTCGGCCTACAGGACGGCAAAGAGATTCGCTTCTGGCCGAATGCGCGGGCGGGTCGGGCGGTGTTTAAATTTCAGCGCGGATGATTGAAGGTTGAAAGGCTCCCTATTGATGCCCGCCTAAAATCCCTGCACGATGTTTGACTCTGACCGCCTTGCCGTACTGCCGCATTACCTTGTGCCCCAACAGGCCCTCACAGCCTTCGCCGGCTGGGTGTCATCGCGTGAGCGTGGCTGGGTCACGACTGAAATCATTCGCCGCTTTGTGGCGAAGTACCAGGTCAACATGGATGAGGCGCTGGACTCCAGCATTGCCAGCTACGCGACCTTCAATGCGTTTTTCACGCGCGCCCTCAAACCCGGCGCAAGACCGATTGCAAATGCCGCGCTGGTCTGTCCGGTAGACGGCGCCATCAGCCAGTTTGGCGCCATCAAGCGCGACCAGATCTTTCAGGCCAAGGGCCACAGCTATTCGACCACCGCTGTCGTTGGCGGTGACGCAGCGCTGGCCACGCAGTTTGAAAACGGCAGCTTCGCCACGCTTTATTTAAGCCCGCGCGACTACCACCGCATTCATATGCCATGTGATGGCCGTTTGACGCGCATGATTTATGTACCGGGCGATTTGTTCTCGGTCAACCCTGTGACCGCGCGCGGCGTGCCCGGCTTGTTTGCACGCAACGAGCGCGTGGTCTGTGTTTTCGATTCGGCACGCGGCCCGTTTGTGTTGATACTGGTGGGTGCCAGCATCGTCGGCAGCATGGTGACCGTGTGGCACGGGGTGGTCAATCCGCCGCGCGGCAAGGCGGTGAGGACATGGGACTATCCTGACTCGCAACCAGCCATAACACTCAAAAAAGGCGATGAGATGGGCCGCTTTTTACTGGGCTCCACCGTGGTGATGCTATTTCCGGAATCTCAAGTAGCACCACTGCAATTTAACCCTGAGTGGGCAGCGGGCCACAGCATTCGCCTTGGTGAAGCGATGGCGACGCAGGCGTTAAACCCTTAAAACCCTTAGTAGCGCGCTTTTTCGCACAGGCGTAGAGTTAGGGCAATCCGATGATTAGTTTGAAAGAGCTCCATGAACGCACCCCTGCACCGCGAAATTCCCGCCAGCATGTTGAATGCCACCACAGCCCAGGCGCAGATTGATGCGCAGTGGGACGGCGACATCGTCAAGCAGCTGAGCGACTACATCGCCATCCCGGCCAAATCGCCGAGCTTTGATGCCGACTGGGCGGCGCATGGCTATATAGCCACCGTGATGCGCAATGCGGCAGCCTGGGTTGAGGCGCAAAAGGTCGAAGGCTTGACGCTGGAAATCATCAAACTCGATGGCCGCACCCCGGTATTGTTTTTTGAAATTCCTGCAACCCGTGCAGACTCAAAACAAACTGTGCTCATGTACGGACACTTAGACAAGCAGCCCGAGTTCTACGGCTGGCGCAGCGACCTCGGCCCATGGACTCCGAAGTACCAAGACGGCAAGTTGTACGGCCGTGGTGGTGCTGACGATGGCTACGCGGTCTATGCCAGCATTGCCGCTGTGCAGGCGCTCAAGAGTCAGGGCGTGCCGCACCCGCGCATCGTTGGCCTGATTGAAACCTGTGAAGAAAGCGGCTCCTACGATCTGCTGCCTTACGTCAATGCGCTTAAAAAGCGGCTGGGTGATGTGGCGCTGGTGGTGTGCCTTGACTCGGGCGCTGGCAACTACGACCAGCTCTGGCTGACGACCAGTCTGCGCGGCATGGGCGGCGGTGTGCTCAAGGTCGAAGTGTTGACCGAAGGCGTGCATTCGGGTGATGCCAGCGGCGTGGTGCCGTCGAGCTTTCGCATCATGCGGCAGGTGCTCGACAGGCTGGAAGACAGCAAAACAGGCCGCCTGTTGCCGCAAAGTTTTTACTGTGAAGTGCCGGCAGACCGATTGGCGCAAGCCCATGCAACAGCAGCTGTTTTGGGTGACGAGTTGTACCAGCGCTTTCCCTGGGCGCACTACGACTGCGAGGGTTCCAGCGCTCTCACGCTGCCCATGACGACCGACCCAGTCGAGGCGCTGCTGAATCGCACCTGGCGGCCAACTTTAAGCGTCACGGGTGCCGAAGGCTTTCCCGCATTTAAAGACGCGGGCAATGTGCTGCGGCCTTACACGGCCTTTAAGCTGTCACTGCGCTTTCCGCCGTTGGTGGATGCAGGCGCGGCGGTGCAGGAGCTGAAAAAACTGCTTGAAGACAACGCGCCTTACCAGGCTAAAGTCACCTTTGAAGGCGGTGCTGGCGCAACCGGCTGGAACGCGCCCGGCACAGTGCCGTGGTTTGAAACCGCACTCAACGATGCGTCACAAAGCTTTTTCGGCGCGCCCTGCGGCAGCATAGGCCAGGGCGGCACGATCCCGCTGATGAACATGCTGAGTATCGGCTTTCCGAAAGCGCAAATGATGGTCTGTGGCGTGCTCGGCCCCAAGAGCAACGCGCACGGGCCGAACGAATTTTTGCATGTGCCCTACGCCAAAAAGCTCACCGCTGCGGTGGCACATGTGATGGCCCGTATGCCGGGTTGAGCGGTCCGCCCCGCCGCTTCAGTGCAAGCCACAAAAGTGCTGCGCCTGTCAGCCCCAGCGGCAACAGTGAGCCAAGGTTTAACAGCGCCCAGCCCTGGGTTGTGACCAGCACGCCCGAGGCCAGTGACGACACCGCTAGCACCGCAAAAATGAAAAAATTAAGCGCACCTTGCACCTTGTCCTTTTCTTCTGGCCTGTAGCTTGTCAGCGCCAGTGTGGTGCTGCCGGTAAAGAGGAAATTCCAGCCCAGCCCGAGCAAAAACAGTGCAACAACAAACTGCTGGAACTCGACACCCGACAAGGCAATGGCGACGCAAGCGATGTTGAGTGCCAGCCCGATTGCCATGATCGGCAGCGTGCCGAAGCGCTTGATCAGGTGGCCGGTAAAAAAGCTCGGCGCAAACATGCCAATCACATGCCATTGCAGCACGGTAGCCGCGTCTGAAAACGGCAGGCTACAGATCTGCATCGCAATCGGCGTGGCGGCCATTAGCAGGTTCATCACGCCATAGCTCAAAGCACCCGCGCCCGCCGCCACAATGAAGACGGGCTGACGCATGATCTCCATCAGCGGCCTGCCGGTGTTGCTGGCTACGCCCACAGCTCGAACCGGGGCCGGTGCAAATTTAATGAAGGCCAGCAGCGCCATAGCCAGCAGCGCAACACCAGCCAGCGCAAGGTAGGCGCCAGCGAATGGCACATCAGTCAGGCTGCGCGTGCGTGTCGCCAGATAGGGGCCAAGCACCGCACCTAGCAGCCCGCCCGCCATCACCAGCGAGATGGCTTTTTCCCTGAACACAGGCTGCGCCAGCTCTGCTGCCGCAAAGCGGTAAAGATGCGCATTGGCGTTGTAGTAACCGGCCAGCACGGTGGCAGCCACCAGCAGCCAGAAGTCCTTGCTATACGCGGCGTAGAAGCACACCAACGCAGATGCCACCGCGACCGCCAGTCCGAGCTGGAACGATGTCTTGCGGCCAAAGCGGCTTTGCGTGCGCGCCACCAGCCCGGTCGATAGCGCGCCGCCAACGACATAGCCCATGATAGGCAAGGTCGCCATCCAGCCCAGCGGCGCCAGGCTCAGCCCGACCAGGCCGTTGATGGCGATGAAGGTGATGTTGTTGGTGAGGAATAGGCCCTGGCAGAGGGCCAGCAGCCAGAGGTTGCGGTTCATGAATGATCTTTCAGGGAAAGGAATGCAAGACAGGCCAGCGGCGCGGTTTCAGCGCGCAGCACGCGCGGGCCTAGGGTTACGGGCTTGAAGCCACTGGCAAGCGCTGCGGCTTCTTCGGTTGGGCTTAGGCCGCCTTCAGGGCCGCTCAGGAATAGCAAGGGCGTTGAGTCTGTGATGTTAATGGCTTGGGCTAGCGGCTGCGTGCCGCCTTGCAGCGACAGCAGTAGTCGTTGGCTGATGCTGGCTTGCTCGGCCGTGCTTTTCAGCCATTGACTCAAAGAGGTCGCCGCGTGAATCACCGGTACGCGGTTACGACCGCATTGCTCACAGGCCGCGATAGCGATGGCGCGCCAGTGGGCGAGTTTTTTCTCGGCGCGCTCACCACTCAAGCGCAGCACCGAGCGTTCGGCCATCAGCGGTTGAATGCTGGTCACGCCGAGTTCGGTGGCTTTTTCAACCAGCCAGTCCATGCGGTCGTTGGCCGGCATGCCTACAGCCAGATGCACGGCGCGTTTGGCTTCGCGGTCGGTCGCCGTGTAGTGGCCAATGGTGACGTCTACATCGCTGCGGCCCATGCGGGTGACGGCGGCTTCAAACTCGCCTTCATGGGTGCCGACAGCATTGAAAAGCGTGATGCTGTCGCCGGGTTGCATGCGCAGCACTTGTACGTGCCTTGCCGCAGTCGCTGGCAAGCTTAAGGGCTCGCCACTGGTGAGGCGAGCGTCAATGTAAAAACGTGCGCTCAAAACGTGTACCCCACGCGGGTCACGTTGCCTTCAATCTCATCTAACAGCACCATGAATGGCCCGAGCTGGCGGTAACGCGCGGCGGTGTTGCGGGCGTACCGGATGAAGCGCGGCGTGTCCTGCAGATACCTTGGTTTGCCGTCGCGCAGTGTGAGCCGTGCAAAGATGCCAAGCACTTTGAGGTGGCGCTGCAAGCCCATCCATTCCACCGCGCGGTAAAACTCGCCAAAGTCATTGCCCACTGGCAGGCCGGCTTTGCGCGCTTGCTGCCAGTAGCGCACGGTGACTTCCAATACAAAGTCTTCTTCCCAGGTCAAAAATGCGTCGCGCATTAGGCAGGCGATGTCGTAGGTGATGGGGCCGTAGACCGCATCTTGGAAGTCCAGAATGCCTAAACCCTGGTCGGTGGCTGAAGACATGAAATTTTCCGACGGGCCGCCCCTAGGAAAATTAGCCCCAACTTTCGGTGAAAGGGGCAGCGAACCACACGCAGTGGGGCGCGTGGGGGCTATTAGATTCCTGGGCATGAAGTCGCGGTGCACGAAGACACGCGCGCCATCCAGCGACTGTAAATTACTCGCTTTGATTTGGGCAAATGCGTCGTCAAGCTTGATCTGCGCATCGCTGCTCAAAGTGAGGCCTTTGTGTTTGCCGACATACCACTCGGGGAACAGCGCCAGCTCGCGGCTTAACAGGGCATCGTCATAAGGCGGCAGCACGCCGGGTTTTGACGAGAGTTGCCAGCGAATCAGCAAGGCTATGGCCTCCATGTACAGCGCGTGGTGCGCAGCACCTGGCTGGGCGATGGCATCAACGGCTGCGGGCGGCGCCTTCGTGTCGACGATGACGTCCATCATGGTTTTGTGCCCCAGGTCATTGAGCAGCATGAAGCCTGCGGCCTCGTCCCAGGCCAGCACGCGGGGTGCGGGAAGGCCTGCATCAAGCATCAAAGCGGCAACTTTTACAAAGGGCTTGCAATCTTCCTTGTCGGGTGGCGCGTCCATGATGATGAAGCTGCCCGTAGCGCCGCTGGCTCCAACCCTGAAGTAGCGGCGAAAACTCGCGTCGGCTGACGCTAGTTGTACGCTGGCCACGTCAAGGCCGTGCTCGAGGGCAATGCTGGCCAGCCAGTTTGAAAAGGCGCTGCCGCGGCTGGGGTCAGACCAGACGATGGCGCGGGCGTTGCTTGGGGCACTCATGGCTGGTCCAGTGGGTTGGGGTGGCGTCGGGCATGGCCATTTCTCAGAACGGGGCTCTGCGGTGGTCATGGATAATCAGGCTTGATTCTACAAACGGGTTTACCTCATACCATCGATGCACCGCGCATCTTCTTTACCTCACTTGCCTTTTTTGCGCTCGCCGGTGTCCCGTGCGGTTATCTGCCTAGTGTCGCTTGCCGCGCTGGGCTTGGTGTTTGGGCAGGCGGTACAGGCACAGGACTTGGCCGCCAGCAAGCGGCCAGTGCTCAAGGCAAGCCCTTTGCTGGCCGAAAAGCCGCCCGAAGGACAAACCAACAAGCCACCCAGCTTTGTGCGAGGCGACAGTGTTTCGGGCCGCCCGGATCTTGAAACCGTGATAACTGGCGATGCCGAACTGCGCCAGGGGACGAGTGCCATTCGGGCTGACCGCATTGAGCTCTACAGCCCGGACAACACGCTCGATGCGCGCGGTAATGTGCGACTGAGCACCAAGGGCAATCAGTACCGCGGGTCCTTACTCAATATAAAGCTCGATACCTATGAGGGATATTTTGCAGACGCTAGCTACCGCTTTATTTCCAATGGCGGCAATGGCAAGGCCGACCGGATTGACTTCATCAATGAAAAAACCCTGATTGCGCACAATGCCACCTACACGACGTGCGAGAGAACAGAGCCAGCGTCTTGGGGGAATCCGGCCTGGATATTGACCGGAACCAGCTTCAAGTTTGACCAGGAGGTGGAAACCGGCGAGGCGACGGGGGCGGTGCTCAAGTTCAAGGGAGTGCCCATTTTGGCTGCGCCTGTCTTTAGCTTTCCCACTGGCACCAAGCGCAAATCAGGCTTGTTGCCGCCGACGTTTAATGTCGACAGCACAAGCGGCTTGATGGTCAATCAGCCGTATTATTTCGATATTGCTCCTAACCGGGATGCAACGTTTTCCCCCGCGCTGATGAGTAAACGAGGCATTGAATTGGGTGGCGAATACCGATATCTTGAAAGAGACTATCGGGGCCGGTTGCGCGGAACTTTTATGCCGGGTGACGCGCTACGTCAGCGCGACCGCTGGTCTTATGCGCTGGAGCATGGTGGCGGACTTAGCACGGGTCTGGCTGCCATCGGGAGCGTTGGGCTCAGCCTGAATTTGAATCGCGTAAGTGATAATAATTTTTGGCGCGATTTCCCCCGAATCGGTGTGGCTGTGCCCCAGCGTTTACTGACCAATGATGCCGTTGTGAGTTGGGGGCAAGGTTACTTTACAAGCTCTATTCGCGCGCTGAAATGGCAGACCTTGCAAGACCCTCTGTCGCCTATCGTGCCACCTTATGACCGATTGCCACAAGTCGCTGCAGCGTACACCCGTGTTAACGTGCCGATTGCGGGCGTAAAAGGGTTTGATTGGTCGCTCTTGGGTGATTTCACCCGCTTTTCCGCCAATCGCTTGTTGACCAAACAACCCAACAGTGGTGACCGTGCGGTAGGTATTGCGCAAATTAGCCATCCTTGGATTGCCCCTGGCGGATTTATAACGCCCAAACTACAGTTGCACGCCACCACATATCGTTTTGACTCTGCGCTGAACAATGGCAACTTGTCTGCATCGCGCATCGTGCCCACCTTCAGTCTTGACAGCGGCCTACAGTATGAGCGTAAGGCCAATTTTTTTGGACGAGACTTCACCCAGACGCTGGAGCCGCGCGCCTTTTATGTCCGCACCCCGTATCGCGACCAGAGCTTGCTGCCTAACTATGACTCGGGCCTGTACGATTTCAATTTCGCCACCATATTTACCCCCAATGCTTTTGTCGGTAATGACCGTATTTCGGATTCAAATTTGTTGACGCTCGGGATGACCTCTAGGCTGCTCAACCCCGATTCTGGCGCTGAATCTGTGCGGGTTGGCGTTGCGCAGCGCCTGCGATTTAGTGACCAAAATGTCTTTTTGCCGGGCAGCCCGACTGCGGTGGCCGGGGTCGCGCCAGTGCTTGGCACCTTGCCTGTAGCCGACCGCATCAGTGATGTGCTGTTTGGCACCTCCATCAACTGGGACCCGCGATGGGCTTTTGACGGAACGGTTCAATACAACCCGAAACTTAAAGTTTCAGAGCGCAGCACGTTCGGCGTGCGCTACAACCCTAGCGCCTACCGCGTCATCAGTGCATCGCTGCGCCGCCAGCAGCGTGACATCAGCAACTCGGTTGACGTGGGCTGGCAATGGCCCATCAACGATTTGTGGGGCGACAAGGGCCAAGACCTTGGCGCTGGCCGTGGTCAAAGCGGTGGCCGTTACTACAGTGTTGGGCGACTTAATTACAGCGTTCCCGATAAAAAACTGGTTGATGCCATCGTCGGGCTTGAGTACGATGGCTGCTGCTGGATTAGCCGTGTTGTGCTGCAACGCACCCAAATCGGTGTGGCTGTGGCCACAACCCGCATCCTGTTTGAGCTGGAGCTGATCGGATTTTCGCGCCTTGGCGTGAGCCCTCTTGAAGTTCTAAAACAAAATATTCCGCGTTACCAGTTATTGCGAGACCAAATGACCGTACCCAGCCGCTTTACCAATTATGATTAAATACTTTTCTCCATCCCGCTTACCTGTGCCTGCGCCTGGTGCGACAGGCCATTTTTTGGCCTGCAAGCTGCTGGTTGCGGTGGCACTTGCCGTGCCGTGTCTGGTGGCCCAGGCGCAAACCCTCAGACCATCCGGAGCATTGCGCACACCCGGCTTCGAGGTGTCCAATCCGGCCAGTTTTGGCCGCTCGGCTGGTGGTCAGCGGCAGGCGGACTTTATTGTGGCTGTCGTGAACTCCGAGCCGGTGACGAATAACGAGGTGCGCTCCAAGCTGATACGCGTAGAGCAGCAACTGAGCCAGCAGGGGGCCGTGTTGCCGCCGCGTGGCGAGCTGGTCCGGCAAGTCCTGGAGTGGCTGATTAGTGACAAGGCACAACTTCAAATGGCAAAGACCTCGGGCGTGCGGGTAGATGAAAACTCACTCGACAATGCCGTGCTGTCGGTTGCCCAGCAAAACCAGATATCGGTTGAGGAACTGCGCCGCCGACTCGTGGCCGATGGCATTGTCTACAGCCAGTTCCGCTCTGACATCCGCGATGAATTGTTGGTGACTCGCCTGCGCCAGCGTGAAGTGGATGCTAGAGTGTCTGTGACAGATGCCGATATTGACCAGTTTTTGCGTGCCCAGGACGGTAACACCGATAGCGCGAATATGGAAATCAATCTGGCTCAGATCCTGGTGGTGGTTCCTGAAAATGCGACCCCACAGCAGCTGGCAGCGCTGCAGGCAAGGGCCGCACAGGCGGCAGAAAAGGCGCGCGCTGGCGGCGATTTTGCAGCGCTGGTGAATGAGTTTTCAGACTCCCCTTCGAAGGCTGCGGGCGGACAGATGGGCTTGCGCAGTGCGGAACGCTATCCATCGCTTTTTGTAGAGGCAACGCAAAATTTGCGCACCGGCGGCATAGTGGGGCCAGTGCGCAGTGGCGCTGGTTTTCACATTCTCAAGGTCATCGAGAAAAAGCAGGCTGGTATGCCAGGGATTGGCATCACGCAAACCCGTGCCCGACACATATTGCTGCGCCCAGGGCCGCAGTTGACAGAAGCCGCCGCCGTAGAAAAACTGGCAGGCATCAAAAAGCGTGTTGCAGCCGGACAGGCTGATTTTGCGGCTGAAGCGCGTGACAACAGCGTTGATGGTTCTGCCAAAGACGGTGGTGATTTGGGCTGGACCAACCCCGGTAGTTTTGTGCCGGAGTTTGAACAGGTCATGAACGCCCTAGCAGCGGGCCAGATGTCGGATCCGTTGACATCCCGGTTCGGCGTGCATTTGATCCAGCTACTGGAGCGGCGCACAAACCAGTTGTCCACGCGTGAACAGCGCGAACTGGCCCGTAATGTCTTGCGGGAGAAAAAACAGCAAGAGGCCTATGCGCTATGGGCGCAGGAAGTGCGAGGGCGGGCGTACGTAGAATACCGCGACCCTCCTCAGTGAAGCACATTGCGCGTAAACGGTTTGGCCAGCATTTTCTGACTGACCGCTTCATCATTGAAGAGATCGTGCGCGCCATTGCGCCGCAGGCTGGGCAAGCGATGGTGGAAATTGGCCCTGGGCTGCAGGCACTGACGCAACCGCTGGTTGAGCGTTTGGGGCGTTTGACGGTGATTGAGCTGGATCGTGATCTTGCCGTTCAGTTGCGGGGCAATCAGCAACTGGTGGTGATTCAGGCTGATGTACTCAAGGTGGACTTCAACGCGTTGGCGGCAAGCGCAGGACATAAGCTGCGCGTGGTCGGCAACTTGCCCTACAACATTTCCACACCGATTTTGTTTCAGTTACTGGATGCGGCAGAAGTGATCGAAGACCAACACTTCATGCTTCAAAAAGAGGTCATTGACCGCATGGTGGCCAAGCCTGCGACCAGCGACTATGGCCGACTCAGTGTGATGCTGCAATGGCGCTACGCCATGGAAAGCGTGCTGTTTGTGCCGCCACAGAGCTTCGATCCACCGCCGTGCGTTGACAGTGCGGTGGTGCGCATGGTGCCGTATGCCGCGCCCGAGGTGCTGGATGTCAAACTGTTCAGTGAGTTGGTCAGGGTAGCCTTTAGCCAGCGTCGCAAGCTGCTGCGCCATTCATTGGGCAAGTGGCTGGAGCAACGCGATTTCAGCGGCCGCTTTGATCTTCAGCGCCGTGCTGAAGAAGTACCCGTAGCCGAGTACACGGCACTCGCAATGACATTGGAACCCTAAGCAGTCGCCAGCCAGTAACCCGCATTAAACGGGCTGCTCATTCTTAAAGCGAGTGGAGAAACGTCAATCAACTTGGCGGTTGGCATGGCTTCTTCACCTTCTGCAACTGCTTGTGGGGCCTGATTCGCCCGATCCCTTTGGCCTATGTCTGGGGAGCGGGCTACAGAAAAGAATAAAAGCATCTGAACGGAATCTTTCGATCCGCCCAGTAGTCCGCCGCGTCCCTGAAGATGTCGAGTAACTGTTCGCGCGCTTCCTTGTCAAACTTGGCGTTGGCTGGAATTTGTTCCAGCACGACGATAAAGCCTGGCTGCGGGCCTGATTTGTGAACCAGATCCGTCATGCAGTCGTAAAGCGCGTCAAAATTTTTGCCGAAATGCGAGGGAAAGGTGTACTGGGTGGCAATCATGTCCAGAATGTCCTGCTTGCTCTGGGCATGGCCCAGATTGGCATACAGGAAATGCTGGTTGAGCTGCGTGGCAGCATCTTGCAACTGCGGTACGCGAAAAGCGCGTATCGATTGCACGATGTTTGGCCTGATACCTTTCAGGGGCGTGTCGCCTTCTCGACGAAGTGGTGTGTCCATCTCCGCTTCACTTTCTTTTAAGTCAAAATTCAAAATAACAACCACGGTTCAAATTACTGAACGATTTTGCGAAAACTCGCATAGTGATCGTCGGTGTAATAGCAGGCCTCTGGCGCAGCTGGCATCAAGCCACCGCAAACAATCCGTCTGGCTCCCCGCGTGCGTTCGCTAGGTGTTTTGACGGTGTATTCACGATAGTAGCCACGGTTTTTGGCAGGGAGAACCCGCTCCCGGTTGCCAAATACTGTGCCGTCCTTGTCGTACCGAAACGGGCCACCCTTGTAAATCAGTGCCATCATGTCGCGCCCCTGGAGAGGCAGCTCGGCTACAGCAATGGTGTTGACCGGCTTGTCCTGAGGGCCTTTGGCTTGCACCACACCGGGGCTAAACCAGACTAGGCCAATCAAGCCAATCCACAAAATCAAACCAGTCGCCGCACTAACCTTGAGCCAACGCTTGAACTCATTGCGCAACATGAAAAATCGCTTTCTTGGAAATCAAGAACCTTAGCCCTAGCCCGACCTTGATGCCAGGCTCAGTTTTCGGGTTAACCCTTAATTTTCAAGAGTTATAGTTTGCCGCATCCAGGCAAAAAACGCAAGGGGTGCTGAAAATTTGAGCACTTAGTTTGAAGAAGAGGGATTAATGTAGTTAGTGCTTGCTATTCTAAAAAGTATTATCTAGCTGCATTTGCATCGGCAACTGTAAGGGATGGTCTGAATAACTCACCGCCACGTTGAGAAGCGGGTCGATATTTTCAAATGACGGGATTTCACGCGCAAGCTCCAAAAATTCCACCGTTTTTACCGCCCACTCGGGCCTTTTTCACCCCTTGCAGGGCCATCGCCCTGTTTTGGGGCGCACTCATGCCCCGGAGCCCATCAATTTTCCGCGCACCATCCACAAGTTGGACAGCGCAAACAGCGTGAACAGCTGTGCCGTGTTCTTCTTCAAGCCGCGATAGCGCACCTTTACAAATCCGAACTGGCGCTTGATGACCCGAAACGGATGCTCCACTTTGGCTCGGATTGCCGCCTTGAGCTTTTCTGCCCTGTCGAGCATGGCGTCGGCTTGGTTGCTTTTGTCCAGTGCTTTGCGTTTGCCCGGGCGCATGGCGACGTGCCAGCGCACGTGTGCTTTGCTATCGGGACGCTTGTCTATTCCCTGATAGCCAGCATCACCAAAGGCCAGCGTCTCTTCGCCGTGCAGCAAGGTGTTTGCTTCTGCGATATCGCTGACGTGGCCGGATGTGCCGCGCACGGTGTGCACCAGTCCGGACTCGGCATCGGCGCCGATGTGCGCCTTCATGCCAAAGTACCACTGGTTGCCCTTTTTGCTGGAGTGCATCTCGGGGTCGCGTGCTTTGTCTTTGTTCTTGGTGGAGGTGGGCGCCGCAATCAGCGTGGCATCGACAACGGTGCCGGTCCTGAGCAGCAGGCCGCGCTGGGTCAGCAGTTCGTTGACAACGCTAAGCATTTTCTCTGCCAGCTTGTGTTTCTCCAGCCGATGGCGAAAGCGCAGGATGGTGGACTCATCAGGCAAGCGAGTGAGCTCATCGAGCTGGGCAAACTCGCGGTACAGTGGGGTGTCGAAGAAAGCCTCTTCGATGCCGGGGTCCGACAGCGTGAACCATTGCTGCCTGAAGTGAATGCGCAGCATCGTCTCGATAGAAAAGGGTGGCCTGCCGGTGCGACCTTCTGGGTGGTGCGGCCCAATGAGTTCCACCAGCGCGGCCCACGGCACGACTTGTTCCATTTGCTCCAGGAACTCGCGCTTGCGGGTTTTCTTGAGGTTGAGATTGAGGTTCAAGGCGGTTTGTTTCATGCTATGTATTTTATAGCAATATCAGGTTTTCGGCAAGGACTTATTGCACAAAAGTCACAGAGTTTTGCAGAGTGTCCCTAACACCAACACGGCTGCAAAGACGGCCACCAAGACGGCCACAAAAATGACAACTAAGACGACAACTAAAAAACGCGGCGATGCAGCGGAGGCTCTGGCATTGGCGTACCTGCTCGAAGCCGGGCTCAGGCTGTTAGAGCGCAATTATCGGACACCGGGTCGGGGTGGCGGGGAGATTGACCTCATCATGCGTGACAAAGACGGCACGCTGGTGTTTGTGGAGGTGCGCCAGCGCTCCAGCCAGTCGCATGGTGGTGCGAGTGCCAGCATTGGCGCAACCAAACAGCGGCGTATTATTTTTGCCGCCCGCTACTACCTGATGCGACTGGCCAGCCCGCCGCCATGCCGTTTTGACGTGGTGCTGGTGCAGGGTGGGTCGGATGCCGTTGTCGCTGCGAGTATCGAGTGGCTGCGCTCGGCGTTTGATGCTTGGTAGAGGGTTATCATTGCCCCATGCTTGAACAACGTATCGAACAGCACTTTATCGACAGTGCCGACCTGAAATACCAGGCAGCGCAAATATTGTCCAAACCCATCGCCGCGGCCGTCCATGCCATTTTGGCCAGCGTCACCAGTGGCGGCAAGGTACTGGCCTGTGGCAACGGCGGCTCGGCTGCTGATGCACAGCATTTTGCAGCTGAATTTATAGGCCGCTATGAACGCGAGCGGCCCGAACTGGCCGCCATTGCGCTGACGACTGACAGCTCCATCATCACGGCGATTGCTAATGACTACGACTTCAATGTCATTTTTTCCAAGCAGGTGCGGGCGCTGGGCGGTGCCGGCGATGTGTTGCTGGCGCTCAGTACCAGCGGCAATTCATCCAACGTGCTGGCCGCCATTGAAGCGGCGCATGAGCGCGAGATGACCGTGGTGGCGCTGACTGGCCGAGGCGGCGGAAAAATCACCCACGCGCTGCGCGAAACCGATGTCCATATCTGCGTGCCGCACGAGCGCACCGCGCGTATCCAGGAAGTTCATCTTCTCGTCCTCCACTGCATTTGCGATGGCGTGGACACTCAGTTACTTGGCGATCAGGAGTCTTCGACATGAAACCGTTTGCAATCAGACGACTGGCCTTGGCAGTGGTCGCTTCGGCGTTGGTGTCAAGCACACTCACAGCCTGCGTACCGTTGTTGATTGGCGGGGCTGCGGTAGGCGGTTCGCTGGTGGCCACCGACAGGCGCACCTCGGGCGCGCAGCTTGACGACCAGGCCATCGAGTTGCGCGCGATGAGCCGTCTGCGCGACAACATAGGCAGCCGGGCGCGGGTCAGTGTGACCAGCTACAACCGCCAGGTGCTGCTCACGGGCGAGGTCCTCAACGAGCAGGATAAAAAACTGGTGGAGCAGGTGGTCACGCGGGTGGAGAACGTCAGTGCCGTGGTCAATGAGCTGGCCATCATCAACAGCCCGTCGCTGGTGCAGCGGTCTTCCGACGTGCTGATCACCGGCCAGGTCAAGGCCTTGCTGATCGACGCCAAGGACCTGTATGCCAATGCCTTCAAGGTGGTCACCGAGCGCGGCATCGTCTATCTGATGGGACGTGTGACGCAGCGCGAAGCCGATCGGGCCACCGAGATCGTCCGCGGCGCCCGTGGCGTACAAAAAGTGGTGCGTATTTTTGAGCTGATTAGCGAAGATGAATTGGCACGCCTGCTACCAACACCTGCTAAACCGCAGCCAGCGGGCACCAAGCCAGCCACCGCAAATTAATGCGTTGCAATTTTTCGACGGGCCGCCCCTAGAAAAATTAGCCCCCTCGGGGGGCAGAGAGCCACACAAAGTGGGCGAACGTGGGGGCCATTTACTTCAAACGTTTGATCAGGCTTGACGTGTCCCAGCGCTGGCCGCCCATGGCCTGTACGTCGGCGTAAAACTGGTCTACCAATGCCGTGACTGGCAGGCGCGCACCGTTGCGTTTGGATTCATCCAGCACCAGCCCCAGGTCCTTGCGCATCCAGTCAACTGCAAATCCAAAGTCAAATTTATCGGCAACCATGGTTTTCCCGCGGTTATCCAGTTGCCAGCTTTGCGCTGCGCCCTTGCCAATCACGTCCAGTACCTGGTTTACGTCGAGTCCGGCTTTCTGCCCAAAGGCAACCGCTTCGCTTAAAGCCTGCACCAGCCCGGCAACGCAGATCTGGTTGACCATCTTGGTGAGCTGGCCGGCGCCGCTTTCACCCATCAATGTGAAAGCTTTTGAAAAGGCCATGCCGACCGGACGGGCGGCATCAAAGGCCGCCGCATCGCCACCGCACATCACGGTGAGTGCGCCGTTTTGCGCGCCAGCCTGACCGCCCGATACCGGTGCATCGACAAACTGTAGGCCAGCCTTTTTGGCTGCTACATAAAGCTCACGCGCTACGCTTGCCGATGCCGTGGTGTGGTCGATAAAAATCGCTCCCGGTTTCATGCCCGCGAACGCTCCATCTGGGCCCAATACCACCGAGCGCAAATCATCGTCATTGCCGACGCAGCAGAACACCATGTCAGCGCCTGTTGCCGCAGCCTTGGGCGTTAAACTATGTGTAGCGCCCTTGAATTCAGCGCAGAACGCTATTGATTTGATAGCGGTTCGGTTGTAGACGCTGACCTGATGGCCAGCCAGCGACAGGTGAGCGGCCATCGGATAGCCCATGACACCGAGGCCAAGAAAGGCAACTTGATGCGCTGTTGATGACGCGTAGGTTTTTGGGTTGGTAGTGGGCATGATGGAATTGAAAACTGTCAAACGATGGCAAAACTCTCGGTACCCGCCGACAAATCAGTCGACTTGGCGCGCTGCGAATTAAGCTTGATCTGTAGCCGCAGATCGTTCACCGAATCG
Source organism: Polaromonas sp. (assembly GCA_038902815.1). Classification (GTDB taxonomy): domain Bacteria; phylum Pseudomonadota; class Gammaproteobacteria; order Burkholderiales; family Burkholderiaceae_C; genus Polaromonas. The sequence continues at coordinate 6,814 of JBCKNF010000014.1, read as the reverse complement.
GCATTGCGCAGCGCATCTTCGTAGGTAATCATGTTGGTTTCAAACGCATCAAACAGCGCCTGGTCAAAAGTCTGCATACCGAGGTTGCGGCTTTTCTTCATGATCTCCTTGATCTCAGAGACATCACCCTTGAAGATCAAATCAGAAATCAGGGGCGTGTTGAGCATCACCTCCACCACGGCCGCGCGGCCTTTGCCGTCCTGCTTGGGTATCAGGCGCTGCGAGACCATGGCCTTGAGGTTGAGCGACAAGTCCATCAGGAGTTGCGCACGGCGTTCTTCCGGGAAGAAGTTGATGATCCGGTCCAGCGCCTGGTTGGCGCTATTGGCGTGCAGGGTACACAAGCACAGGTGGCCGGTCTCGGCAAAAGCAATCGCGTGCTCCATGGTTTCACGATCACGTACCTCGCCCATCAGTATCACGTCGGGTGCCTGGCGCAAGCTGTTTTTCAGCGCTGCAGCCCAACTGTCGGTGTCCAGACCTACTTCGCGCTGGGTCACCACGCAGTTTTTGTGCGGATGCACAAATTCCACCGGGTCTTCAATCGTGATGATGTGGCCGAAAGAGTTTTCGTTGCGCCAATCGACCATGGCGGCTAGCGTGGTGGATTTGCCGCAGCCGGTGGCGCCGACCAGAATGCACAGTCCGCGCTTGGACATCACCACGTCCTTGAGCACCTGCGGTACGCCCAGGCCGTCGATGGTGGGCAACACGGCCGGAATCACCCGCATCACCATGCCGACCTTGCCCTGCTGGATGAAGGCGTTGACCCGAAAGCGGCCAACGCCGGGTGGCGAGATGGCGAAGTTGCATTCCTTGGTGCGCTCGAACTCCGCAGCCTGCTTGTCGTTCATGATGACGCGTGTCAGGGCCAGGGTGTGCCCGGCATTAAGCGGTTGCTGCGACACCTTGGTCACCTTGCCGTCCACCTTCATCGCAGGTGGAAAGTCACTCGTGATAAACAGGTCACTGCCGTTGCGGCTGATCATCAGCTTTAACAAATCGTTGATGAATTTACTGGCCTGGTCGCGTTCCATGGGGGAGCCTTCTTGTGAGTTAGATTCCAGCGGCGGAAGAAGAGGTGTCTGGTGTGGAGAACGGGCAATTTTTCGCCGGGCCGCCCTTAGGCGGGATAGCCCCAAACTCTTGTGTAAGGGGCAGCGTACCGCCGAAGGCATACGAAGTGACAAGCGTGGGGGCCACATTCAGCCCGGGAAATTCTCGGGGATTTTTGCTTTTCCGCGCGCTTCACTTGCCGAGATGATGTTGCGCTTGACCAGATCCGTCAGGTTTTGATCCAGCGTCTGCATGCCCACGCTGTTGCCGGTCTGGATCGATGAATACATCTGCGCCACCTTGGCCTCACGAATCAGATTTCGGATGGCGTTGGTGCCCAGCATGATCTCGTACGCCGCCACCCGGCCCTGGCCGTCCTTGGTTTTGCACAGCGTCTGCGAGATCACGGCCTGCAGCGACTCGGCCAGCATGGAGCGGATCATCTCCTTTTCCTCCCCCGGAAACACGTCAATGATCCGGTCAACGGTTTTTGCGGCGCTGGAGGTGTGCAGCGTGCCAAACACCAGATGGCCGGTTTCAGCCGCCGTCATGGCCAGGTGGATGGTTTCCAGGTCGCGCATTTCGCCGACCAGAATCGCGTCCGGGTCTTCGCGCAGGGCGGACTTGAGTGCGGCGTTAAAGCTTAGGGTGTGCGGCCCGACTTCACGCTGGTTGATCAGGCACTTTTTGGATTCATGCACAAACTCGATCGGGTCTTCGACGGTCAGGATGTGACCGTATTCGTTTTCGTTCAAGTAGTTGACCATGGCCGCCAGCGTGGTCGACTTGCCCGAACCGGTGGGGCCGGTGACCAGCACCAGGCCGCGTGGCTTCAGGGCCAGTTCGCCAAAAATTTTCGGCGCATTGAGCTGCTCCAGCGTCAGGATTTTGGAGGGAATGGTACGCAGCACCGCACCGGCACCACGGCTATGGTTGAAGGCATTGACGCGAAAGCGCGCCAGGCCCTCAATCTCGAACGCGAAATCAACCTCGAGAAACTCTTCGTAGTTCTTGCGCTGGGTGTCGTTCATGATGTCGTACACCATGGCATGAACCTGCTTGTGGTCTAGCGGGTCAACGTTGATACGGCGAATGTCGCCGTGTACGCGAATCATGGGGGGCAAACCTGCTGACAAATGCAGGTCGGATGCCTTGTTTTTGACGCTAAAAGCCAGCAGTTGGGTAATGTCCATCCTGGGGGATCCTTAAAAACGAGGCGACGGGGGTTATTGGGGTCAGACGTCAATTTCATTGCGATGCAGAGCATCGCACCCGACGGGCGTGCCAAAAGCACGATGAATTTGGACTCTGACCCCAAAAACCCCCTACAGTCGGATTATGACCATGATAGTGCGTAAGCTTCAGCAAGTCCGTGACCGCATCACCACCGCCTGCGTAGCTGCTGGCCGCAATCCGGCAGGCGTGCGTTTGCTGGCAGTGTCCAAGACATTTCCCTTTGAAGCGGTGATGGACGCGGCAGCAGACGGGCAACGCGCGTTTGGCGAGAACTACATTGCCGAAGGTGTAGAAAAGATCGTGGCCATGCGCAACTTGCAGGCGATGCCGCTCGAATGGCACTGCATAGGCCCGGTGCAGAGCAATAAAACCCGACTGGTGGCCGAGCACTTTGACTGGGTGCAGTCGCTTGACCGTCTCAAAATTGCCCAGCGCCTGAGCCAGCAGCGCCCGCCAGAATTGCCACCGCTGCAAGTTTGTCTGCAGGTCAACATCGACGCTGGCAGCAACAAATCAGGTGTTGCGCCGCAAGACCTCCTGGCCCTGGCGCTGGAGGTTTCAAAGCTGCCACGCCTGCGCCTGCGCGGGCTCATGTCGATACCTGAACCCGCTATTGATTTTGTAGCTGCCTGCGCGCTGCATCAAAGAGCCAGAGACCTTTTTGACCAGATCAATGCAGCAGGAAAATTGCCTGAACCCATGGATACGCTATCCATGGGCATGACGGCGGATCTGGAAGCCGCGATTCATGCGGGCAGCACCATGGTGCGGGTGGGGGCGGCGATTTTTGGTCCGAGATGAAGACCCCACGCATTCGCCATACGGCCGGGTTGTTAGAAACGCGGCAAATCAGGGTGCGATATTTTTCCGCCACGCACCAGCATTTTCCCGTACTCGGCGCAGCGGTTCAGCGTTGGAATCACTTTGCCAGGGTTAAGCAGGCCACGGCTGTCAAACGCGCGTTTAACACCAAACATCTGCTCGTTTTCCTGTGCAGAGAACTGCACACACATGGAGTTGAGTTTTTCCACGCCCACGCCATGCTCGCCTGTCACGGTGCCGCCCATCGCAACGCTGGTTTCCAAAATATCGGCGCCAAAAAGCTCACAGCGATGCAACTGGTCAGCATCATTTGCATCAAACAGTATCAACGGGTGCAGATTGCCATCACCGGCGTGGAACACATTGGCGCAGCGCAGGTTGTACTTGATCTCCATCTGCTGGATGGCCAGCAGCATGTCGGCCAGGCGTTTGCGCGGGATGGTCGAGTCCATGCACATGTAGTCGGGACTGATGCGGCCCGATGCCGGGAAAGCGTTTTTGCGGCCGCTCCAGAAGCGCAGGCGCTCGGCTTCGTTCTGGCTGACGGCAATCGCGGTGGCCCCATGCAACTGCAATACGGCACTCATGCGGCCAATTTCTTCCTCGACTTCTTCCGGCGTGCCGTCGCTTTCGCATAGCAAAATAGCTGCTGCCTCAAGGTCATATCCTGCGTGAACAAAATCTTCGACAGCAGCAATCATGGGCTTGTCCATCATCTCCAGCCCGGCCGGAATGATGCCGGCGGCAATCATGCCCGCGACCGCATCGCCGGCTTTGCGCAGGTCGTCAAAGCTCGCCATGATGCAGCGCGCCAGTTGTGGCTTGGGGATCAGCTTGACGGTGACCTCGGTGGTCACGGCCAACATGCCTTCGCTGCCAATGATGATGGCGAGCAGGTCGTAGCCGGGGGCATCCAGCGCGTCGCTGCCAAATTCGACTTCTTCGCCCTCAATCGTGAAGCCTTTGACCTTGTGTACGTTGTGGAGCGTGAGCCCGTATTTCAGGCAATGCACGCCGCCCGAGTTTTCGGCGACATTGCCGCCTATGGTGCAGGCGATCTGGCTGGATGGGTCGGGTGCGTAATACAGGCCATGCGGCGCGGCGGCTTCGGAAATCGCCAGGTTGCGCACACCGCCCTGCACCACGGCGGTGCGGCTGGCCGGGTCCATCTTCAGAATCTGGTTGAATTTGGCGAGCGACAGGGTAACGCCCAATTTGTGCGGCATCGCGCCGCCGCTCAGGCCCGTGCCTGCACCGCGTGCCACCACGGGCACATCCAGCGCATGGCAGATTTCAAGAACGGCCTGTACCTCGGCATAGGTTTCAGGCAGTGCCACCACCAGCGGGCGCTCACGATAAGCCGTCAGGCCATCGCACTCGTAGGGCGTGGTGTCTTCGCTATTCCACAGCAGAGCATGCTTGGGCAGTACCGCCTCAAGTGCGCGGACAACCTGCGATTGCCGGTCGGCTCTTTCAAGCCTTTGATGCTCTGGCAGGCGTGTAGCTGAATTCATGGTCTGTATCCTATTTGACCAAAGACTTTAGAGCAAGTGACCGCCTCTGGGTTGAAGAAATTTAGGGGTTATTGGGGTCAGACACCAATTTCGCTGCGGTGCATCGCACCGCGCCCTCCGGGCGAGCCGTAGGCTCGGCGAATTTGGGCTCTGACCCCAAAAACCCCACTGATTTTTTTAGCCAGTCTGCAAAGGCTGCGCATTCCCAGCGGTCCATGGTGCCGGTGCGCCAGCACAGATAGTGGGCGTGCGGACTGGCTACATTGGCGGTAAAAACAGCATTGCTGCCCAGGCGCACCAGCGCACCGTTCTCAAGCCAGGGCGCGCCCAGCTTCAGGCGGATCAGTGCTATGCCCATACCTGCCGCGGCAGCGTCGCACAGCAGACCAATATCGTTGAACTGTGAGCCGTCAACCGGCTCCGGCCAGTCAAGCTGGTTTGCCGCAAACCAGGTACGCCAGGGTTCCAGTGGCGAGCGCAGCAGGCTCTCGCCGTCAATATCTTGCGCGCACTCAAACGGGCCATGCTCGCGCACAAAAGCCGGGGAGGCCAACGGCGTGACAGCGTCCTTGGTGATGCAAAAGTGCTCCATGTCTGCGTAGCGACCGGTGCCAAAACGCACGATCAGATCAGCGTCTTCGGCCACCACGTCCAGCAGCGGGATGGTCACCTGCAATGTCAGGTCGATCTCGGGGTAAGCCTCGGTGAACTGGCGCAGCCGTGGAATAAGGACGGAGCGCGCAAATGTGGGCGTGACAGCCAGGCGCAACTTGCGCTTGCTAGGCGTGCCACTTTGCCCGGCCGCACCCGGAAACTTTTGCAGGGTGGCAAGGCCCTCGCGTACATGCGCTAGGTATTCGCTGCCTTCCGTGGTGAGTGAAAAATCAGCGCGACCAAACAGCTTGGTGCCCATGATTTGCTCAAGCTGCTTGACGCGGTGGCTGACTGCGCTAGGCGTAACACAAAGCTCTTCTGCGGCCTGGGTCACACTGCGCAGGCGTGCCAGTGTTTCAAATGTCAGCAGGCACTGGATGGGAGGGATGCGCGCTAACGAGGCCATCTGGTTATTTGAAGATGCCGGTCTTGTGACCAACCAGCAACGCATTCACCCGCTTCACATAGGCCGCCGGGTCAGCCGGCATACCGCCTTCAGCCAGCAGGGCCTGGTCGAACAGGATGTTGGCCAGGTCGTCGAAGGTACTTGCGTCAGTCGTGCTGGCTAACTTTTTAACCAGCGCGTGCTGGGCGTTGACTTCAAGAATCGGCTTGACCTCGGGCACGGTCTGGCCTGCTTGCTTGAGCATACGGGCGAGCTGGGTTGACATGCCGCCGTCTTGCACCACCAGGCAGGCTGGCGAGTCAACTAGGCGGCTGGTGGCGCGCACATCAAGCGCCTTGTCTTTCAGCGCTTCTTTCAGTTTGTCGAGGATGGGCTTGAAAGTCGTTTGCGCTTCTTCGGCAGCTTTCTTCTCATCTTCATCTTGCAGCTTGCCGAGGTCAACCGCGCCCTTGGCGACGGACTGCAGCGGCGTGCCGTCGAAGTCATGCAGGTAGTTCAGCGCCCACTCGTCCACACGGTCGGCCATCAGCAACACTTCAATGCCTTTTTTGCGGAAGATTTCCAGCTGCGGGCTGTTCTTGGCTGCGGCGAGTGTGTCGGCGGTGATGTAGTAAATCGCGTCCTGGCCTTGTTTCATGCGGGCTTTGTAATCGGCCAAGCTGACCAAATCACCCGTTCGTACTGAGCTTGTCGAAGTGCCAGGTGCGGCTTCGACAGGCTCAGCCCGAACGGAATGGGTAGATGCAAAACGCAGCAGTTTGGCCAGGCGCACGCGGTTGGCGAAGTCTTCGCCCAGGCCTTCTTTCAGCACCGCGCCAAACTCGGTCTGGAAGGTGGCGAATTTTTCGGCATGGTTGGCCGCCAGGTCTTCAATCATCGACAGCACACGCTTGGTGCAGCCTTCACGAATGGCTTTGACGGCGCGGCTTTCCTGCAGCAGTTCGCGCGAGATATTGAGCGGCAAATCGTTTGAGTCCAGCACGCCCTTGACGAAGCGCAGGTAGGTCGGCATCAGCGCCTGCGCATCGTCCATGATGAAGACGCGTTTGACGTAGAGCTTGACGCCCGCCGCCTTGTCGCGGTTGAACATGTCCATCGGTGCTTTGCTGGGGATGAACAGCAACTG
>JBCKNF010000013.1:0-51573 GCA_038902815.1 Polaromonas sp. | reverse complement strand
TTCAAGCGTGTTACGAGAACCCGTCACGCTTTGCCAGAAGCCAGGGTTGTCGGCACGCTCCAGCAGCAGCACCTCATGCTCTAGCGTGTGTATCACCACCATGACCGACTTGGGGATTTTGAACGTCCGCAAAATTCCCTCTGTGAAAAGGTGCGCCTAAGCTGGCAAAGGATTGCGCAGCCGGATGTGCAGCTCGCGCAACTGCTTTTCATCGACCGGGCTGGGTGCATGGGTCAGCAGACACTGGGCGCGCTGGGTTTTCGGGAAGGCGATCACGTCGCGAATCGACTCTGCACCCGTCATCATGGTGACGATGCGATCAAGGCCAAAGGCCAAGCCGCCGTGTGGTGGCGCGCCGTATTGCAGAGCATCGAGCAGAAAGCCGAACTTTTCCTGCGCTTCTTCAGGGCCAATCTTGAGGGCATTGAAGACCTTGCTCTGCACGTCTGCCTGGTGGATGCGCACCGAGCCGCCACCGAGCTCCGAGCCGTTGAGCACCATGTCGTAGGCCTTGGCAATGCACTTGCCGGGGTCGGTGTCCATCCAGTCTTCGTGGCCGTCTTTGGGCGCGGTGAAGGGGTGATGCACAGCGCTCCAACGATTGCCTGCTTCGTCATGTTCAAACATCGGGAAGTCAACCACCCAGAGTGGCTTCCAGCCGGTAGTGAACAAGCCGGTCTTTTTGCCGAACACGCTGTGACCAATCTTCAGGCGCAGCGCACCCATGCTGTCATTGACGATTTTGGCTTTGTCGGCAGCAAAGAAAATGATGTCGCCATTGGCTGCGCCGGTGCGTTTCAAAATTTCAAGCAGAGCAGCGTCGTGAATGTTTTTGACGATGGGGCTTTGCAGACCCTCACGGCCCTTGGTCACATCATTGACCTTGATCCAGGCCAGGCCCTTGGCAGCGTAGATTTTGACGAACTCGGTGTAACCGTTAATCTCGCCGCGGCTCATCTCCGAACCGCCGGGAACGCGCAATGCAACCACCCGGCCACCCGGTGTGGTGGCTGGCGTGCTGAACACCTTGAAGTCAACACCAGCCATCAAATCGGTGAGTTCGGTGAACTCAAGATTGACGCGCAGATCGGGCTTGTCGGAGCCGTAGCGGTGCATGGCATCGGCATAGGCCATGACCGGGAACTCGCCCAGATCGGTTGCGAGAACCGTCTTGAAAATATTGATGATCATGCCCTGGAACAGGTCACGGATTTCCTGCTCATCCATAAAGGAAGTTTCAATATCAATCTGGGTAAATTCGGGCTGGCGGTCGGCGCGCAAGTCTTCGTCACGGAAGCACTTGGTAATTTGATAGTAGCGATCAAACCCGGCGACCATCAGCAACTGCTTGAACAACTGCGGGCTTTGCGGCAGCGCGAAAAACATGCCTTCGTTGATGCGGCTTGGCACCAGGTAGTCACGCGCACCTTCGGGCGTGCTCTTGGTGAGCATGGGGGTTTCGATGTCAATGAAACCATTGGCATCGAGAAACTTGCGGGTTTCCATGGCCACGCGGTAACGCAGCTTCAGATTGTTCTGCATGTAGGGGCGGCGCAAGTCCAGCACGCGGTGCGTCAGGCGTGTGGTTTCTGACAGGTTGTCGTCGTCTAACTGGAACGGCGGCGTCACGCTGGCGTTCAGCACGATCAGCTCATGGCACAGCACTTCGATCTTGCCGCTTTTGAGGTTATCGTTGGTGGTGCCTTCCGGTCGTGCGCGAACAATGCCTTTGACCTGCACACAAAACTCATTACGCACGCCTTCGGCGGTTTTGAACATGTCAGCACGATCCGGGTCGCACACCACCTGTACATAACCCTCACGATCACGCAGGTCGATAAAAATCACGCCACCGTGGTCACGCCTTCGGTTGACCCAACCACACAGGCTGACGGTTTGCCCCATCAGGGCCTCGGTCACCAGGCCGCAGTAAGTGGTTCGCATTTTGGAAGTCATTGGCATAAAAATCACTTTTAAATACGCTAATACCGATAGCGCGATGCGCCTCGGCAGGTTAGATGCGGGGAGGACTGTCGGGTCGGGTGGGTGCGGCACTGCCAGGCACCACAACGCCCATGGAAATCACATAGGTCAGTGCTTCATCGACACTCATTTTGAGTTCGATGCAGTGTTCACGCTTGAGCATCACAAAATAGCCGCCCGTGGGGTTGGGCGTGGTGGGTACATAAACGCTCAGGTAGTCGCCCTGTAGGTGGTTAGCCACGTCGCCGCCCGGTGTACCGGTCTGGAAACCAATCGTCCACACCCCTTCGCGTGGCCACTGCACCAGCAGCGCTTTGCGAAAAGCATTGCCGTTCTCCGAGAAAAGCGTGTCAGAGACCTGTTTGACGCTGGAGTAAATCGAGCGAACGATAGGAATGCGGTTGAGCAGCAAATCCCACCAGCTCACCAATTTTTTGCCGAAAAAGTTGCTGGCAATAGCACCGATCAGCAACAGGGTAAAAAGCGCCAGCAATACCCCAAAACCGGGGATATGAAAACCAATCAGTTTGTCTGGATGCCATGAGCCAGGCAGGATGAGCAAGGTCTGGTCCAGCGTGGCAATAATCCATTCCAGCACCCAGATCGTGATGCCCAGAGGCACCATAACCAGCAGGCCAGCCAGCAGCCATTTGCGGACGGACGCCATCACGAGTTGGCCTTTGGTGCGGCTGGGGCTGCCGCAGGTGCGGGAGCAGGTGCAGGTGCTGGTGATGGCGCGGCCGCAGTCGAGCCAACAGCGGGGGATATTGCGGTTGCGCTGGAGGGTGTGGCCGCAACCGGCGCGGATTCGCCAGACTTAGCATCGCCACTCGATTCAGCAGCCGGTTTACCCGAGGGCTTACCGCCTCGAAAGTCTGTGACATACCAGCCGGAGCCTTTGAGCTGAAAACCGGCTGCGGTGAGCTGCTTTTTAAAGGCTGGTGCGCCGCACTGTGGACAGTCAGTCAGCGGTGCGGCCGACATTTTTTGCAAAACGTCTTTCACATGACCGCAGGACTCGCATTTATAGGCGTAGATTGGCATGGTTCTGGCGGTTTTTCAGGTAGGAGCCAACTCGCAAATGGCGTAAGAGGCAAAGCTTTTAATTATAGGCGTTGCCGGGGTCGCTTAAAAAAGCCGCACCCGCAAAACCACCTGCATCGCAATCAAGCCCAAAACAAAGCCCAAACCACCGTAAATAAGGCTTTGCAGCAGTTTGTTGGTACGCTTTTGTTCAGCCAGCAATTCCAGCAGTTCGCGCTGGTTTGAAGCATGCCGGTCTTTCAGGTACTGCGACAGCAGACGCGGCAAACCGGGCAGCAGCTTGGCATAGGCCGGGGCTTCGGCCATGAGTTGCGCAAACAGCTTTTCAGGCCCGACCTGCTCGATCATCCATTTTTCAAGAAATGGCTTGGCAGTGCTCCACAGATCCAGGTCGGGATCAAGTTCACGACCCAGACCTTCAACGTTGAGCAGGGTTTTCTGCAACAGCACCAGTTGCGGCTGGATTTCGACATGAAAGCGGCGCGCGGTCTGGAATAGCCGCATCAGCACCAGGCCCAGCGAAATTTCTTTTAACGGACGGTCAAAGTAGGGCTCGCAGCAGGCGCGAATGGCGGCTTCCAGCTCGTCCACGCGGGTACTGGCAGGCACCCAACCGGATTCGATGTGCAGCTCGGCCACGCGCTTGTAGTCACGGCGAAAAAACGCGCTGAAGTTTTGCGCCAGGTATTCCTTGTCGGTCTCCGTCAGCGTGCCGACGATGCCGAAGTCGAGTGAGATATAGCGACCAAAGGTAGCCGCCTCCAGGCTGACCTGAATGTTGCCGGGGTGCATGTCGGCATGAAAAACCCCGTCGCGAAAAACCTGGGTGAAAAAAATCGTAATGCCATCACGTGCCAGTTTTTTCATGTCCACGCCCGCATCGCGCAGGCGCTGCATCTGGCTGATGGGCACGCCCTTCATGCGCTCCATCACCAGCACGTCAGGCATACAGAAATCCCACACCATCTCGGGGATCATCACCAGATCAAGGCCCTGCATGTTGCGGCGCAGCTGGGCTGCGTTGGCGGCTTCACGCAACAGGTCCAGCTCGTCATGCAGGTATTTATCGAACTCACCCACCACCTCGCGCGGTTTCAGGTGCTTGCCATCTGCCGAGGCGCTTTCAATCCAGCCCGCCATCATGTGCATCAGGGCCAGGTCTTTTTCAATCGCCGGCAGCATGTTGGGGCGCAGCACCTTGACGGCCACTTCACGGCCACTGGGCAAGGTCGCAAAATGCACCTGCGCAATCGATGCGCTGGCCACAGGCGTGTACTCGAAGGTGGCAAAAATCTGCGCCAGCGGCCTGCCAAAAGCTTTCTCGATGATGGCAATGGCTATTGCGGAATCAAACGGCGGCACGCGGTCTTGCAGGCGGGCCAGCTCGTCGGCGATGTCAAGGGCCAGCAAATCGCGACGGGTAGACATCACTTGCCCGAACTTGACGAAGATAGGGCCAAGACGCTCTAACGCCAGGCGCAGGCGCTCGCCACGCGGCGCTTTCAAATTGCGCCCGACTGAAACAACCCGCCGCAAGAGCCTGATCCACGGTTTTTGAAAACCCGATAGCACCAACTCGTCCAGACCAAAGCGCAATACCGTCCAGATGATGGAAAAGCCCCTGAAAATCCGGCTCATGTAGCGGCCTTGCTGTTATCAGACGTGGCAAACGGTGTGACAGATGGCGTGGCTGATGACGTAGTGCCTCCCGCAGATGCCGGCCGTGGTGCCAGGAACTGCTTCAAAGCTTCAAATACGTGCCGACCCATGTCACCCAGTGCATGGGCCGGTATGTCGCCGACGATGCGTGACAAGTCTTCTTCAACATCCCAACGCAAATTCTCAGCCAGCCAGCCGAGTTCAGCGGCGAGCTGTACGTCGCCCTCAATCTTGACGGGTGGCGGCTTGCTGGCCAGAACGGCTTGCAGCACCACCATGGGTGAATCGGCAGCCACTGTCACCAGCAGGTCGGGCTTTGCGGCGGAAGATGCCCGATCCAGAAGCCCGGCAGGGGTGATGAGCAAGTCAAGCCCGAACAGACCCCAGCGAACGTGAATCACATTGCCTTTTTTTCGGGCAAGACGATCCTGGGCTTCTTTTTCCTGCATCAGGACGTGGTTCAAGAACAGCACCAAGCGTTGCTGCCCCTCGTCAACCACCCACGAAGGCGGTTGGAAGCGGCTGGCGATGGATTCTAAAAATGAAAAAGGGGACGCAGTAGTCATACGCCCCCGATTTTCCTCGATAAACCGAACTTCGATTATTGCAATGCCTGTACGCCTGCAACCAACCAGCCGCCGCCATTACGCGGTTTGGTCATGTTCCAGACTTCGCGGAACGGGCTGGCACCGGCTGATGCGTCTTCGCGGATCATGCCGGAGAACTCGACGCTGGCCATATACACGTCGGTAAGTTCTTCAATACCCAGAAGCTGCGCGTCCAGCATGACCACGTCGGTCTTGTTGGTGCCGCCGCCCGTGTGCGACTCACGGTCAGCGAGTTGCACTTTGATCTGCTCGAGCATTTCATCGGTCATCATGGCGCGCAGGTTCTGGATGTCAGAGCGATCCCAAGCGTCTTGCAGCGTCAAAAAGTTGGCCTTGCACGCCTTCAGAAAACCTTCTGCATCAAAGCCAGCCGGGACACCCCAGGACTGCGAACCGCCCAAAGCCGAACCGATCATCGAACCGGTATTGGCTGCGCCGGCAGCGTTGGCATCAAAAGCCATGCTGTTACGTTCCCATGGCCGGGCAGAAGCGTCATTGCCGACGTTTTCAGGGCTGTAGTTTTTAGGCGTTGTTGCAGCTGCTGGACTACCTGCGCCCTGAAAGGCGAATGGTGATGAGGACTGCCCGCCATTTGCCTGAGCACCATTTTGGCCGTTATTTTGCCCTTTGAATTTACGCATCACGAAGCCGATGACCAGCATCACCACCAACGCCAGCAAGCCAAACATGATGATCTGACCAAAGGCAGCGCCGAGGCCTAGCGAAGAGGCTAGCCATGCGAGACCCAAGCCAGCGGCAAGACCGCCCAACATCGCACCCGCACCCCAAGGCTTCTTGGGTGCAGCAGCTACAGGCGCGGCGGGAGCGGCGGCTGGCGGAGCCGCCTGGCGCTGCGTCACCTTAGACGACTGTTTGCCGAATGAGCCGCCACCACCCAGGCGCTTGGCTTCTGCGTTTATACCCGCAAAACTCAGCGTGAGCGCGAGCATGGCGGAAAAAATGATAGACCAGATTTTCATGATATCTCCTTAAACAAACTGTCTTTGACTAAAGCTAACGACTTTCAACACCTGATTCCAACATGTAAAGCGACCACACCGCCAGACATGTTGTGATAGTCCACATGGCCGAAACCACCTTTGTGCATCAGTGCCTTTAATTCTTCCTGCCCCGGGTGCATACGGATCGACTCGGCCAGGTACTGGTAGCTGGAGTCGTCATTGGCAACCAGCTTGCCCAGCCAGGGCAAGACCTTGAAGGAATACCAGTCGTAAATTTTGGCCAGCGGCTTGGCGACTTTTGAAAACTCCAGCACCAGCAGCTTGCCGCCGGGCTTGAGCACGCGATTCATTTCACGCAGGGCATCTTCCTTGTGCGTCATGTTGCGCAGGCCAAAGGCCACCGTGACCAAATCAAAATGCGCATCCGGAAAAGGCAGATGCTCGGCATCACAAACCAGTGTCGGCACGCTGACCCCGGCATCAAGCAGGCGGTTACGCCCCTCGCGCAGCATGGCTTCATTGATGTCGGTATGTACCACCAGACCATAGTCTCCGACCTTGGGCGCAAACGCTATAGCCAAATCGCCGGTACCACCCGCGATGTCCAGCACTTTTTGGCCCGGTTTGACGTTGGCAACCAGCACGGTATAAGCCTTCCACGCACGGTGCAGGCCCAGCGACATCAAATCGTTCATCACATCGTATTTGGACGCGACTGAATCGAACACGCCGCGAACGCGCCGCGCCTTGTCCTGCTCGTCAACCGATTGGAAACCGAAATGCGTACTCGTCATAAGCGCAATGCTAGAGGCCAAAGCCCGAATTGATGGTGACAACCCTTTGGGGTTCAGGGCATTACAACGATATATCGGGTTCCATGCTTGAAAAACAACACTCACTAAAAAAATCAGTGGCTGCCACAAGAGGAGTGTGGGTGAATCGACCTTATGACCCACTGGCCCTACCCCCGCTGGATAGCCCACAGAGGCGCTGGCAAACTCGCACCTGAAAACACGCTGGCGGCCTTCAAGTTAGGCGCAAGCCATGGCTACCGGATGTTTGAATGCGATGTCAAACTCAGTGCAGACAACGCTCTTTTTTTGCTGCATGATGCAACGCTTGATCGCACCAGTAACGGCCAGGGCGATGCCAGAGCCATGCCGTGGGAAGGTCTTTCAAAGCTCGACGCTGGCAGTTGGCATTCACCCAGCTATGCAGGCGAGCCACTGGCAAGCCTTGAGGTCATTGCCCGTTATTGCCTGGACAACAACTTCTTCCTGAATATCGAGATCAAGCCAACACCAGGGCTGGAGGCCGAGACCGCTACGGCGGTGGCCGATGTGGCAGCCAGGCTATGGAAAAATCCGGCGATACCGCCGCTGCTGTCGTCCTTTCAACCGGCCTCGTTGCGTGCTGCAAAGCAGGCCCAGCCGCAACTGCCGCGCGGCTTGCTGCTGGACAAATTAAGCCCTGGCTGGGTTGATGCCGCGCTTGAGCTCGACTGCGTAGCGGTGGTCTGCAATTACCGACTATGGACCGAAGTGACGGTGCGCGCCGCCATGCAAGCCGGGCTGCGGACGCTGGCCTACGCCGCCAATGACGAGGCTGCGGTGCATAGCCTGCTTGAGTTGGGTGTGGACGGCATCATCACTGACCGGGTGGATTTGTTCAAACCTTCCAGCCCTACTTCCAGTTTTTGCCCAAAACCCACTGGCAAGTAGCAGCCACCAACACCAGCGCGACATAGGTTGCCATCTTGCCGTCGTTGCCAAACAGCACCAGCCCGGCGACAAGCACCACCAGATTTACTATAAAAATAATAGCTAGCCGTGCCCATATTGATTGGGCTACAGGCCTTTTAGCGCCTGAAAAGCGGCCAAAAAAGCTGGCTAACAGCAGCAACAGCAGCGCCACCACGGCGGCGGGGGCTACCAAGTTAAGCAGGTGGTCAGTGAGCAAATAGGCGGTCATAGTTTTGGATTTTATAATCACAGGATGTCTGTCTGGGCCCTTGGGCTAAACCATAACACTGCACCGCTCGATTTGCGCGGGCGTTTTGCGTTTTCGATGGACCAGATGGAGCCCACCCTGAACGGCTTGCGCCAGTCACTGGCACGCCAGCCCGAGGCCACCATTCTTTCAACCTGCAACCGCACCGAGATCTATTGCGCGGGCGACCAGCTTGAGGTGGACAGCACGCTCGAATGGCTGGCCCACAGCGGCGGCGTGTCCCCCGCCCTGCTACGCTCGCACGTCTACACGCTTGAAGGCGATGAGGCCGTACGCCATGCCTTTCGGGTTGCCAGCGGGCTTGATTCGATGGTGCTGGGCGAGCCGCAAATTCTGGGGCAAATGAAAGACGCGGTACGTGCCGCTGAAGAAGCCGGTGCCATGGGCTCGACCCTGCACCAGCTGTTTCAACGCTCATTTGCCGTCGCCAAAGAGGTGCGCAGCAGCACCGAGATTGGCACGCACAGCATCAGCATGGCAGCAGCAGCCGTGCGGCTTGCCAGCCAGTTGTTTGAAGATCTGAGCGAGATCAAGGTGCTGTTTGTGGGCGCGGGCGAAATGATTGACCTGGCCGCCACCCACTTTGCAGCGCGCAAGCCCAAGGCCATGGCGATTGCCAACCGCTCATTGGCGCGTGGCGAACGGCTCGCCACTCGCTTTGGTGCCGAAGTGATGCGCCTGGGTGACCTGCCCAGCCGCCTGCATGAGTTTGATGCCGTCATCAGTTGCACGGCCAGCACGCTGCCCATCATTGGCCTCGGGGCTGTGGAGCGTGCCGTGAAACTGCGCAAACACAGGCCGATGTTCATGCTCGATCTGGCAGTGCCGCGCGACATTGAAATTGAAGTCAAGGCGCTGCCCGACATTTACCTTTACACCGTGGACGACCTAGCCCAGGTGGTGCAAACCGGCAAAGACAGCCGCCAGGTCGCCGTCGCTGAAGCCGAGGTCATCATTGATGCAGGGGTGCAAAACTTCATGCACTGGTTGCAGCAACGCGGCACGGTGCCTTTGATCCAGCAGATCAATGCGCAGGCCGACGAATGGCGCGCGCTTGAAATTGCGCGGGCCAAGAAGCTGCTGGCCAGGGGCGAGCCGATAGATGCGGTGCTTGAAGCACTGAGCCGTGGCCTCACCCAGAAGATGCTGCACGGCACGCTGGCCGAGCTGCATGCGGGTGATGCAAGCAGCCGCGAAGCCACGGCGCAAACGGTGTCCAGGCTGTTTTTGCGCGGCAAGCTGCCGGGCAATAGCCCATGAAACCCTTCTTACGCCAGACCCTGGAACGCCAGCTTTTAAGACTGCACGAACTCGACGCACTGCTCTCAGCCAGCGACGTGGTGAGCGACCTGGACCGCTTTCGCAGTCTGACACGCGAGCACTCGGAGGTCAGCGTGGTAGCCGAGCAATACCATAAGCTCACCAGCCGCGAAGCCGATTTGGCTGACGCCGAGCAGATGCGGCAAGAGAGCAAGGGCGATCTTGAGATGACCGCGATGGCTGAAGAGGAAATCACCAGCGCCAAGCGAGAGGTCACGCAAATCGACGAAGCCCTGCAACTGATGCTGATCCCCAAAGACCCGGACGACAGCCGTGCCGCATTTGTTGAAATTCGCGCCGGTACTGGTGGCGATGAATCTGCACTGTTTGCCGGTGATTTGTTCCGCCTCTACACGCGCTACGCCGAGCGCAGCGGCTGGCGCTGCGAGATCATCAGCGAATCACCCAGCGAGCTGGGTGGCTACAAGGAGGTGGTGCTGAAGATTGACGGCGCACTCGATGGAACGGGCGTGGGCGTTTACGGCAAGTTGCGCTTTGAATCTGGCGGCCACCGGGTGCAGCGCGTGCCCGCCACCGAGACCCAAGGCCGCATTCACACCAGCGCCTGCACGGTGGCGGTGATGCCAGAGCCGGACGAAGCCGTGGCGATACAGATCAACCCGTCAGACCTGCGCATAGACACCTACCGCGCCAGCGGTGCGGGTGGCCAGCACATCAACAAAACCGATTCCGCCGTGCGCATCACGCACCTGCCCACCGGCATAGTGGCTGAATGCCAGGACGGCCGCAGCCAGCACAGCAACAAGGCCCAGGCGCTGAAAGTGCTGACCGCCCGCATCGTTGAAAAAGACCGCTCTGAGCGTGCCGCCAAAGATGCCGCGATGCGCAAGGGCCTGGTCGGCAGCGGCGACCGCAGCGACCGCATTCGCACCTACAACTTCCCGCAGGGTCGGCTGACCGACCACCGCATCAACCTGACGCTGTACAAGCTGCTCAGCATCATGGAGGGCGACCTGGAAGACGTGATCGTCGCGCTACAAGTCGCGCGTGGGGCGGAGCAGTTGGCGGAGCTTGAAACGACCTCGCAAGGCTGAAAAAGGGCTAGAGTTTGACCGTCCTGACCTGCATGCAAGCACTACAGATGGCCGGCACTCTGGGCCTGGACAGGCTGGACGCGCAACTGCTATTGCTGCACGCTTTGGGCAAGCCGGACAGTGACCGTGCCTGGCTGCTGGCTCATGATAACGAACCACTGGCCGAACCCAGCAGCAGCGCTTTCAGCCAAGTCGCGCTCAGGCGGGCGGCAGGCGAACCGCTGGCCTACATCGTCGGCTACAAGGATTTTTACGGCCTTCGCTTGAAGGTGGATGCTAGAGTGCTGGTGCCACGGCCCGATACCGAGACGCTGGTTACATGGGCGCTGGACGTGTTGCTGGCAGCCGATTTTGCAGGCCAGCCTAGGGACCCTAGAGTGCTGGATCTCGGCACGGGTAGCGGCGCGATTGCGTTGGCGGTTGCACACGGCCTTCAACTTGCAGGGCGAGCAGCGAGCGTTTTGGCTAGCGATGCGAGTAGCGATGCGCTGGTCGTTGCATCAGGCAATGCGCAGGCCCTGGGTCTTGAGGTTCAATTTTTGCAAAGCAGCTGGCTGAATGAAGTAAGCAAGTGCTTTCACCTAATCGTCAGCAATCCACCCTATATCGCCAACGCAGACCCGCATCTGGCTGCACTAAGCCATGAGCCCATAGAAGCGTTGACTGCCGGCAACGATGGCCTCGATGACATCAGGCAGATCATTGAAAACGCGCCAACGCACCTTGAGAGCGACGGCTGGCTGCTGCTGGAGCATGGCTACGATCAGGCGGCCAAGGTACGCGATTTGCTGGTGACACGAGGCTTTGGGCAAGTACAAAGCCGACTAGATTTGGCCGGGATTGAACGCTGCACAGGCGGGCAATGGTCAGATTAACTCACGAACAAAATCACAAATAGAAATCGAATTGAAGGCGACCGGGGACGGGCAAGACCACACCGCATGCGCAGCAAGCTGGTCTTGCCACTGATTCAGAAAAGCGGCGCAGATCGCTCCGCGCCGTCATCTGGGAGAAGCTGGAAGGACAACTACTTGAGAGACAGGATGAATTCCACCATGGTCTTGATATCGCCATCCTTGATCGTGGGGTTGGGGGGCATCGGTATCGGGCCCCAGATGCCCTTCGTCCCCTTCTTGATTTTTAGCGCGAGTTGCTCTGAGGCGGCCGAATCCCCTGCGTATTTTTTCGCGACGTCCTTAAAAGCGGGACCAACCAGCTTCTTGTCGATGGTGTGGCAGGCGAGGCAGCCACTTTTCTTGGCGAGATCCATGGCTGCGGTTTCGTCGACTGCAAGCACCGGGAGGGAAAGGATAGCGATGACGGTTAAAGCGATAATTTTCTTCACAAGGTTCTCCGATGATGGATGAAGGCGTTACCCGCAGGGCCCCGCCTTTACATGGTTAAACGATATTGCGTGGCTTCAAGCTCATCTGCGTAAAGCTGTGCTTGTAGGGTGACTCACCGACCTTGGTCAAGGTACCGCGTCCAAGCTTGTAACGGTAGTTGTTGGTCATTGGGTCAGGCACGGCCGACACCACGGCGTTGGCAGGCGATTTCGGGAAATTGAAATTCGCCTTGCAAACTCCCGGACGCATTTCATCGGAGACCACGGCGACACTGCGAAAACTGCCCACCGTGGTCATGATGTGCCCATCCTTCATCAATTGATTGAAGGTCAGGTCCGCATCGAGCACTCCCTGCGGTTGGCCAGTCTGAATGTACACCGTGTCATTCACCACTTCAACATAGTCGCCCGATTCGATGCCAC
Organism: Polaromonas sp.; assembly: GCA_038902815.1. Taxonomy (GTDB): domain Bacteria; phylum Pseudomonadota; class Gammaproteobacteria; order Burkholderiales; family Burkholderiaceae_C; genus Polaromonas. The sequence goes on along the minus strand of JBCKNF010000013.1, from coordinate 39,164 downwards.
GTTTCTTGGCGTCTTGCGTATGTATGAAGATGAAGGCTTCCGGCCAGCGTTGCGAGAGATACGGTTTGCGCAAATCATCGAAACCAGACTGCCAGGTTTCATTGACGCGGCCATTGGTCACCCAGATTTCCTCCTTTTCAGCGCGTGGCTTGATCGCTTCATAATACTGAATCCAGCCAGCGTAATTCCATGGCGACTTGAGCAGGATGGCCTTGCCGCTGTGGGTATTGAAGGCGTACAAGGCAGCAATCTGCACTTCGGCCTGCTCCATTTCTCCCCAGTTGTTATCGGGGTCATGTAGTCGCTTTGTGCCAACCAGTTTGCCGTCCTTCACGCGAATCGGTGTCTGGATGCCGGTCGTGCCATAGGTGCGTAGGAGTTCCTGCGCCTTGATACCCTTTTCTTTGGCCTGGACAGCAAGTGGATGGTAATTGAGCACCCCGCCACGCGAGAAGCGCGCCGCTTCTTCAAAGACATCATTGGAGTCTTTCCAAGCGTAGCCGCCGTCCTTGTCAAAACCCATCTTCTGAGCAAATTTTTGGACTATCCACCAGTCGGGCTTGGCCTCGCCCGGCGCATCGTAGAACTTGCTGTACAGGCGCAGGCGGCGCTCCGAATTGCACCGCGTAAAGTTGTCCTCACCCCAGGATGAGACCGGGTAAACAATGTCGGAAAATTCGGTGCCGATCGGCTCAACCGGATACAAATCTGAATTGGCCATGACCATGCCGCCCGAATCGACCCGATTCTTAAGCGTCTCGAAAATAGCGGCCCGATCCAGGCTGCTGATCTGATGCGGGTTTCCGCTGGTCAGGTCGCGCATCTTCTTTTCCAGCGCGTTGGAACCCATCATCGCGGCCACCCAGGTCGTCCCAATCACCCAGGCAAATCGCATATTGCCTTGCATCAACCACATGTCGATGTTGAAATCTTTCTTGCGGCGACCGGGGTGCTTTTCTGGTGACAACCAGCCCGAACCACCGCCAGCCGAGAGCCCCCCGCGTTGGTGGCCACCACCGCGCGAGATCATCCGCCCCGGGCGGTTGCCTGAGCCGCAGATCAGGCCGAGCGATGCGAATGACGTGGTGTTCATGTAGTTGTTGGACCAGTAGTTGCCCTTCTCGCACATGAACGAGGTTTTTGGCATCGATCCATCGGCTTTGGGCTTGGCAATCCACTCGGCGGCCTTGCGAATGTCGTCGGCGGAGAGGCCCGTGATCTTGGCGGCCACTTCAAGTTTCGACTCTTCTTGCGAGAGGATGAATTTCTGATAGTCGGGCCAATCCGATTGCCAGGTACCCCAGGTGGTGCGCCACTGCCAGCCGGTATTGCGGGTGCCGCGTCCATAGCCTTGGTCAACCTCCCACGGGTTGGCGATCCACTTGTCAATGAAAGCCTGATCCTGCCATTTGTTCTCGATGATGATACGTGCCAGCGCCATGTGCAGCACCGTGTCGGTACCGGGAATAATCGGCAACCACAGTCCACGCCCTTCCTTGACGGACCAGGCCACACCAGTTGTCATATGCGGGGTGACGAAGATGAACTTCTTGTCACCCGGCATCATGTGCGAGGTAAACAGCGTCGTTTTGGTTTCGTAAGGATCGACACCAGACAGGAAGGCCACTTCACAATTGGCCCAGTCCTCGTAGCTTGCGGCAAAAGAGTCGATACCCGCATCGTCCAGACCAGTTGCGTCATTGGTGGCTGAACACTTGTCATGCCAGGCGAACGCTGGTGTGCCGATGGTGGTCATGGCCAGTTTGGTGATCGCGTAAACGTTTTCGAAGTACTGGTACGAGTGTGACTTGACCGCCCACGCGTGTTCGCCGTACTTGGCGATGATGTATTTGGAGATGTCGGCCATGACCTCGGTCGCCAGGTCCCAGCTGACTCTTGTCAATTTTCCATTGACCCGGATCATGGGGTGCTGCAGGCGCTCACGAGTGTGGTTGCCCGGATTGAAGCACTTCTCGGCCAGCGTGCCGCCCCGAATGGAGTGATTGCCGCCTGGGTTGACAACCGTGGCGTCCTTGTCCGGCACCACCACCACATGGTGCGGCTTGCCTTTGAAGCTGACCACGTTGTGCTGACTGGGACTGACCCAGGCCCCCATCATGTTTTGGTGGGGAAACTCCACCTTCAGGGCGTTCTGTGCCGCTTTACCGCTGCCGTCTTTGCCGACCGGCCAGCGATAGACCTTGTAGCCGCAGCCCACCGTGCAGTAGTCGCAGGCCGTGGTCAGAACGGTGGCGTCCTTCGGAGGCAGCGGGACAAAATCCTTGGCGATGTAGTCTTCAATTTTGCTCATATATTTCTCCTTAGGCGGTGCGCTTGGTGGTCATGGCGCTGTAGCCATATACAAGACCCATCACGCCAACGGCGTAAATATCGTCTCCCTTAATTTCCAGCACAATTTGCGGCAGACTCTCGGTTGCATGACCGGCCACGACCATGCCGTGGCGGGTCAAATCAAACGTCGTGAGGTGCAACGGGCAAGGGCCAAGCACCTGATGCTCCGGCTTGTAGGTGCCATCCAGCGGACCGCCCATGTGGGTGCATTGCTGGTTGAAGGCGACGATGTCCTTGTCCGCGCCGATGCCAGCACCTGCTGACGCACCGAGCTTGACCAAGATGTTGCGAATATTCGGATAGGGGTAGTTGAAATCTAGCGGCACACCATTCTTCAGTGCTGACAAACTGCCAATTTTTTGGCGCGGGTAGCTCGCCTTCAGAGCCTGCACTGCTTCTGCGGTGCCTGGCAATCCACCTAAGCTGATCAGAACCACGGTAGCCCCCCCGGAGAGCAGCATTTGGCGACGACTCATACACAGGCGACTGTCCCCATCATGATCATGAGCATGATCATTGGCCGATTGAATTGGAATTACTTTTTGACTCATTTTCGATGCTCCTTATTTCACTGGCGCTGGTAGTGGCTGGTAATCGCCCGGCATCTTTGGATCGGCGTGGATCAATGGTTCGACCATTGACAGGGCTTCGATGAAACTGATCAAATCCTTCTTTTCTTGCGCCGCGAGGCTGAGCGGCTTCATCAATGGGCTCTTGTTGCTGCCCTTGCCACCACCGCGGTCGTAGAAATCAACCACTTCCTGAAGTGTGGTAAACACACCGTTATGCATATAAGGCGCGGTGTACTTCACCTCACGCAACGAGGGTGTCCGGAATTTTCCAATGTCCTTCGGGTTCTTGGTAACGTAGAAGAGACCGTAGTCCTTGTCGGCATTACGATACCGATCCTCGCTAACACCCTTCTGGTAGTGCTGCCAGCGGTGCGTCACTTGGAGTAGGGGATCATCTTTGAAACCCGGAAAATCAGGCAGCCCTAAATCGTGGAATTTTTGATCTGAGGCGAGCGGCCCGTTATGGCACTGGATGCAAGCCGCCTTGCCGTTGAAAAGCGCCATGCCGCGCTTTTGCGAGTCGTCCAGGGCCTTTTTGTCACCTTTCAAATAGCGGTCAACGGGGACCTTGCTGGCGTCCGAGTTGACAGTGCGCTGATAAGAGGCGATGGCGCGATAGGCATCGTTCATCCGCGGCCAGGGGCTGCCGAATACTTTTTTGAACGCTTCCACGTATTCAGGAATGAAGCGCAGGCGCATCTCCATCACTGACGGGTCGCCGTTGCCTGCAACACCACCTTCAGCCGCCGACGGGGCTTGCGCCTCCAGGCTGGTGACGCTGCCTTCCCAGAATAGCTTGTTGTAGTAGGCCGAATTGATGATGGTCTGTGAATTGCGCCAGTGCTTGGTGCCGGGGTAACCGCGCGATATTTGTCCAGCGTCACCCCACCCCAGAGCCGGAAGGTGACAGGACACGCAGGGCATGGAGCCATTCCCGGAAAGACGGCTCTCCCAGAAAAGTTGCTTCCCAAGAGCAATTTTTTCTGGCGATTGCGGGTTGTCTTTGGGAATCGGTACCGGCGGCAGGGGCGCGAGGCTCGGGAAATTGCTGGCCGCCAACGCAACAGATCCGGTCAACATGAGTCCGAGCATCGTGAAAGAAAATTGTTTTCTCATGGTCATCCTCCTTAGTTCTTGCCGAAGGTACGAACCTTCATGTCGGGCTGTCCCGGATCCGTGACAGTCACCGGGTCGCCGGAAAGCGTCAGCAAGAAAGCGACGATGGCCTTCTGTTCCGTAGCCGACAGATCCAGTGGCTTGAGCACCGAGCCTTTGCCACCACCTTGATTGTAAAAAGCCACGACCTCATCAAGCGTAGCGAACATGCCGTTATGCATGTAAGGCGCCGTGTACTTGAGGTCACGCAACTGGGCCGTCTGAAACTTTCCGATATCCTTTGGATTTTTGGTAATGGCGTAGGCGCCAACATCGGTGCGGGCATTCATGTAGTTCGGCATGCCGCTGGTTGCGTAGTGGCGCAGCATGGTGATGGTGCGCAGCGGGTTCTTCAGGACGTCGGGGTTTTCCGGTACGCCGGTTTTGTGCAGGTTACCGTCCGAGCCAATGGGGCCGCTGTGGCAGGCAACGCAGTTGGCCTTGTCTTTGAACAACTGATGGCCCAGTTTGGCTTCGGCGCTGATCGCGCCGCCGTCGCCTTTAATAAATTTGTCAAAAGGTGCATTGGTGGTCTCTAGGCTTTTGATGAATTCGCCAATGACGTTGAAAACCCGCATACCGTTGATGTCGTCCTTGCGCCATTTTTTCCACAGGGCATCGTATTCGGGCACCTGCTGCAGGCGTTCCTGCATCAGACGACTGTCCATGTTCATGGTATGTGCTTCGGTGAGCATGTCGCGCACCAGCGTCCCGGCATCGGTGCCATCGAGGCGACCATCCCACAGGAAACGCTTGCGATGTTTGGCGTTCAGTAACGTCGGCGAGTTCCGAAAATATTCCATCGACGGATAGCCGGTGGAAAGGGCCAGGCCATCGCCCCAGCCTTTTTTCGGGTCGTGACAGGATGCGCAGGAAACGCCCCAGTCGCCAGAGAGCCGTTTATCGAAAAAGAAATACTTGCCCAACTCGATCATGGCCGGATTGCCCGGCGTGGATGTCGGCATGGGTGCCAGGTCCGGCCTCTGGCTTTGGGCCATGGGGCTGGGCAGGCCGACTAGCGTCGATGCCGCGATGCCAATCGCTGCCATGACTCGAGCCAGGTGCTTGATACGGGTGTTTGTCATAAATTTCCCTTTCCCTTGAACAAAAAATCCCTGTCCAATAATTTAGACTACTGAGCAATCATTCCCCTGCCGCTGCAAGAGTTCTTTGAGTTGAACAGATACCAAACGGGGAAACATTGATATGGATCAAATACTGTGACCTTGCCCCCGAAAAACGTACTCCGCACCTGATAATCAAATTCAGTCAAAGGAGAGTACGGGATGGGTAACAAGAAAAACGCCCGTCCAGCGTCGGGCGTCAAACAGCGGGATAATCAGTCGGTTGAATTCTGATTTTTAGATTCCATGTATTTAAAACGGCCCGACCGAAACGCCTGTTACTGACCCCCTATGGTCTCGTACAGCCCCACACCTAAAGGATTTCACCATGAGCAACCTAGACCCGACCCAGCAACGCATTGACCAGATCGTCAAATCCGCAGACGTGGTGCTGTTTATGAAGGGTACGGCGCAGTTCCCGCAGTGCGGCTTTTCGGGCCGGGCGACTCAGCTGCTCAAGGCCTGCGGCGTGAGCAAACCAGAAACGGTCAATGTGCTGGAAGACCCGGAAGTGCGCAACGGCATCAAGGAATACAGCAACTGGCCGACCATTCCCCAGCTTTACATCAAGGGCGAATTCGTTGGTGGTTCTGACATCATGATGGAGATGTACGAAAGCGGTGAGTTGCAGCAGGTGCTGGGCAATCCAGCGGCCTGACCACCTAGCAGCCTGTCGTTGGTTTTAGTGTTTGAGCTATTGCAGCTTCGGGTCGCCATAGGCATCGTCATCAGGCGCTGCGTCAACTGGCATACGAAAGCTCTCGCTGGCCCAGGCACCCAGGTCCATGTTCTTGCAGCGCTCGCTGCAAAATGGCCGAAAGGCATTGCCGGGGCCGTAAATGCTTTTGCCTTTGCAGGCCGGGCAAACCACCACTTTAGGTCGCGGTTTTTCAGCTGCTTGATCGGGCTTCATTGCTGCAAAGCAAACGCTTCAGGAACAAAGCGTCAGCTCGAACGACGCATCGTCGGTACAAACGTGCAGGCGGTCATCGCCCTCGCGACGCATCAGGCGCACCAACACCATCAGGCGGTTGCCGCTGATTTCGGGAATCAGCCCCATGGCAGGGTCGATGCGCAGGCGCAGCAACTGGAAGGTTCGGCCTTGCGGCAGGTTTTGCTGGTACTGCCCGCCTGATGCGATAACTTTTTGTGCTGCGCCAGAGTCGCGCAGCAACTGCAGCAAAAGACGAATCGACTCGGCCAGGGGCACCAGGGTGGTGGTCCAGCGTTGCAGGTCGCTTTGGCGCGCCTGCGGGCTCAGGTGCTGCCACGCAAAGTAGGCCGGCAAATCAAATTCACAGGTACCGGCAGGTATACCCACGCGGCTGCGAATACTCATCAGCCAGTCGTTTTCAGTCAGCGTCTGGCCGACTTTACCAGGCAGGCTGTTAAGCGCTGCAAAGCAGGCTTCAAGCTGGCTGGTGACAGCGTCCAGCACAGCCTCGGCAATCGCGGGATTGCCGCGATAAACACTGAGGATGTGCTTTTGCTTTTCAAGATCCTTGAGCACATCCATCTTCAGGTCGGCCCGGGCCGCGACATCCATGACTTCAAAAATCGTGGTGATGGCGTAGTGGTGGTCTATGGCGTGTTCGCGTGCCACCAGTTCACTCAGGCGGCGAAACAGCTGCTCAAGCCGCAGATAGGTGCGTATTCGTTCGTTGAAGGGATACTCGTAAAGGATCACAGGGCTGGCTTTATCGGGTGGTTAATGTGGCATGGGCTGGGCCCGCGAATCATAGCCCGAAGCGCTGCGCTGCCTGCGTGACAACAAGGCGTAGCGCCTGCAACGACAGGCCATCGTTGTAAATGCAGGCATCGGCTGCGGCGCACCTAGCAGCGCGGCTGGCCTGCCCGGCAATGATTTTTTGCACCGCCTGTGGTGTCCAGCCAGCATGGCGGGCTACCACACGCGCCACCTGGGTTTCTTCTGTGCAATCGACTACCAACACGCTGTCAAGCTGATGCCGCCAGCGGCCCGACTCCACCAGCAGGGGAATGTCAAACACGATGCAGCGGCTGCCAGAGCGTTCGGCCAGCGCCGACTGGCGCGCTGTCTCGGCACTTACCAGTGGGTGAATAATCGCCTCCAGACGCAACCGCGCAGCAGGGTCGTCAAACACCAGGACGCGCATGGCATCGCGATCCATCGCGCCGTCTGCCGTGATGGCCTGCGCGCCAAACTGCGCGGCTATGGCGGCCATCGCTGCGCCGCCTAGCGCGGTAACCTGACGTGAAATCGCATCCGCATCAATCACCACGGCACCGCAATCAGCCAGCATACCGGCAACCGTGCTTTTGCCGCTGCCTATGCCGCCAGTCAGGCCAATGCGCTGCACGCGCGGGATTGTCGTGATGGGCACGGCCTGCATGGTTCCTACAAACCCGTCAAACCCACGAAGCGGAGTATGGACTGTGGTCCAAAAATCATGGCGGTAAAACCGGCCCCGGCCAGAAACGGCCCGAAAGGCACATAGCCGCCCTCACGCAGGCCGCTTGAAAACTTCATCGCAATGCCAATGACAGCACCCATCACCGAGGCCATCAAAATAATCGGCACCAGCGCTGTCCAGCCAAACCACGCGCCCAGTGCGGCAAACAGTTTGAAGTCGCCATAGCCCATGCCCTCTTTGCCTGTTACAAGCTTGAAGGCCCAATAGACCAGCCACAGCGACAGGTAGCCCGCAACAGCACCCCACAAGGCATCTGGCAATCTGACGGACGGATTGAACTGCAATGCAGCGACTATCAGCCCCGCCCACAACAGCGGCAAGGTGATGTCGTCTGGCAACAGCGTGGTGTCCCAGTCAATCAGCGCGAGCGCCAGCAAGGCGGCTGCAAATCCGCTCCAAGCCAGCCCGGTGGTGGTCAAACCCCAGCGCCAGGCACAAAAAAAGAACAAGCCACCGGTCACGGCTTCGACCAGCGGATAGCGCCATCCGAATTTTGTGCCGCAAACAGAGCATTTCCCTCTCAGGAAAAAGTAACTCAGGATGGGAATGTTTTCATACCAGGCAATCACATGGCCGCAATTTGAGCAGCGGGAGCGGGGAACCAGCAAATTGAATTTTTCGGCGCTTTCCGGCTCCTTGCCTGCGAGTTCGGCACATTCGGCCGCCCACTGCCGCTCCATCATTTTCGGCAAGCGGTAAATCACCACATTCAGGAAACTGCCAATGAGCAGCCCCAGGATGCCGGCCAGTGCGGCGTGGAATTCGGCAGGTACACCGAGCGCGAGCCCGGACATCAAACCACTTGACCCAGCTTGAAGATCGGCAGGTACATGGACACCACAATACCGCCAATGAGTGTGCCCAGAAACACGATGATGATGGGCTCCATCAGGCTGGACAGGCCCGCCACCATCTCATCGACCTCAGCCTCATAAAAATCCGCAGCTTTTCCGAGCATGTGATCGACCGAGCCGGACTCTTCGCCAATGGCGGTCATCTGTAGCACCATGGATGGAAAAAGATTGGCATTGGTCATGGCCGCAGTCAGACTGGTACCGATAGAGACCTCCTGCTGGATTTTCACGGTGGCGTCGGCGTAAAGTGAATTCCCCGAGGCACCACCGACCGAATCCAAAGCCTCCACCAGCGGCACGCCGGCGGCGAACATGGTCGACAGCGTACGCGTCCAGCGTGCGATACAGGACTTTTCAATCAGGGTGCCGAAAACCGGCACCTTCAGCAGCAGCCGGTCCATGAACCGCTGCACTTTTTCATTGCGCCTCCAGGCCTGCATGAAGAAATAAAGGCTCCCACCGATGCCGCCGAAAATAAGCCACCAGTAAGCGACAAAAAACTCGCTGATCGCCATCACAAACAGCGTCGGGGCCGGCAAATCCGCGCCGAAAGAGGTGAACACCTCCTTGAACGCGGGAATCACGAAAATCATGATCACGGCGACCACCACAAAAGCCACCACCACGACCGAGGTCGGGTACATCAAGGCCGACTTGATTTTGGACTTGATGGCCTCGGTTTTTTCCATATAAACCGCGAGGCGGTCCAGCAAGGACTCCAGAATACCGGCCTGCTCACCAGCTTCGACCAGATTGCAATACAGCGCATTGAAATAAAGCGGGTACTTGCGGAAGGCGGCACTCAGCGAAGTACCGGTTTCAACGTCGGTACGCACATCGTTGAGCAGCTTCATCACGCTGGCGTTGGGGTTGCCGCGCCCGACAATGTCAAATGATTGCAGCAAAGGCACGCCGGCTTTCATCATGGTGGCCAGCTGGCGCGTGAAAATGGCGATATCCCGGGGCTTGATGGACTTGCCGGAACGCATGCGGCGCTTTTTGATCTTGGTCGGAAACACGCCCTGCCGACGCAAGACGGTCTTGACCTGGTTCTCGCCAGCCGCCCGGATTTCACCCTTGACTATCTTGCCGCCCCGGTCTTTGCCCTCCCACTCGAAAACGAATTCTTCAACGCCTTTCAATGCTGTTGCCATGATGTTTTCTGGTTTTGAAGTAGTCGATCAAACATTGGTACAGCCCAAAACTTCTTCGACCGATGTCATGCCAAGTTTAACTTTATAGAGCCCCGACTGGCGCAAGTTCCGCACGCCCTCGGACGCTGCCTGCGCCGCAATCTCAAGTGCGCTGCCATCACGCAGGATGATTCTCTGGATTTCCTCGGTGATCGGCATGACCTGGTAGATACCGACCCGGCCTTTGTAGCCGTTGTTGCACATGGAGCAGCCCACGGGGCGGTAAGGGGTCCAGGAGCCATCAACGTCTTCTTCTAGGAAGCCTGCCTCCAGCAGAGATTCACGCGGAATATCAGCCGGTGTCTTGCAGTTGGGACACAGGCGCCTGGCCAGGCGCTGGGCGGTAATCAATATCACACTGGACGCGATGTTGAACGGCGCGATGCCCATGTTGCGCAGGCGCGTCAGCGTGGCAGGTGCATCGTTGGTATGCAGGGTGGACAGCACGAGGTGGCCGGTTTGTGCGGCCTTGATGGAGATTTCGGCCGTCTCCAGATCCCGGATCTCGCCGACCATGATGATGTCCGGGTCCTGCCGCAGAAAGGCCTTGAGCGCGACCGGAAAGGTCATGCCGGCCTTCTCGTTCATGCTGACCTGGTTGACACCGGGCAGCGTGATCTCGGCCGGGTCTTCTGCGGTGGCGATATTGACACCCGGCTTGTTCAGGATGTTCAGGCAGGTGTAGAGCGACACCGTTTTGCCAGAACCCGTCGGCCCGGTAACCAGCACCATGCCGTAGGGGCGGCCAATCGCGGCCATGAGGCGCTCTTTTTCAACCGGTTCGTAGCCCAGTGCATCAATGCCGAGCTTGGCACTGCTCGGGTCGAGAATACGGATCACGATCTTCTCACCGTACATCGTGGGCAAGGTGCTGACCCGGAAATCAATCATGCGATTCGGCCCTATCTTGAGCTTCATTTTGCCGTCTTGCGGCACGCGCTTTTCTGAAATGTCGAGCTTGGAAATAACCTTGATCCGCGAGGCCAGCTTTTCCTTGATGGCAACCGGCGGCGATGCAATCTCGCGCAGCTCGCCGTCGATACGGAAACGCACACGGTAGGTATGTTCGTACGGCTCAAAATGCAGATCCGAGGCCCGCATGCTGAAAGCGTCCAGCAGCATTTTGTGCAAAAACTTGACGACCGGCGCATCTTCAACCTCGGAAACGCCGACGTCGGTGCTGTCCGCACTGGTCTCTTCTGCGGTGGACTCGTCAAATTCGAAGTCATCGCCGATGATGTGATTCATGGCTTCAGACGCCGTGGTGACGGAGGCCTCCACCATCTTGGACAACTTGTCGTATTCGGCGATGACCCAGTCCACACCCATCTGGGTAGAGAACTTGATTTTTTCTGCGGCTTCCTGGTCGGAGGGGTCAGCCGTAGCCACAATCAGGCGGTTGTTGCGCTTGCTGAGGACAACAATGCGGTAGGTCTGGCAGATTTTGGCGTCCAGCAAACCCTTGGGCAGGCGCTGGACATCAATCGCCTCCAGATCCAGCAGGGGCGCTGCAAACGCAGACGACATGGTATGGGCCAGGTCGGAAGCCGAGACCACACCCGAGCCAGTCAGTTCGGCAATGAAACTGGTGCGTCCTCTTTGGGCCTTGCGAACAATGTCCTCAGCGGCTTTTTGACTAAGTTTTCCGGCAACGACCAAGGCTCTACCAAGGCCGGGAAGAGCCTTCGAAGGTGCATCGTTCATCACGGTTTCAACAGCCGCCATAGTCTCTTAAATCCTGCCTAAATGAGTATCATCGCCCATAGGACGACAGGTGTAAATCTAAAAGGGAACTTCTGCCTAAAAATACCTGCCCCATTGCCTCACTGAGTTACACCCCGCTTTGGCGCGGGTTATGGGGGTCAGACACCAATAACCCTCAAGCACGTCGTTCGAGCAACTGGGAAGCCAGTTGCTCCAGGGTGTCACTGTAAAGGTTTTGCGGCAATATCCGCAAGGCCTCCAGCGCACGTTGTGCCTCCGCAGCAGCTGCCGCGCGGGTAGCCACGAGAGCGCCGGTTTTTTGCACGATCTCAATGATTTGCGCCATGTGCGCCGTGCCGCCGGTCTCAATCGCCTCACGGATAAGGCCGCATTCGGACGGGGTACCGCGCTGCATGGCAATGATGAGCGGCAGCGTCGCCTTACCTTCGCGCAAATCGTCGCCCAGGTTTTTCCCCATCTCCAGCACATCGCCGTCATAGTCCAGCACATCGTCAATCACCTGGAACGCGGTGCCCAGCGCCTGGCCGTAGTCGGCGCAGCTTTTCTCGACGGCAGGCGTGGATTGCGCCAGCAGGGCAGCCAGCCGCGCACTGGCCTCGAAAAGCTTGGCTGTTTTGGAGCGGATCACCAGCAGGTAGCTCTCTTCGGACAGCGATGCATCGTGCATGTTCATCAACTGCAACACTTCGCCCTCGGCAATCACATTGGTGGCCTCGGCCAGAGTTTGCATGACGCGCATGTCCCCGGCATCGACCATCATCTGAAAAGCGCGTGAATACAAAAAATCCCCGACCAGCACGCTTGCAGGGTTGCCAAACATCTCGTTAGCAGTGGCCCGTCCGCGGCGCAGCGTGGATTCGTCCACCACGTCGTCATGCAGCAAGGTAGCGGTGTGAATAAACTCGACAACCGCCGCCAGGTTGAAGCGCTGCTCACCCTTGTAGCCAAGCGCGCCGCACATCAGCAGCAGCAAGGCCGGGCGCAGGCGCTTGCCGCCAGCCGCCACAATGTACTGCGACACCTGGCTGACCAGAGGTACTTCGGACTTCAGGCGACGGGCTATGACGCTGTCCATCCCCCGCATGTCGCCTGCAATCAGGGCGAGGGCGGCGGCGGTACTTGAGGAATTGGCAGACAAGAGGCGGTCCAGACGAGGCGTGTGAGTGAGGAGGGGGTGAGTTTGGGCAGATTATAGGAAGGGAGCGGCAAGGCAACCACTGGATCTGGCTATTTTTACCTCGCCATGCTAAACTGTAGGGCTCTGCGGAAATCCGTCTGCAGAACTCAATTACTCAATTATCTATACGACGAGATGAGGTCCTCATGTACGCGGTCATAAAAACCGGTGGCAAACAATACAAAGTTGTTACTGGTGAAAAAATTAAAGTAGAACAGATTGCTGCGGACGTAGGCCAAGAGATTGTTATTGATCAGGTTTTGGCTGTCGGCACCGGCAGCACAATCACGGTCGGTACGCCCTTGGTGCTAGGTGCAACTGTTACGGTTACGGTTCTGTCGCAAGGCAGGCATGACAAGGTTCGCATTTTCAAAATGCGGCGCCGTAAACATTATCAAAAACGTCAAGGCCACCGCCAGAACTACACCGAGCTACAAATCGGCGTGATTACTGGTTAAAGCCCCTAAGCTGACACTATTGTTGACACCAAGAGGTATCTAAAAAATGGCACAGAAAAAAGGCGGCGGCTCTACGCGAAACGGGCGTGATTCACAGCCCAAAATGCTCGGCGTCAAAAAGTTTGGCGGCGAAGTCATCAACGCAGGCAGCATCATCGTGCGCCAGCGCGGCACCAAGTTCCACCCAGGCGTGAACGTCGGTATCGGCAAAGACCATACCCTGTTTGCACTGGTTGACGGTGCGGTATCATTTGCAATCAAAGGCGCGCTGAACAAGCAAACCGTGAGCGTGACGCCGGCTTAACAACATCACGCAAGTGATGCCAAAGCCCCGATGAGTCGGGGCTTTTTTGTTCTTTTTACCGCCCAATGAAATTTGTTGACGAAGCCTTTATTGACATTGCCGCAGGCGATGGTGGGGCGGGCTGCGTCTCGTTCAGCCACGAAAAATACAAAGAATTTGGCGGCCCCAACGGCGGTGACGGTGGTCGCGGCGGCCATCTGTATGCGCTGGCGGACATCAACCTCAACACGCTGGTTGACTTCAGGTTCTCACGTCGCCACGCTGCAAAGAACGGTGGTCATGGCATGGGTTCGGACATGTTTGGTGCCAAGGGCGACGACGTTATTTTAAAAATGCCGGTCGGCACCATCCTGACTGACTCTGAGACTGGCGAAACGCTGTTTGAGCTGCTGGTGCCCGGCGAGCAAATCCTGATTGCCAAAGGCGGCGATGGCGGCTTTGGCAACCTGCGCTTTAAAAGCTCGACCAACCGCGCACCGCGCAGCAAAACGCCGGGCTGGCCGGGTGAGCGCAAAAGCCTCAAGCTGGAGCTGAAGGTTCTGGCCGACGTGGGCCTGCTGGGTATGCCCAACGCCGGTAAATCAACCTTCATCTCGGCGGTATCCAACGCCAGGCCACGCATTGCCGACTACCCTTTCACCACCTTGCACCCAAACTTGGGCGTGGTGCGCGTGGCACCGGAGCAAAGCTTTGTGGTGGCTGATTTGCCTGGCCTGATTGAAGGCGCGTCTGAAGGCGCTGGCCTGGGCCATCTGTTTTTACGGCACCTGCAGCGCACCCGATTGCTGCTGCACATTGTTGACCTGGCACCTTTTGACGAAGGAATCGATCCCGTCGCGCAGGCCAAGGCGATTGTCAACGAGCTTAAAAAATATGACGAAGCGCTGCACAAAAAACCGCGCTGGCTGGTGCTCAACAAGCTCGATATGGTGGACAGCGAGAAGCGTGCCGCCATCGTGAAAGATTTCGTCAAACGCTTCAAGTGGAAAGGCCCGGTGTTCGAGATTTCCGCGCTGACACGTGAAGGCTGCGAGCAACTGATCAAGACGATTTACAAGCACGTCAAGGAAGTGCAAAAAAGTGAACAGCCCGAGGAAGAGGTTGACCCAAGGTTCGCAGTACTGCCGCCGGAGTAGTGGCAACTGCTTAAAAATGCAAAAACAGCCCAACTCAACCGCTGCCAGTTCCACCCTGCTGCTCAATGCCAAACGCATTGTGATCAAGGTCGGCTCCAGCCTGGTCACCAATGAAGGCCGGGGGCTGGATGCCCAGGCGATTGGCAACTGGTGCGGGCAGCTCGCAAGCCTCGTCAAGGGCGGGCGTGAAGTCATCATGGTCAGCAGCGGTGCGATTGCAGAAGGCATGAGCCGCCTGGGCTGGACCACCCGCCCCAAGGCCATCCACGAGCTGCAAGCCGCAGCTGCCGTTGGCCAAATGGGCCTGGTGCAAATGTACGAGACCAAGCTGCGTGAAAGCGGCATTGGCAGCGCGCAGGTGCTACTCACACACGCCGACCTGGCCGACCGCGAACGCTACCTCAACGCCCGCTCAACCCTGCTGACGCTGTTGAGCTTGGGCGTGGTGCCGGTCATCAACGAGAACGACACCGTTGTCAACGACGAGATCAAGTTTGGCGACAACGACACCCTGGGCGCGCTGGTGGCCAACCTGGTCGAGGCCGATGCCCTGATCATACTGACTGACCAGAAAGGTCTCTACACCGCTGACCCGCGCAAAGACCCCTCGGCCACCTTCGTACACACTGCGAACGCCGGCGATGCCGCTCTGGAGGCCATGGCCGGCGGCGTAGGCTCGGCTATCGGCAGCGGCGGCATGATCACCAAAATACTGGCCGCCAAACGCGCGGCAGGCTCTGGCGCATCAACCGTCATTGCCTATGGCCGTGAACCACAGGTCTTGATACGCCTCTGTCAAGGTGAAGCCATTGGCACACTGCTGGTAGCCCAAACACAGAAAAATCAGGCCCGCAAACAATGGATGGCAGACCACCTGCAGATGCGTGGTTCGGTCACGGTAGACGCTGGTGCTGTGGCCAAGGTACGCGATGAAGGCAAGAGCCTGCTGCCTATCGGCATGACCAGGGTAGACGGCGAATTTTCGCGCGGTGACGTGATTGCGGTGAAGGGAACCGACGGTCTTGAGATCGCTCGCGGCCTGGCCAATTACTCAAGCGCCGAGGCGCGGCTGATCTGCCGCAAGGCATCCAGTGAATTTGAAAAGCTGCTGGGCTACACTGGCGAGCCAGAAATGGTGCATAGAACCAATCTGGTTTTGACGCGCTGAATTCATATTTTTTTACCCCAGGAATTCGGATCCAGGCTGGTCTGCGGATCGGGTTCGAAAATCGCGCCTGGCGGCAACTCAAACGCAGCGCCCACACGACTCTGGTAGCGGTTTGACTGTAGATGTGACGGCCCATTGACGCTGCGCGTATTGACCTCGCAGCCAGGGCGCACGCTCTGGCCGGGCCGGATATCAGGGCGCAGATCAGGTCTGTGGTCAAGCCAGGGCACAAAGCGTGACAACTCGGTCAGCGCCATTTCATACACGCCACGCTTAAACTCGACCACCACATCCAGCGGCACCCAGTAATCGTTCCAGCGCCAGGCATCGAACTCGGGGTGATCGGTGGCGCGCAGGTTCAAGTCCCAGTCGTGACCGACGAGCTGAAGCAGAAACCAGATTTGTTTCTGGCCTTTGTAATGTCCACGCGCATCGCGGCGGATGAACCGATCAGGCACCTCATAGCGCAACCAGTCTCGGGTTCGGGCCAGCACATGTACATGCTGTGGAAACAATCCCACCTCTTCATGCAACTCGCGGAACATGGCCTGCTCAGGATTTTCGCCCCGGTCAATGCCACCCTGCGGAAATTGCCACGAGTGGGTGCGGATACGTTTGCCCCAAAATACCTGACTTCTCTGGTTGAGCAAGATGATGCCGACGTTGGGTCGAAAGCCGTCCCGGTCGAGCATAATCAAACCTCAAATTTTTTAAACTGAAGCCATTATGCACAGCAGAATGCTCAGAGCCAAGCGCACGCCGGGGCGGCAGTCCCAAAAACCTCACCAAACCCAGAAAAACAGCCCATGAAAGCCTCGCAGTTCTTCATCTCCACCCTCAAGGAAGCCCCCGCCGACGCAGAAGTCGTCAGCCACCAGCTGATGCTGCGCGCTGGCCTGATTAAAAAGCTTGGTGCCGGCATTTACAGCTACATGCCGATGGGCCTGCGCGTGATTCGCAAGATCGAGGCCATCGTGCGGGAAGAAATGAACCGTGCTGGCGCGATTGAAATGAGCATGCCCGTCATCCAGCCCGCTGAGCTGTGGCAGGAGACCGGGCGCTTCGAGACCATGGGCCCCGAGCTGCTACGCATCAAAGACCGCCATGGCCGCGACTTTATCGTCCAGCCGACCAGCGAAGAAGTGGTGACCGATGTGATGCGGCAAGACATCAGGAGCTACAAGCAGTTGCCGAAAAACCTGTACCAGATTCAAACCAAGTTCCGCGATGAACGCCGCCCGCGTTTCGGCCTCATGCGTGGCCGCGAGTTCACCATGAAGGATGCCTACAGCTTTGACCGCGACCAGACGGCAGCCAAGGTGAGCTACCAGAACATGGCCGTGGCCTATCGCCGGATTTTTGACCGCTTCGGCCTGACCTACCGCGCAGTGGCCGCCGACAGTGGCGCAATTGGTGGTGATTTGAACGAAGAGTTTCAGGTCATTGCGGCAACCGGTGAAGACGCGATTGTTTATTGCCCCGAGAGTAGCTACGCGGCGAATATGGAGAAGGCAGAAGCACTGGCCCCCCAAGGCGAGCGCAAGCCCGCATCTCAAGCCATGAGGAAAACCGCAACGCCGGACAAGGCGACCTGCGCCGATGTGGCAGAGCTGCTGTCTATCCCGCTGGCAACCACCGTCAAGTCACTGGTGCTGGCCACTGACACGCTTGACGAGACTGGCAAAGTCATCAAAACACAGGTATGGCTGCTGCTGCTGCGCGGCGACCATGACATGAATGAAGTCAAGGTGCGCAAGCTCGAAGGCATGGCAGATTTCCGCTTTGCCACGCTGCCTGAGATTGAAGAACACTTCGGCTGCAAGCCCGGCTACCTCGGCCCTTTGAATTTGCTGAACCCCGTCAAGCTGGTAGCCGACCGCGAAGTCGCTGTCATGGCCGACTGGGTCTGTGGTGCAAATATTGAGGACTTTCACATCACCGGTGTCAACTGGGGCCGCGACCTGCCAGAGCCCGCGCTGGTAGCCGACATCCGCAACGTCGTAGCAGGCGATGCCTCGCCCGACGGCAAGGGCCTGCTGGCCATCGAGCGCAGCATCGAGGTTGGCCATATTTTTTACCTCGGCACCAAATATTCCAAAGCCATGAACGCCACGTTTTTAGGCGCCAACGGCAAACCGCAGTTTCTGGAAATGGGTTGCTACGGCATCGGCATCACGCGCCTACCCGCTGCCGCCATCGAGCAAAACCACGATGCCAAAGGCATCATCTGGCCCGATGCGATTGCGCCCTTCACCATCGTGCTCTGCCCCATCAGCCCTGACCGTTTTGCGGATGTCCAGCTTGCCGCCGACAAGCTGTATGAAGAGCTGCTGGCCGCAGGCGTTGACGTGATTCTGGACGACCGCAACGAGCGCCCAGGTGCCATGTTTGCCGACTGGGAATTGATAGGTGTGCCACACCGCGTGACGATTGGCGACCGCGCGCTCAAGGAAGGTCAGCTCGAATACCAACACCGCCGCGATGCAGAATCGACCAAGGTAGATACTGCTGGGGCACTAGCCTTCATCAAAACAAAACTTGGCCTGGCCGCCTGAGTCAAGTGAACAACGCTGTCGGTTTATCAAGGCGCTCTTGCATCCTTGCGCCGCCACTGCTGCTGACCTCGCTTCTGGCACCTGGGCTCGCCAGCGCAGGCGCACAAATAGAAGAGCCGCTGATCGATTCGGTACGCACCGCATTGAGTTCTGCCATCGCCAACCACGCACCGCCCGTGCCCGAGTTCAACGACACCGAAGGCCGACTCAAATACCTGCGCTGGCTGGGCGCCATGAGTGAGCGCTTAAAGAAGAAAAAACCCGACTGGCAAGTGCGCAAAGAGTTTTTGCAAACCGTCTGGTACGAGAGCAAACGCGCCGGCCTGGACACCACACTGGTGCTGGGCCTGATTCAAGTCGAAAGCAACTTTCGCAAGTTCGCCGTCAGCCCGGTAGGCGCGCGCGGCTACATGCAGGTGATGCCGTTTTGGACGCGCTTAATCGGCGATGGCGATACCAGCAAGCTCTTTCATATGCAGACCAACCTGCGCTTTGGCTGCGTCATATTGCGCCACTACCTGGATCGCGAACGCGGTGATCTGTTCATGGGCCTGGGCCGCTACAACGGCTCGCGCGGCAAGGCGGCGTATCCCGACGCAGTGCTGGGCGCGAGAAAGCAGTGGGAGTTCGGCTAGGAGTTATGGGCAGCAAAAATACAGGTTCGGAAAAACTCAGGCTGGGCCATAATTTGAGGGCACTTCTAGAAATTCAGATTTTAGTTACGTCGTAACTTGGGTACAAGTTAGTTTTCACTGCAACTGCGTTGTCGGGATGAAGTGCAAGGCGCACGGAGCGCGTGATTGCAAGACCTGACCCCGCGCTTTTCCAAAAACTTCAGCTACTCCGACGCCGCACAATCGCGGTTTTCTAACAAGGTGGATGCGCATGCGCCTGACCGCAAAGTTTTTTCGCTGGCACCGTTGGCTGGGCTATCTGGTGGCCTTGCAGGTGCTGGCCTGGGTGTTGGGTGGGCTGCTGTTCGCCTGGCTGCCGTTCCAGGCCTGGGTCAAGGGCGGCGACGTGCTGACCAAGCCGCAACAGGCATTGCCAGCAAATTGGGTTGAGGGCTTGGTGCACTTGCCGAGCGACAAGGGCGCACTGCTGGGCCTGCAAAGCGTGGCCACGGCCTCGGGCCCGGCGCTCAAGCTGCGCTATGCGCAGGCCGAGGTCTGGCTGAGCGCGGCCGGTGGTGCGCTGCCGGCGGCCGATGCCAAGCACGTGGCCGACTATGCACGCTCGCTCTACAAGGGCCCGGGCAAGTTGCTGGAGGTGACGCGCTTGCATGAGGTGCCTCAGCGCCTGGGCCTGGTGCGCGAGCTGGGCGAGCGCCGCGATGTCTGGCTGGCGCGTTTTGACGACCGCTTGCAAAGCCGCTTCTATTTCGATGGGCGCAGCGGCGAGTTGCTGGCGGCGCGCAACGAGGCCTGGGTGATCTACGACTTCTTCTGGCGCTTGCATCTGATGGACTACCGCGGCGGCGAGGACTTCAACAACAACCTGCTGCGCGCCACCGCGCTGGCCGCGCTGGCGTTCATCCTCACCGGCCTGGTGCTCAGCGCCCTGACGATAAGACGCGCCTGGCGCAGGCGCTACGACAACCGCGCCACGCCCTCAAGCAGACAGGCATAAACCGCGTTGGGAAAAAGCATGAGGTCAGGTCATGCAATCACGCATACAGCCAACGAATAGCACCCAAGTCACCCGAAATACTCTCAATCAGCTTGGCTGGTGGCACCGACAAAGCCGCGCTCTTGGGCAAACCAGGCCAGCACGGGGATGGTGCCCAGTAGCACAGGCTGCACCGTGACGGGCAAACGCTGCCAGGCAAACGACTGGCTTTCGCGCATGTGCAGCTCGCCCGTCCACTCGAACACCTTGCAGAAGTTGAGCCGCACCAGCGCGTGCGGGTAGTCAACCAGTTCGGTCTTCCATGGGTGTGCTTGCACGATGGTGATGCCGATTTCTTCATGCAACTCGCGGCGCAGCGCCTGGGCAACGCTCTCGCCTGCTTCCAGCTTCCCGCCCGGAAACTCCCAATAGCCTTGGTAGACTTTTCCGGTGGGGCGCGAGGTGAGCAGGAAGTCGCCGTTGGGCCGAATCAGCACGCCTACCGCTACATCGACTACTTTGCGATCCTTACCGTTGCTAGCCCCTTCACGCGGGCGCTCTGCGTCGGCTACGAGTACCTGCGCCGTCATTGCATCAGCCTTAAGACTGTTTTCCGACGTAGTCTCTTGCAAATTGATAGGCGACGCGCCCACTGCGCGAGCCGCGCTCAAGTGCCCACACCAGCGATGCCGGGCGGGCAGCAGCGATGGCTGCAGCATCAACGCCAAATGACGACAGCCACTGGGCGGTAATGCTCAGGTATTCATCCTGTGTGAACGGGTAAAAACTGATCCACAAACCAAAACGCTCAGCGAGTGAGTTTTTTTCTTCAACCGTCTCGCCGGGGTGTACCTCACCGTCTTCGTTGTGGGTGTAGCTCAGGTTATCGGCCATTTTTTGCGGCAGCAAATGGCGACGGTTGCTGGTGGCGTAGATCACCACGTTGGGCGATGCGGCTGATACCGAGCCGTCAAGAATCGACTTGAGTGCCTTGTAGCCCGGTTCGCCGTCTTCAAAGCTCAGGTCATCGCAAAAGACAATGAATTTTTCCCTCAAGCTTGACACCACATCGACGATGTCGGGCAAGTCAACCAGGTCGGCTTTGTCAACCTCGATCAGGCGCAAGCCGCGCGCTGAGTATTCATTTAAACAAGCCTTGATGAGTGACGACTTGCCAGTGCCGCGTGCGCCCGTCAGCAGCACGTTATTGGCCGGTTTGCCGTTTACAAATTGCTCGGTATTGCGCCTGATTTTTTCTTTTTGATCGTCGATTTCTTTCAGGTCACTCAAGTCCATCGCGCCGACGTGGTGTACCGGCTCAAGCGCGCCATGACCAGAGCTGCGCTTGCGGTAGCGATAGGCCACCGAGGCGCTCCAGTCGGGTGCAGTGAGCGGCTGCGGCAGCACGGACTCGATACGGGTCATCAAGGACTCAAACCGCACCATCACTTTTTCAAATTGTTCGTTCATATTCAGCTTCTGTAATCGGCGTTGATCTTCACATAGTCATAAGACAAATCACAAGTCCAGACCGTGTCCGCTGCGGTTCCACGGCCCAGCACCACGCGCACCGTGATCTCGCTCTGCTGCATCACACGCTGAGCGTCGGCCTCGACGTAGTCCACATGCCTGCCGCCGTTTTTGGCGACCAGCACGTCGTCAAGGTACAAATCAATTTTGGTTTGATCCAAGTCATCAATGCCTGCGTAACCCACGGCAGCGAGGATGCGGCCAAGATTTGGGTCACTGGCAAAAAAGGCGGTTTTAACTAAGGGCGAATGCGCGATGGCATAGGCCACTTTGCGGCACTCATCGCCCGTTTTGCCGCCTTCAACTGCGATGGTGATGAACTTGGTTGCGCCTTCGCCATCGCGGACTATGGCCTGCGCGAGCGACTTTGCAATCTCCATCATGGCTGCGCGCAGGGTTTTGCCGTCAGCGCTGTCCAGCGATGTGATGGGCGCGTGCTGTGCCTTGTTGCTGGCAATCACCACAAACGAATCATTGGTTGACGTATCACCATCAACGGTGACGCGGTTGAACGAGCCTTCAGCAAGCTCTTTTGCCAGCTGCGGCATCAGGCCCTGCGCCACACAGGCATCGGTCGCCAAAAAGCCTAGCATGGTCGCCATGTTGGGACGTATCATGCCCGCGCCTTTGCTGATGCCGGTGATGATGACTTGCTGGCCACCCAGTTGGATGCGTTTCGAGAACGCCTTGGCCACCGTGTCGGTAGTCATGATGGCTTCGGCAGCGTTGGCCCAGTTGTCTTCTTTAGCATCCGCAATGGCTGCAGGCAGGCCAGCAGCGATGCGGTCATGCGGCAGCGGCTCCATGATGACACCGG
Organism: Polaromonas sp.; assembly: GCA_038902815.1. Taxonomy (GTDB): domain Bacteria; phylum Pseudomonadota; class Gammaproteobacteria; order Burkholderiales; family Burkholderiaceae_C; genus Polaromonas. The sequence goes on along the minus strand of JBCKNF010000013.1, from coordinate 16,983 downwards.
TAGAAAACGGCAGGATTTGCTCGGCTGCCAGATTCAGTTCACGGGCCAGCGCAATGCAGGTAGCGTGCGCGCGATGCAGCCCGTCTTCGCCCGTGCCAGCATTGGCATTTCCGGTGTTGATGAGCATGGCGCGAATACCAAAGCTCTGGCCAGCATTTTTGGCCAGGTGTTCGCGGCAAAGCTGCACCGGTGCGGCACAAAAACGGTTTTGCGTGAACACCGCACCAACTGATGCGCCTGCGTCTAATAGCATGACCGCCAGATCTTTGCGGTTGGCTTTGCGTATGCCCGCCTCGGTAATGCCCCAACGCACACCGGGCACAGGGTAAAGGTCAGCTGCAGGCGTGGCTACGAGATTGACGGGCATGTTTTCCTGACATTAGTTCAGCTTGCCGTGACAGAATTTGTATTTTTTCCCGGAGCCGCATGGGCAGGGTTCATTGCGGCCCACGCGTGGCACGGCGCCGGCCGGCAAGGCCTGCTTGTAGCGCTGCGATTCTTCGCCAACGGTGGTTTCCACTTCGCCGGTCGCGGTCGGCGCGGTGTAGGTCACATTGGCAATATTTTCAGCCCGGGTTTCCATCTCTTCGGCGGCTTGCTCCAATTGCTCGCCCGACTGGATCTTGACCGTCATCAGGATTTTGGTGACTTCGTTTTTCACACTGTCAAGCAACTGGCCAAACAGCTCGAAGGCTTCGCGCTTGTATTCCTGCTTGGGCTGCTTTTGCGCATAGCCGCGCAGGTGAATGCCCTTGCGCAGGTAGTCGAGCGAACTTAAATGTTCACGCCAGTGCGTGTCTATGCTTTGCAGCAGCACGATGCGCTCAAACTGTAAAAAGTTTTCTTCACCAATTTTGTCCAGCTTGTCGGCAAAGGCCGCGTTGGCTGCGGCAATCACTTTTTCAAGAATGTCTTCGTCGCTGATGGCGACTGCGTTTTCCAGCTCTTGGGTCAATGGCACATCAATCTGCCATTCGTCCAGCAATACTTTTTGCAGGCCTGCAATGTCCCACTGCTCTTCAACACTTTCAACCGGCACGTACTGCCGCGTCAGGTCGGTAAAGCAGCCTTCGCGCAGCGACTCGATCTGCCCCTTCAGGCTGGCCGCGTCCATGATGTCGTTGCGCTGCTGGTAAATCACCTTGCGCTGGTCGTTGGCCACGTCGTCGTATTCAAGCAGTTGTTTGCGAATGTCAAAGTTGCGCGCCTCAACCTTGCGCTGGGCTGATTCAATGCTGCGCGTCACGATGCCGGCTTCAATGGCCTCGCCATCGGGCATCTTCAGCCGCTCCATGATGGCCTTGACACGATCACCCGCAAAAATGCGCATCAGCGGGTCGTCAAGGCTTAAGAAAAAGCGCGATGAACCAGGGTCACCCTGACGGCCAGAGCGGCCACGCAACTGGTTGTCGATGCGGCGTGACTCATGCCGTTCGGTCGCAATGATGCGTAGCCCGCCCAGCGCCTTGACCTGCTCATGGTCCAGCGCCCACTGCGCGCGCAAGCGCGCTATTTCAGCCTGCCTGGCGCCTGCATCGAGCGACTCATCGGCCTCGACCGCTTCAACCAGTTTCTCAACGTTACCGCCAAGCACGATGTCGGTGCCGCGCCCGGCCATATTGGTCGCAATCGTGATCATGCCGGCGCTACCGGCCTGGGCGACGATATCGGCCTCGCGCGCATGCTGCTTGGCATTGAGCACCTGGTGCGGCAGTTTTTCCTTCTCCAGCAACTGGGCGATGATTTCCGAGTTTTCAATCGATGTGGTGCCGACCAGCACCGGCTGGCCGCGCTCGTAGCAGTCGCGAATGTCTTTGATGGCCGCTTCGTATTTTTCACGTGTGGTCTTGTAGACGCGATCCAGCTGGTCTTCACGCCGGCTCGGGCGGTTTGGCGGAATGACGCTGGTCTCCAGGCCATAAATTTCAGAGAACTCATAGGCCTCGGTGTCAGCCGTGCCGGTCATGCCGGCCAGCTTGCCGTAGAGGCGGAAATAGTTCTGGAAGGTAATAGATGCCAGTGTCTGGTTTTCTGCCTGAATCGGCACGCCTTCCTTGGCTTCAACAGCCTGATGCAGGCCTTCACTCCAGCGGCGACCGGTCATCAAACGGCCCGTGAATTCATCGACGATGACGACTTCAGGCGAGCCGTCTTCGCCTTTTTGCACCACATAGTGCTGGTCGCGGTGGTACAGGTGGTTGGCGCGCAGTGCTGCATACAGGTGATGCATCAACTGGATATTGGCTGGGTCATACAGCGTGGCACCCTCGGGAATCAGAGCGAGGTTGAACAATATGCGCTCGGCATTTTCATGGCCCTGCTCGGTCAGAAACACCTGCTGGGTTTTTTCATCGAGTGTGAAGTCGCCTGGTTTGGTCACGCCTTCGCCGGTGCGCGGGTCAGCTTCGCCTTCCTGGCGCGTGAGCAGTGGCACAACCTTGTTCATGGCCACATACATGTCGGTATGGTCTTCGGCCTGGCCGCTGATGATGAGCGGCGTACGGGCTTCGTCGATCAGTATCGAGTCGACTTCATCGACGATGGCGTAGTTCAGGCCGCGCTGCACGCGGTCTGCCACTTCATAGACCATGTTATCGCGCAGGTAGTCAAAGCCGTATTCGTTGTTGGTGCCGTAGATGATGTCGCACTGGTAGGCGGCCTGCTTTTCTTCGCGCGACATGGTGGGCAGATTGATGCCAACTGTCAAGCCCAGATAGTTGTAGAGCTTGCCCATCCAGAGTGCATCGCGATTGGCGAGGTAGTCATTGACCGTCACCACATGCACGCCCTTGCCAGTCAGGGCATTGAGGTAAACCGGCAGGGTCGCCGTGAGCGTTTTGCCCTCGCCGGTACCCATCTCGGAAATCTTGCGGTTGTGTAGCGTCATGCCGCCCAGCATCTGCACATCAAAGTGGCGCATCTTCATCACGCGCTTGCAGCCCTCGCGAACGACTGCAAACGCCTCAGGAAGAATGGCATCAAGGGTTTCGCCTGCCGCTACACGATCAATGAACTCCCGGGTTTTGGCGCGCAATTGAGATTCGTCAAGCTTTTCATACTGCGGCTCCAGCTCATTGATGCGCTCTATGGTTTTGCGGTAACTTTTAAGCAGCCTGTCATTGCGGCTGCCGAAGATTTTGGTCAGTATGTTGAAAGCCATAAATGCGAGGCCGCGTTGCAACCCCCGTGAGTTGGCAATGCGGCCGAAATCCCTTCATTGATACGGACTTAGGTGTGGGCGCTGCCGGTTAGTTAAACCGTGCGCAAACCTCTAATTTTACCTGCTACAGGGCACTTATTTTTGGCGTCTATCTTGGGCGCGGCAATTGTGTACCCGCCGATGACAGCGTCGAGGTGCTGGAAGATGCAAGCTGATTGGCCGGCATCTTTTGCCCTGCCATGAGGAATTTTTGCGGGTTCTGAAAAACGCCTTGCACCAGCACTTCAAAGTGCAGATGCGAGCCCGTCGAACGCCCTGTGGTGCCCACTTCGGCTATTTTTTGACCCCGCTTGACCAGATCGCCTTTTTTGACAAACACCCTAGAAACATGGGCGTAGCGCGTGACCAGATCATTGCCGTGGTCAATTTCGACCATGTTCCCATAGGCGGAATGGTATTCCTGCACCAGCACAACACCGCCAGCAGCAGCCACGATGGGCGTGCCCTGCCCCGCAGGAAAGTCCAGCCCCGTATGCAGCGCCGACTGCCCGTTGACAGGGTCGATGCGCCAGCCGAACAATGAACCCAGAGTACCGCCCGCTACGGGCCGCTGCGTAGGCAGCATGAGCTTTTTGATTTTCTGGTCAAAAAGGCGCGACTCCATGACGGTCATCAGGTCAACCCGCTGGTCTGTCAGCTTGTCGAGATCAGCCAGCGTGGCCTGCAGTTCTTCCATCGTCAGGGATCGGCTACCGACCAGCGCGCCACCGCTGCCCATGCTGGATTTGATGTCACCCGGATTGAGGCCCGCCAGACCCGAAACGCGCTCGCCCAGGGTTTCAAGCTGCACCATCTTGGCCTGCATCTCACCCAGCCGCTTGGCCATCGCGTCGAGGTTTTCGCGCATGAAGCGGTCGCGTTGCTCGAACTCGTCTTTGATCACCAGCTTGAGCAGTGAGCCAACCACAGGCCAGCCCTCGCGCGCGGCCTTCAAAAACACCCAGTGGTACAAACCGGCAGCCACCACCATCAAGGCAAAGGCCGCTACAAAACCCGCAACCACCAGTTTGGTACCGCTTAAATATATAGCCCGACTTTTGGCCAGCCAGGCATCTGTGATGATTAAATGCACTTGTTATCCTCATTAAAAGCCTGGCAATGACAGGCTGGCAACGCATCTCGTGAACCAGAAATTTCATCCTACCAAAATAGCATCTTCCGTGACCTCTTCGCGAACCATCACTACCCCCATCACTGCACATCAGGCAGTTGAAAACTCGCCGACCCTTGGACACCTGACCAGGCTGGTCAGGGAGTCCAGCGCCCGACTTGCTGCCATTGAGTCGCTGATTCCAGAAACCCTGCGCCCTGCTGTCAAAGCTGGCCCGATTGATGGCGAAACCTGGTGCCTGCTGGTCCAGGGAAACGCCGCAGCAGCCAAAGTCCGCCAACTCATTCCCCGCATTCAATCTCGTCTTTTGCAGGAAGGGTGGAAGGTTACATCAATTCGGCTGAAGATACTAATAGCCAAAAAGTAATACTGGACGGATGCACCGAAGCCACGGCTTGAAATTAAATGGTGCCGATTATCGGATTCGAACTGATGACCTACCGCTTACAAGGCGGTTGCTCTACCAACTGAGCTAAATCGGCACAAAACTTATTTTACTAAATCCTACTAAACCCACTTCTTATTTGACCCGCTTGAGTGAGGGCCGCCCAGCCTGCTTCGGTTTCGGCGGCTCTGGAGGCTCCAGGTCACCACCACCCGCGCTGGCGCGGCCTTCGGTAGGAACCAGTTGCACGATTTTGCTGTCAGCAGCGTGTACGCCCGGCCCGGTTGCCGAGGGCACCGCTGATAAAGCGGACGACGGCGTGACGGGTATGCCACCGACTGCCGAGACCACGCTTGAGAAGCCTTGCGGACTGTCTGAAGAAGTCGCCAGCGGGAAAGCCATGCCCTGCCCGTTCTCGCGTGCGTAAATCGCAATCACGCGGCCAATCGGCACCATGATGTCTCTGGCGCTGCCCGCAAACCTGGCCTTGAACTCGATGAAGTCATTGCCCAGCTTGAGCGATGAGGTCGCATCAAAACTGATATTGAGCACGATCTCGTTGTTCTTGACGTATTCGCGCGGCACCTGCACCGTCTCGTCAACAGCCACCGCCACATAGGGCGTGAGGCCGTTGTCGGTACACCATTCGTACAAGGCTCTAATCAGGTACGGACGGGTTGACGTGGAGTCCAACGCGTTCATAAATTCAGTCGAAATTGATTACTTTCGCATCACTTTTTCAGAAGGTGTCAGCGCTTCGATATAGGCTGGGCGCGAAAAAATGCGCTCGGCATATTTGAGCAGCGGTGCCGCATTTTTTGACAGGTCGATAGCGTAGTAATCCAGACGCCAGAGCAGCGGCGCAATCGCCACGTCGAGCATCGAGAAGTTGTCGCCCAGCATGAACTTGTTCTTCAAAAAGATCGGGGCCAACTGCGTCAGGCGGTCACGTACATGGGAGCGGGCTTTTTCAAGCGCTTTCTCATTGCCTTTAGCGGCGCGGGACTCCAACGTACTGACGTGTACGAACAGCTCTTTTTCGAAGTTCAGCAAAAACAGGCGCACGCGCGCGCGGTCAATTGGGTCGCCGGGCATCAATTGCGGATGCGGAAAGCGCTCGTCAATGTACTCGTTGATGATGTTGGATTCGTACAAAATCAAATCACGCTCGACCAGAATCGGCACCTGACCGTAAGGGTTCATGACGTTGATGTCTTCGGGCTTGTTGTACAAGTCCACGTCGCGGATTTCGAAGTCCATGCCTTTTTCAAACAGCACAAAACGGCAGCGGTGCGAGAAAGGGCAGGTTGTGCCTGAATAAAGAACCATCATGGGGCAGAACTCCTAAATGCAAAGGAGTGGAACCCTTGAAGGTATCCACTCCAGAAAGTACCGGGAGCCAACTCCCGGCGAAAAAATTACTTGATGTCTTTCCAGAACGACGCATTCAGGCGCCAGGCTGCAAAAGTAAGAATCAGCAGAAAAAGCAGCACCCAAACACCCACGCGCACGCGGGTGTTTTGTGAAGGCTCACCCATCCATTGCAGGTAGCCGACGAGATCGCCCATGGCCTGGTCGTACTGCAAGACAGACATGCTGCCGGGCGTGACCTGCTGCCAGCCCTTGAAGATCGCGACCTTGCGCCCCTGCTCTTGTTTTTCCTCAAACACCGGCTTGCGCTCGCCGGACAGCTCCCACAGCACATGCGGCATGCCGACGTTCGGGAACACCAGGTTGTTCCAGCCGGTGGTCGTGGTGTCGTCGCGGTAATAGGTACGCAGGAAAGTGTAGAGGTAGTCGGCGCCGCTGCCGCCAGCGCCTGCGCGCGAGCGCGCAATCACGCTCAGATCCGGCGGGTTGCTGCCAAACCATTCCCTGGCCTGCTTGGGATCGATGGCGGCTTTCATGGTTTCGCCGACCTTGTCGGTGGCGAACATCAGGTTGTCCTTGATCTGCTGCTCGGTCAAACCGATGTCCGTGAGGCGGTTGTAACGCATGAACGCTGCGGAGTGGCAGCTCAGGCAGGTGTTGACGAACAGCTTGGCGCCGTTTTGCAGTGCCGCCATGTCGTTGATTTTGTTGGGCGCCTTGTCCCAGGCAATACCTGTGTTCGCTGCATGCACGCCCGTGCCGGCCAGCGCCAGCACAGCCACCATAGCCAGAACCAGTTGTTTCAGTGTCTTCATCATTTTTCAAAAATCTCCGGCTCAGTGGGCAGCAAAAGTCACGCGATCGGGGACTGGCTTGAAGCTACCCAAACGGCTCCACCAGGGCATCAGCAGGAAGAAACCGAAGTAAAACAGCGTTCCGATCTGCGACACGCGCTCGTTGATCAGCGATGGTGGCTTGATGCCCAGGTAACCCAGCACCAGGAAGTTGATGACGAAAATCGCATACAGGTACTTGTGCCAACTCGGCCGGTAGCGGATGGACAAGACCGGGCTGTTATCGAGCCAGGGCAGGAAAAACAGAATCATCGTGCTGCCGCCCATGACCACCACACCCCAGAACTTGGCATCGATGGCGAGCATCATGGCGACCAGACCGACCGTCCCACCCACAATAACGAGCTTGGACAGATTGGACATACTGCCTTTGACCACCGCCAGCACCGCGCCCGCCAGCACACAGGCAATCAGCGCAATCATCATCTCGCTGGTGATGGCACGCAGCATCGAGTAATAAGGCGTGAAATACCAGACCGGGGCGATGTGTGAAGGGGTCTTCAGTGAATCAGCCGGAATGTAGTTGTTGTATTCCAGAAAATAACCACCCATCTCGGGCGCAAAGAAAATGATGGCGGAAAAGATCATCAGGAACACGCTGACGCCAAAAATGTCATGCACCGTGTAGTAGGGATGGAAAGGAATCCCGTCCAGCGGCTTGCCCGCGGCATCCTTTTTCTCCTTGATCTCCACGCCGTCGGGGTTGTTGGAGCCAACTTCATGCAGCGCAATGATGTGCGCCGCCACCAGCCCCAGCAGCACCAGCGGTACGGCAATCACGTGGAAGGCAAAAAAGCGGTTCAGCGTGGCGTCGCCGACCACATAGTCGCCGCGGATCAGCAGTGCCAGGTCAGGGCCGATGAAGGGAATCGCTGCAAACAGATTGACGATCACCTGGGCGCCCCAGTAGCTCATCTGGCCCCAAGGCAGCAGGTAGCCCGTGAAGGCTTCGGCCATCATGACTAGGAAAATCGCGCAGCCGAAAATCCAGATCAGCTCGCGCGGCTTGCGGTAGCTGCCGTAGATCAGGCCGCGGAACATGTGCAGATAGACCACGACAAAAAAGGCGCTGGCGCCGGTGGAGTGCATGTAGCGAACCAACCAGCCCCAGGGCACGTCGCGCATGATGTATTCGACCGAGCCAAACGCCAACGCGGCATCGGGCTTGTAATGCATGGTCAGAAAAATGCCCGTGACGATCTGGATCACCAGCACCAGCAAGGACAGCGAGCCGAAGATGTACCAGAAGTTGAAGTTTTTCGGCGCGTAATACTCGCTCATGTGCTCTTTGAAGAGCTTGCTCGCGGGAAAACGATTGTCGACCCAGTTCAGCAACTTGGCAGCAACCGGTGCATCGGGGGAGATTTCTTTGAATTCAGCCATAAGGGATCCTATTCGCTTGTTCGATGGGGGACTTGGCGGGCACCACGCGGCGCCGGCCGATTGTCCAGCAAAGCTTCAGGCTTTTTTGTCCTCGCCAATCAGCAGCTTGGCATCTGACAGGTACATGTGGGGGGGCACTTCCAGATTGTCCGGCGCTGGCTTGTTTTTGAAGACGCGACCCGCCAAATCGTAGGTGGCACCGTGGCAGGGGCAGAAAAAGCCGCCCTGCCAGTCGTCCGGCAGGGAAGGTTGGGGGCCGGGTTGGAACTTGTCGGACGGCGAGCAGCCCAGGTGGGTGCAAATACCCACGGCAACCAGGTATTCGGGTTTGATGGATCGGGTTGCGTTGCGCGCGTACGCGGGGGTGAACTCGTCAGGCTTGCGTTCGGATTTGGGATCGGCCAATTGCGGGTCCAGCTTGGGCAAGGCGGCCAATTGCTCCGGCGTGCGACGCACAATCCAGACCGGCTTGCCGCGCCACTCCACGGTCATTTTCTCACCGGGCTTGATGGCCGAAATGTCCACCTCGACGGCAGCACCAGCGGCCTTGGCTCTTTCGGAGGGTGAAAAAGTGCTGACAAAAGGTATGGCAGCGGCGGCTACACCGACACCGCCTACGACGGCTGTGGCGACTATCCAGTTTCTTTTATCTTTATCCATCGGTGAGCCGTTGGGCACACCCAGTGCGTTATTTGCGCTAACTTCGGTCATGAGAGTCCTTCAAGAACTGGCTTGAAATAGGCTTATTGGGGTCAACCCGCGATTGTAGCGGAGCGGCACTGTCGTTTAGCGAGTTTTCGCGCCATACGGATAGCCGCCATCAGGCTGGACGCATCGGCCTTACCCGTACCGGCAATGTCAAACGCCGTGCCATGGTCGGGGCTGGTGCGCACAAAGGGCTGGCCTTGCGAGTTGTGCAAACCCAGCGTGACGTTAACGCCCTGCTCCACACCCAGGTACTTGACCGGAATCAGCCCCTGGTCGTGGTACATCGCGACCACCACATCGAACTCGCCCGGCTTGCCAGCAATATCGCGTGCCCGCATGAAGACGGTGTCGGGCGCGAAGGGGCCGCTCACGTCCAGACCTTCAGCCCGGGCCGCAGCTATGGCAGGGGCGATGCTGGTTTGCTCCTCCACGCCAAACAGCCCACCCTCGCCTGCGTGGGGGTTGAGCCCGGCCACGCCAATGCGCGGCGCACGCCCCAGGCTGGTGCTGAGTGCGGCATGCGTGATGCGCAGGGTTTGCAGCACACTGTCAAACGTCACCGCCTCAATCGCCTGGCGCAGCGACATGTGAATGCTTACCAGCACGGTTTTGAGCTCGTCATTGGCCAGCATCATGCGCACCGGCACTTCGCTCACAGGCTTGTTCAAAAACGCAGCCGCTTCGGCTTGCAGCATTTCGGTGTGTCCGGGAAAGCGGGCCGCCCAGCCGCCAGCAGCGGCCAGGGCTTCTTTGTGGATAGGCGCTGTGACCATGGCTGCCGCTTCGCCTGCAAGCACAGCCCGCGCGGCCCAAACGATGCAATCTGCCGCCGCCTGCCCTGCCTTAGCACTCACTAGCCCAATAGGTACGGGCCATATCGACGAAAAAAGCTCACATTTTTGTAGCACCGGAATGCAATTGGGTGGCAGGCTACTGGCCGACTCCATATCCTCAAGCAGCACCACAGGCAAGGCCAAGGGGTCAGCCACCAGGCCAGCGGCGCGGCGCAATGTGGCCACATCGCCCACCACCACACAGCCCAGCATGTCATCCGGCGAGTTTCGATAAGCCCTGGCAATGATTTCAGGGCCAATGCCCGCAGCATCGCCCATGGTGATGAGGATTGGCTTGTTCATGTTCTTCAAGCCGGATTGTCAATCTCGATAAATTCATGCGCCAAACCAAACTGGCTAGCCACATGCGCCGCCACGGCGGGCGCGCCGTAGCGCTCTGACGCATGATGGCCGCAGGCGATGAAGGCCACACCCATCTCGCGTGCATAGTGCGCTTGCGGCTCCGAGATTTCACCCGTGATGAAAGCATCGGCACCTGCGGCAATGGCGGCTTCAAAATAACCTTGTGCGCCACCGCTGCACCACGCTATGTTTTTAATAGCTGGTCGTCTGCGTATTTGTTGGGCTACAACCGTTATTTCACGTCCTAGAGCACGTTTTACAGTGCTTTCAAGCTGGCTCAGGCTTTCAAAGCTGCCACCCTCTTCTTTGCCGCCCATCCAGCCGAGGTTTTGCTCGCCAAAACGCCCTGCCACCCCTTCATGCGCGGCCAAGCCCAGCTTCAAGCCAAGCTGTGCGTTGTTGCCCAGCGTAGGGTGCGCGTCCAGCGGTAGGTGGTAGGCGAACAGGTTGATGTCGTGCTGGAGCAGCAAGGCCAGGCGCTGCTTCATCCAGCCTGTGACTGCGCCGCTTTGCCCGCGCCAGAACAGGCCGTGATGAACAAAAATCGCGTCAGCCTGCGCGGCGACGGCGGCTTCAATCAGCGCCAGACTGGCCGTGACACCCGAGACGATTTTATGCACCTCGGGCTTGCCTTCAACCTGCAGGCCGTTCGGGCCGTAGTCTTTAAAGCGTTCGGGTTGCAGCAGCGTATCAAACGCGGCTAGCAATTCGGTTCTGTTCACGGCAGCAAACCTTCGATCGACAAATAGCGCTCGGACTTGATGTAAATCTGGTGCGACTGGCAGGCCGCACCAAAGATGCGATTGATGCGAATGTGTGGGTTGTTGCCAATAGTGGCGAGAACGCTTTGAGCTTTCATGGCGGTTTCCTAGTGTGGTGGGGGCGGCTTTTAAATTATCGCTTTTTGCGGTCATGCAAAGCCCGACAGGCTCCAAGGGCAAACTAGACGAAAATCTCCTAAGCCCATAACCCCCTAATCCGTTATCAAGGGTACTTCTAGAAATTCAGATTTTCGGGATGAAGTGCCCTCAACTTTATCCCGATACCCCCTTATATGCGCAAACTCTGGCTTTTGTTTTCCCAATCCGTGACTGTGTTTGTGGCGGCGTACTTTGTCGTCGCGACCCTCAAGCCCGAATGGCTGGATCGCAGGCCAAGCCTGGGTTCGGTGTCGGTCATTGAAGCGCCCGCAGGCAACGTGCAGCGCAGTGCTGGGCCGATGGGCAGCTTCAGCTCGGCAGCAAAAATTGCGTCGGCGGCAGTGGTCAGCATCAACACCAGCAAGGCCGCAGCCAAAAACCCGCAGGCTGATGACCCCTGGTTCAAGTTCTTCTTCGGCGACCAGGGCCGCGAAGAGCCGCAGGGCGGCCTGGGCAGCGGTGTCATCATCAGCGCCAGCGGCTACATCCTCACCAACAACCATGTGGTCGAAGGCGCGGACGAGATTGAAGTCATCTTGAACGACGGCCGCAAAGCCAAAGCCAAAGTCATAGGCACAGACCCCGACACCGACCTGGCGATACTGAAGATTGACCTCGACAAGCTGCCGGTCATCGTGCTGGGCAACTCGGATGCACTGCTGGTCGGCGACCCGGTACTGGCCATCGGCAACCCCTTTGGCGTCGGGCAGACCGTGACCAGCGGTATCGTCAGCGCGCTGGGCCGCAACCAGCTTGGCATCAACACGTTTGAAAACTTTATCCAAACCGACGCAGCCATCAACCCCGGCAACTCGGGTGGCGCGCTGGTTGATGTGAACGGCCACCTGATGGGCATCAACACTGCAATTTATTCGCGCTCGGGTGGCTCCATGGGCATTGGCTTTGCCATCCCCGTATCAACGGCCAAGCAGGTGCTGGAGGGCATTGTCAAAGACGGTCAGGTCACACGCGGCTGGATAGGCGTAGAGCCGCAAGATCTGAATGCCGAACTGGCCGAAACCTTCAATGTCAAAGCAAAAAGCGGTGTCATCATCACCGGCGTGCTGCAAAACGGCCCGGCTGCGCAGGCGGGCATACGGCCCGGTGACGTGATCACAGCAGTCAACGGCAAGGCAGTGGGTAATGTGACGGAGTTGCTGGGTGCAGTGGCAGCCCTCAAGCCCGGTGTAGCCGCGCCCCTGACGGTGTTGCGCAAAGACAGCAAAACCGACATCGCTGTTACGCCCGGCAAGCGGCAAAGGCCAAAAGTGGCGCGCGGGCCAGAGCGTTGAGGTGAGTGGATTGCTATCTAAATAGTAGCTGGTTACGCCCGTTTTGATTGGGATACATAGGTAATTGGAGTCTGACCCTAATTGTTCACAGAATACGCTGCTCTCGTAAACCTTGATGACAACGGCGCACCCTGGTGATATCCTGTCCGCCAACCCTTTCGCCACTTTTTCCGGAGACCTTCATGACCAACCGCCGGGCGTTTATTGCCAGCACCACTGCCGCCGTCGCCGGCATGGCGCTGCCTTCCATTGCGCGGGCGCAAGCTTGGCCTGCGCGCCCTATCAAATACATCTGCCCCTGGCCGGCAGGCGGATCGACCGACGCCGTGATGCGTGTGCTGGCCGAAAGTGCCGGAAAAACGCTGGGCCAGACCATCATCATCGAAAACAAACCTGGCGCCGGTGGCATGCTGGGCGCCATCGAAATGCTCAATACCAAGCCCGATGGCTACACGCTGACGCAGTTGCCGCATGGTGTCTTTCGCATCCCGCACATGCAGAAGGTGGCCTACGACCCGCTGAAAGATTTCACCTGGATCATCTGCCTGACCGGCTACACCTTCGGGCTGGTGGTGCCGGCTGACTCGCCGATCAAGAGCATCAAGGACCTGGTGGCCTACGCCAAGGCCAACCCCGAAAAATTCACCTATGGCTCCACCGGCACCGGCACCAGCCCGCATCTGGCGGTGGAAGAGTTCGCGCAGCGCGCCGGCATCAAGTTCACACACGTGCCCTTCAAGGGCAATGCCGACAACATGCAGGCCGTGCTCGGTGGCCATGTGATGGGCGCGAGCGACGCCACTGGCTGGGGCCCGCACGTCGAAGCGGGCAAGCTGCGGTTGCTGGCCTCCTACGGCAGCAAACGCACCAAGCGCTGGCCCACCGTGCCCACGCTGGACGAGCTGGGCTACCAGACGGTCTCGGACTCGCCGTTTGGTGTCTGCGGCCCCAAGGGCATGGACCCGGCCATCGTGCGCACGCTGCACGACGCTTTCAAAAAGACATTGGAAGACCCGGCCGTGCTCGCCGCCTTCGACAAATACGACCAGTCGGTGATTTACATGAATACCGAGCAGTACACCAAATTTGCCCGCGACAGCTTTGCGTCTGAAAAAGCGACGATTGAGCGGCTAGGCATGACGAACAAGGGCTGAGCACTCCGCAGGGCCGCCACCGCTTAATCTTTAAGGGCTGGCTCTGGAATAAGTTGTGCATTTGGCTCGTCGGATAAAGTTCTTAATTGGAGTCTGGCCCTAATTGTTCCATGACCCTAATTGTTCCACTGGGTGCATGCCCACCATCAATTCAAATCTCCATGAGTTCTTTATCTCCCACCCCTTTCACCGACGCGGCGGACACCTGGAACCGGCGCTTCGAGGACGAAGCCTACCTTTTCGGCACCGAGCCCAACACCTGGCTGCGTGAGCATGCTGACGTGTGGCAGCCCGGCCAACGCGTGCTGTGTGTGGCCGACGGCGAGGGCCGCAACAGCGTCTGGCTGGCTGGCCGGGGCCTGGTGGTGAATGCTTTTGACATCGCCAGCATCGGCGTGGCCAAGGCGCGCAGGCTGGCCGCAGGAAAAGGCGTGTCCGTAAACTTTTCCGTCAGCGACTGCGATGCCTACCCGTGGCCACTGGACACCTACGATGGTGTCGCGGCGGTCTTCGTGCAGTTCGCCGACCCGGCGATGCGCGTGCGCCTGTTCGCCAACATCAAGCGCTGCCTCAAGCCCGGCGGCACCCTCGTGCTGCAGGGCTACACGCCCAGGCAGCTCGACTACAAGACCGGTGGACCATCGCAGCTTTCGCACTTCTACACCGAGGTGCTGCTGCGCGAGACCTTTGCCGATTTTGAACTGCTCCACCTGCGCGACTACGAGGCGGAGCTGACCGAAGGCGACCGCCACCATGGCCGCTCAGCGCTAATCGGTCTGGTCGCCCGGCGCAGATAAATCAGCGGTGACGAACCGGGCATCCTGCGGGAAAGCCCGATCTCTATCGGCCTGTGGGTGAGTGCCTGACGATGCGGCGGCAATGCCAAAACCACTATGGCTTGGCAACTTCTGCATCGGCATCAAGCGGTGCCTTGGTGTGTTTAACAAAAAGCTGTGCGGCCACAATGCCCACTTCATACAGGGCGCCAACCACTAGCAGCAACATGATCATCGACCCCGCATCAGGCGGCGTGACCAGGGCGGTGGCTATGGCGGCTATTACCCAGAAGTAACCACGGTACTCGCGCAGTTGCGCTACCGTCAGCACGCCCATGCGCACCAGCAAGATCACCGCAATCGGTACCTCAAAGGCCAGGCCAAAAGCCAGAAACATACCGAGCACAAAGCTTAAATATTCTTCAATATCAGGCGTGGCGGTGATCGACTTGGGCGCAAAGCTCTGGATGAAGGCAAACACCTGTCCAAACACGAAGTAATAACAAAATGCAACACCAATAAAAAACAGCAGCGTGCTTGAAATCACCAGCGGCATGACGAGCTTTTTCTCATGCGAATACAAACCTGGCGCCACAAACGCCCACACCTGGTAGAGCACCACGGGCAGCGCAATCATGAAGGCCGCCATGAACAGAATTTTGATGGGCACGACAAACGGCGTGATGACACTGATGGCGATCAGCGTGGCCCCCTTGGGCAAAGTTGCAATCAGCGGCGCGGCCAGAATGTCATACAGCGTGCTGGGACCGGGGTAAATGGCCAGCGCTACTGCTGCGATGCCAATCGCAATGATCGCCTTGATCATGCGGTCGCGCAGCTCAAAAAGGTGCTGCACAAACGGCTGTTCAGTGCCTGCTAGTTCGTCAGGCTTGTCGGATTTGTCGGTGCTGGGGTCGCTCATGAGTGGGTTTGCGCTGAATGGCTTGCACTCAGGTGCTTACCGAAAATGAAGAAGATTTTTAGCCCGCTGCCTGAAGCATTAAAAGCACTAGAGGCGGACCGGCTTGGGCCGAAAGCGCGCTACACGCGCGGCACCAGACAGCGCCCGGGTACGCACGCCGGAGCGCGCTTTGTACCACTGCGGCGTGGCACCCTGTTTCAGACGCCAGTTCTTTTTCGGGTGTTTGTACTCGGGGAAACTGATCATGCCGGGCACCTCGTCGCCGGACGCCGTGCCCGTGGTTTCAGCCCATGATTTTTCGAAATCGCTGGCGTTGGTCTGGATGGAGTTTTCGACATCCCGGGCAGCCCCCTCGACCGACTCCTTCATCTTCTTGAGCTCGTCGAGCTCCATCGAGCGGCTCACTTCCTGCCTGACATCGGCCACATAGCGCTGCGCCTTGCCCAGCAGGGCACCCACCGTGCGCGCCAGGCGCGGCAGTTTATCAGGGCCGATGACCATCAGCGCGACAGCGCCTATCAGCGCGATCTTGGTAATGCCGATGTCAATCATTGGAATCCGCGATCACGAAATCACCAATCTTGTTAAGACCAAAGCGGCCGCTAGCGCCGGGCCGCCCCAAGCAAGCACAGTCCCAAATGCAGGTGAAAGGGGCAGCGTATAGCCGAAGGTACACGCAGTGACGAGCGTGGGGGCCATATCGCCAGTTCAAGACTTTTGCCGCGCTTCAACGTCAATAGTGGTTTTGTCAGCGGCTTGTGCGTTGGTGACGCTGGTCGGCAGAACAGGAGCGTCAGCAGGTGCCTGCCCGCCTTCTTTCATGCCGTCTTTAAAACCCTTGACAGCACCGCCAAGATCGCTGCCCATGTTTTTGAGTTTTTTGGTGCCGAACACCACGATAACAATCAGCAGCACGATCAACCAGTGCCAAATAGAAAATGAACCCATGATTTGCTCCTAATCTGTAATTTCGCGTTTAAAACGTTTTGCAGGGCGACCTGCGGTAGTAGTCATTCTAAAGGTCTCGGGCCGTATAGGGCGTAGTACACACACTTCCCTGCGGGTCAGCGTCCCGCCGACAGGCCGCCCTTAGGGGGACAGCCCCAAATTCCTGTGTAAGGGGCAGCGTACCGCCGAAGGCACACGCAGTGACAAGCGTGGGGGCCATGCCTAGCCGCGCAGCCAAGGCCTGGACCCACCCATGACGTGAATGTGCAAATGATGCACCTCCTGCCCGCCTTGAGCGCCGGTATTTGTAACGATACGAAAGCCGCCCTCGGGGTAAGGCTGGCAACCCTGCTCCAGCGCGAGCTTGGGGGCCAGTACCATCATGCGCCCCAGCAAGGCTTCATGCTCTGGCCCGACCTGCGCCATGGACGCAATGTGCTGCTTTGGCACGAGTAAAAAATGCACCGGTGCCCAGGGGTTGATGTCGTGGAAAGCGAAGATGTCAGCGTCTTCGTAGACCTTGCGGCTGGGAATCGCGCCGGAAGCGATTTTGCAGAAAATACAGTTTTCAGGATGGTTCATACGTTGCGGCTTTTTGCCTTACGCAACGCTTTTTCTTCAATGCCACTGGTGCCCTCGCGGCGCTCCAGCTCGGCAATCACGTCAAGCGGACTCAGGCCGTAATGGCTTAATGCGATCATGCTGTGAAACCACAGGTCTGCCACTTCACCAACGAGTTTGTC
>JBCKNF010000012.1:0-56087 GCA_038902815.1 Polaromonas sp. | reverse complement strand
AAAGGACGTAAAGGCAAGGCCAAGGCTGGCGTTTCAGCAAAGCGGGCGGGCGCTGGCACCAAAAAGAAAAGTGCTCCAGTCGTGGCAGCCAAATACCGGGGGCCCAATAATGAAACTTGGAGTGGGCGCGGTTTGACGCCACGTTGGCTCGCCGCGCTGGTGGCACAAGGGCGTACGAAGGAAGACTTTGCCATCAAGAGTTGACTGGAGTACAGGGAGATAAATGCAAAACAGAGCTCTGGGTTGGCCGCGTGCCGTCAAACGCTTGGTGGTGGTTGCGCTGGATGTTGGTTTGGCAGTGTTGGCCACTTGGATTGCCTTCACGCTAAGGCTGGATGCTCTACATTGGCCAACTGGGGCGCAATGGTGGGTGTATGCGCTGACACCCGCGCTGGCTGTACCTGTCTTCATTAGGTTTGGTCTGTACCGCGCGATTTTTCGCTATACCGACTTGACGGCCTTGCTGACCACGGCCAAGGCCGTATCTGTCTATGGCAGTCTGTTGCTGGGGCTGCTGTTGTGGCTGCGTTGGCTCGGCGTGCCGCGCAGCTTGGGGGTATTGCAGCCCTTGATCTTCTTGCTGCTGGTGGGAACCAGCCGGGCGTTGGCACGGTTCTGGCTCACCGGGTGGGATAAGCGCCAGTCGGCGCAAGGTCGCTTGTTGATTTATGGGGCCGGCGAGGCGGGGGTGCAAACGGCAGCCGCACTGGGGGTTTCGGGCCAGTTTGAATTGTTGGGTTTCGTGGACGATGACGCTGACAAGGTTGGCCGCAGTATCAATGGCGTCCCGGTGTTTTCCCAAGAGGATGTTGCGGGGCTGGTGACCCGCCAGGGTGTAACAGACATTTTGCTGGCCTTGCCAAGCGTATCCCGGGAGCGGCGCAACAGCATTCTCCAAAGCCTGCGCCCACTGCCGGTTCATGTCCGTACCCTGCCGGGTTTGGCTGATCTGGCCAGTGGCCGCGTAACGGTTCAGGATTTCAAGGAACTGGATATTGAAGATTTGTTGGGGCGCGACCCTGTGCCGCCGAATACGACCTTATTGGCGCGCAATCTGGCTGGCAAAGTGGTGCTGGTTACGGGGGCCGGGGGGAGTATTGGCAGTGAGCTGTGCCGGCAGATTCTGTTGCAAGGGCCGCGACAGCTTTTGCTGCTGGACCATAACGAATATGGTCTGTACAGTATTCATCAGGAATTGCAGGGTTTGTGCGCGACCCATGAGCTTGGCGTGGTGCTGGTGCCGCTGTTGGGGAGTGTCGCCAATTCTCCGCGGCTGCATGAAATATGTCGTGCGTATCGCCCTGAAATTGTGTACCACGCTGCAGCCTACAAGCATGTGCCGATGGTGGAGTCCAACCCGGCGGAGGGGATTGTCAACAATGTGTTTGGCACGCTCAACATGGCCCGGGCTGCCTTGGACAGCGGGGCCGCAAATTTCATACTGATTTCGACCGATAAGGCGGTTCGCCCGACCAACATCATGGGGGCCAGCAAGCGCATGGCCGAGCTGGTGTTGCAGGCGCTGGCTGCAGCACAAGTGGGACAGCCAGGGCCGCACCCCAGTGTATGTTTCAGCATGGTCAGGTTTGGCAATGTTCTGGGCTCCAGCGGCAGTGTGGTGCCCTTGTTCCGGCGCCAGCTTGCCGCGGGCGGGCCCTTGACGGTGACGCATTCTGAGGTCACCCGCTATTTCATGACCATTTCTGAGGCAGCGCAACTGGTGTTGCAGGCTGGGGCCATGGCCTCGGGAGGGGAGGTGTTTGTGCTCGATATGGGCGAGCCGGTCAGGATACTGGATCTGGCCCATCGCATGGTGGAGTTGTCGGGCATGAAGGTGCGGGACGAGGCACACCCAGACGGCGACATTGAAATCGCCATCACGGGCTTGCGCCCCGGTGAAAAGCTGTACGAAGAATTGCTGATTGGTGACAATCCCACGCCGACCGCCCATCCTCGCATCATGAAGGCGCATGAGAGTTATCTGGATTGGCCCGAGCTTGAAAAGCACCTGGAGACCTTGGGCCTTGCGGCGAAGGCAAGTGACGTGACGCTCATCAAAGCGGTGTTGCAGGCTTGTGTCCAGGGTTATGAAGCTCACTCATCCGGAACCTTGCATTCTCGGGACGGCACCGGGATACGTCACAATTCATCCATTGAACAGCTGACCGATTCACCATGACCGACACCCTCAACATTGCCCCGCGCGACAAGGCCGAAATCCTGGCGCAGGCGCTGCCCTACATCCGCAAGTTCCACGGCAAAACCATCGTCATCAAATATGGCGGCAACGCCATGACCGACCCGGCGCTGCAGGCGGATTTTGCCGAAGATGTGGTGCTGCTCAAGCTGGTCGGCATGAACCCTGTTGTCGTCCATGGTGGTGGCCCGCAGATTGAGGCCGCGTTGAACCGGCTGGGCAAGAAGGGCGAATTCATCCAGGGTATGCGCGTGACCGACGAGGAAACCATGGAAGTGGTGGAGTGGGTGCTGGCCGGGCAGGTGCAGCAGGATATCGTTGGTCTCATCAACCAGGCGGGCGGCAAGGCGGTTGGCCTGACCGGGCGCGACGGCGGCTTGATTCGTGCGCAAAAGCTCAAGATGGTGGACAGCAAAGACCCGGCCAAAGAGCACGATGTGGGCTTTGTAGGCGAGATCGTGAGCATTGACCCGAGCGTGGTCAAGGCGTTGCAGGACGATGCCTTTATTCCCGTCATCAGCCCGATTGGTTTTGGCGAAGACAGCGAAAGCTACAACATCAACGCCGACGTGGTGGCGAGCAAGCTCGCCATTGTGCTCAAGGCCGAGAAGCTGATGCTGTTGACCAACACTCCCGGCGTGCTCGACAAAGCCGGTAATTTGCTCACCGACCTGACGGCGCGCCGCATCGAGGAGCTGTTTGCCGACGGCACCATCAGCGGCGGCATGCTGCCCAAGATCAGCGGGGCGCTCGATGCTGCCAAGAGCGGCGTGAATTCAGTTCACATCATTGACGGCCGCGTGCCGCATGCCTTGCTGCTGGAGATCCTGACCGAGCAGGCTTTCGGGACCATGATTCGGTCGCATTGAGGGTTACACTCCACACCCATATGCCCGAACTAGCGCCTGATGCCGTACACAGCCCGCATGCCACAACTGCTGCGGTGGAGCCGTCAGTGCGCAAGCGGCCCAAGCCGGGCGAGCGCCGGGTGCAGATACTGCAAGCGCTGGCAACCATGCTGGAGCAGCCAGGTGCTGAGCGCATCACTACATCGGCTCTGGCAGCCAAGCTCGACGTAAGTGAGGCCGCACTCTACCGTCATTTCGCCAGCAAGGCGCAAATGTTTGAAGGGCTGATCGAGTTCATCGAGCAAAGCGTCTTCACCCTCGTCAACCAGATTGGCGAGCGCGAGCCAGACCCCTCAGTGCGTACCCGCAAACTGGTCGTCATGGTGCTGCAGTTCGCCGAAAAAAACCCCGGCATGACGCGCGTCATGGTGGGCGATGCCCTGGTGTTTGAGAATGACCGCCTGCAAGAGCGCATGAACCAGTTTTTTGACAAGCTGGAGTCCAGCCTCAAGCAAACCTTGCGTGATGCAGCAACCGCCAGCGGTGCAGCCACGCCGACGGTCGATGCACAGGTCAGGGCCTCCCTGATCGTGGCCTTTATGGTGGGGCGTCTGCAACGCTTTGCCCGTTCGGGCTTCAGGCGGCTGCCTTCCGAGCACCTCGATGCCAGCCTGGCCATGATCCTTGGGTAGTTCAAAAACAGCCCACCAAAGCCAAATCACGCTAGTCGTCTAGCGCCACACCTACCTTAGCCCCCGCCGCCACCATCTCCTGCCAGGTCTGCGCATCAATCGCGATACCGTCAACCTCGCGCTGCCCACGGTACGCGCGCTCTGGATCTCCAGCAATCTGCACTGCGTCAAAACCGGGTGCTACTGGCCCGGCCCGCAGCCAGTCCACAAAGGCCGTAGCTTCTTGCTCAAACGCGGCTTGCGTGCCCAGCTTGGCGGGGTCAATCAAGATCGTCAACATGCCGTTGATGACGGCGCGCACGCTGGGGTCGGTGGGTTTGTGCCAGGTGCCGCTGCCGGTTAGTGCCCCGCCCAGCAGCTCGCAGGCCACCGCCATGCCGTAGCCTTTGTGTTCGCCAAAGGCCAGTAACGCGCCAAACAAACCATTGCTTTGCGGTACCACCACCACGCCAGGGTCAGTGCTGGGCAGGCCGTTTTCATCAATCAAGATACCGGGCTCAACCTGCCGCCCTTCGTTGTGCGCCACGCGCATCTTGCCTTGGGCGACTCGACTAGTAGCAAAATCCAAAATGAAGTTTTTGCTTCCCGGGAGCGCAATGCCGATGCAACATGGGTTCGTACCATAGCGCCCATCGGCTCCACCAAACGGTGCAACCACCGGGCGCGACAGCACGTTAACGAAGTGCAGCGACACCAAGCCCTGGGCCACAGCCATCTCGGCGAAGTGGCCAATGCGCCCCAGATGGTGGGAATCGGCCAGCGTCATGATGCAACTGCCATGCGCTTTGGCCCGCGCCATGCCTAGCTGCATGGCCTGCTCGCCCACCACTTGCCCGTAGCCGCGCTGGCCATTGAGCGTTAGCAGCGAGCCGGTATCCAACACAGTTTGTACGCTGGCGTTGGGGCTCAGGCCGCCTTCGAGTACGGCATCCACATAGCGCGGCAGCATACCCACACCGTGTGAGTCATGGCCACTCAAATTGGCCATCACCAGGTTGGCAACAACCTTTTCGGCCTCCAGAGTGGAACTACCACATGCTATTAAAACAGGAGCTAGTTGCGTGCGTAAATAGGCAGCTTGAAGAACTTTTGACATCTAAAATTGATCTTTTTTGAAGGTTTTAATGCGCGCAGAATAGCAGCAAAGATTGCTTCATGTTCGTTGATGGCGGATTGCCAGAATTTTATGGTCTCAAAATAACACACCTCAACTGATAATCAACCATCACTAAAAAGGGAAAACTATGAAACTCGTTCGTTATGGTGATCAGCGTCAGGTGGTGGTGCCGTTCAAGCTCGTTTAATCTTCCCTTCAATAGGACGCATCCATGCCCCAATACACCCCGCCCCTGCGCGACATGCAGTTCGTCATGAACGAAGTCCTGCATGTGACCGACGAGCTCAAAGCCATGCCCAAATACGCCGACATCGACGCCGACACCATCAGCGCCGTGCTGGAAGAGGCGGGCAAGTTCGCGTCTGAGGTGGTCTTTCCGCTGAACATCAGCGGCGACACCGAGGGCTGCAAGCTCGATCAAGCCACCCATGCAGTGACCACGCCCAAGGGCTTCAAGGAAGCGTATGCCAAGTACGTGGAAGGCGGCTGGCCCGGCCTGAGCTGCGACCCTGAGTTTGGCGGTCAGGGCCTGCCGCTGGTGGTGAATCAGTGCTTTTACGAAATGCTCAACAGCGCCAACCAGGCCTGGACCATGTACTCCGGCCTGACGCATGGCGCCTATGCCGCGCTGCACACCCATGGCACCGACGAGCAGAAAGCCACCTACCTGCGCAAGATGACCAACGGCGAATGGACCGGCACCATGTGCCTGACCGAAGCGCACTGCGGAACCGACCTCGGCCTGATGCGCACCAGGGCAGAGCCCATCATTGACGGTTCAGCCGACGGCAGCTACAAGATCACCGGCAATAAGATCTTCATCAGCGCCGGTGAGCACGACATGGCCGCCAACATCATTCACCTGGTGCTGGCTCGCCTGCTAGATGCGCCCCCCGGCATCAAAGGTGTGAGCCTGTTCATCGTGCCCAAATTCCTGGTTAATCGGGATGGCTCGCTCGGTGAGCGCAACGGGATTTATTGCGGCGGCCTGGAACACAAGATGGGCATCCATGGCAACGCCACGGCCCAGATCGTGCTTGACGGCGCGGTCGGCACCCTGGTGGGTCAGCCCAACAAGGGCATGAACGCCATGTTCGTGATGATGAATGCGGCGCGCCTGGGTGTCGGCAACCAGTCGCTGGGCTTGACTGAAGTGGCCTTTCAGAACGCATTGGCCTACGCTAAAGACCGCATCCAGATGCGTTCCCTTTCCGGTGTCAAAGCCAAAGACAAAGCGGCTGATCCCATCATCGTTCATCCCGATGTGCGCAAGATGCTGCTGACCGCCAAGGCTTATGCGGAGGGTGGGCGCGCGCTACAGATCTTCTGTGCGCTGCTGCTGGACAAGGAGCACCACCACCTTGATGCCAAGGTGCGCAAGGACAGCGGCGAAATGCTTTCGCTGCTCACGCCCATCGTCAAGGCCTTCATCACCGACAACGGCCATATCTCCACCAATGCCTGTATGCAGGTGTTCGGTGGCCATGGCTTCATCAAGGAATGGGGCATGGAGCAATACGTGCGCGACAACCGCATCAACATGATCTACGAAGGCACCAACACCATCCAGTCGCTGGACTTGCTGGGCCGCAAGGTGCTGGGCAACAACGGCGCCACTCTCAAAAAATTCGGCAAGATCATTGCTGCGCTGATTGAAGAAGAAGGCGTGAACGAGAAAATGGCCGAGTTCATCAACCCGCTGGCAGTCCTGGGCGAGCAGATGACCAAGTTCACGACTGAACTGGGCTTCAAGGGTTTGCAGAACCCTGACGAAGTGGGCGCTGCGGCGGTTGACTATTTGCGCGTTGCCGGCCATCTGGTGTTTGGCTTTTTCTGGGCCCGCATGGCGCAGGTCGCATTGCGCGAGATCGCGGCTGGCAACAGCGACAAGTTCTACCTTGCCAAGCTGCAGACGGCACGCTTTTATTTCGCAAAACTGTTACCTGAAACGGCTACGCTGATGCACACCGCGCGCAGCGGCAGCCGGGCGCTGATGGACACCGACGAGGCGCTGGCTTGATTCAGATCAGAAAACTTAGCGAAAGAAATTCATGTCTCGCTTTCAAGTCAAAAAAGTCGCCGTTTTAGGCGCCGGTGTGATGGGTGCGCAAATCGCCGCCCATCTGGTCAACCTCAAAGTACCTGTTGTGTTGTTCGACCTGTCGGCGAAGGAGGGTCCGAAAAACGGCATCGTCATGAAGGCGATTGAGGGGCTGAAAAAACTCAAGCCCGCGCCACTCGGCGTAGCCGAAGACGCGGCGCTGATCCAGCAGGCCAACTACGAAGAGCACATGGATGTTCTCAAAGAGTGCGACCTCATCATCGAAGCGATTGCCGAGCGCATGGACTGGAAGACCGACCTGTATCACAAGATCGCGCCATTCATTTCCGAACACGCGATTGTTGCGAGCAATACCTCGGGCCTGTCGATCACCCAACTGAGCGAGGCGCTGCCCGAGTCCCTCAAGCCGCGCTTTTGCGGCATCCACTTCTTCAACCCGCCGCGCTACATGAGGCTGGTGGAACTTATCAACACACCAAGCACCGAACCCAAGGTGCTCGACGACCTTGAAGCCTTTGTCACCAGCGCTTTGGGCAAGGCTGTGATACGCGCGATGGATACGCCCAACTTCATCGCGAATCGCGTCGGCATCGCCGGCATGCTGGCCAGCATCAAGGAGGCCGAGACCTTTGGCCTGAGCTACGACGTGGTCGATGACCTGACTGGCAAGAAGCTGGGCCGCGCCAGCTCCGGCATTTTCCGCACCGCCGACGTGGTTGGCCTGGACACCATAGCCCATGTCATCAAGACGCTGCAAGACACCTTGAGCGAGAAGACCGACCCCTTCTATAAAAGCTTCGGCACCCCGTCTGTGCTGGCCAAGCTGCTGGAATCAAAAAACCTGGGCCAAAAAACCGGCGCAGGTTTTTACAAGAAGGTCGGTCGCGACATCATGCGCCTCGATCCTGAAAGCATGGAATACGTGGCCGCAGGCGCCAAGGCCAATGAGGTGGTGGGTCGCATGCTGAAAAAGCCTGCCGGCGAGCGCCTGAAGCTGCTGCGCGAAGCCGAAGGTGCCGAAGCGCGTTTCCTCTGGGCCATCCTGCGTGACCAGTTTCACTATGCCGCTGTGCATTTAGAGAGCATTGCCGAAACCGCACGCGACATCGACTTTGCCATGCGCTGGGGCTTTGGCTTCAAACAGGGCCCGTTCGAGCTCTGGCAACAGGCTGGCTGGAAGCAGGTCGCGACGTGGATCAAGGAAGACATTGATGCGGGCAAGGCCCTGTCAAAAGCGCCGCTGCCGGATTGGGTTTTCAAAGGCCCGGTCGCCGATGCGAATAATGGGGCGGGAGGTGTTCACACCCCGGCAGGTTCGTGGAGCGCATCCGCCAAAAAGTTTATTCCCCGCCGCAATCTGCCGGTGTATGCGCGCCAGTTCTTTCCCGAAGACGTGCTGGGCTCCAACGCCCCTGCGTTTGAAACTGCAGGCACGACGCTGCACGAAGACGATGCCATCCGCCTCTGGACACTGGACGGCGTGAACGGTGAGGTGGGCGACGTGCTGATTGCCAGCATCAAGACCAAAATGCACGCTATCAGCCCCGCCGTAGCCGAGGGCCTGGCGATGGCTGTTGAGCTGGCTGAAAAAAGCTACAAAGGCATGGTCATCTGGTCGAACGACGAGATGTTCTCTGCCGGCGCAGATTTGCAGGGCATGCTGCCAGCCTTCATGGCGGGCGGTGTCAAGATGATTGAAGGCATTGAGGCCGAGCTACAGCAAGTCATGCTCAAAATGCGCTATGCGGCTGTGCCAGTGGTTGCGGCAGTGCGCGGCCTGGCGCTGGGTGGCGGCTGTGAAATGGCCGTCTATTCAGCCAAACGCGTGGCCGCCATGGAAAGCTACATCGGCCTGGTGGAGGTCGGTGTGGGCCTGGTGCCCGGCGCTGGCGGCCTGGCCTACATTGCCCGCCGCGCCGCTGAAAACGCCGCAAGCTCCACCAACAAGGACATACTGCCTTTCCTGACTGAAGGCTTCACCGCAGCCGCGATGGCCAAAGTCGGCACCAGTGCGATTGAAAGCCGCAAGATTGGCTACCTGCTGGACAGCGACATCATCGTGCCCAACAAGGACGAGCTGCTCTTCATCGCCATCAATGAAGCACGCGCGATGTTCAACTCCGGCTACCGCGCACCGCACAAACGCCAGTTCCCGGTGGTGGGCCGCAACGGTCTAGCCACCATCAAGGGCCAGTTGGTCAACATGCGCGACGGTGGTTTCATCAGCGCGCACGACTTTCACATCGCCAGCCTGATCGCCAACGTGGTCTGCGGTGGCGACGTGGACGCGGGCAGCATGGTGACAGAAGAGTATTTGATGGCGTTGGAGCGCAAGGCCTTCTGCTCGCTGCTTGAGAATCCCAAAACGCAAGAACGGATCATGGGCATGATGAGCACCGGCAAACCGGTTCGTAATTGATAAAGCTACTGCGGAGTCGCCATGACCAAACAAATTCAAGAAGCCTACATCGTTGCCGCTACGCGCACGCCCATAGGTCGCTCGCATCGCGGGTTTTTCCGCAACATGCGGCCTGACGATCTGCTCGTCAAGGCCTTGCAAGCAGCGCTGGCGCAAGTGCCATCGCTTGACCCTAAAGCGATTGAAGACATCATTTGCGGCTGTGCGATTCCCGAAGGGCCGCAGGGTCTGAATATTGCGCGCATTGGTGCGCTGCTGGCAGGTTTGCCGACCAGCGTGGGCGGTATCACCGTCAACCGCTTTTGCGCCTCCGGCCTGTCGGCGGTGCAAATGGCGGCTGACCGTATCCGCGTTGGCGAGGCCGATGTGATGCTGGCCGCTGGCGTTGAAAGCATGAGCCTGGTGCCGATGTCGGGTAACTCACCGTCGCTGTCGCCCGCCATGTTTGTCAACGACGAGAACGTCGGCATCGCTTACGGCATGGGCCTGACGGCCGAGAAGGTCGCGCAGCAATGGAAGGTCTCACGCGAAGCGCAGGACCAGTTCGCGCTTGACTCGCATCTCAAAGCCATCAAGGCCCAGCAGACGGGTGAATTCACCAGTGAGATCACACCGGTAGCAGTCACTGACCGCACGGCCAATCTGGAGTCTGGCGAAGTTATTGCCAAAACCAGAACTGTCAGCCTCGACGAAGGCCCGCGTCCCGACACCTCGCTCGAAGGCCTGGCCAAACTCAAGACGGTTTTTGCCGCACGTGGCTCGGTCACCGCTGGCAACAGCTCGCAAACCTCCGATGGTGCAGGCGCACTGATTCTGGCCAGCGAAAACGCGGTTAAACAATTCGGCCTCAAGCCACTGGCGCGATTCGTCAGCTACGCCGCCAAAGGCGTGCCGCCACACATCATGGGCATTGGCCCGATCGAGGCCATCCCCGCAGCGCTGCGCTACGCGGGCCTGAAGCAGGACGATATTGACTGGTTTGAACTGAACGAAGCCTTCGCTGCGCAGTCCCTCGCCGTCATCAACACACTGGGCCTGAACGCGGTCAAGGTCAACCCGATGGGCGGCGCGATTGCACTCGGTCATCCGCTGGGCGCAACCGGTGCCATTCGTGCCGCTACGCTCATCCACGCGCTGCAACGTCACCAGCTCAGGTACGGCATGGTGACGATGTGTGTCGGCATGGGGCAGGGCGCAGCAGGTATCTTTGAGCGGGTCTGAAGAGGGTTCGCGGACCTGATGAAAAATTGAGCCACGAAGAGGTATCCTTTATCCTTATGACTACAACCCTCCAGACCCCCGCTGAAATCCTCACCCACATCGACGCGGGCGTGATGACCCTCACGTTGAACCGCGTGGAGAAGAAGAACGCCATCACCTCCGCCATGTACGGCGCCATGGCCGATGCGCTGGACGCTGCAGCTGCCGACGCGGCCGTGCGCGTGGTGGTGATCCAGGGCCACGAAAGCATTTTTTCGGCCGGCAACGACATCGGCGACTTTCTGAACCATCCGCCGTCCACGCCGGAGTCGCCGGTGTTTCGCTTTCTGCACGGCATCAGCACGTTTCCCAAGCCTCTCGTGGCCGCGGTGTGCGGCCCGGCGGTAGGCATCGGCACCACGCTGCTGCTGCACTGCGACCTGGTGTATGCGGGCGACAACGCGGTTTTTTCCATGCCGTTCGTCAACCTGGGCCTGTGCCCGGAAGCGGCATCGAGCTTTCTGCTGCCGGTGCAGATGGGGCACGCGCGCGCTGCGGAACTGCTACTGCTGGGCGAGCCCTTCATGGCCGAAACCGCGCTGGAGATCGGGCTGATCAACCGCATCGTGCCGCCTGCCGAGGCCAACGCGCTGGCCCAAAGGCAGGCCCGCAAGCTGGCGGCCAAGCCGCTCGGTGCGCTGATTGAAACCAAACGCCTCATGAAAAAGGGCCACGCCGGCAGCGTGGCCGAACGTATGGCCGAAGAGGGCGCCAGCTTGGGCCGCATGCTGCGCGAGCCGGCCGCACGCGAGGCTTTTGGTGCCTTCATGGAAAAGCGCAAGCCTGATTTTTCCAAAGTTTAAGGGCTCTGACCTGAAAAATTCCACGGAGATGTTATGGATGCCCACATGAACGTAAGCGCCCTACTCGGCCACGATTTTCCCAGAATTACCCAGACCTACACCCGCCAGGACTGTTCGCGCTACGCGCTGAGCGTGGGCTTCGGCTTCGACCCGCTCGACGAGCGGCAGTTGTCCTACGTCTACGGCGACTCGCTGCGCGCCGTCGCAAGCATGGCGCTGGTACTCGCGAATCAGGGATTCTGGCTGAATGAAGCGTGGACAGGCGCAGACTGGGTACGGGTTCTGCACGGCCAGCAGGCGTTCAAGCTGCATGCGCCGCTGCCCGCCGAAGCGACTGTCTACAGTCAATTGCGGATCATCAAGATCATCGACAAAGGCGCATCGAAAGGGGCTTACATCGTTTGTGAATCCGACCTCGTCGATCTGCAAAGCGAGCTGCGGCTTGCGACCCTGACAGGCGTTGCAATCTGCCGAGGCGACGGTGGCTTCGGCGGGACCGATGAACCGATTCCGGCCATAGCCGTACGGCCATCCCGTGTGGAGGATATGACGTGCAAGATCCCGACGATCGTCCAGGCGGCACTGCTCTATGACTTGAATGGCATTGTGAACCCCGTTCACTCATGGCCGCCGGCCGCACGCCAGGCTGGTTATGAGCGCCCTTTCCTGCATGGCACGTGCACGATGGGGATGATCCACCACGGGCTGGCCCGCGCACTGGCGGATTACGACTGTGACCGTATCAGCGCGATGTCGACGCGGTTCATCAAGGAGTTCTATCCCGGCGAGACCTTGGCCCTCAAAATATGGGCCGACGGCGAGGCCGTCACCTACGAGGCGTGGTCGCATGAACGTTCGGTGAAGGTGGCTGTGGGCGACGCGGTATTGAAAACCTAGTTATTGGGCTCTGACCCCAAAAACTACTGTGGCTTCTAGGATGCAAGACTTCGCTGCACGACAATTGGGTCTATGACCCCCACTTCCCCCTCCAGTCCCGTGATCACCGAATTCGAGCCCGAGTTCATCGCCATGCTAAAAACGCTTTTTGAGGAGAAGATTTCCTTTAACCGCGTGCTGGGCCTGAAGATCACCTCGCTCAAGCCGGAGCGTGTCACGGGCCGTATCACCATGAGCGAGCACCTGGTGGGCCACTATGCCCACAACCGGCTTCATGGCGGCGTGATCAGCGCCGGGCTGGACGCCATGGGCGGGCTGGCCGTCATGGCGGCCATAGGCGCGCGCCACATGGACGAGTCGCCGCTGCAGCGCCTGAACCGCTTTGCCAAGCTCGGCACCATCGACCTGCGCATCGACTATTTGCGTCCCGGCATCAGCGAGCATTTCGAGTTGCGGGCCGAGGTCATGCGCCTGGGCTCGCGCGTGGCGTCCACCCGCATGGAGTTTCTGGGGGCCGATGGCAAACTGTTGTCGACCGGCTCCGGGGCGTACATCGTGTCGTAGCTAAGCCTGAATCCCACGAAAAAGGCCACCCGAAGGTGGCCTTTTTACACAGCGTGGCCGTTACTTCTTGGCCACCGCATCCGAGATGTACGGCCCGACCACGGTCCACTTGCCATTCTGAATCTGCGACAGGCGCGACGCGTCACTGCCCAGGCGTTTGGTCGACGAAAAAGTCATGCCTGCGCTACCGAAGATGTCGGTCGGAACGGACAGTGTGTCCATCACCTTGATGAAGCTGTCGGTCGTGAGGTTCTTGCCGGCTTTGTTGGCCGCATTCACAAACGTATTGATGATGATGTAGCCATACACCGAGAACACGGTCGCGTCTTCATTGAACTTGGTCTTGTACTTATTGGCCCAGAAGCGAATCGGCTGCGATTGCTCATCGGTGTAGGGGTTTTGCACCGTCATGGTGGCGTAGAGGCCGTCCATTGCCTTGCCGCCGAGTTTGTGGATCAGATCGGTATAGGCGGCGCTGGAGCCAAGGAAGAGCGGGTTGAAGCCGGTCTTGCGCGACTCGCCAATGGTGCCGATGGTCTCGCGAATGATGGTGCCCAGCACCACCATCTCGCAGCCGGCGGCTTTCATCTTGGCAACCTGCGACGAGAAATCGGTCGCGCCGCGCTTGTAGGAGGTTTTTTCGGCGAATACCATGCCCATGGTTTTGAGGCCGGCTTCGCCGCCGCGCATCACCTCCAGGCCGAACTCGTCATCCTGATAAATGGTGCAGACTTTCTTGGTGCCCTTGTCCTTGACCATTTGCGGCACGGCGCGGCGCATTTGGTCGTAGTAGGTGGCGGCAAATGAATATTTGAGCTTGTGAAAGGGATCGTACATTTCGCGCGCTGCCGTGATCGGGAAGAAGTTGATGACGTTCTTGTCAAACTGCACCGGCATCGCGGCCATGTTGTGCGCCGTGCCGATGTGGCCGACCATCATGAAAATCTTGTCCTGATTGACCAGCTTTTGCGCCGCCAGCACCGCCTTCTTGGGGTCGTAGCCCGAATCTTCCACCAGCAGCTTGAGCTTGCGCCCATTGATGCCGCCGAGCTCATTGATTTCGTCTACCGCCAGCATCATGCCCAGGCGGGACTGCTTGCCAAAGCTGGCGGCAGGCCCCGACAGGTCCTGGATCGAGCCCAGGGTGATCTCGGTCTTGCTCACGCCTTGCTGGGCCATGGCGTAGCTGGTGCTGAGCGCCAATATGGCAAGCGCAGCGGTGGATTTGAATTTCATCGAAGTCTCCTGTAATGATGGGGGCTCATCGCTTGCAAACAACAAGCGCGGGGTACAGTGCATTTTTGCCGCCAGCCGCTGAAAGTCAAGTTGGCGTAACTACGCAAGGGAAACTACTTAGTTTGAAACGGCGCGAAGTTTCAAGCGGCTTGGCGGTACATTGCTTCGATCTGTTCAGCATATTTTTTCTCGACCAGCTTGCGCTTGAGCTTCATGGTGGGTGTGAGCTCTTCGTCCTCGGCGCTGAGCTGTGTTTCAAGCAGAAAAAACTTCTTGATCTGCTCAACCCGCGCAAACTTCTTGTTGACGCGGTCAATCTCGCCCTGAATCAATGCCTGCACTTCGGGCGAGCGGGTCAGCGACGCATAGTTGCCAAACGGCACGTCTGCGTCCTGGGCGAATTTCTCGACATTTTCCTGGTCTATCATGATGATCGCGGTCAGGTAGGGCCGCTTGTCGCCGATGACCACCGCGTCGGTGATGTAGGGTGAAAACTTCAGCTCGTTTTCCAGTTCGCTGGGCGTGATGTTTTTGCCGCCGGCCGTGATGATGATGTCTTTCATGCGGTCGGTGATGCGGAAAAAGCCGTCCTCGTCCATCAGGCCGACGTCGCCGGTGTGCAGCCAGCCGTCGGCGTCAATCGTCTCGGCGGTTTTCTCGGGCTGGTTCAAGTAACCCATGAACACATTGCTGCCGCGCACCAGGAACTCGCCGGTGGCCGGATCGAGTTTGACTTCGTTGTGGCCGGCCGCCGGGCCGATCGAGCCCGGCTTCATGCGGCTGGCCGGCACGCTGGTGGAGATGCCGCAGGCTTCCGTCAGGCCCCAAATCTCCAGCATGGGCACACCGAGCGCCATGTACCACTTGACCAGATCGGGCGAGATTGGGGCAGAAGCCGTCACGCAAAAGCGCGCGCGGTGGATGCCTATCAGCTTGCGCACATTGTTCAGCGCGACCCAGCGGGCCAACATGAACTTCAGTTTGAGCCAGCCGCTGACCGGCTGGCCAGCCATGACCTGGTCGGCGATCTCGGTGCCGACGCCTATGCCCCAGGCGTAGGCGGCCTGCTGCAGTCGGCTGGCCTCCTTGAGCGAAATCATCACGCCGGAATAAAACTTTTCCCAGACGCGGGGCGCCGCGCTGAATAAGGTGGGCGCGATCTCGCGGACATTTTCCGGAATGGTCGCAGGATTTTCGACAAAATTGAGCTTGGCGCCGGTGTACATCGTAAAGTATTCGCCGCCCATGCGCTCGGCGATGTGGCACAGCGGCATAAAGCACATGCGCTCGTCGTTCTCGTCCAGCGCCACCAGCGTGTTGAGGCCGCGTGCCGTGAACACCAGGCTCTTGTGGCTGAGCATGGCGCCCTTGGGCTTGCCGGTGGTTCCCGAGGTGTAGACCAGGATCGCCAGGTCCTCGGGCCGGCAGGCCTTGACGCGCGCCTCGACCGCAGCGGGATGCTGCGCGAGGTAGCTGCGCCCGAGCTCGCGCAGGCCCGCCAAGCTGATGACATCGGGCTCGTCCAAGTCGCGCAGCCCCTCCATGTCAAACACCACGATCTTGCGCAGGCCGGGAAGCGCGCTGCGCACTTCGAGGGCCTTGTCGAGCTGTTCGTCGTCTTCGACAAACAGCAGGGTGGTGCGGGAGTCTTCACACAGGTAATGCACCTGCGAGGCCGCAACCGTCGGGTAGATCCCGTTGACCACGCCGCCACAGCTGAGCACGGCCAGATCGGCCAGCACCCATTCGATCACCGTGTTCGACAGGATGGAAGCGCATTGCCCCGGCGCAAAACCTAGGCTCATCAGGCCGCCGGCGATTTCGCGCACCGCACCGCCGGTCTGGTTCCAGCTCCAACTGCGCCAGATGCCGAGCTTTTTCTGCCGCATCCAGACCTTGTCCCGGCGCTGTTCGACCGCGTTCCAGAACATGACGGGAATGGTCTCGCCCTGAAGCACCACACGGGTTTCGGGCTGGATGTGGGAAAGGTCCCAGAGATTGCTCATGCCTTCATCTCCATGTTTTTTTCTTCTTCCAGCGCCGCTCGCTGCGCACGCCGTCTTCCTTCATGCCTAGGTAGAACTCCTTGATGTCTTCCTTTTCCAGCAGCCGGGCACAGTTGTCTTCCATCACGATGCGGCCGTTTTCCAGCACGTAGCCGTAGTCGGAGACGTTCAGGGCCATGTTGGCGTTTTGCTCGACCAGCAAGATGGTGGTGCCGCGCTCGCGGTTGATGCGCACCACGATCTCGAAGATTTCCCTGGTCAGTTTGGGCGACAGGCCGAGGCTCGGTTCGTCGAGCAGGATCAAGTCGGGCGCTGCCATCAGTGCGCGCGCGATCGACAGCATCTGCTGCTGGCCGCCGGACAGCAGGCCGGCATCCTGCAGGGCGCGCTCCCGCAAAATAGGAAAGTAGCCGTAGACAACTTCCATGTCCCTGGCCACACCATCCGGGTCTTTGCGGGTGTAGGCGCCCATCAGCAGGTTGTCCCGCACGCTGAGCAGCGGAAACACCTCTCGCCCCTCGGGCACATGGCTCAGGCCCTGTTGCACGATGAAGGCGGGGTCCTGCGCGGTGATGTTCTGGCCCTTGAATTCGATCGAACCCTTGCGTGGGTCAATGATGCCCGAGATGGTTTTTAAAATCGTGGTCTTGCCGGCGCCGTTGGAGCCCAGCACGGTGGCAATTTCGCCACGACGCACCTGCAGGCTGACGCCGCGAATGGCCTTGATCGGGCCGTAGGCGCTCTCGACGTTGAGCAGCTTGAGCACCGGCGTATCGCTCACGGCGGGAGACGCGGCGCTCATGCTGCGGCCCTGCGCATGGAGGACACTTCATCGACCGAGCCCAGGTAGGCCTCGATCACGCCGGGGTCGTTCTGCACTTCACGCGGGGTGCCCATGGCCAGCACCTCGCCCTGGTTCATGGCCAGCACGCGGTCCGAGACCTTGGAGACCAGCGTCATGTTGTGCTCGACCATCAGCACCGTGATGCCCAGTTCGTTCTTGATGTCCTGGATCCAGAAGGCCATGTCATCGCTCTCCTCCACATTCAGCCCGGAGGAAGGTTCATCCAGCAGCAGCAGTTTCGGCTCGGTGCACAGCGCCCGGGCCAGCTCGACTACCTTGCGCGCGCCGTAGGGCAGGCCTGCGACAAAGAAGTCGCGGTGGTGCTGAAAATCCAGAAAATCGATGATCTGTTCAGCCTTCTCGCGTGCCTGCACTTCGGCTTCGCGGTTTTTTTTTGTGAAGAAAATTTCGCTCCACAGGCCGGTCTGCCGGTGCGTGTGCCTGCCGATCAGCAGGTTGTGCAGCACCGTCGCGTGTTCAAACAGCTCAATGTTCTGGAAAGTGCGGGCAATGCCCAGCGCGGCGATCTTGTGCGGCGGCTGATCGGTCAGCTTCGCGCCCATGTAATCAATTTCGCCGGAGGTCGGGGTGTAGATGCGGCTGATCAGGTTGAATACCGTGGTCTTGCCCGCGCCGTTCGGGCCGATCAGCGTGAACACCTCGCCCTGCCGGACATCGAAGCTGACATTGTTGACCGCCAGCACGCCGCCGAAACTGACGCTGAGGTTTTTGGCTGACAGAAGGATTTCACTCATCATTTCAACCGGTCCGATTTCTGGAAGGATTTCTGGCGCTTGAACATGCCCTTGCGGTAGAACGGGAAGGTCTGCAGGTAGGTGCGTATCTTCAGCCAGCGCCCATACATCCCCAGCGGTTCAAACAGCACAAAGGCAATCAGCACCATGCCGTAGACCACGCCTTGCAAGCCCGGCGCCTGTCCGATGAAGGTAGGCAGGTAGTCCTTGACCAGCGCAATCGCCTGGGGCATGGAGATCAGGAAGATGGCGCCCAGGAAAGCGCCGTGCACCGAGCCCAGGCCGCCCACCACGATCATCAGGAGCAGCTCGATCGACTGCAGAAGGCTGAACTGGTCGGGTGAAATGAACTGCATCTTGTGCGCATACAGCGCGCCCGCAACGCCGGCCAGCGCGGCAGACAGCGCAAACGACAGCGTCTTGTAGCGGGCCAGGTGAATGCCCATGCTTTGTGCCGAAATTTCCGAATCGCGGATCGCCACAAAGGCGCGGCCGGTCGGCGAGCGCAGCAGGTTGAGAATCGCCAGCGTCGAGCCGATGGCGACACCCAAGCAGAGAAAGTAAAACGCTTCCCCGCTGGCCAGCTTCCAGCCAAACATCTCGGGCGCCTTGATGTGGATGCCGGCATTGCCGCCGGTGACGGATTCCCAGCGCGCAAACACTTCTTCGACGATGAAGCCGAAGGACAGCGTGGCGATGCCGAGGTAAATGCCCTTGACGCGCAGGGCCGGCAGCCCGACGACCAGCCCGACTGCGGCCGACAGGCCGGCGGCGCAGGCCAGCGCGATGGGGAAGGGCACGCCGGCATTGGTCATGACCGCCTGGGTGTAGGCGCCAACGCCGAGAAAGGCCGCATGGCCCAGCGAAAACAGGCCCGTGAAGCCGGCCAGCAGCATCAGCCCCAGGCCGGCGATCGAATAGATCAGGATGAAGGTCAACTGGGCCAAGTAGTATTCGGCAAACAGCCACGGCGCGGCCAGCAACAGCAACAACAGGGCGCCGTACCAGAAGACATGGCCGCCGTGCTTGGCAAGATTGATGTCCTGCCCGTAGTCGGTCTTGAAGATAAAGCGCATATTGGCTTAAACCTTTTTCTGGAGTTTTTCGCCGAACAGGCCGTTGGGTTTGACCATCAGCACGATCAGCACCACCACATAGGCGGCAACGTCCTTGATGCCGTCGGGCGCGTAAAAACCGGCCAGCGATTCAACAATGCCGATGATCAGGCCGCCCACAATCGCGCCGGGCAGGCTGCCAAAGCCGCCGACCACCGCCGCCGGAAAGGCCTTCAGGCCGATGAAGCCCATGTTGGCGTGCACAAAGGTGATGGGCGCCAGCAGCAGGCCGGCGATGGCCGCCACGGCAGCGGCCAGGCCCCAGACCAGGCCGTTGAGCCGCTTGACCGGAATGCCCATGTAA
Organism: Polaromonas sp.; assembly: GCA_038902815.1. Classification (GTDB taxonomy): domain Bacteria; phylum Pseudomonadota; class Gammaproteobacteria; order Burkholderiales; family Burkholderiaceae_C; genus Polaromonas. The sequence continues at coordinate 36,968 of JBCKNF010000012.1, read as the reverse complement.
TACGCGGCCAACTGGTTTTGCGACGCGGCCTGCATGGCAATGCCCAGCTTGCTGTACTTGAACAGTGCAAACAACATCAGGCACAAGACAGTGGTGCTGCCGATGACCGCCATCTGTTCGACATTGAGGATCAGGGCACCTTCCCCACTGGCGTCCCCGCCGACTTTCCAGATCATGTCCTTGTAGGGCACGGGCAGGGTGTGGGTTTCGGTGCCTATGCCGGGAATCATGGTGATCAGGCCGCGCGCCGTGTAGCCGACACCGATGGTCAGCATCACAATGGAAAACGCCGGCTGGCCGAGGATGGGCCGGATCACCAGCCGCTCCAGCAGCACGCCAAACAGCGCCATTCCAGCGATGACGCTGAGCACCGACAGCCAGAACGGGAAACCCAGCAGGGTCATGCAGGCCAGCCCGCCGAACGCGCCCAGCATCATCAGCTCGCCTTGGGCGAAGCTCACTGTTTCGGTGGCTTTGTAGATGAGAACGAAACCGAGGGCGATGAGTCCGTAGATGCAGCCTTGCGCGATGCCGCTGATCACCAGTTGTAGAAGCTGCACTTTGTCTCCTGTTACGTAACTTCACGTTTATAGCGGCAAAGCATTGAAAATGCCGACAGGGTTTTTACTGACACCTTATTGGATAGGCGACAGGTATTAGATCATTTTGTTCGGCACTTCCCGCGGCTTGCCGGCATCGTCAATCGCCACATAGGTCAGGCTGGCCTCGGTCACCTTGACGTACTTGCCCTGGCTGCGCAGGCGCTCGGCATAGACTTCAACCTGCACCGTGATGGACGTGGTGCCGATGCGCGTCACCGATGCAAAAAATGACAGCAGGTCGCCGACACGCACCGGCTGCTTGAAGATGAACTGGTTCACCGCCACGGTTGCCATGCGGCCATCAACATAGCGTGCAGGCAAAACCGCACCGGCCAGATCGACCTGGGACATCACCCAGCCGCCAAAAATATCACCGTTGGCATTGCAGTCCCCCGGCATGGGGATGACCTTGAGGACCAGTTCCTTGTCGAGGGGCAGCTTGACGCTCAGGGGATCAGGGGGAAGGTTGGTTTCGGTGGACATAGGCACAATCGGTATTGGAAAATTAAAACAAAGGACAATTGTCTCCGATGCGCTCCTACGCCCCCGCCGCCGAATCGTCGCCCGCCCCGGGCTCGCCCCCCAAACCTGCGTTGAACCGCTCTGACTGGGCCACGCTGCAGCGCCTGTTTCCCTACCTCTGGGACTACAAATGGCGGGTACTGGCCGCGCTGGCTTTCATGGTGGGCGCCAAACTCGCCAACGTCGGTGTGCCGCTGCTGCTGAAAGATCTCGTTGATACCATGAACTTTAAGCCGGGCGACGTGCAGGCCGTGCTGATCGTGCCGGTTGCCCTGCTGATCGGCTATGGGCTGCTCAGGCTCTCGACCTCGCTGTTCACCGAGCTGCGCGAGCTGGTGTTTGCCAAGGCCACCGAAGGCGCGGCGCGCCGTATCTCGCTGGAGGTGTTTCGCCACCTGCATGCGCTGAGCCTGCGTTTTCACCTAGAGCGCCAGACCGGCGGCATGACGCGCGACATTGAGCGCGGCACGCGTGGCGTGCATTCGCTGATCTCCTACTCGCTGTACAGCATCATCCCGACGCTGATTGAAGTGACGCTGGTGCTCACGCTGCTGGCGGTCAAGTTTGACGTCTGGTTTGCCGGCATCACCCTCATCGCACTGGTGTTCTACATCACCTTCACGGTCACGGTGACCGAATGGCGCACCAAGTTCCGCAAGGAGATGAATGAGCTCGACTCCTCGGCGCACAGCCGCGCGATTGACTCGCTGTTGAACTACGAAACCGTCAAGTACTTCAACAACGAAGACTTCGAGGCGCGCCGCTACGATGAAAACCTGATTCGTTACCGCCGCGCCGCCATCAAGAGCCAGACCACGCTGAGCCTGCTCAACACCGGTCAGCAACTGATCATTGCCATCGGCCTGGTGGCCATGCTCTGGCGCGCCACGCAGGGCGTGGTCGACGGCCGCATGACGCTGGGCGACCTGGTCATGGTCAACGCCTTCATGATTCAGCTCTACATTCCGATGGGTTTTCTGGGCGTGCTGTACCGCGAGATCAAGCAAAGCCTGACCGACCTGGCCAAGATGTTCAACCTGATGGAAAAAGAGCGCGAGATCGCCGACCAGCCCGGCGCGTCGGCGCTCAGGCTGCAGGCCTCGCCGGCGGTGCGCTTTGAAAACGTCAGTTTTGCCTACGAGTCGTCGCGCCCCATCCTGCACAACGTCAGCTTCGAGATACCACCGGGCAAGACGGTGGCCGTGGTCGGCTCGTCCGGTGCCGGCAAATCGACGCTGGCGCGGCTGCTGTTCCGTTTCTACGACGTGCAGCAGGGCCGCATCACGATTGCCGGCCAGGACATCAAGGCCGTCACCCAGGCCAGCGTGCGTCAGGCCATCGGCATCGTGCCGCAAGACACGGTGCTGTTCAACGACACGGTGGAATACAACATCGCCTACGGCAAACCCGGCGCCAGCCGCGCCGAGGTAGAAGAGGCTGCGCGTGCCGCCCGCATCCATGGCTTCATCAGCTCGACCCCCGCGGGTTACGGCACCATGGTCGGCGAGCGCGGCCTGAAACTCTCGGGCGGCGAGAAGCAGCGCGTGGCGATTGCCCGCACCTTGCTGAAGAACCCGCCCATCATGATTTTTGACGAAGCCACCTCGGCGCTGGACTCGGCCAATGAGCGCGCGATTCAGGCCGAACTCAGAAGCATTGCCGAAAACAAGACCACGCTGGTGATTGCGCACCGGCTGTCCACGGTGGTCGACGCGCATGAAATCCTGGTGATGGAGACGGGGCGGATCATCGAGCGCGGCAGCCACAGCGCCCTGCTGGCCGCCCAGGGCCGCTACGCCGACATGTGGGCCCTGCAGCAGCAGGCCAGCGAGCGGGTTTAATTCCACTTCCAGATCAATACGATATGTTGTTGCTTCGCCTTGGCCGTTAAAGCGCACAAACGCAAGGGGTCACAAACGCAAGGGGTCAGGTCTTGACATCCTTGTTTTTCAAGTTAGACTCGCCCCATGGCCCGACCCCTTCGACTTGAATTCCCCGGCGCGCTCTACCATGTCACCGCGCGCGGCAATGCGCGGCAAGGTATTTATTTCGATGACCAAGACCGCCATCTTTTTCTGAGCGTGCTGGCCGAGGTGGTCGACCGGTTTACCTGGATTTGTCACGCCTACTGCCTGATGGACAACCATTACCACCTACTGATTGAAACGCCACAGGCTAATCTTTCGCTCGGCATGCGCCAATTGAATGGGGTTTACACCCAGCGCCTGAACCGACGCCATGGCCGAGCCGGGCAGGTATTTCAGGGGCGATTCAAGGCAATCCTGGTGGAGCGCGATAGCTACCTCCTGGAGCTGGCCCGCTACATCGTGTTGAATCCCTTGCGCGCCAGAATGGTCAGGGCTATTTCACACTACCCGTGGAGCAGCTACCGGGCCACCTTGGGCCAGGTAGACCGCCCGGACTGGCTGGCCACGGATTGGATTCTTGCCCAGTTCGCCAAAGGGCGGACGGTGGCGCAGCGCCGTTACGCCGAATTCGTGTCAGCGGGCAAGAAACGCCCTTCGCCCTGGGCGGATTTAAAAGGCCAGGCTCTGCTCGGGTCGGACACTTTCGTGGAGAAAATGTGGCCTTTGCTGAAAGACCGGGCCGATCTATCAAAAGTGCCGCGCAGCCAGCGTCTGTTGCATCGTCCCAGCCTGAAGCGACTGTTTCCGAGCGCCGTCCGGGCCGACAAGGTGTTGCGGGATGAGGCCATCCGCAAGGCATGCCTGGAATGGAGTTACACCATGGCCGCCACGGCCCGCGCGGCGGGAATACACTATTCGACGGTCAGCAAAATCATCAAGGGCGAGCGGTGAAAAGTGTGATGTCAAGACTTGACCCCTTTTACTTCTAGAAATTCAGATTTTCAGGATAAAGTGCAAGGCACGTGTCACATCGCCCTTTGGGCTCATACGAGGGTCGCGCAGAAACCCGAGCAAGCGCCTACTTTTTGATCCTGCGGGCCACAGCGGCTTGCGACAGGGTGTCCAGCACAACCAGCGAATCGCCCCACGACAGGCAGGCATCGGTGATGCTCTTGCCGTACTCGAGCTTGCTTGGATCGTCTTTGCCTGGCGTGAACTTCTGCGCGCCGGCGTTGAGGTGGCTTTCAACCATTAGGCCGAACACCTGGTGCGAGCCGCCTGATACCTGGCCGGCAATGTCGCGCGCCACATCGACCTGCTTTGCATGCTGCTTGGAGCTGTTGGCGTGGCTGCAATCGATCATCAGCCTAGCGGGCAGTTTGGCTGCAGCCAGTTCTTTGCAGGCCGCGGCTACGCTGGCCGCGTCGTAGTTAGGCGCTTTGCCGCCGCGCAAAATCACGTGGCAATCCGGGTTGCCGTTGGTCTGCACCACGGCGACCTGGCCGTTTTTATGCACCGACAAAAAGTGGTGGCCGCGCGCTGCCGCCTGAATGGCGTCGGTGGCGATGCGGATGTTGCCATCGGTGCCGTTCTTGAAGCCTACGGGTGCAGACAGGCCCGATGCCAGCTCACGGTGTACTTGGCTTTCAGTGGTGCGCGCGCCAATCGCGCCCCAGGCAATCAAATCGCCAATGTATTGGGGTGAGATCACGTCCAGAAATTCACTCCCCACCGGCAGGCCAAGGCGGTTGATCTCGATCAGCAACTGGCGCGCGATGCGCAGGCCTTCGTCAATGCGAAAGGTTTCATCAAGGTAGGGGTCGTTGATGAGCCCTTTCCAGCCCACCGTGGTGCGCGGTTTTTCGAAGTAAACGCGCATCACGATTTCCAGCGTGCCAGCGTATTTTTTGCGCTGTTCCATCAAGCGCTTGGCATATTCAAGCGCGGCTTGCGGGTCGTGAATCGAGCAGGGCCCCATCACCATCAGCAAGCGGTCGTCAGTACCCACCATGATGTTGTGGATGTTCTGGCGGGTGTGGGTGATGAGGGACTCAACCGCCGTGCCGCGAATCGGGAAGAAGCGGATCAAATGCTCGGGAGGGGGTAGCACGGTGATGTCCTTGATATGTTCGTCGTCGGCCTGGCTGGTGCGGTCGATGGGGTGGGCTCCGGGTGGATACCAGGCATCGGTGGCGTTAGCTGGACGGGCAGACGAAGGGGCGTTCGCATGGGTGGACGGTGTGGTCATCGTGGGCTCCTGAAGATAATAAAAATCAAAATATCAAAAAAAAACCGCCGGGATTTGAGTCCGGCGGTTCGAGTGAGGTTGCGGTTTACTTACGCGCTTGCCCCTCGTCCACCGGGGACTGAGAAATAAAAGCTAAAGTAAAACCAAGCGCGTTGCATAAGGCTGAATGTAGCACAGGTTTTTGACACGCGGGTAGACCAGTCAGGTTTAGGCGGTGCCGCCCACCGTTAGCCCGTCGATGCGCAGCGTCGGCTGGCCGACACCCACGGGCACGCTCTGGCCTTCCTTGCCGCAGGTGCCGACACCGCTGTCGAGTTGCATGTCGTTGCCCATCATGGTCACGCGGGTCAGCACGTCCGGGCCGTTACCGACAATCGTTGCGCCCTTGACCGGGTACAAAATTTTGCCGTTCTCGACCCAAAACGCTTCGCTGGCCGAGAATACAAACTTGCCCGAGGTGATGTCCACCTGACCGCCGCCGAAGTTGGTCGCGTACAGGCCCTTCTTGATGCTGGCCACGATCTCTTCAGGCTCTTTGTCACCACCCAACATATAGGTGTTGGTCATGCGCGGCATCGGCACATGGGCGTAGCTTTCGCGGCGGCCGTTGCCGGTGGGCTTGGCCTTCATCAGACGGGCATTGAGCGAGTCCTGGATGTAGCCCTTGAGGATGCCGTCTTCGATCAGTACATTGCGCTGGCTGGCGTTGCCTTCATCGTCTATGTTCAATGACCCACGGCGGTCGGCAATCGTGCCGTCGTCCAGCACGGTCACGCCCTTGGCTGCGACGCGCTGGCCGATTTTGCCGGCAAAGGCACTCGACCCCTTGCGGTTGAAGTCACCTTCCAGACCGTGGCCAATCGCTTCATGCAGCAAGACACCGGGCCAGCCGGAGCCAAGCACTACCGTCATCTCACCAGCGGGTGCAGGGCGCGCTTCCAGGTTGGTCAGCGCGGCCTTGACCGCATCGCCTACGTACTGCGCAATCTGCGCGTCGTCAAAATAAGCCAGACCAAAACGACCACCACCGCCGGCAGAGCCGACTTCACGGCGGACTTTGCCAGCCACTTTTTTCTCGGCAATCACCGTCACACTCAGGCGCACCAGCGGGCGCACATCGGCGGCTAGCGTGCCGTCGGCGCGCGCGACCAGCACCACGTCGTATTCACTGGCCAGGCTTGCCATCACCTGCACGATGCGCGGGTCTTTGGCTTTGGCGAGTTTTTCAACCTTTTCAAGCAACTTGACCTTGGCCGTGCTGCCCAGCGTTGCGATAGGGTCAAGGTCGTTGTAGAGTGAGCGGCTGCAGGCGATCTTGCGGCTGGGGGTTTTGATGCGGCCTGTCTTGCTGGCGGCGGAAATGCTGCGCACCGTGCGCGCGGCATCAAGCAGCGAGGCTTCAGAAATATCGTCAGAGTAGGCAAAGGCGGTTTTTTCACCGCTCACAGCACGCACGCCCACACCCTGGTCAATGCTGAAGGAGCCGGTTTTGACAATGCCCTCTTCAAGGCTCCAGCCTTCACTGCGGGTGTACTGGAAGTACAGGTCGGCATCGTCCACACCATAGGAAGTGATTTCACCCAGCGCCCGGCTTAGGTGTGCTTCAGTCAAACCAAACGGCGCGAGCAGCAGTTTTTGCGCAATCTCCAGTCGCTCCGAGGTCGATGCTGCCGTTGGCCGAACGGTAGAGGACGTGATGGAAGCGTTAAGGGCTGTGGCAGAGGTGGCGCGAAGTGAGTTCATCAGGCCATTGTAGGCAGTCTGCAGAGTTATTGGGGTCAGACGCCAATTTCGCTGCGGTGCATCGCACCGCACCCTGCGGGCGAGCCAAAGGCTCGGCGAATTTGGACTCTGACCCCAATAACTCTCACTAGGATTGCACCAGCCGCTTGGCCTTGGCGATCGACATCAAAATCCCCACCGCCAACCCCAGCGTGACCATCGCCGTGCCGCCGTAACTGATGAAAGGCAGTGGTACCCCAACCACGGGCAAGAGGCCGCTGACCATACCCATATTGACGAAGGAATAGGTGAAAAAAATCATTGTCACGCTACCGGCCAGCAAGCGTGAAAACAGCGTGGATGCTTGCATCGCAATCGCCAGGCTGCGCAGGATCAAAAAGATAAAACCGGCGATCAGCAGCAGATTGCCAGCCAGGCCAAACTCTTCAGAGAACGTCGCAAAAATAAAGTCAGTCGTGCGTTCGGGAATAAATTCAAGATGCGTCTGCGTACCGGCCATAAAGCCTTTGCCGAACATGCCGCCAGAACCAATCGCGATTATGCCCTGAATGATGTGAAAGCCCTTGCCCAGCGGATCGCGCGACGGGTCGAGCAGCGTGCAGATGCGCTGCTGCTGGTAGTCGTGCAGCACCGGCCAGCGCACGCCGTCGGCACACAGCTGCGGCTCAAACCAGACAATCAAAAACACCGCCGCTAGGCCAATAATGACAGGCGGAGCTATCAGCTTCCAGCTCAGTCCGGCAAAAAAAATCACCGCCACACCTGCTGCCAGCACCAGCAGCGAGGTGCCCAGATCGGGCTGCCGCATGATCAGGCCAACCGGCACGATCAGCAGCAAACCAGCGACCAGAAAATCCAGCGGCCGCAACTGGCCTTCACGCTTTTGAAACCACCAGGCCAGCATCAGCGGCACGGCAATTTTGAGGATCTCGCTGGGCTGTATCACCACACCCACATTGAGCCAGCGTCGCGCACCTTTTTTGGTGATGCCAAACACGGCAACGGCAATCAACAAAGCCACACCCGCGATGTACAGCGGCACGGCAAAAGCCATCAGGCGTTGCGGCGGAATCTGCGCCACCATGAACATGATGAAGCCGGCAATCAGCATGTTGCGGCCATGGTCGACAAAGCGGCTGCCATGGTCGTAACCCGACGAATACATGATGAGCAGGCCGGCGCAGGCGAGTAAAAAAACCGCAAAAGCCAGCGGGCCATCGAAACCCGAAAACAGCGGCACGGTGCGCTGGAAAAGCGAGGGCTTGTCAAAAACGGTGGCCATGAGCCTGATTATGGGCGCTTCTAGAAATTCAGATTTTCGGGATGAAGTGCAAGGCGCGTGTCGCATCGCCCTTTGGACTCATGCGAGGGTCGCGAGCACCGCGCAACGCAGCAATTCGCCCGAAAAATGAATTTATAGAAGTGCCCTTGACTACACTGGGTACGCATCACCCCCTCATTATTGAAAAGGCCTCCGTTTTGTTTGTATTGTTTGAAGAAACCGGCAAGCTCCTGGCTGGCCGCATTTTGTCTGAGACAGACAGCTCACTGCAAGTCGAGCTTGACTCGGGCAAGCGCGTCAAGGTCAAGGCTGCTAGCACGCTGCTGAAGTTTGAAAAACCATCGCCGCCAGAGCTGATAGCCGCCGCGCAAAAGCTGAAAGAAGACATCGAGCTTGAACTGGCCTGGGAATTTGCCAGCGAGGAAGAGTTTGGCTTTGCCGAGCTGGCGCGCGACTACTTCAGCGCCGACTCAGCCAAACCGGCCACGCTGGAGCAGCAGGCTGCCGCACTTTTCAGGTTGTTTGACGCACCGCATTACTTCAGGCGCGCGGGCAAGGGTCGGTTTAAAAAAGCACCGCTTGAAATACTGCAACAGGCATTGGTCACGATTGAAAAGAAAAAGCAGGTCGCACTGCAAATCACGGCCTGGGCTGAAGCCTTAGGCAAAGGCCAATGCCCCGTGCCGATTCGCGATCAGCTCTACAAAATCCTCTTCAAGCCCGACAAGAACAGCGCCGAATACAAAGCCGTGGTCGAGGCATCACGTAGCACCCACACCGCGCCGCTTGATCTGCTGCAAAAGTCTGGCGCAATTGCGTCGCCCTACCAGTTTCATTACAAACGCTTTTTGTTTGAGAACTTTCCCAAAGGTACGGGCTTTCCCGCACTGCAAGCGCCATCGCACACCGAAGAACTGCCGCTGGCCGATGTGCGGGCGTTTTCAATTGACGATTCAAGCACCACAGAAATTGACGATGCGTTGTCAGTCACGGGGTTCGGCTCGGGCACTATCACGCTGGGCATTCACATCGCAGCACCCGGCTTGGCCGTGCTGCCCGGCAGCGCGATTGACAAGCTTGGCCGCTCGCGGCTTTCAACTGTGTACATGCCGGGCTACAAGCTCACCATGCTGCCCGACGACGTGGTGCAAAGCTACACGCTGCAAGCCGGGCGTAACTGCCCCGCACTGTCGCTGTACATCACACTCGATGAGGCAACGCTGGAGATCAAAGAATCCGTCAGCAAAATCGAACGGGTAGCGATTGCCAGCAACCTGCGCCACGACGTGCTTGACAGCACTTTCACCGAAGCTTTTTTTGAAGCAGCGCAGACTGCAGCGCCGCCTACAAGCATCGAGTGGGCAGTCGAGCTGGTGTTTTTGCACCGCTTTGCCAGATACCTCAAAGCGCAGCGTGAGGTAGCGCGTGGCAAGCCTGAAAACTTCAATCGACCGGACTACAACTTCAAGCTCGACAACGCACCCGGCACTGAGCCGACAGGCACCGAGCGGGTGACCATCACAACCCGCCAGCGCGGCGCACCGTTGGACTTGATCGTCGCCGAAGCGATGATTCTGGCCAACAGCACCTGGGGCCAGTGGCTTGCCGAGCACAGCGTGCCGGGCATCTACCGCAGCCAGGCCAGCCTGGCACCCGGCGTGAAGGTGCGCATGGGCACCAAGGCCTTGCCACATGCCGGGTTGGGCGTGAAAAGCTATGCCTGGTCTACCTCACCGCTGCGTCGCTACACCGACTTGGTCAACCAGTGGCAAATCATCGCCTGCGTTAAAAATGGCCGCACCGCCGCGCTGGTTGCGCCCTTCAAAGCCAAAGATACCGAATTGTTTGCCATCATCTCGGGCTTTGATGCGGCCTACAGCGCCTACAACAGTTATCAAGCAGGTATTGAGCGCTACTGGACGCTGAAGTACCTGCAGCAAAACAACATCACCGAGCTGACCGCCACCTTCTTCAAAGACAACCTGGTGCGGGCTGACGACTTGCCGCTGGTGCTGCCTGCTGCTGGCGCACAAGGCTTGCCGCGTGGCACAAAAGTGCGCGTGCGACTGGGCCAGATTGACGAGATCACGCTGGACATATCGGGCACCGTGGTTGCGCGACTGGATATGGTTGAAGAGATAGCAGAGCCTGATGACGCTGACGACGGTGAGGACGAAGTCAGCGCTGGGCCCATTTCAATCGCCGTCGATGTGAACGAGCCTGCGGCGGGCGCTGCCGCCTAGCCCCGATAATTCACCCTCGTGAAATCCTTCAGCACACTGCAAATCGCCCTGGGAGCGTCCGTTCTGGTTCACGCGGCGGTGCTGACGACGCGCTTTGTTGACCCGGAAAGTTTTAACCGGGTGTTTCCGGACACGCCGCTTGAGGTGATTTTGGTCAACGCCAAGTCAAACGAAAAACCTGATGCAGCAAAAGCCATTGCGCAGGTATCGCTGGCAGGCGGTGGTGAGCTTGAAAAAGGCCGAGCCACCTCGCCGCTGCCGCCATCGGCTTTTACCAATTTTGGGGAGGCCGCAGAAGACGCGCAGCGCAAAACCGAGGCTTTGCAAGAGCAGCAAACCCAGTTGCTGGTGCAAATCAAAAAACAGCTGGCCAGCATGCCGCCGCCCGACCCCAAGCTGCCCGCCAATGACCAGGCGCAGGCCGAGCGTGAAGAAAAACGCAGGCAGCTCATCAAAATTTTGGCTGAAATTGAAAAGCGCATCAACGAAGAAAATGCGCCCCCCAAAAAACGCTACATCAGCCCCGCCACACGCGAAGAGGTTTACGCGGTTTACTACGACAGCCTGCGGCGGAAAATTGAAGATAAAGGCACCAGCAACTTCCCTGAACTGGCGGGCCGCAAGCTGTATGGCGAGCTGACCATGATCGTTACCGTCAACTTTGATGGCCGCATACTGGCTACCGAAGTGGTTGAAACATCAGGCAATCTGACGCTGGACCGTCGAGCGCAAAGCATTGTCAGAAGCACCGGGCCGTTTGAAAAGTTCACTGATTCGATGCGGCGCAAGGCCGACCAGCTTGTGGTGGTGTCGCGCTTCAAGTTCAAGCGTGATGAAACGCTTGAAACCAAGCTCACGAATCGTTAGCGGCAGATGAAAGCCATATGAAAGCTATATGAAAGGTTTATTACGCTTTTTAGGTTTGGTGCTGCTCGCAGGGTTGGCCTTGCAGCTTTATTTTGTCGGCCGCATTGCCTTGATGGCGGTGCTGAACCCCGAGTCAACCGCCTTCCAGCGCTCTGAAGTCTTGCGCGTGGCGACGACCACAGGCAGCCTCAAATGGCGACAGCAGTGGGTACCCTACGCGCAAATCTCAAGCAACCTCAAAAGCGCGGTGATTGCGTCTGAAGATGCCAGCTTTGTAGAACACGATGGCGTGGACCTTGAGGCGCTGGAAAAAGCCTGGGACAAAAATGCAAAAGCCGAGCAGCGCGTGCAGCAGTCGGCCAGTAAACCCAGTGTCAGTAAATCGGCTGCGACGCAAGCCGTCAAAAAAGCGCCAAAAATTGTGGGTGGCTCGACCATCACGCAGCAGCTGGCGAAAAATCTTTTTCTCTCTAGCGAGCGCACGCTGCTGCGCAAAGGCCAGGAGCTGGTGCTGACCCTGATGCTCGAAGCCTTGTTAAGCAAAGAGCGCATTCTGGAAATTTATCTCAACAGTGTGGAATGGGGCGAAGGCGTGTTTGGCGCAGAGGCCGCCGCGCAGCACTACTACCGCAAACCCGCTGCAAAGTTAAGCGCCTACGAGGCCGCGCGCCTGGCCGTGATGTTGCCGCGCCCCAAATATTTTGAAACCCGGCCCAACTCGGGCTATTTGGCATCACGCGCCAACACCATCGCTGCGCGCATGGGGGATGTGAGTTTGCCTTAACAGCTACAAATTTAATAACGTATGAGAATCCTCGGAATCGACCCCGCTTTGCAAACCGCCGGCTTCGGCGTGATTGACGTGGACGGCCACGCGCTCACCTACGTGGCCAGCGGCACCATCACCACCACGCACCTGGAAACCAAAAATCTGCCCGCTCGTCTGAAGGTTTTGTACGACGGCATACGCGAAATCGCCGAGCGCTATAAGCCCGACTGCGCATCGGTCGAAATCGTTTTCGTCAATGTCAACCCGCAAGCCACCTTGATGCTCGGCCAGGCACGCGGTGCCTGCGTGACGGCACTCGTGTCCTGCGATTTGCCAGTCACTGAATACACCGCACTACAAATGAAAAAGGCAGTCGCAGGCCACGGCAAAGCCGGCAAACCCGAAGTGCAGCAGATGGTGATGCGCCTGCTAAAACTGCCCGGCCTGCCCGGCAAGGACGCGGCAGATGCCTTGGGCCTGGCGATCACCCATGCACATGTAGGGGCGGCGACGCAGCGGCTGGCGTTGGCTGCTGGCAATGCGTCTACTGGATCCACTGGGTATAGGGATGGGCGGAGTCGGTGAGGGTTGCGATGCCGTCCATCCCATTGATTTTGAACCACGCCGCTTTCGGTTTGCCAGCGGTGTAGTGTTGGTCAGTGCGCGCGGCTCCGGGCCCTACCGTGACGGCCGTGAATCTCACTGCGGCCACGGTGCGCCGGGCTCGCCGAAGCGGGTGCCGGGCGGAAAGTGCAGGTCGAAATACTCCGCGAGGATCGCGAGGAGTTCGTCGGCGGTCGCGATCGTGCGGCGTTCGACGCGGCCGTCAGCATGGCGGAGGGTGAAGTCGGAATTCACCAGCGTGTAGCGACGGTCGGCGAGCGTGCGGGAGGCGCGGAGGTTGTGCCGGAACGGCGACTGCGGGTGGGCGCACGTGAACCAGTTGGCGACCTCGATATCGATGCCGGGGACAGCGGTCGGCGTGAACACATAGACATCTCTCCAGGTGTCGCCAATCCGGGCCTGGTGCGCGATGAGATCGCCGCGCTGGACGAGACGGCGCGGTTCGAGGCAGCCGGCCTGCGCCACGTCGAATTCCCAGCGCAGCGGGCGGAAGAGCGACATGCTGCCGAAGCCCACATCGGCGAGGTGCGGCCCCGCGCTGGGCACCTCGACGCGGAGGACCTGATGGATGAGGGCGGTCGGGGTCGCGTCCGAGATCTGCCAGCGCACGCGGCCGAGCATCACGGTGAGTTGAAACCCGAGTGCGCGGAGTGCGGCGGCGAGGAGAGTGTTGTGCTCGAAGCAGTAACCGCCGCGTTTTTCGTGGACGAGCTTCCGCTCGATCGCGGCGAGATCGACGGCGATGCGGCGGCCGAGCTGGATGTCGAGATTCTCAAACGGAATCGTCTGCGCATGCCGCTGGTGAATCCCATCGAGGGTCGCGAGCGAGGCTTCGCGCGGCCCGGTGTAGCCGATGCGCGCAAAGTAGGCGTCGAGATCGGGGGGCGGAATTTCGAGCATGAAGGATAAAGGATAAAGGATAGGAAATTCAACCGCATGAGGCCAAGTATCCCATCAAAAAGTGGCCTCAAAATACGTGCTGACCCCAGGTGGGATGCGGTACAAACCCTGATGATATTCTTGGTGCGCAAGACGGAATTTTCACTTTTCACGACAGCACCAGGGTGCGATACTTGAACCGGGTTTCCTGTCTGTTATCCGTCGCTGACCTAGCCGATCAAAAAAACAAAAGGAGAAGACCATGAAAATATGCACTATAGCGGGCGCCATCTTGGCATTGGCATTGGCGCTGGGCGCGCCAGCCTTCGCCGACACCATCGAACTGAGCAAGACCACGATCAAGGCTGCCGACGGCTCCGAAGTGCCGGTCGAAGTCGCCAAACCCGCAGGCAAGGGCCCCTTCCCGCCGGTGCTGTTCATCCATGCCAAGCGCGGCTACGAAGGCGACGAACGCGCCCACGTGCGCGAACTCGCCGCCCAGGGCTTTCTCGTCGTCGCGCCTGACTGGCAGAGCGGGCGTTTCATCGAGCGTTGGCCCTCGGCGCACAAGCCCGAAACCGAACTCGATGTCGAAGCCGGGCTGGATTACCTGAAGTCGCTACCGAATACCTGCAAGCAACCGGTCGGCATTGTCGGCCTGTCGCGCGGGCCCTATTACGCCATCCGCCTCGCCGCCAAACGCGGCCCGGATATCGCCGCCATCGTCAGCTATTACGGCCACATGCAAAACCCCAACGCGCCGGAACCCGAGCAACTGTTCAGCATCGCGCCCGAGATCATGCAGATCACCACGCCGGTGCTCTACCTCATCGGCGAGCAGGATTTTGAGCTGCGCCGCATCAACGGCGGCCGCGCATTCTACGCGCTGTGGGAACGCGGTGTGCCGGTGGAATACCAAGTCTATCCGCTAGCGCGGCGTGCGTTCGATTTCCGTGCGGACCAGACCCCGGAGGAGAAGATTGCCGCGCGGCATGCGCGGGAGCGGGCGAAGAACTGGTTGATGAGGTGGATGAAGCTGACGCCGGAGATGCGCTGTCAGTGATGTTGTTGCAGGCGGCTGCGTGCGAGGGCGGGTTGGCCGGGGGTTGCCCGAGATGACTTCCCAACCAGGCAATGCGTCTGTTCTGATCCCTCGATTTGAGCGTGAAAGCGCCCATCCCCGTCTGCCCGTGCGCCAGCTGGCGACCGCCGAGGCGGCACCCGACGATCAGATGCCGAGAATCTTCTTGGCTGCCAGCAGCGCAGTCATCGAGTCAGCATGCTTGCCTGCCTTGTGGGCAGTCTCGCCGTCGGCGCGCAGCTTGGTCACCTTGGCCGAGTTGTCGCTCGACAAAGTCGGCTTGGTCGCGAGCTTGTCGTCGATCATCTTCATGTGGGTCGGGCAGCTTGCGGCATGGGCCAGCGTGGCGGCGCCAAATAGCACCAGGGAGGCGAGAACGGAAAGGGAAGCGCGCATGGAAAACTCCAGTTGATGAAATGAGGGCACAGTCTACGACGCGCCAGCAGACCAGACTCTAGGTAGTTTCACCAATGGTGCGGTCGTGACCTGAGAGCCCGTAAATTTTTCAATTTCAGAGATATGGATAAAATCCTGTCAAATCACGCACCACCTTCAACCACCACCCGGAGACAGCCATGAAAAAGGCGATTGCTCCAGCGGCGACGGCCTGAGCACCGGCGGGCACTTCAACCCCGACGGCAAGGCGCACGGCCAGCACGCCGTCGGTGTCCACCACGCGGGCGATTTTCCCAACCTGAAGGCCGACGCCAGCGGCGTCGCAAAGTTCAGCTTTGAGTCCAGCAGCATCGCAGTCGGCAGCGGTATCAGCGACATCGTGGGCCGGGGCCTGATTGTTCACCGCGACCCGGACGACTACAAAACCCAGCCCACCGGCAACGCCGGGCCGCGCCTGGCGTGTGCGGTGATCGCCAAAGGCTGAGAGCTCAGCGGATGGCTGGCCCCCGCGCTTCACCTCCCTGAGCGCGGGCCTGTAAAGGCTTTTCAACCCAGCACTAAACCCGCTGGGTTTTTTTGGCTACACGGTGGCTACACGATCCCAAAAGAGAAACGGCTTGCTACCAACTTAATAGCAGCAAACCCTTATGTAGATTGGTAGGGCGTGTAGGACTTGAACCTACGACCAAAGGATTATGAGTCCTCTGCTCTAACCAACTGAGCTAACGCCCCGAACCAGCGCATATTGTAGATGTGGCTCAGCAAGCTTGGAGCTGTTTTTTCGTAGTGCGCATCGGGCGGGCCTATCGCGCCCAGGGGCGGGATTGAAAATCCTTGTGGTTCGATTCCGCCCCAGGCCACCAGTATTGAAGCCTCAATTCTTTTTCGAGAGTGGGGCTTTTTTGTTAGCGTAGCGCTGGCGGATTAGCGGAGCGGTTGGCGGAGCGCTGGCGGCATTGGGCCTACGGGGTTCGGCCCTGGGTTCGGTGAGCTGTGTCGCAACTCGGCAATGTCCCTGAAGCAGGCCAAGCCAGCCCCGAATTCACCCAAATGGGGGAGCCAGCTTCCGCAAAAAACCTGCCCTATACTCGGCAAAATACGTAACCCCTTATCGAGCAGGGATAGATGTGGAAAAATTTCTGTCCGACTTGATCTTGGCAAGCCAATTTTTTACGCTTTTGTGGCTGTCACACGCCTGCGCCCAGGCCCAAGTCAGCCCCAACTGGGTCGCGCACAATCGCTACCTTGAAGCTGGCGCTGGCATCCACCAGCAAAACTACCGCGAGCAAGACCGCTACGGCTTAACGCCCGACGGCACGCTCAACACCGAAACCGGCAGCCAAAGTAACATTGGTGCTGCCCTGCGCTGGCAAACTGCCAGTGGCTGGTTTGCAGAGCTTGCGGCCCAGCGCCACAGCGGCGCTACCGACTACAGCGGCTACCTGCAACACGGCAACGGCAGCCTCACCCCTTATTACGCCCGCACCGGAAACGTGGTCAACCAGACCCGTGTTCAGCTCGGCTATGCCTTGAATGCCGACCACTGGCCCGTGGTGCCCGCCCACTGGCAATTCATCCCTGTCGTCCAGATCAGCCAGCACCACTGGCAGCGCAACCTGGTGCAATACGGCGAGAGCTACCGCTTCAATGCCTATGCAGTGGGCGCCATTGCACAGTGGCAAGTTTGCCCCGGCACCATGCTGGAGGCGCACGCCCTGGCCGGCAAAACCGGTCCCGCGCAAGTCAGCGCCCCGGAGCTTGGTTTTCAGGCTATGCAAGCGGGCGGCAGCTTGCAGCAGTGGCAGCTTGCCATCATCCAAGACTTGGCTGTCGCCACCGGGCAGGCGCAACTCAGTGGCTGGCAGCTTGTGGCTCGCTACGCCGGTAGCCGCTATAGTCACGGCGCCAGCCCCATCGTCGCCGGCCTGCAAGCCCCGCCCAATGAAAACGCCCACAGTACCTGGACGCTGGGCGTGCAAAAGCAGTTTTGAATTTTTTTTGTATCTGCCACCAAGGAGATAGTCACATGAGTCATCGGCCACCGCCAAACACAGTTATTCCGCAAACCCGTGGGCGAGGTTGGAGGTGGCTCATCGCCGCTGCGGCGATGTCAGTGCTGGCTGCCTGTGGTGGTGGGGGCGGTGGGGGTGGCGGTGGGACGAGTGGCGGCGATGTAACCATCGCGAGCATCAAGATCACGCCGGGTAACGTGATGCTGACCGGCACCGGGCAAAGCCGTCAGCTCACTGCACAAGCCTTCAATGTCGCAGGCGCACCGCTTGCTGCGAACTTTACCTGGTCTTCATCCAAATCCGATGTGGGTGTAGATAAGGATGGCCGCATAACCAGCTCTTCTGCGACAGGCTCTGCGGTGATTACCGCGACTGTAGGCGGCGTGACATCGGTGCCGATTATGGTGATTGTCGCAACGCCTGCCACAGGCGCCGTATTGGTCCAAGACGCTCAATTCGTCGGCTCCCCCGAATTGATAGACCCGACGGTTGCACTACTGGATGTTGGCACACGTTACAAGGTCACGCTGACCGGTGTGTCTGCCCCAGCGCTGGGCAGCATTCTGCTGGCCGCAGAAACCGCTCCGGTTGGTGGTCGCGTGGTTGCTGTGCAGACCATTAACGGCCAGATGGTGGTCACCCTCGAAATCGTACCGTTAAAAGAGATGTTCAGAGAGCTAGTCATCAACGAAACGATTGATCTAAGCAAGGTCCAACCCATCATTCCTGACGCCATCCTCAGCCAATACGATGTTACGCGCGAAGCAAATGGCAAAATGGTCTTTACACCCAAAACCCTAGTAGTAGGACTGGCTGCCACCCCTGCGAAAACCTTTGCGCTGGGACCGTTTGACTGCGAAAGTACCTCGACCTTTCCATTGGTCAACGCGATCAAGCCCTCTTTCACGCTGACAGGCTCCCCTAAGATTATTTTTCAATATGACAGCAAGAATGGTGGTTTACAGCGCTTTACAGCACAAGGTGATCTTGAAGGCGAGATCAAGAACAGTTCCACATTCGACGCCGCCTTTGAGGGCAGCATCGAATGCAAGGCAGAGTTGACAAAATATCTTATCCCAATAGGTGGTCCGCTGGCGCTGGTTATTGGCGGGCAGGTGCCGATGGGCGTGGGCTTCAAAGTGGGCGGCAAAATTATCGCCGCCCAGGTAGGCTTCGATATGTTTGCCAAGGCCAGTGCCAGCTTGGAAATGGGCATTGCCTGCCCTGGCGGGGCTAATTGCGGCGGGGTGACCAAATTTGAGACCAAAGCCGACGCCGACATAAAATGGCGTGTGCCGCCTGCGCTGAGCGATCCATTATCTCAACTCAAGCTCGAACCTGCCGTATTCGGTTTTACCTATGTTGACTTCGACATCGGCAACCCCTTTCTAAAAAAATTGCGGGTCACGGCATTCGGGGCTCAAGGCGGAGCAGCCTTGGGCGGAAGTTTCGCTACCCCTGCAGTACAGATGCTTGATGACAAATACGAATCCAAGTATCAGCTCACCGTGGATGCTGTCGTGGAGGCAAAGAGCCACTTCCAGTACTTGCTTAAATTGCTGACGATCAACGCGTTCCAGCTTGAGTTGAAGACAAGCCGTATTCTCGCAAATTCACCCACGTCTACCAAGGTGACGGCGGACACTGAAACCTATAAAGTTGGCGACACGGTAACTTTTACGGTGGAACTCGATCCGGCGAATCTGAACTTTATCCCGTTAGTATCCAACGTGGACGAGGTTCAGATATTGCGTAGCCCGTCAGGCACTCTGATCGCCAGCATTCCTGGCAGTCAGGGTAAAAATATCTATACACTGAGTTGGATCGCCACAGAGTCCGGCACAATATCGGGTAATTTCTTTGCCTTCGTCAAAACCAAATTGATGCCGCTACCGCTGATAGGCTTGCTCGAACTCGGACCTGTTAAGAGCGATAAAATTTTATTTTTCTTGCAGGTAAATCCTCTGGGAACTTACTATTTTGTCGACACAGTTGGGGGGCTCATACAACCAAACGGACCTTTTGTTAAAGACATCAAAGTAGCTCCAACTATACTTAATTTAACTGCTCTATATAACGATCCAAAGATAAATTTGCGTCCTGGTGACTTTTTAAAACTTCAGTCGGTAGGTGCCGTAACATACAAGCTAGGCTTGCCTGAAACTGCAACGAGCCTAGTGGCCGTATTTAGAGATGCTAATGGAAATTTTTTATACCCTGGAGCTGGTGGTGAATTTTATTCAGTGTCAACGCTTCCTACTGAGGTGACCCGGATTTCGACTGACATCCTTCAAGATTTTTCGATACCACGTGATCATGCTGTAAATTTACAAGTACCTCTTGAGGCAACCGATATTGCATTCGCATTTCACGATAGTTATTTTGCGGATAATGGCGATGCAAACGGCGACTTTGGTGTAATTATAACAATTACGATTGTTAGATCAAATTAGGCCCACTTTAGTAATAAAAATATTTATACAAAAAGTACCGGAGAGAATCAATGGGGGGGGGTACACCAGCACAAATTGGCAAGCCCGGTAGGGCGGGCAAACTTCATCTGCCCACACAGAACGAACGTGGAATGAAATGGTGTGCAATATATTATTTGCCCACACGGATATTTTCCTCGGTGTGATGGTGTGCAACGAAACGCGTGGGCAATAAAACCGCTTGCCCACCATACGAAATTCTTTATGCGAATGTTTTGTGCGATGAAATTCTTTTAGCGTGAGAAATATCCTAAGCCGGACGCTAAGTCGGACGAGCCGCATCAACGTTGTCTGGCAGGACAAAATTTAATCTACGAACCACAACCAGGAAAGCGAAGAAATGAACGTCTTTAAGCACATGAAATTAATTTCAGCGGCTTTTCCGCTTTTTATTGCCCTCATCCTTTCCGGGTGTGGCGGTGGCGGTGGCAGTCCATCGCCTGCGTCTGGCACGACCGCGCCCTTGTCCAATCTTTCCGGCGGCCAGACCGGGGTCATCCAATTCAACAGTATCACGCCGAGTGTTACCTATGGGAACGTCACGACGGCGCCCGCGCCCCAGATCACAATCTTCGGGACGCTGACTTTTCCGGCCACCGTCTCCGGCAAGATGCCGGCCATGATTCTGGCACATCATTGTGGCGGGGTGACCGCGTCGGTCACCAACCTGGCCGCCATGTTGCGGACGATCGGCGTGGCGACGTTCGTGCCGGACAGCTTCACCGCCCGGGGGTTTCCCAATGGCGTCTGTCTCGGCGGCTCGACCATGACCCACACCGTCGCTATCCCCGATATGCTGTTCGCGCTCAAGCTGCTGGCCACTCACCCGAATATCGACCCCAACCGGATCGGCATCATCGGCCAGTCGTATGGCGGGTATTCGGTGTACCCAACCGCGCACGAGGAAGTGCGCAAAAGCATCATCACCGACCAGTTGAAATTTGCCGCCCACATCGGGCTCTATCCCTCCGGCTGCGAAAATCGGATCTGGTCGCCCAACATGACGGGGGCACCGATGCTCATGCTCCTCGGTGGGGCCGATGACTGGGGGCCGCCAGGGGAATGCCTGACCTATAGCGTGTTGATCAGCTCGCTGGGAACGCCGATCACGACCATCGTCTATCCCGATGCGCCCCACGCATGGGACAGTCCCGGCGCGGTCATCTTCAACGCGGGTTGGACCTCATCCAAAAATTGTCGGTTCCAGTTCCGCTTGGATACGCTTCAAGCCAGTCGTTACGATACCGGAGAACAACTTCTGGATGGGACGGCCATCAGAAGCTACTTTAACTCATGCCTAACGAAAGGTGCCTCGGCTGGGCGCCATGATCCCACCACGGCTGCAGCCACGAAGGACATTACCATCTTTCTGGCCAAGCACTTCAACCTCACGGTGGCGCCGCCAGCCAACTAAAGTGGACCCCAGAGTCAAGACAATTTTTTAAGCCGTCCACCGACTTGAACCTGCAACTACAGTCGGGACACCGCCCCGTCACGGAGTTTGACTCTCAACAACCATAGAGACCGTTATGAAACGCCACGCACTGTTTTTTTCACTCTTGTTTGCCTTTGTGCATTCCGCCGGGGCGGAGGCACCGAAGTTTATCGATACGCAGGCTCAGTTTGATCCAGCAGATTCTGATTTCAAGGCCTCGCTGGAGATTATGCTGAAAGAAATGGATAGGGTCGGCATAAGCAAAACCTTCATCGTCCCGCCGCCTTTTGGACAGAGTAAAAATACCTATGATGCTGAAGAAATCGCCAGAGTTATTGGAGACAAGAAAGATCGATTCGCCTTCTTGGCGGGTGGTGGGTCTCTGAACCGGACCATTCTTGAAACTCCGGCGGGCAAAGTGACCGCTGAGGTAAAAGCAAAGTTCCGTGCGCGCTGTGAAGAAATTCTTGCTTTAGGTGCGCTGGGCTTTGGCGAAGTAACGGCGGAGCATTTGAGCGTGTCAATCATGAAGGTAGATGGTCTCAAGCACTTGAACAGTTCGGTGGAGGCAGACCATCCCCTTCTCCTCCTGCTGGCGGATATCGCTGCGGAAAAAGATGTGCCGATTGACATTCATTTCGACATATTTCCCGTGACCATGCCAACCCCGGAACGGCTAGCGTCGGGCAACCCTCCCATATTAAAAGAAAATCGACTCGCTTTCGAACGCCTGCTGAGCCACAATCCCAAAGCCCGTTTCAATTGGGCACACGTCGGATCGGCTCCGGCCCTACAGCGTACGCCTGATCTCATGCGCGACCTGCTAACCCGACACCCCAATCTCTATTCCGCATTTCGGGTCACGACCAATGGCCCAGCGCCTGTGGTACCACTGGATAAGCAAGGAATACTGAAACCGGGGTGGCGCAAGCTGATCGCGGATTTTCCGGATCGCTTTACCATGCACAGCGATATTTTCTACGTTTCCACTTGGCCGCCCAGGCGCGGTCCAAAACAATCGCATGAATTCGCTAAACGACTGCTGGAGCAATTGCCACCGGATATTGCGCGCAAGCTTGCATATGAAAACGCGCAGCGAATCTACAAACTGAAGGAATGAGCGGTCCAATACGGCGGCGCGGGAGGGCCCGGATGGTGGTCCACCGCGAAACTGAAATTCGCCGCCATAGACCCGGTCGGCCCGAGTTCGGCGGTCGTCGTCGCCATTGCATTGATTCACATAGAAAAAACGTATGGCCATGAACCCGACCGGACCAAAAGAGTTCGGCACCGGGTTCAGCAGCCCGGCCAAAACAGAAAAAAACCGTTACGAATCAACACACTAGCACACCAGAAACTTGGATTATGAGTCCTCTGCTCTAACCAACTGAGCTAACGCCCCGAACCAGCTATTGTAGATGGCTACTTGCTGTGGCTCAGTGCGCTGCTGACAAGCTTGGAGGTGATGTCAACAATCTGGATCATTTTTTCGTAGGGCATGCGCATCGGGCCTATCACGCCCAGCGTGCCGACGACCTTGCCATCGACTTTATAGGGAGCGGTGACGACCGACAACTCCTGATACGGAATTACTTGACTTTCACCGCCTATGTAAATGCGCACGCCTTCGGCGCGGCTGGACACATCTAGCAGGCGCATCAGTTGGGCCTTTTGTTCAAACAGATCGAACAGCTTGCGCAGGTTGCCCATATCGCCTGAAAAGTCACTGACCGTCAAAAGATTGCGTTCACCCGAAATCACCACCTCATCGCGCGACTCAATGGCCTCGGAGCTGACCTTGACTGCGGCCTGCATGAGTGTGGCGATTTCGCCGCGCAGGGTTTCGACCTCGCGTTGAAGGCGCTCGCGAACTTCCTCAATTGCCATGCCCGCGTAATGTGAATTCAAAAAGTTGGCAGCCTCCACCAGCTGGCTCTGGGTGTAGTCGGCCTCGGTGAAGATGACGCGGTTTTGCACGTCGCCATCGGGCGAGATGATGATGACTAGAAAACGCTTTTCTGCGAGCCGCAAAAACTCAATATGCTTAAACACCGAACTGCGTCGCGGTGCCATGACAACACCGACAAATTGCGACAGGCTGGACAGCAAGTGCGCGGCGTTGCTTAAAACCTTCTGCGGTTGATCGGGTGCCAGGTGTGGAGCGGCGATAGATGCGCCGTGTGAAAACTGGCCCGGCTGCATCGTCAGCATGGTGTCTACAAAGAGCCGGTAGCCGCGCGCGGTAGGGATGCGCCCGGCTGATGTGTGGGGGCTGACGATCAGGCCCAGTTCTTCAAGGTCGCTCATCACGTTGCGTATCGTGGCGGGTGACAGCTCCAGCCCGGAAGTCTTTGACAGCGTGCGCGAGCCGACCGGCTGACCATCAGCAATGTAACGCTCCACAAGCGCTTTTAACAACAATCGTGCGCGATCATCAAGCATTAAGGCATTCTAAGGAGACTGACGCGTATCTTGTGATGTAATTTGAAAATGAAGTTGCAATTTCGCCATGTCGCCCTGATTGGCAAGTACCACGCCCAGGGTTCGCGCTCCGCATTGGAGAGCATTGCGCACTTTTTGAGTGCACAGGGTTGCGCTGTGGCGATTGAGCAAGACACTGCCAACAACACGGGCTTGACGCAGTACCCGATTCTTGATGTGGCGGGCATAGGCGCGCATTGCGACCTGGGCCTAGTGGTGGGCGGCGACGGCACCATGCTGGGCATTGGCAGGCTGCTGGCGCAGTTTGGTGTGCCCCTTATCGGCATCAACCAGGGTCGACTGGGGTTTATGACCGATATTGCTTTTGAAACTTTCCAGACTGTGCTGGAGCCCATGCTGCGCGGCGAGTTTGAAGAAGACCGCCGCTGGATGATGCAGGCCAAAGTGGTGCGTGACGGGCGCTGCGTTTTCAACGCCACCGCCATGAACGATGTGGTGGTCCACCGCGGGGCGACTGCTGGCCTGGTGGAGCTGCGCGTAGAGGTGGATGGGCGTTTTTTATCCAACCAGCGAGCCGATGGACTCATCATTGCGTCGCCCACAGGTTCAACCGCCTACGCGCTTTCTGCGGGCGGGCCTTTGTTGCACCCGTCCATCCCGGGCTGGGTGTTGGTGCCGATTGCGCCGCACACCCTGTCGAACCGGCCCATCGTGCTGTCCGATGCCGGCGAGATCACGGTCGAGCTGGTGGCAGGTCGGGATGCCAGTGCCAACTTCGACATGCAGTCGCTGGCCACTCTGCTGCATGGCGACCGGATTAGCGTGCGAAGATCCGAGCACCAGATGCGGTTTTTACACCCCAAGGGCTGGAGCTACTTTGACACCCTGCGCAAAAAACTTCACTGGAATGAAGGCGTGGCATGAGCTTGAGAAGCATTTCGCTGCGCGACTTCGTGATCGTCAAGGAACTCGATCTTGATCTGACTGATGGCTTTACCGTCCTGACGGGCGAGACTGGTGCTGGCAAATCAATTTTGATTGATGCCCTGCAACTGGCGCTGGGCGCGCGGGCCGATGCAGGTGTGGTGCGCGAAGGCGCGCTGCGCTGCGAGATCAGTGCCGAGTTTGACAGTCCGGCGAGCTTGCTTGACTGGTTTGAAGAAGCCGGTTTTACGGCCGGCGATACGCTGCTGCTGCGCCGCACGATTGATGCGCAAGGCAAGAGCCGGGCATGGATCAACGGCAGCGCAGCAACGGCAACGCAGCTTAAAGATATCGCCGACAAACTGGTTGACATTCATGGCCAGCATGCCTGGCAAAGCCTAACCAGGCCCGATGCCGTGCGCGGCCTGCTCGACTCTTACGGCGCGGTGCCCACGCAACTACTGGCCCAGCAATGGCAGCAATGGCGCGGGGCGCAAAAGACGCTGCTGGACGCGCGCAGCGCACAGGACAGCCTGCAACGCGAACGCGAGCGCCTGGCCTGGCAGATTGGCGAAGTTGACAAACTGGCACCGGGCGCTGATGAATGGGTTGAGCTCAACACGCAGCACAACCGGCTTTCCAACGCACAGGCATTGAGGGATGCGGTTCAGTCAGCTCTTGATGCGCTTCAAGAGTCTGAACAAAACGCTACCAGTGCGCTGGGGCAAGCGCTTGCGCTGCTGCAAGGCCAGGAGCATATTGAGCCGCAGTTCAAACCGCTGACCGAAGTACTGGCCAGCGCATTGGCACAGGCCGAAGACGTGGTGCATTCGCTCAACGGCTATGCGCGTCACGCAGAGCTGGAGCCGCAGCGCCTGAGCCAGCTGGACGAGCGCCTGTCGCTGTGGGTCAGCCTGGCAAGGCGCTACAAACGGCCGCCCGCCGAATTGCCTGAGTTGCTCGCTGCATGGCGCGCCGAGCTGCAAACACTCGATGCCGCCGCTGACCTGGTAAACCTGGAACGTATTGAAGCCAAGACGCAGAACGCCTATCTTGACGAAGCCAAAAAGGTTTCAAAACTGCGCGCCAAGGCTGCGCCCGCTCTGGCCAAGGCCATCACGCAAGCCATGCAGGGGCTGGGTATGCAAGGCGGCAAGTTTGATGTGGCACTTGGCACACTGGAGCAACCGGCGCAGTACGGGCTGGAGCAGGCTGAGTTTCTGGTTGCCGGGCACAGTGGTAGCACGCCGCGCCCGGTTGGCAAAGTCGCATCGGGTGGCGAGTTGTCGCGTATTGCGCTGGCGATTGCCGTGACCACCAGCGAGCTGGGCCAGGCGCAAACCCTGATATTTGACGAAGTTGACGCTGGCGTGGGCGGTGCGGTTGCTGAAACGCTGGGCCGCCTGATGAAGCAACTCGGTAAAGACCGGCAAGTCCTGGCTGTGACGCATTTGCCGCAGGTAGCAGCATGTTCTGACCAGCATCTGGTAGTGGCCAAGCAAACTGAAAAAGGCAAGACATTCAGTACCGTTGAGCCCGTCAGTGGCGAATTGCGCGTCGCTGAAATCACCCGCATGTTGGGCGGGCAGCAGCTCTCTGGTACGACACGGGCACACGCCAAGGCCATGCTCGGGCAATGACTACCTCGCTTGAAATCGTCTTGTAATGCTCGGCCATGACTACCGCGCTTGAAATCGTCTTGATTACCGGCATGTCGGGCTCTGGCAAGTCAGTAGCATTGCACGCACTGGAAGACGCCGGTTATTACTGTGTTGACAACTTGCCGCCAGAATTGCTGACCTCGTTTGCCGAACTCGAAAAACAGCACGCCGCCAGAAAAGTCGCGATTGCAATGGATGTACGCAGTCGGGCATCATTGCCACTGGTGCCGAAACAGCTTGAACAGTTGCGCGCGCAAGGCGTGACGATTCAGTCGCTGTTTCTGGATGCCAACACCGAAACGCTGGTACGACGCTTTTCAGAAACCCGAAGGTTGCATCCGCTGTCGCGCATTGACGCTTCGGACCAGCACCGAGCGTTGGTTGAAGCCATTGAGCTGGAGCGCGAACTGCTCGGTGACATGCGCGAACAGGCGCATGTGCTGGACACCAGCATGCTGCGCGCGTCACAGCTCCAAGCCTATGTGAAATCGCTTATTTCAGCACCCTCCAGCCAATTGACGCTGGTGTTTGAGTCGTTTGCATTTAAACGCGGCGTACCGCTGGACGCAGACTATGTTTTTGACGTGCGTATGCTGCCAAACCCGCACTACGAATCAGAACTGCGGGAACTGACGGGAAAAGATGAAGCCGTAGCCAGCTTTTTGCGCACGCATTCGGAAGTGGACGACATGTTCAGGCAGATTGAGCAGTTCATCAGTCATTGGCTGCAAGCCATGGTGCGGGATCACCGCAGCTATGTGACGGTGGCTATTGGCTGCACCGGCGGGCAACACCGTTCGGTTTATCTGGTTGAAGCGCTGGCGCTGGCTTTTGGTCAAAAATGGAAAACGCTGAAGCGTCACCGCGAGTTGGACGCTGTCAAATAACCTTGCCTTCAAGCAGTTTGCGGATAGGCGCGGGCAGTCCCAAACCCGGCCAGGCACTTGGCGTAAACCACGCGCCATGGGTTTGTTCCTCAGATGCCGCGAATAACATCGACGGCATCTCCTGCTTTGCAGAAAATCTTGCAAGTACCGGGCTCAAATGCATGTCCTTGTGGGTCAGTACATGTTTGAACGGTTTGAGAAATTCCAGGCCTTGCTGCACTGATTTCGGAAGAAATACCCTGAGCGCATCTTCATCGACAAAAACCGGCAGGCAATAAAGTCCACCCCAAATACCGGTGGCAGGCCTGCGTTCCAGCCACACCGAAGCGTCGGGCCGCTCGGCCCACAGCAGGCTCAAGTGCTCTGAACTGCGTTTGAGCTTTCTGGTTTTGACAGGGTATTTTTCGGGCTCGCCGCCTGCAAAGCCCAGGCAGATCTTTTGCACCGGGCAAGCACTGCATTGCGGTTTTCGCAGCGTACACAGCGTAGCGCCCAAATCCATCAACCCCTGGGTATAACGCGGCATATTCTCAGTCAGTGCGTGCGTTGGCAACAGAGTGGTCGCTATATCCCAGAGCTGGCGCACCTGCGGGCCTTGCGCCATGTCGCCCGGAAACGCGAGTACACGCGTCAACACCCGCTTGACATTGCCGTCCAGAATAGCCACCCGTTCGGCATAACAAAATGCGGCAATCGCAGCTGCCGTAGAAGGCCCGATGCCGGGCAAAGTCTGCAACTGCTCAGCGCTGGTTGGAAACTGCCCCGCATGAAGCGCCATGACCTGCCCAGCGCAGCGATGCAGATTGCGCGCCCGGCTGTAGTAGCCCAGCCCGCTCCACAAAGCCAGCACATCATCAAGCGCTGCAGCGGCCAGCTCATGGACTGTCGGGAAGCGCTGTAAAAATCGCGCGTAGTAGCTAAGCACTGTGCTGACCTGGGTCTGCTGAAGCATGATTTCAGACAGCCAGACGCGGTAAGGGTCGCGTGTGTCTTGCCACGGGAGGTGCTGGCGTCCGTGGGTTTTTTGCCAGCTCAGCACGTTTTTTGCGAAGTGTTGTGAGCTCATCAGGGCTTTTGGCAGCTGGCGCAGTAAAAAGTAGAACGTTGACCCTGGCGCAAGGTTTTGATCGGGCTGCCGCAAACCCGGCACGGCAGACCCGCGCGGTCATACACCATGGCCTCCAGCTGGAAGTAACCCGCCTGGCCATTCGCATTGGAAAAATCCTTTAACGTGCTGCCACCCTTTGCAACCGCTTGCGCCAGCACCCGCTGGATGGCGCTGTGCAGCAACAGCGTACGCGGCTTGCTCAGGCGCATGGCTTTGGTGGTGGGCCGTATGCCCGCCAGGAAAAGCGTTTCAGACGCATAAATATTGCCAACCCCAACGACAACTTCGCCCGCCAGCAACACCTGCTTGATGGCTGTTTTTTTGAGCTTCAGGGCTTTATGAAATGCCGTTGCATCAAATGCTTCGCTCAAGGGCTCGACACCCAGCCGACCCAGCAACTTGCGCGCTGTTGCGTGACTTTCGCTGGGTGCATAGACCACCGCGCCAAAGCGCCTGGGATCATGCAGCCGCAAAGTCCCCAGGCTGGTGTGCATGTCAAAGTGGTCGTGCTTTGCCGAAGCTGGCAGGTCATTGCCAAAGCTGATGCTGCCGGACATACCCAGATGAATCAGCAGCAAGCCTTGGCTCAAATCGATCAGCAGGTATTTGCCCCGCCGCCTGACCCCCACTACCCGCTGGCCATGCAGGTCTTGCGGTTCACAGCCTAGGGGCCAGCGCAGTGGCTGGCCCATGCGGATGGCGCGGATCTCGGCATTCTGGATGCGGTCAGCAAAGCTGAGGCGGGTTACTTCAACTTCAGGGAGTTCGGGCATGGCTTCAATTATCATGGCCCAATGACCAAGAAACACATCTGGACGCATGCTGCTTTGTGGCTTGCAGCACAGTTGCTGATGGCCCCGGCCATGGCCCAGACCGCAGTACCCACTCCCGCAGCGCCCGCGCAAGCCTCTGCAACAGCTGCTGCAACAGCTTCTGCCCTGAGCGGCGAGCTTTTCTACCAGTTGCTGATCGGTGAACTCACGGTGCAGAGCGGAGAACCCGGTGCCGGATTTGCGCTGATTTTGGATGCCGCCAGAAAAACCAACGATGCCCAGCTCTACCAGCGGGCCACAGAAATTGCGCTGCAATCACGCTCGGGCGATGCCGCTTTACAGGCAGCGCAGGCCTGGAAGCAGGCCCAGCCTCTGTCGCGTGAGGCGAATCGCTATGTGCTGCAAATCCTGATTACGCTCAACCGGATCAGCGATACGGTTGGCCCGCTCAAGACGGGTATTGAGATGGCATCACCAGCCGAGCGCAATCTGGCGATTTCGGCCATTGTGCAAGCCTATGCGCGCGTCAATGACAAAAAACTCGCCAGCAGCGTGGTGGAGTCAGGGCTTGCAGGCTATCTCGGCAACCCGGCGACTGCAGGCGCGGCGTGGACTACCGTAGGGCGTATGCGGCTGGCTGCAGGCGATGCAGCGGGCGCACTGGATGCCGTACAAAAAGGTCAGGCGCTTGATGCCCGCTACGACGGCCCGGCGCTGGTGGCGCTAGAGGTCATGGACCCCAAGCTCCCGCAGGCCGAGGTGCTGGTCAAGAAGTACCTAGCAGACAACAGCAACGCAGCCCCGGAAATTCGCATGAGCTACGCCAGGGCCTTGCTGGACGCGCAACGCTACGCAGAAGCCTCTGGCCAGTTGCAAACCATCGTTCGCGACAAACCCGACTTTGCAACCGCACACCTGGTGCTTGGCTCCCTGCAACTACAGGACATGCAGCTTGTACAGGCCCAGGCATCACTGGAGCGCTATGTGGCGCTGGCCCAAAAGCAGGCTGAGCAGAGCGCCCAGGAAGAGTCTGATCGTGGCTTGACGCAGGCTTACCTGCAATTGGCGCAGATTGCAGAAAAACGCAAAGACTTACCCAAGGCAGAAAGCTGGCTGAACAAAATCAACCGCTCGGACGACATGATGCAGGCGCAGGCCAGGCGCGCCTCTATCCTGGCAGGCCAAGGCAAGCTGGCCGAGGGCCAGCAACTGATTCGCAGCCTGCCCGAGCGCAAGCCCGGTGATGCGCGCCTCAAGCTGATGGCTGAAGTCAGCATGCTGCGTGACCTCAAGCAATACCAGATGGCCTATGAGCTGCTGGCAGGGGCGATTGTCAAGTCGCCCAACGATGCTGACCTGGTTTATGACCAATCGATGATGGCCGAAAAACTCGGCAACATGGCAGACATGGAACGCCTGCTCAGGCGCGCCATTGAGATCAAACCGGACTCACCCAACGCCTACAACGCCCTCGGGTACTCCTTTGCAGATCGCAACGTGCGGCTGATTGAGGCCAGGGATTTGATCCGCAAGGCGCTGGTTTACACGCCGGCAGATCCCTTCATTCAGGACAGCCTGGGCTGGGTTGAATTTCGCCTAGGCAACCGGGCTGAAGCCTTGAAAATTTTGACCGTTGCCTTCAATGCCAAGCCGGATCCCGAAATTGCCGCCCATTTGGGTGAAGTGCTCTGGAGCTTGGGCCAGCGCGACAAGGCCCTGGCGATCTGGCGTGAAGGCGCGCTGCTGAACCCTGAAAACGCCACGCTTGTGGAAACGCTCAAACGCTTTGGCGTGAAGCTTTAGGGCACCTCTATAAATTCATTTTTCAGGCAAATTGCTGCGTTGCGCGGTGCTCGCAATCCTCATGTACCTTAAGTACATTCCGGTTGCTCCGCTCCACGCGCCTTGCACTTTATCCTGAAAATCTGAATTTCTAGAAGTGCCCTTTAAGCGCAAACCGGCGTGGTTCAAAAACGGGGTACCACTTTTTCGGGTGGCCATCGGTTGAGTCATAGGTAAACCATCCAAAATTCACATTGTCCGTGTCATCCAAAAATGTTACTTTTTAACCACGCCGTGGTTTCTTCCTGACGTGGTTTCTTCCTGATCGACAGATGTTCTATCGCGATGCCATAATTTCTCAGCCCTTAAGGAGGGAGGTATCCATAGCATCTATCCGTGAAACCAAAGAACGGCCTGCGCCGCAACCCATCATGACTCGAAATCGCATATCCCTCGCCCTGATCTCCTGCCTGCTGGCCGCTTGCGGAGGTGGCGGCGGTGGCGGGGCTACAAGCACGCCACCTGCGGTCGGAGGCACGGACATGCGTGACTGGGCCACGGCCGACCTCAGCGGCATGCTGTCGATGGCCGGCAACTGGTCGGCGATCGCCGACAACACCGCTTTCGTGATCGGTCCGTACTGGAACGTCGTCAAGACCGGCGCGGATCAGCTCGAAGGCGTCACGCTCAACGGTTGGGCCTACACCGGGTTCAGCAACACGGCCACGGCCGTGACGCCAGTACGGGCGGTGGTGCTCCAGCAGCAGAGCAACGGCCTGCTGGCCGAAGCCACTGCCGCGCTGTTCGGCAACGCGATGACGAACGGCGCCGGGTCGGTCATCGTGGCCGACTTCAACGGCGATGGCCGTGACGACGTGGTGTTCCCGGCACACAACGAAAGCCCGTTCATCGCGATGCCGAGCACCGCGTTCATGTCGCGCGCCAGCGGCGGCTTCGACAAGATCGTTCTGCCAGACAGCGTGATGAACCACGATGCGCGCGTGGTCACGCTGGGCGGCAGCAAGAAAATCCTTGCGCGCTCCTTCGGCGGCAGCGGCATGGGCGGCCAAGGCGCCGGCTTCAATGTCATCTATTCATGGAGCGGCAGCAACTTCGCCGTGGACCTGGGCCTCGGCAACCTGGGCGGCATGTCGGTGCTGGCAGGCCCGTTCAACGGCAATGCCGAAGACTGGATCATCGTCGGCGGTTCGAAGAGCGGGCCGGGCGTGCCCTTGGCTGAGACCAACCCGATGCTGAACTATGCCTACAGGTACAGCGGCGGAAAGGTCGTCACCCCGCCGGTCCTGTTGCCCAAGCCGTACTTCAACGACAAGCCCGAGTACGCCAGTTTCATAAGCCACTGGGACCCCTACTCCAAGACCCACACGTCCCGGCTCTGGACCACCGACCTGAACCAGGACGGCCTGCCCGACATCCTGGCGGCCCAGGAAATCTGGAGTGCTGCCAAGGGTTTGCAGCGCGCTGTATTCCAGTTGCTGATCAATCGCGGCGGCATGCGTTTCACCGATGAGACGGATGCCCTCAAGCCCGAGTTCGTGATGGACGCCCGAGGAGGCATCGACTACTCCGTGCGCCTGGTCGACGTCGACGGCAGCGGCATCGACTCGATGTTTCTCTCGAATTACTTACTGGTCAACGACGGCACCGGACGCCTGTATGCCGCGCTGCACAGCGAGTTCAACGGCATGGAGCCCAAGGTGAGGGGTTATGCGCAATCGCAGCTGTCGAGCACCCAGGTCAGCAGCGGCCTGTTCGTCAGCGGCCTGCTCGGCTTCTATCCGTACCGCACGAAAGACGGGCGGATCAACTACGTCGCGGGGATGCATACCAAGAAACTGTCGGACCAGATGAACTCCGGCAGTGTATTCGTCAACGTGCCGCTGGGCATCAACCTGACCACGGACTTCCGGCGCGACATGACGGTCGCCACGCGCAACGGCAGCCGGAACATCCGCACCTTTGCCGGCAACGATACGATCTTTCGCGCGCTCGGCGATCCCGACTGCAAAATCGACGGCGGCCTGGGCAACAACACCGTGGTCTACCCCGGCAAGCGGGCAGACTGGGTGCTGGCCCGATCCGGAACGACGATCAGCGTCAAGCCCGCGAACGGTGCAGCGGGCA
This sequence comes from Polaromonas sp., assembly GCA_038902815.1. Taxonomy (GTDB): domain Bacteria; phylum Pseudomonadota; class Gammaproteobacteria; order Burkholderiales; family Burkholderiaceae_C; genus Polaromonas. Next base: position 4,183 of record JBCKNF010000012.1, on the reverse strand, counting down.
CCGATACGCTGACACGCATCCAGACCGCGAAGTTCGACGACCAGACGTTCGACCTGAAGACCCTGCCCTGACCGAGCCCATGGCGAAGTACACGGCGCTGCACGGCTCAAGCCCGCGCTCTACAGCACAAGCAGCGCCCGGAAGTCGTTGACGTTGGTGCATGAAATAAGTGAAATAAGGGGTCAGGCTCGAATTAAAGAGCTAACATCGCGCCATGCCCCGCCACCCCAATCTACCCAAGTTAAGGGCACTTCTATAAATTCATTTTTCGGGCGAATTGCCGCGTTGCGCGGTGCTCGCAATCCTCATGTACCTGAAGTACATTGCGGTTGCTGCGCGACCCTCGCATGAGCCCAAAGGGCGATGCGACACGCGCCTTGCACTTCATCCCGAAAATCTGAATTTCTAGAAGCGCCCTTAAGACAAAGCGAGTCACATCAGCAATTTTTCTGAGTCATGTGTTTGTGTGGTTTTGGGGTGTGGTTCAAAATCGGGTAACACTTTTTCGGGTGGCCATCGGTTGAGTCATAGGCAAACCATTCAAAATTCGCATTGTCCGTGTTACCCAAAAATGTTACTTTTTGAACCACACCCGCAAAACCCCAGACTTCAAACATTGACTGCTCCATCCATACTGGTCAGCCGTGGCTCGCGTTTTGCACTGCTTGCGAGTTTTTTATTTGCTATTATTTTTATAGCTGGTTGCGCCTATAAACAGGCTCCTACAGCCATAAATGACCCTGAAAATCAGGCTAAAAATGGCCCCTGGACAGGCCGTATCAGCCTACAGATTCAAAGCCAGCCGCCACAGGGGTTTTTTACCGGTTTTGAATTGAAGGGCTCGGCTGAACAAGGTGAACTCACGCTACTCAGCCCCCTCGGCAGTGTGCTGGGCTTGCTGCGCTGGTCACCGACCGAGGCCCTGCTCGAATCAGATCGTGACGTGAAACGTTTTTCTTCGGTTGATGCCCTGCTGGAGCAGGCCATAGGCGCGCCCATACCTACTACCGCCTTGTTTGACTGGCTACAGGGCAAAAACACAGAAGCCAAGGGTTGGTCGGCTGACCTGACGCGGCAAAACTCGGGACGCATCACAGCCCGAAGGTTGGAGCCTGCACCGCAGATCGACCTTCGCATCGTGCTGGATCAATAGCTGCACATTTGTTTTATGAACCCACCTGCTTCCACGCTCACATCTGCATCGCCTTTGACAGCGATTTACGACGTTCCCGCACCCGCCAAGCTGAATCTTTTTTTGCATATCACGGGCCGCAGGCCAGACGGTTACCACCTGATCCAGTCTGTCTTCATGCTGATCGACTGGTGCGACACGCTGCACTTTGAGCTGCGCCATGACGGGCAAATTACCCGGTGCGATCTAAAAAGCGATGCATCCCCGCTAGGTGCTGCGCCTGATGAGCCTGATACGTCGTTACCCGCTGAAGACCTTACGCTGCGCGCCGCCCGCGCCCTGCAAAAGGCCTGCGGCACAACGCTGGGCGCGGATATCAGCCTTGAAAAGCGTATTCCCGCACAGGCAGGTATGGGCGGCGGATCGTCAGACGCAGCCAGTTGCCTGCTGGCCCTGCAGCGGCTGTGGGGCATCCAATTGCCACACAGTGAACTGCTGGCGATTGCACTGTCGCTGGGGGCGGATGTTCCGTTTTTCCTGTCTGGCGGCCATGCATGGGTTGAAGGCGTGGGCGAGATCATCACGCCCATCCGTTTGCCTGCCGCTGATTTTCTGGTGGTGAAACCCGCCGCCGGGCTCTCTACCCCGGCGATTTTCAGCTCCCCAACCCTCAAGCGGGACACAGAAACTGCTACAATCCAAGGCTTTGCTGCAAATACAGAAGGCCCCGTTTTCCCCGGTTTTAGGTTCGGGCAATTCGGGCGAAATGATCTGCAGCCAGTTGTCCTGAATTTATGCCCGCCAGTTGGCCAGTCGCTTGACTGGCTTGCCCGGGCGGGACTTCAGGGACGAATGACTGGCTCGGGAAGTGCTGTATTTGCGCATTTGCCGCAAAAAATGGAAATTCCTGACGCTCCTGGAGCCTGGAAAGTCCGCAAATGCAGCAATCTGGAGGCACATCCTCTGGCCGGTTGGTAAAATCTCGGGCTTCTTCGGCTATTGGCAGTGCTTGCGAGAAAGTAACGATTGATAGGTTGGAAGTCACGTAGGTCATAACGACGCGAGATTTTTATCCTGTGTAGGGGTGTCGCCAAGTTGGTTAAGGCACCGGATTTTGATTCCGGCATTCGCAGGTTCGACTCCTTCCACCCCTGCCAAAATTTTAGGATTCGCCCGAAAGGGCGAGTCCCCATGCACACCAGCTGGGCCCCACATGCAGACGTACCACCCTGACTTCATGCTTTTTACTGGCAATGCCAACCCCAGTATGGCCGCAGAAATTGCCCAATACCTCGGTATTTCGCTGGGCGCCGCCCATGTAGGACGGTTTTCGGACGGTGAAGTCACGGTTGAAATCCAGCAAAACGTACGTGCGCGTGATGTGTTTGTAGTGCAGTCCACCTGCGCGCCCACCAACGAAAACCTGATGGAACTGCTCATCATGGTCGATGCCCTCAAGCGCGCATCGGCGCAGAGCATTGCGGCCGTCATCCCTTATTTCGGCTACGCCCGGCAAGACCGCCGTCCGCGCTCGGCCCGCGTGCCCATCAGTGCCAAGGTCGTCGCCAACATGCTACAGGCCGTGGGCGTGTCGCGGGTTTTGACGATGGATCTGCACGCTGACCAGATTCAGGGCTTTTTTGACATTCCGGTTGACAACATTTATGCCTCGCCCGTTTTGCTTGGCGATTTGCGCCAGAAAAATTATTCCGATCTGATGGTGGTGTCACCTGACGTTGGCGGTGTGGTGCGCGCCCGGGCGCTGGCCAAGCAGCTCGGCTGCGACATGGCAATTATCGACAAGCGACGTTCCAAGGCCAATGTGTCTGAAGTCATGCATGTGATCGGCGACATTGAAGGCCGCAACTGCGTCATCATGGACGACATGATTGACACTGCCGGCACGCTGATGAAGGCGGCAGAAGTGCTCAAGGAGCGCGGCGCGAAAAAGGTTTATGCGTATTGCACGCACCCGATTTTTTCTGGCCCAGCCATAGACCGCATCGCAAAAGGTGAGGCGCTTGATGAAGTCGTCATCACCAACACCATTCCCCTGAACGACAGTGCTCTGGGATGCAAAAAAATACGCCAGCTCTCCGTGGCACCGTTGATCGCTGAAACCATTCAGCGCATCGCCAAGGGAGAGTCGGTCATGAGTTTGTTTTCGGATCAGGACCAACCGACCTTGATCTGAAGCAAAAGGTGGTTGCGTGGGCATGCTGCCCCGCAGCCTTTTAAAACTGAGGTGAGCTGGTCGCGGCACACCTCTTTCCAAGGAGTTAATTATGAAATTCGTCGCTTTTGAGCGCGCCAAGCAGGGCACGGGTGCGAGCCGCCGTCTCCGCATCACCGGTCGTACGCCCGGTATCGTTTACGGTGGCACCGGTGAACCGACCCTGATCGAAGTCGATCACAATGCCTTGTGGCACGCCATCAAGAAAGAATCTTTCCATGCCTCCATCCTCGAGATGGAACTGGGCGGTAAAGAGCAGAAAGTTCTGTTGCGCGATTTGCAAATGCATCCGTATAAACAGCAAATTCTGCACATCGACTTCCAGCGCGTTGAGGCCAAGACTCGCATGACCGTGAAGGTGCCGCTGCACTACAGCGGCGAAGAAGAGTCGCCTGCCATCAAGGCTGAGGCCTGCATCGCCAACCACGTGCTGACCGATCTGACGATCTCCTGCTTCCCGGCAGACATCCCCGAGTTCATCGCCGTTGATTTGAGCGGCCTGAAAAAGGGCACCTCGCTGCACGTCAAGGACATTACCCTGCCAAAAGGCGTGAAGTTCGTGGCTAAAGGCCAGGTCAACCCGGTTTTGGTGTCGGTGGTGGCCATCGTCAAAGAAGTCGAAGAGGTAGCAGCCGCTCCTGCTGAAGGCGCTGCCGCTGCTGCACCTGCGGCTAACCCCAAGGCTGTCGCAGGCAAGGCCGCTTCAGCCGCCAAAGACGCAGCCAAGGACGCTGTAAAACCAGATGCAAAACCAGCTGCCAAGCCTGCCGCCAAGAAGTAATCTTCTTCGTCCAGCGCTGTAATAGCTGCGGCCCATA
>JBCKNF010000011.1:0-57292 GCA_038902815.1 Polaromonas sp. | reverse complement strand
TGATGCCCAGTTGTTCGGCAATCAGGCGCGGAACCAAATCGGCTGCGCCGCCCGCCGGGTTGGGCACCACGATGCGTATGGTTTTTTGCGGCCACGCGCCACCGGCCTGGGCCAGTGCCCCGCTGGCCGGCCAGCCGGCACCCAGCGCCAGTGATGCGGCCATGAACTGACGGCGATTTTTTTGCGGTGTCTGCATGAGTTGCCTTACTTTAGAGGGGGATGACCATCAGGGTTTCAATCGCACGTGAGTCGTAGATGAATTGACGGCTCCTGAAGCATACACTTTCCGGCGTCACATCGACCAGGTCGTGGCAGTGCCCGGTGGAATAAATCATCATCTCGCCATCGAGCTCCATGGTGCGGACTATGAGGTAGTTGGAACGCACTACCAGCGCGCCCTGTTCCTCACCGGTAATCTGCACGCCGGAGATCATGTGCCGGTAATGGTGCGGCTCATAGATGTTGGCGATGCGCATCGATTTGATGCGATCGCGCAATTGGGCCGCGCTGTGGCAATTGATGACGGCCATCGGCAACTGCCGGTCATGGTTAAAGCGCGACGTGACGCTGTAGCGCCCCTGCGGAGCCATCAGTTCGCAAATCGCCTCGACCCGGTTTTCGTCGATCGCGCGGGCCCATTCGTAAATCAGGTTTTCAACGGCGCGAAAGTGCTGTTCGTGAGGACGGGCCAGGGCGGGATGCAGGGTGTTGACAGATGCGTTCATCACAGGTCCATGTCCAGTCGGTAGTTGTGCCAGAAATTGCGGATGGCGCGCTCGGACAGTTTGCTGGCGCCGCCACTGTCCAGTTCGCGGCCGCCCATCTCTATGAAGGAGCTGCCCTCCTGGCCATCACCCATGGCGCGTTGCATCATTTCGCAGACCGCGGCATCCTCCACTGAGATCAGGCCCGCAGAACCGGCCAGGTTGGCCTGCATCAGGCGCACCCGTGTGGTTTCTTCGTCGTCATCTGCAAAGCCGAAATAGGTCCAGACCAGGTCCGCCTGTGTGGGACCCTTGGGCAGTAATTGCCGCGTTGCCAGACTATTGGCAATCTGGTGCAGCACAAAGGACGGGTAGGTCGTCAGGATCTGCACGCTGATGCCATCGCCGAATTCGTCGCGCCATTTGAGGATGCCCGGGTCTTCCAGCGTCAACTGGTCATTGTTGGAACGCAGCGCATCCGTCGCTGCCTTGTCTTCTGCACTGCCCTTTTCGGTTCCCGCCTTGGTATAAAAGTAAACATGCCGACCGGCGCTGTCCAGCACCATGCCCGACTCCTGCGACTGTCGCGACAGCCCGAAGGTGCCGTAGAACGTGTGCAGGATATTCGCGTGGTACGAATCGCGCGGGTTCTCGTGATAGGCCTTCCAGTTCGCATGGATGCGCTGGGTGTCATAGCCAAGCACCTTGAGCGGCTTGTGCAGCACGCGGCGTATGCCGGCCGCCACGTCGCCCAGCCATTCTTCCAGCGGCACGGTTTCTGCAGAGAAAGTCGCAAACACCAGGCCGCACAGCGTGGCCACGCGCAGTTTTTGCAAGCCGTGCTCGGCCATGTCGAAATCCTTTGGCAGGCCGCCTTCACCGCGCAGTCCCTTGCTGAATGCTGCATGGGTCAGGTCGCCCTTGAGGTTGTAGTTCCAGGCGTGATAGACGCAAGTGAGCTTTTTGGCGCTGCCAAAAGCCTCGCGGCAGATCATGTTGCCCCGGTGCGCGCAACGGTTGACCAGCGCATTCAGCGAGCCGTCTTCGGCGCGTGTCAGCAGCACCGAGGTCTCGCCGATATAAGTCGTCTTGTAATCGCCAGCTCCAGGAACTTCGGCTTCAAGGCCCAGGTAGTTCCAGGTCTTGCCGCGAAAGATTCTTGCCTGTTCCTGCGCATAGATATCCGCATCGCGATAGACCCAATAGGGTGCGCGGGTAAAGCCTTCTGCCGGCCATTGCCTGGCAAGGCGCTGGGCGCTGGTTTGCGGGCCGTGCATGACGGCCGGTTGAGCCGGAGTTTCGATGGGGCACATGGGGTGGTTTGTTGGGCTTGCGCCGGGGGCTGTTGTTGTGACCCAAGTCTAGTGGCTGGAGTGTGCTCGCAGAAGCATTTTTTGCGCATAGCGCAAAATTAGATTTCCAGGTTATCAATCAGCCGTGTACTGCCCAGCCTGGCGGCACCCAGTACCACCAGTGGCTCGTCAGCAACGCCGTGCGGCGGCATCAGGTCGGCGCGGCGGCGCACGGTGAGGTAGTCGGGTTTCCAGCCGCGCCTGGCCAGTGCTTGCATGGCTTGGGCTTCCAAGGCGGGCAGATCGGCCGCCGTGCTGGCTTTGGCGGCTGCGCCTAGGGCACGCAAGGCCTTTGACAGCTCCGCCGCTTCCAGGCGTTCGGCCGGGCTCAGGTAGCCGTTGCGTGACGACAGCGCCAGGCCGTCGTCGGCGCGCTGGGTTTCACCGGCCAGTATTTCAATCGGCAGCGCAAACTGCTGCACCATGCGGCGCACCACCAGAACCTGCTGGTAATCCTTTTTGCCAAAGGCCGCCACGCCGCTTGGCATACCGGCGAAGACGCATGAAAAAAGTTTCAGCACGACGGTGCTGACGCCGATAAAAAACCCGGGCCTGAAGTGGCCTTCAAGCATGTCGCCGAGGTCGGTTGCGGGGTGTATTTTGTAGCTTTGCGGCTCGGGGTAAAGCTCTTTTTCACGCGGGGCAAACAGCACGTTGCAGCCAGCCGCCTCCAGGCGCTGGGCATCGGTGTCCAGCGTGCGCGGGTAGCTGTCAAAGTCTTCGTGCGGCGCAAACTGCAGGCGGTTGACAAAAATGCTTGAGACCGTCACGTCGCCCAGCGGCTTGGCCTGTTTGACGAGGGCGATGTGGCCGTCGTGCAGGTTGCCCATGGTGGGCACGAACGCTGGGCGTTTGAAGCCGCTTAACGCGCCCCGTAGCTCGGCGATGGTGTGGACGATGTGCATGTTGCTCTTTGCTAGCTACCACGCATGGACGGCATTGACCGGAAAGCTGCCGTCTTTGACAGCCTGAACATAAGCGGCCATGGCCCCTTGCACGCTAGCAGTTTTGTTGTCTGGGCCTTGCATGAAGTTGCGCACAAACTTTGACATCTTGCCCAGGTTCATGCCCAGCATGTCGTGCAGCACCAGCACCTGGCCAGACGTGCCGTTGCCAGCGCCTATGCCTATCGTCGGGCAGTGCGTCAGCAGTTGCGTGATCTCCAGCGACAGTGCGGCGGGCACCATCTCCAGTACCAGCATGGCGGCACCTGCGTCTTGCAGCGCGCTGGCTTCACGCCGCAGCACCGCAGCAGCTTCATCGGTTTTACCCTGCACGCGGTAGCCGCCCAGGGCGTGTACGGTTTGCGGTGTCAGGCCCAGATGCGCGCAGACCGGAATGCCGCGCTCGACCAGAAAGTGCACAAGCTCCGCCGTCCAGCCACCGCCTTCGAGCTTGACCATGTGGGCACCGGCCTGCATCAAGGTCCCGGCGCTGCGCAGGGCCTGCTCTTTTGACTCATGGTAAGTGCCGAAGGGCAAATCGCCAATCAGCCAGGCCGTGCCTTGTGCGCGGCGCAGGCCATTGGCCACGCATTCGGTGTGATGCCGCATGGTCTCCAGCGTCACGCCAACTGTGCTGCTCAAGCCTTGGCAAACCATGCCGAGCGAATCACCCACCAGAATGCATTCAACACCAGCGCTATCTGCTACAGCCGCAAAGGTGGCATCGTATGCAGTCAGCATGACGATTTTTTCGCCCTGGGTGTGCATTTCTCGCAGGCGCGGCAGGCTGATGGGTTTACGCGCTGAGGTTGCCGTTGAAGGGGGAAAGGTGCCGTAAGGGGTGGCGCTAGAGGCCGTGGTGGCATTGCCAGAAGTTTGGCTCATGGGTGCTCCAGAATTTGAGTGCTTACCTGGCATCGGGTGCCGAGCGTGTCATGCCCAGCCGCGCCAGCAGGTTTACATCGGCTTCGGTGTCCGGGTTACCAGTGGTCAGCAACTTGTCGCCGTAAAAGATCGAGTTGGCGCCGGCCAGAAAGCACAGCGCCTGAATGCCGTCGCCCATTTGCTGGCGGCCTGCCGACAGGCGCACGCGTGCCGTCGGCATGGTGATGCGCGCCACGGCAATGGTGCGTACAAATTCAAACGGGTCGAGATCAGCCTGGTTGGCCAGCGGCGTGCCTTCAACCTTGACCAGGTTGTTGATGGGCACCGACTCGGGGTAGGGCGTGAGGTTGGCCAGTTCGGTCACCAGGCCGGCGCGTTGGCGGCGGGTTTCGCCCATGCCGACAATGCCGCCGCAGCAGACCTTGACCCCGGCGCTGCGCACGCGCGCCAGCGTGTCGAGCCGGTCCTGGTAGTCGCGCGTGGTGATGATGTCGCCATAAAAATCGGGCGCGCTGTCCAGGTTGTGGTTGTAGTAATCAAGGCCGGCGCTTTGCAGTGTTTGCGCGTGGCCATCTTCCAGCATACCCAGCGTGGCGCAGGTTTCCAGTCCCAGCGCCTTGACGGTACGGATCAGCTCGGCAACTTTTTCAATGTCGCGGTCTTTTGGCGAGCGCCAAGCCGCGCCCATGCAAAAGCGCGTGGCACCAGCAGCCTGCGCAAGCTTGGCGGCAGCCAGCACTTCGGCCGGTTCCATCAGCTTGCTGGCCTCAACGCCGGTGTGATAGCGTGCCGCCTGCGGGCAATAGCCGCAGTCTTCGGGGCAGCCGCCGGTTTTGACCGATAGCAGAGTGGCAAATTCAATGCGCGTGGGGTTGAAGTTGTCACGGTGTACGATTTGCGCGCGGTGCATCAGCTCTGGAAAGGGCAGATTGAACAGCGCCTCAATCGCGTCGATGCTCCAGCGTGGCTCGGGGGCGTTGACGGCGGGCTGGCGGACGGCGACTGGCCGGTGCAGGGTAATGGTTTGCTCAATGGCTGTGGCAGCGGTCATGTTTTGTTCCTTGATGTGATTCGGTGTGATGCTGGTTTACGCGCGCTGAACGGGAATGGTCGAGCGCTCTTCCTGGATGCGATTATCCGGGTTGACCAACACCAGTTTGGGCTTGAAGCCGGCTACCTGGTCCTCATGTACCTGGGCAAAGGCGGCAATGATGACCAGGTCGCCTACGGCCGCGCGGTGGATTTTGGATTTGAGCAGGGTTCTGGTCATGATGGGGTCAGGGTGAATTCGGTTTTTGCGATCTTGTTTAGGCTGTAACATTCGCGAAGTTTTTTGAGGTGCGCCAGCGCGCCCCAATTCAACCTGCTAGTTTAGAGCACTGCCAGAGGTGTTGTTTTTTTAGATTGCTTATGAAAAAGTCATTTGATTTCTCCCCCGGAGCTATTTACAAGTTGGCCCAGGCCGATGCCGCCCGTGCGCTGGCCGAGGACATGGGTACCGGCGATTTGACGGCGGCCTTGATAGACCCCGCACTTGAGGCCAGGGCGCAGGTGTTGGCGCGCGACAGCGCCGTGCTGTGCGGCAGCGCCTGGGTGCAAGCGACCATGCAGCAGCTTGATCCGCAGGCCAGTCTGGTCTGGCATGTCAGGGACGGCGAACGTTGTGAGGTCAACCAGGTGGTGTTGGAAGTGCGGGGTCGGGCACGGGCGCTGCTCTCGGCCGAGCGGACGGCACTGAACTTTTTACAGCTTTTAAGCGCAGTTGCTACCAAAACAGCGACTTATGTTGCCCTGGTGGCGGGTACACCTGCCGTCATCGTGGACACCCGTAAAACCCTGCCGGGTTTGCGCCTGGCCCAGAAATACGCAGTCTTGACAGGTGGTGGAGTCAATCACCGGGTCGGTTTGTACGATGCCGTGCTGATCAAGGAAAACCATATTGCTGCTGCCGGTGGCATTGCGCAGGTGCTGGTGCAGGCAGCTCAGATAGGCGCACAGGCCGATTTCATCGAGATTGAAGTCGAGAACTTGGACGAGCTGGCCCAGGCGCTTAAGGCCGGTGCCCGCATGGTGCTGCTTGACAATATGAGCCTGCCGGATTTGAAAGAGGCGGTGCGCATCAACGCGGGCCGGGCGATTCTGGAAATTTCGGGCGGCGTCACGCTCAGCAGCCTGCGCGCCCTTGCAGAAACCGGCGTTGACCGCATTTCCATTGGCACCCTGACCAAGGATGTGCAGGCGATTGATTTTTCGATGCGCATGGATGCGCCACACGGAGACGCGTGATGAGCACTTCCGTCATTTCCCGGATCAATGTCGAATACGAGCAGCCTCTGCCAGAATCGGCCAGTTGCTCCACCCACCACGCCTGGGCGCGCGTGCCGGTCGAGCCGACTCTGCCTGAGCGCGCCGTTCTGAAAGACCGCATCCGCAGCCTGCTGAAAGAACGCAATGCGGTCATGGTGTCGCACTACTACGTACACCCCGATTTGCAGGATCTGTCTGAAGAAACCGGCGGCATCGTGTCGGATTCGCTGGAAATGGCCCGCTTTGGCCACGACCACGCGGCGCAGACGCTGGTGGTCTCGGGTGTGCGCTTCATGGGCGAGACCGCCAAAATCCTGTCACCCGAAAAGCGCGTGCTGATGCCCGACCTGGACGCCACCTGTTCGCTCGACCTGGGCTGCCCTATCGACGCGTTCAGTGCGTTCTGCGACGCCCACCCCGACCGCACCGTGGTGGTCTATGCCAACACCAGCGCCGCCGTCAAAGCCCGCGCCGACTGGCTGGTGACTTCGAGCTGCGCGCTGGACATCGTGCGCGCGCTGAAAGAGGCGGGTCAGAAAATCCTCTGGGCGCCGGACCGGCACCTGGGCGCTTATATCCAGCGTGAAACCGGAGCCGACATGGCGATGTGGAATGGTGTCTGCATCGTGCATGATGAGTTCAAGGCGTTTGAGCTCGAAGCCCTGAAGAAGGAGCACCCGCTTGCCAAGGTGCTGGTCCATCCCGAATCGCCGGCCGACGTGATCGCACTGGCCGATGCCGTCGGGTCAACCTCGGCCATCCTGAAGGCCGCCCGCGAACTGGATGCCACGGAATTTATTGTCGCTACCGACAACGGCATGATGCACCAGCTGCGCAAGCTCAACCCCGGCAAGACATTCATTGAAGCGCCCACCGCCGGCAACAGCGCCACCTGCAAAAGCTGTGCGCACTGTCCGTGGATGGCCATGAACGGCTTGGCCGGGCTGGCGCAGGTGCTGAAAACCGGCGCGAATGAAGTTCACATCGATCCGGCGCTCGGCCTGCGCGCCCGTCTGCCGATTGACCGCATGCTGGCGTTCACCGCAGCGCTGAAGGCCGGGCAGCCGGTGGGTTCGATGGTGCTGAACATCGGCGCCGCCTAGCGTCATTCCCGCCTCTGCGGGGATGACAGCTTATGGCGTGAGGATCGTCGGCTTCGGGTCGGTGGACATCTCGGGGTAGTCCCGGCTGAAGTGAAGGCCGCGGCTTTCCTGGCGGCTGTGGGCTGAACGCACAATCAGTTCGGCCACCTGCACCAGATTGCGCAGTTCGAGCAAATCGCGCGTGACATGAAAGTTGGCATAAAACTCATGGATTTCACCCTGCAACAGCGTGATCCGGTGGGCTGCGCGCTCCAGCCGTTTGTTGGTGCGTACGATACCCACGTAGTTCCACATGAAACGCCGAAGTTCGTCCCAGTTGTGGGAAATCACAACGGCTTCATCCGCATCGGTCACGCGGCTGTCATCCCAGGGGGCCAGTGCCGGAGGCGTCGCCCGCGGCGTGGCCTGAATATGCTGGGATGCAGCGCGTGCGAACACTATGCACTCCACCAGCGAGTTGCTGGCCAGCCGGTTGGCACCGTGCAGGCCGCTACAGGCGGTTTCGCCAATCGCGTACAGGCCGGCCACATCGGTGCGGCCATGGAGGTCGCTCAGCACGCCGCCGCAGGTGTAGTGCGCTGCTGGCACGACCGGAATCGGCTGCTTCGACATGTCGATGCCGAGCTCTAGGCAGCGGGCATAGATATTGGGGAAATGTTCCAGGATAAAGGCCAGGGACTGGTGCGAAATGTCGAGGTACACGCAGTCGAGGCCGTGCTTTTTCATCTCGAAGTCAATGGCCCGCGCCACCACGTCGCGCGGCGCCAGTTCGGCACGCTTATCGTGCGCGGGCATGAAACGCGTGCCCCCGGCTGAGGGCGGCAGCAGTAACTGGCCGCCTTCGCCGCGCACCGCTTCGGAGATCAAGAAAGACTTGGCGTCCGGGTGGTACAGGCAGGTCGGGTGGAACTGGATGAACTCCATGTTGCTGACGCGGCAGCCTGCACGCCAGGCAGCGGCGATGCCGTCGCCGGTGGCGGTGTCGGGGTTGGTCGAATACAGGTAAACCTTGCCCGCGCCGCCTGTGGCCAGTAGGGTGTGGCCGGCGCTGAAGGTGGCGACTCTGCCGGTGATTACATCCAGCGCATAAGCGCCATGGCATTGGGTGCCCGGGCGTTTAAGCTGGCGGTCGGTGATCAGATCGACCAGCATGTGGTGCTCAAACATGGTGATGTTGGGGGTGCGCCGCACCCGCTCTATCAGCGTGCGCTGTACGGCCGCACCGGTGGCGTCGGTGGCATGCACGATGCGGCGCTGGCTGTGGCCGCCTTCGCGCGTCAGGTGCAGCTCGCCAGGGTGTTCGCTGTCCTCGGAAAAAGACACGCCCAGCGCGCGCAGCCAGGCAATCGTTTCGGGTGCGCCTTCGACCACGGCGCGCACGGCGGCCAGATCGCACAGGCCGGCGCCGGCAATCAGGGTGTCGCTGATGTGTTGCTCCAGCGTGTCGCCTTCGGCCAGCACGGCAGCCATGCCGCCCTGTGCCCAGCCGCTGGAGCCGTCACTGAGTTCGCGCTTGGTCAACACGGCCACGCGGTGCTTCGGTGCCAGCAGCAGCGCAGCAGCCAGGCCCGCCAGACCACTGCCGATGATGAGGACGTCAAAATCATGCTGTGCGGGGGCTGGCAATCGGTTCATGGCAGGGCTGTCGGGATGAGGGTTGGAGTTCAGGTCGGGGTGTAGGCAAGCCGCACGTATATCGGGGCAAAGGCCTCGGCCTGGGTCACGTCCAGCAGGCCTTCTTTTGACAATTCAAGCAGTGCAAGAAAGGTCACCACCAGCACGCCCATGCCGCGCGTTGCATCAAACAGGTCTTCAAACTCCAGGAACTTACGGCCTTGCAGTTTGCGCAAAACAATGCTCATGTGCTCGCGTACCGATAGTTCTTCACGGCTGATGACGTGGTGCTGCACCAGCCTTGCGCGTTTGACGATGCCCTGCCAGGCCTCCTGCAAATCGACCACATTCACATCCGGAAAGCGCGGTGTAAGCGACTGTTCAATATACACCTGCGCCCGCAAAAAGTCGCGGCCAAACTGCGGCATTTCATTGAGCTTGTGAGCAGCCAGTTTGATCTGCTCGTATTCCAGCAGGCGGCGCACCAGCTCGGCGCGCGGGTCTTCGGCTTCCTGGTCTTCAGTCTGCCTTTTGGGTGGCAGCAACATGCGCGATTTGATCTCGATCAGCATCGCGGCCATTAGCAGATATTCAGCCGCCAGCTCCAGATTGGTGGCGCGGATTTCGTCCACATAGACTAGGTACTGGCGCGTCACCGCCGCCATCGGGATGTCGAGAGTATTGAAGTTCTGCTTGCGAATCAGATACAGCAGCAAGTCCAGCGGGCCTTCAAAAGCCTCCAGAAAAACCTGCAATGCATCCGGCGGAATGTACAGGTCATGCGGCATCACAAACAGCGGTTCGCCATAGAGCCGCGCCAGCGCCACTTGGTCAATCACGGCAGGCATACCGGGCGTATCAGACCCTGGTGGTAGTAGGCTTTGCTCGAATGGTGCTGAGATGGAGGACATGACTGCGCCCAATAAACTAAAAGGGCGGATTTTCTGCGGCTGGCTGGCTAGCCGTTATTTGCTGTTGCTGTGGCCGCTGGTGCCGTAAACGTAGGCCTGCTGCGCGACGGTGGCATCAAGGTACTCGGCCTGTTCGGTGCGGTTGAGGTTTTTGTCCCACAGCAGGGCGCGGCCGGCGCGTTGCTCGGCTTCCAGCGTTGGCTTGTTGGCTTTGAGCTGGTCTATGAGCTGGGTGGCTTCAGAGGTGTAGTCTGGACGACGGAAGATGCTGAGAAGGGACATGGGTCTGAACTGCCTGTGCTGTGTATGCGTTGTGTTTGCCAGCATTTTACCGGGCTAGCGGCCAGGGATGAGGGCGGGCACCTCGGGCTCTGGCGGCAATTCGAACAGCGCATCGAGTTGTTCGATGGTGACGCGCTGCATGAGGTGCTTGTATTGGCCAATCGCATGGCCTTCGGGCAACGGCGTTGCGGGGTCGGCGAACCTTAGCGGTGCCACATTCAAAAACGCCTCTACCTCAATTGCCAACGCGGGCAATACGGGCTTTAAATAGATGGTGAGCAAGCGAAATGCTTCGATGCATGTACTGCATACATCCTTTAGGCGTTGCTCTTCGCCTTCTTGTTTCGCAAGTGCCCATGGTTTGTGATGGTCAACGAATACGTTAACCATGTCCGCGTACGCCATCACGTGGCGTACTACCCGAGCTGTATCGCGTTGTTCATAGGCTTCTTGTACAAGCTCGGCTATTTGTTGCCCTTCCAAAATAAGGACTGGCCCTTGGGTTGCTGAGTTGCCGATCTGGCCACCAAAGCGCTTGGCTATGAAGCCGGCTGCACGCGAGGCGATATTGATAAATTTTCCAATCAAATCGCTGTTCACCCGCGCCATGAAGTCATCGGCATTGAAGTCGATATCTTCATTTCGATTTGATAGCTTCGCAGCCAGGTAATAGCGCAGCCACTCCGGGTTCATGCCCAGGTCAAGGTACTTGAGCGGGTCAAGGCCTGTACCCCGACTCTTGCTCATCTTCTCGCCGTTATTCACCGTCAAAAAGCCATGTACAAAAATATTATTCGGCGTTTTGCGGCCGCTGAAATGCAGTATCGCGGGCCAGAACAGGGTGTGGAAGGTGATGATGTCTTTGCCGATAAAGTGGTACTGCTCCAGCGTCGGGTTGGCCATGTAGTCGTCGTAACTTTGGCCGCGTTTGTCGAGCAGGTTTTTCAGCGATGCTAGGTAACCCACAGGCGCCTCCAGCCAGACATAAAAATACTTACCCGGTGCGTCGGGAATTTCAATGCCGAAGTAAGGCGCGTCACGGCTGATGTCCCAATCGCTTAATCCTTCGCTCTTGCTGCCATCGGGGTTGGTGCGCACGCTAAACCATTCTTTGACCTTGTTGGCCACCTCGGGTTGCAACTTGCCGTCTTGCGTCCACGCTTCCAGAAACTTCACGCAATCTGGGTCAGACAATTTGAAGAAGAAATGCTCAGACGAGCGCAGCACTGGCTTGGCACCTGACAGGGCCGAGTAGGGGTTAATCAGCTCGGTCGGCGCATACACCGCACCACAGCTTTCGCAGTTGTCGCCGTACTGGTCTTGGGTGTGGCAATTCGGGCATTCGCCTTTGATAAATCGGTCCGGCAAAAACATGTTCTTCTCGGCATCGAAGAACTGCTCGACGGTCTTGGTTTCGATGAGCGAGCCTTCCGGGCGATCCCGCAAGTCGCGGTAAATCTGCCGGGCCAGTTCGTGGTTCTCCGGCGAGTCGGTCGAGCTCCAGTTGTCAAATGCAATATGAAAGCCGTCCAGGTACTGCTTGCGGCCAGCCGCAATATCGGCCACAAACTGCTGCGGCGTCTTGCCGGCTTTTTCCGCTGCAATCATGATGGGCGCACCATGCGCGTCGTCTGCGCCGACAAAATTAACCTCGTGGCCCTGCATCCGTTGAAACCGCACCCAGATATCGGCCTGGATGTATTCCATGATGTGGCCGATATGGAACTTGCCATTGGCATACGGTAGGGCGGTGGTGACGAATAGTTGGCGCTGGGACATAAAGAGGGCTTTGTGGCTTTGGAGGCTAACCGGCGATTTTAAGTCGCCCGGGCGCAAAGGCCGGCGGAAATCCCCCAAGGCCCCTGTGTTTGTCCTGCGGCGTTAGACTTGGGCCGCCAAGGCGAAAGACTTTTCAAACAAATTCCCGACCCTCACGATCAGCAAAAACACATGAACCTACTGGCCTCCCTGCGTTACCTGGCCGCGCTTGACGAGCACAAGCACTTTGGCCGTGCGGCGCAGGCTTGCCACATCACGCAGCCTGCGCTGTCCAATGCGCTGCGGGCACTGGAAGCCGAGTTTGACACCGTCATCGTCAAGCGCGGGCGCAACTTTGAAGGCTTTACCGAAGAAGGCGCGCGCGTGCTGGCCAGCGCCCAGCGCATGTTGCAGGAGCGCGAGTCGCTGCAGCAGGAATTAAAGAGTGGCATCGGCAAACCGCAGGGCCGCCTGAGCATAGGTGCGGTGCCCACAGCCATGCCGATTGCGGCGCGCTTTTCTGCCATGTTGCAAGCGCGTTATCCGGGTATTTGCCCTGTGGTGCGCTCCATGAGCTCGAACGAGTTGGAGACCGGACTTGAAAGCCTGTCGCTCGATATCGGCCTGGGCTATACCGACAGGCTGCGTGTCAGTGGGCCACGCATGCGGCAAATACCGCAGTACACCGAACATTATTTTTTTGTACGGCGCGCCAAAAAAATAAAAGATGCGTTGCAGATCGGTCCATCCACCACATGGGCAAAAGCGGCACTTCACCCCTTGTGCCTGCTGACCCGAGAAATGCACAACCGGACGATTGTCGAAAGGGCGTTTGAAGAGGCGGGTGCTGTCAGTAAACCGGCGATGGAGACCGACTCCATACTCGTGCTGGCCCTGTCGGTTGCCGAAGGCGATGTCTGCAGCATCATGCCGGGTGCGCTGGTCGGTGCCCTGCGTGGCTACCGTGAGCTGGAAGCCTTGCCGCTGGTAAGCCCAGATGTGCGTACCGCCATTGGCCTGATTGCGCAGGGCGGCGACAGACCCTCTAGGACGCTTGAGGCGGCGCTTGCCTTGGCGCAAGACCCTGTTTGGCGAGCCCACGCTAGGGCCCACAGCGGGCTGCTGAAAATTTAAAAACACTTGCATTTAGTTTTTGAATCACCCCATGTAGGGATTTAATTTGACGCTGACCCACCCGGGCCGCGACACTTTGTCCTGAACATGAACCACCCCGCTACAGCTGGAATCAAGACGGTCGCCATCGCCACTGCTGACGAAATGCGCGCGCGGATTCGCCGCAAAAGCAAGCTCAAGGGCAGGCAGGCGGATGACGCTTCCATTGAACAGGTGCGCGGCTTGATAGGCCTGCGGCCCGAAGAAGGCCATCGCCGCGACCTGCTGATCGAGTATCTGCATAAAATCAACGACGCTTATCGCTGTCTGCACGATAGGCACCTGGTGGCACTCGCCAAAGAGATGAATATTCCCATGGCCGAGGTGTATGAGGTGGCGACTTTCTATCACCACTTTGAAGTCATCAAAGGTGATGAACAGGCACCCGGCCTGACGGTGCGGGTGTGTGACGGACTGGCCTGCGAGTTGGCGGGTGCGCAAGACTTGTTGGCGCGCTTGCCGGCTTTATTAGGCAACCTGGATGTGCGGGTCATCGCCGCACCGTGCATCGGTCGCTGCGAGCAGGCGCCGGCTGTGGTGGTACACCAGTGTCCGGTGCCTTTTGCGACGCTTGAAGCCGTGGTTTCGGCTGTAAATAACTCTTTTGTCCAAGACCTACCTATGCATGACGCTATGAACTTCATAGCGTCCGATTTTGCGGAGAAAAGTGTCTCGGGTGGGGTCGGGGCTGCTGTATCAGGCTACACGGGTTATGCCATCTACCGCGCCCACGGCGGCTATGCGCTGGCTACCGCAGTTGCAGATGCTGCTCATGACCATGACGATGCCGAGCGCGTCATCAAGGTGATGGAAGATTCCGGCCTGCGCGGTTTGGGTGGTGCCGGATTTCCGGTGGGACGCAAGTGGCGCATTGTGCGAGACCAGCCCGCACCCCGCATGATGGCGGTGAATATTGACGAAGGCGAGCCTGGCACCTTCAAGGACCGTGTTTATCTTGAGCGTGATCCGCACCGCTTTCTTGAAGGCATGCTGGTGGCCTCGCAAGTGGTGGGCATTGATGCCTGCTACATCTACCTGCGCGATGAATACCACGGTTGCCGCGCTATTCTTGAAGCCGAGATTGCCAAGCTGCAAGCTGATCCGCCCTGCAAGCTGCCTTTGATCGAACTGCGGCGCGGTGCTGGAGCCTATATCTGCGGCGAAGAGTCCGCGATGATCGAAAGCATTGAAGGCAAGCGCGGCATGCCGCGCTTGCGTCCACCTTACATCGCCGAGGTGGGCCTGTTTGGGCGGCCCACGCTGGAGCACAACTTCGAGACGCTTTATTGGGTGCGCGACTTGCTGGAAAAAGGCCCGCAGTGGTTCAGCAGCTTTGGCCGCAATGGCCGCAAGGGGCTGCGCAGTTTCAGTGTGAGCGGGCGCGTCAAGCAGCCAGGCGTCAAACTCGCGCCGGCCGGCATCACGGTGCAGGAGCTGATTGACGAGTATTGCGGCGGCATGGCCGACGGGCACGAGCTTTACGCCTACCTGCCCGGCGGTGCCTCGGGCGGCATACTGCCGGCTTCCATGGGCAACATTCCGCTGGACTTCGACACCTTGCAGCCCTACGGTTGTTTCATCGGCTCCGCTGCCGTCATCATCCTGGGCCAACACGACCGGGCGCGCGACGCGGCGCTCAACATGATGAAGTTCTTCGAACACGAAAGTTGCGGGCAGTGCACGCCTTGCCGCGTCGGCACGGCCAAGGCTGCCAGACTGATGCAGGCCGAACGATGGGACAACGTAACGCTCGAAGACCTGAACCAGGTCATGGCGGATGCTTCGATTTGCGGGCTGGGGCAAGCTGCACCCAACCCGGTGCGCAGCGTGCAGAAATATTTTCCGCACGAAATTGGAGGTCCGGTATGAACGCCCCCGCCACGCTGGCAGAAGTCACGCCGCAAAGCATAGCATTCACACTCGATGGCAGAAGCATCCACGCCTACGATGGCGAGACCATCTTCAAGGCAGCCAAGCGCTACGGCATAGACATTCCCCATCTTTGCTACAAGGACGGCTATCGCGCTGACGGCAACTGCCGCGTCTGCGTGGTCGAAATCAAAGGGGAGCGCACCCTGGCACCGAGTTGCTGCCGCAGCGCCACGGCAGGCATGGAGGTGCAGGCCAGCAGCGAACGCGCCGTCAAAAGTCAGAAGATGGTGCTGGAGATACTGCTGTCGGACATGCCTGACAAGGGCTACAAATGGAACGACGATTCTTCCGTTCGTCCTGAGCTTGTCGAAGGGCTTGTCGAGGCTCCCTTCGACGGGCTCAGGGCCATCGGGGATACAAGCTCAGCCCGAACGGTGGTGGGCCAGCATGGCGAGTTGAGTCACTGGGCTTCACGCATGAACGTCAAGGTGCGTCCCGAGTTTAGGGCGCTGCGCCGAGATCAGCCTAAAGCGGATATTTCGCATCCCGCTATGGCCGTGAACCTCGACACCTGCATCCAGTGCAACCTCTGCTTGCGCGCTTGCCGTGAAGTGCAGGTCAATGACGTGATCGGTTTCGCATTTCGCGGAGCCGAGGCAAAAATCGTGTTCGATTTGGACGATCCGATGGGCGACAGCACCTGCGTGGCCTGTGGCGAATGTGTTCAGGCTTGCCCTACGGGAGCACTGATGCCAAAAACCCAGATCGGCTCGCAGACGGTGGACAAAAAGGTTGATTCGGTCTGCCCCTTCTGTGGAGTAGGCTGTCTGCTGACGTACAACGTCAAGGACAACAAAATTGTGAGTGTCGACGGGCGTGATGGCCCGGCCAACCATTCACGGCTGTGCGTCAAGGGCCGCTTTGGCTTTGACTATGCAAACAGCCCGCAGCGCCTGACCGTGCCGCTGATCCGTAAGGCTGGTGTGACCAAAGATCCCGAAGCCCTGAAGAAGCTCAACCGCAATACCGCCGACTGGTCGGAGGTGTTCCGTGAAGCGAGCTGGGAAGAAGCGCTGGCGCTGACGTCGGGCACACTCACGCGCCTGCGTGATACCCACGGCAAGAAGGCGCTGGCCGGTTTTGGCTGCGCCAAGGGCAGCAATGAAGAGGCCTACCTGTTCCAGAAGCTGGTGCGTACTGGCTTTGGCTCCAACAACGTCGACCATTGCACCCGGCTGTGCCATGCCTCCAGCGTGGCGGCGCTGCTCGAAGGTGTGGGTTCCGGTGCAGTCAGCAACCAGGTCAATGACGTGGCGCATTCCGACATGATCTTCATCATCGGCGCCAATCCGACAGCCAACCATCCGGTGGCCGCCACTTTTATGAAAAATGCTGCGAAGAACGGCGCAAAAATTGTGCTGGCGGACCCTCGCATCACCGACATCGGCAAGCATGCCTGGCGCACGCTGCAGTTCAAGCCCGACACCGACGTGGCCATGCTCAACGCGCTGATTTACACGGTCATTGACGAAGGGCTGGAGGATCAGGACTTCATCAGCAAGCGGGTGAGCAATTACGAAGCCTTGAAAGAAAACGTCAAGGGCTACAGCCCCGAGGCCATGGCACCGATCTGCGGCATTCCGGCACAAACCCTGCGTGAAGTGGCGCGTGCATTCGCCAAAGCCAAAGCTGCGATGATTTTGTGGGGCATGGGCATTAGCCAGCATGTGCATGGCACCGACAACGCGCGCTGTTTGATTGCGCTGTGTAGCGTGACGGGCCAGATCGGCAAGCCCGGCTCTGGCCTGCACCCTCTGCGTGGCCAGAACAACGTGCAGGGTGCCAGCGACGCGGGATTGATCCCGATGATGTTCCCCAACTACCAGAGTGTGACGGACAAGGCCGCACATGCCTGGTTTGAAGACTTCTGGGATACAAAGCTGGATGACCAGCCCGGCTACACCATGATCGAGATCATGCACAAGATACTGGCGTCCGAGAGCGACCCGCACAAGATTCGCGGCATGTACATCATGGGCGAGAACCCGGCCATGAGCGACCCCGACCTGAACCATGCGCGCCACGCGCTGGTGAGTCTGGAGCATCTGGTGGTGCAGGATATTTTCATGACCGAAACCGCCTGGCTGGCCGATGTAGTGCTGCCGGCCACCTCGTGGCCCGAAAAAACTGGCACCGTGACCAACACCGACCGGATGGTGCAACTGGGCAAGCAGGCGATTGATCCGCCGGGTCAGGCCAAACCTGATTTGTGGATCATTCAGCAGATTGCAGCGCGCATGGGGCTGGACTGGAATTACGAAGGCGCCCACTCGGGTGTGGCGGCTGTGTACGACGAAATGCGGCGTGCCATGCACACCGCCATTGCGGGCATCACTTGGGAGCGGCTGGAGCGCGAATCGAGCGTGACCTACCCTTGTCTGAGTGCTGAAGATCCCGGCGCGCCTACAGTGTTTATTGACCGTTTTGGCACCGATGACGGACGTGTGCATCTGGTGCCGGCCGACATCATTCCGGCCAACGAGCGGCCCGATGCGGATTACCCGTTTGTGCTGATTACTGGGCGGCAGCTGGAGCACTGGCACACCGGCAGCATGACGCGCCGTGCCAGTGTGCTGGATGCGATTGAGTCCATGGCTACAGCGTCGCTGTGTGGAGCTGACCTGCTGGCGCTGGGTGTGCAGCAGGGCGATGTGATCACGCTGAAGTCCCGCCGTGGTGAGGTTGCCATTCATGTGCGCCGGGACGACGGTACACCGCAAGGCGCAGTCTACGTCCCCTTTGCCTATTACGAGGCAGCGGCCAACCTGCTGACCAATGACGCGCTGGACCCGTTCGGAAAAATCCCGGAGTTCAAGTACTGCGCCGTCGCCATTCGGCGCGGCGGCGAGCCTGCCGAGGTGGTGGGCTATGGCACAGGTAGAGTTTTTGGGGTCAGAGCCCAAATTCGTTAAGCCTATGGCTCGCCCGGAGGGTGCGGTGCTAAGCACCGCAGCGAAATTGGTGTCTGACCCCAATAACTCAAAAAAAAAGGTATTCTGTCAACGATGAACTATCAGCCTATCCTATCTAACGCCTCTGCCAACTTGTTTCACGACGTCGAAGTACTCGATGAGCGTGGTCGGGCGTCAACGATTTCCATTCCTGCAGAACGGCCACTGACGGTGTATGTCGATAAGCGCGAACTGGTGACCTTGATGACACTTGGCGCTGCGCCTGAAGCGCTTACGCTGGGTTTTCTGCGCAACCAGCGGCTGGTTAAATCGATTGAAGATATCGTCTCAGTGCAAGTCGATTGGGAAGTCGATGCAGTCGCTGTGACGACCCGTCACGGCATTGCGGATATTGAAGAGCGTACGTCCAAGAAGGTGGTCACTACCGGTTGCGGTCAGGGTTCGGTGTTTGGTGGTTTGATGGATGAAGTCGATGCCATCGTGCTGTCGCCGGATGCGCGTCTGCGGCAATCGGTGGTGTATAAAATCGTCGACACGATCCGTACCCAGCAGTCGACTTATAAACAGACCGGCTCGGTTCATGGCTGCGCATTGTTTTCTGCGCATGATGGCGAGCTGGTTTATTTTATTGAAGACGTGGGCCGCCACAACGCGGTGGACGCAATTGCCGGCAAGATGTGGCTCGACAAGATAACTGGAGACGACAAGGTTTTCTACTCGACCGGCCGCCTGACCTCCGAAATGGTGATCAAGGGCGGGCAGATGGGTATTCCGTTCCTGCTGTCTCGCTCGGGTACCACGCAGATGGGTCACATGGTGGCAGAGCGACTGGGTATGTCGCTGCTGGCGCGCTGCAGCGGCAAGCATTTCCTGCTGTTGACCGGCAAGGAACGGCTGCTGTTCGAACCGCATCTGCACGACAGCGTGCTCAAGGTCGCCTGACAACGGTCCGTGACCGGGCAGGTTTAAAACAACCCAACCACCTTGCCGTTTTCGTCCACATCGATCTTTTCCGCCGACGGGACTTTCGGCAGGCCAGGCATGGTCATCACGTCCCCACATACCATCACGATGAACTCCGCGCCGGCCGCAAGCCGCACTTCGCGGATGTTGATCTCATGATTCGACGGCGCGCCGCGCAACTGCGGGTCCGTGGAGAAGGAATACTGGGTCTTGGCCACGCACACCGGGTAGCTTCCGTAGCCATCCTCCTGCAATTTCTTGATCTGTCCGCGGATCTTGCTGTCGGCAGTCACTTTGCTGGCGCCGTAGATCTTGGTGGCAATCGCCGTGACCTTGTCCCACAATGTGGCCGATTCTTCATAGATGAACTTGAAGCTGGTCGGCACCTTGTCGATCATGTCCACCACCGTGCGCGCCAGATCCTCGGCTCCCTTGCCGCCTTCCGCCCAATGCCGGCAGACGATTACCGGTGCTTCGTGGTGCGCCATATTTTTCTGCAGCAGTTCAATTTCCGCTGGGGTGTCGAAGGTGAAATGGTTGATCGCCACCACGCAAGGCAGACCGTAGTGGTTGCGAATATTGTTGACGTGCCGCTCCAGGTTGGTGATGCCCTTAGCCAGGGCGTCCAGGTTTTCCTTGTTGAGTTCCTTCAAGTCCACGCCGCCATGGAATTTTAGTGCCCGTATGGTGGCCACGATGACCGCCACGTCCGGCCGCAGGCCGGATTTCCGGCACTTGATATCGATGAACTTCTCCGCACCGAGATCGGCGCCGAACCCGGCCTCCGTCACGACGTAGTCGGCGAGCTTCAGCCCGAGCTTGGTGGCGATCACGGAATTGCAGCCATGGGCGATATTGGCAAAGGGTCCGCCGTGGAGTATCGCCGGGTTGTTTTCCAGCGTCTGCACCAGGTTGGGCTTGAGGGCGTCCTTGAGCAGCACGGTCATGGCGCCGTGGGCTTTCAGGTCGCGTGCGGTGACGGGTTTCTGGTCCTTGGTATACCCGACGACAATGTTGCCGAGCCGTTCTTTCAGGTCTTTCAGGGAGGTCGCGAGGCAGAAGATCGCCATGACTTCAGAAGCCACAACAATGTCGAAGCCGTCCTGGCGCGGGTAACCGTTGGCCGGGCCGCCGAGCGCGCAGGTGATATCGCGCAGGGCACGGTCGTTCATGTCCACCACGCGCTTCCAGGTGATGCGGCGCACGTCGATGTTCAGTTCGTTGCCGTGGTGGACGTGGTTGTCCAGCATTGCGGCCAGCAGGTTGTTGGCCAGGGCGATGGCGGAAAAGTCGCCGGTAAAGTGGAGATTGATGTCTTCCATGGGCACGACTTGCGCGTAGCCGCCGCCGGCGGCACCGCCCTTCATGCCGAATACAGGGCCGAGCGACGGCTCGCGCAGGCAGATGACCGCCTTCTTGCCGATGCGGTTAAGGGCGTCTCCCAAGCCGACGGTCGTCGTGGTCTTGCCTTCGCCGGCCGGTGTTGGGCTGATGGCCGTGACGAGAATCAGTTTTCCATCAGGGCGGTCTTTCAGACTATTTACATAGTCGAGCGAAATCTTTGCCTTGAAATGGCCATAGGGTTCGAGGTGTTCGTCACTGATGCCGAGTTTTTCTTTTGCGATTTTGGTAACACGCTGCAGCGTGGCCTGCTGGGCAATTTCGATATCGGATGCCATGTCTTTACTCTCTTCTCGGGATATTGTTAGCGTGGGTTCGGGGCCCACTTTATACTACGGCCACGGATCAGCAGATTCCGGACGCTACGTCGCGACAAAAAACTAAACGAAATTGGGAGAAATACCGTGTTTGACTCTAAACAACTCATCGCTGACGCTGACCCGGAGCTTTGGACTGCCATGCAGCAGGAGCTGCAGCGCCAGGAAGATCACCTCGAACTGATAGCCTCGGAAAATTATGTCAGCCCGGCCGTGCTACAGGCGCAGGGTTCAGTGTTGACCAACAAGTACGCCGAGGGTTATCCCGGCAAACGCTACTACGGCGGCTGTGAGTTCGTTGACATTGCCGAGCAACTGGCCATTGATCGTGCCAAGGCCTTGTTCGGCGCGGAATACGCCAATGTTCAGCCCCATTCCGGCTCGCAGGCCAACGCCGCAGTGTATTTCGCCATGCTGAAGCCGGGCGACACCATTCTGGGCATGTCGCTGGCCCATGGCGGCCACCTGACCCACGGTGCCAAGGTCAGCTTCAGCGGTAAGCTGTTCAACGCGGTCAGCTATGGTCTCGATCCCAAAACCGAGGCCATCGATTACGACCAGGTCGAACGGCTCGCCAAGGAACACAAGCCACAGATGATCGTGGCGGGTGCCTCGGCCTATTCGCTGGTGATCGACTGGAAGCGATTTCGCGATATTGCCGACAGCGTCGGCGCCTACCTCTTCGTCGACATGGCCCATTACGCCGGGCTCATCGCAGCCGGTGAATACCCGAGCCCCGTCGGCATCGCCCACTTCTCGACATTGACCACGCACAAGACCCTGCGCGGACCGCGCGGCGGTCTCATCCTGACCAATGACGAAGAGCTCGCCAAAAAGATCAACTCCATGATCTTCCCTGGCATCCAGGGCGGGCCGTTGATGCACGTCATCGCCGCGAAGGCGGTCGCCTTGCGCGAGGCCTTGCGACCGGAATTCAAAACCTATCAGAAGCAGGTCAAGACCAACGCCCAGATCATGGCGACGACGCTGACCAAGCGCGGACTGCGCATTGTCTCGGGTCGCACGGAAAGCCACCTGTTCCTGCTTGATCTGCGGGCCAAGAAGATTACCGGCAAGGATGCCGAGGCCGTTCTTGGCAAGGCCCACATTACGGTCAACAAGAACGCGATTCCAAACGACCCCGAAAAGCCTTTTGTCACCAGCGGCATCCGCATTGGGACGCCGGCGATGACTACCCGCGGTTTCGCTGCGGCGGAAGCAGAGCAGGTTGCCAACCTGATTGCCGACGTACTTGACGCACCACAGGACGACCAATTAATTGTTCGCGTCGCTGGGGAAATCAGCGCACTATGCAAACGGCTACCGGTTTATAGCAGATAACAGATAATGAACGTTTGGCGATCCGCCAGTGTTTCTTTGCTAGCACGGTTACAGGCATAGTCCAGCGTTACCAAACGCTGGCCGCTGGCCTGGACTTCAATGAAATCGGCGAGATGCTCACACCAGCAGCATCGGCGCCCAGTAGTTTTTCAAGCTACATGTAATCCACCCACTTAATTTAGATTTCAGGAGAAATAGCTATGGCAGGTCGTAATTTTCTGTTTGTTCCGGGGCCTACCAACGTGCCTGATCGCGTCCAGCGCGCCATGGTCGTGGCCATGGAGGACCACCGCTCTTCCAAGTTTCCAGACCTTACACGCGGATGCCTGTCCGAACTCAAGAAGGTATTCAAGACCGAAACTGGCACGCCGATCATCTTTCCGTCCTCCGGCACCGGCGGCTGGGAGGCGGCCCTGACCAACTGCCTGTCTCCCGGCGACAAAGTACTGGCCTCGCGTTTCGGCCAGTTCAGCCACTTGTGGAGCGACATGGTTACGCGGCTCGGTTTCCAGGTGGAAGTGGTGGATTGCGAATGGGGCGAGGGTGTTCCGGTCGAGCGCTACCTCGACATTCTTGCGGCCGACAAGGGGCACAAAATCAAGGCCGTGCTGGTAACCCACAACGAAACCGCCACTGGCGTGGTGAGTGACATTGCCGCGACGCGGCGCGCCATAGATGCGGCCAAGCACCCGGCGCTACTGTTCGTCGATGCCGTCAGTTCGCTTGCCAGCATCGATTTCCGCATGGACGAGTGGGGCGTGGACATTTGCATCAGCGGCTCACAGAAGGGCCTGATGCTGCCGGCCGGCCTCGGCATCGTCTGCGTCAGCGAAAAGGCCCTCGCCGCGCGCGAGAAGTCGACGCAGCCGCGCTGCTACTTCGATTTCGGCGACATGATCCGCGCCAACGTCACCGGCTACTTCCCCTATACGCCGTCTCTGCCGCTGCTTTACGGCCTGCGGGAATCGCTGAGCATGATTATGGAAGAAGGGCTGGAGAATATCTTTGACCGCCACCACTACCTCGCCTCAGGCGTTCGCGCGGCGATCCAGCAAGGCTGGAAGCTCGAGCTCTGCGCCAAGACGCCTAAGTGGTATTCGGACACCGTCTCCGCGATTGTCGTGCCAGAAGGAATCAACGGCGCGCACGTCATCGACGTCGCCTTCCGGCGCTACAATCTGGCGCTGGGCGGGGGTCTGTCGAAACTGGCAGGCAAAGTCTTCCGCATCGGCCACCTGGGCGACCTGAACGAACTCATGCTGATGGGCGCGTTGGCCGGCGTGGAAATGGCGATGCAGGATGTCGGCATCAAGATCGAGCCGGGCAGCGGTATCGCGGCGGCCGAGAACTACTGGCGCAATAACGACATCACTCCCAAGAAGCGCGTCGCTCACAGTGAAGTGGTCTACGCCTCCCATTCGACTGGATCGAGCGAAGGACAGTAACTACTGGTTGCGGGTTTCCAAAATCGTCGTGAGCAGCGCGTGCAAGCCACCTGGCGTCATGTTTACGCCTTGCGCTCGGCGCTCCAAGCCGCTCTCGGTGCTAACGCAGACTTATGCAAGTAGGCACTAGAGTGTCAGCAGGCAGTTTGCGCCAGACGCTCGCCAGCCAGGGCTGCTGATGGCGCGCTAGGCCCTCGGGACGGTAATAGTGAGTCAACTCAACGAACCCTGCATCTGACATATGGCGCTGCCAAGTTTGAAGATCGTAATACGCGCCGTAGCGTCCGTCGGACCAGCCTTCTTCGTTATGGCCGTGCGGGTTTGAGCTGAACAACACACCCCCAGTTTTCAGGGTTGCGTGCAGTTCCAGTAGCACGCGCGGCAACTCCTGGCTGGGCAAGTGAAATAAACTGGCGTTGGCGAAGATGCCATCGAAATGCCTGTCCGGCAGATCAAGTTTGCAGAAATCCTGTTGCCAAACTTCACAGCTGCTGTGCGTGCGTGCCATGTCGACGAAGCGCGCGCTGCCGTCCAAACCTACTGCGATGTGTCCGAGTTCGCAAAATACTTTCAGGTCGCGCCCCGGTCCACAACCAAAATCGAGGATCGTGAATGGCGGCGGGCCTTCGATATATTGCAACAATATCGCGATGTTCGAGGCGACATCGTGATGGCGCGTCCCTTCCCAGAATGCCGTAGCCCGCTGGTTGTAATGCTCCAGCGTAAGGTCGGCAATTTTCTTCAGGTCTTGCGAATCCAGTGTCATGTTGGCGTTACTGGAATATCCGCCTGGATTTCGAAGACCAGCCGCTGGTGCGCTAGTCGCAGACTGGATTCAACCGCGTCGGGCGACAGTCCCTGCGCGAAAATGAAGCCTAGGTAGCTCGCGCCTTCCGGCGGCGGTGCAATCAGCTGACCTGGGTTGGCGGTGATTTGGATGTCGCTGATGCCGCTAACTTGCAGCGCGGCTTCGAGCTTGTGCACAGCCAGGAAAATGCCGCGCGCGGGCACCGGGATCATCATCACGCCAGTCGCGTCGTAACGCGCGGGCTGGGCAATCGGCAAGCCCAAGGTATGGCGCAGGATGAGTTCTTCGAGCGTCATGTTCAGGCGCTGGCGCAACATGCGCCCGCATAGGCCGCCGATGGAGCGTGCGGCGACTTCCAGCAGCCACACGCCGGCATCATTCAAGCGCATTTCGGCGTGGATGGGGCCGCTTACCAGCCCGGCGGCGGCGCAGGCGCGTTGCACGCTGCCAGCGATGCTCTGTTGGCGCTCTGCGGGCAGCCGCGATGGAGTGACATAAATGGTTTCCTCGAAATACGGGCCGTCCAGCGGGTCGGGCTTGTCGATGAGCGCCAGCACGCGCAATTGGCCGTTTTCCAGCAGACCTTCGAGGGCGTGTTCGCTGCCGGGGATGAAGGTTTCGACGATCAGGCCAAGCGTGCTGGCATCGCGGTCGGCGGTCGACTGGATACGGCTGACGCGGCGCACTTGCTGCAAAAAATCTTTGGCATTATCAGCGCGAATCACGCCTTGGCTGGCGCATAACCGGCGTGCCTTGACCACCACTGGGTAGCCTAATTGCCCTGCCAGTGCAGGCGCGTCCCGCTGGCTGGCGAGGTGCTGAAATGCTGGACAGTTCAGCCCGTTTTCGCGCAACAAATGACGGAAGGCCAGTTTGTCGCGGGTATGCCGCACCGACGCTGGGGAGTTACCCGGCAGGCCGAGTTTTTCGCGCAGCAAGGCGGCTAGCTCCAGGCCCGCGTCGTCCACCGCCAGCACCGCATCCACGCGTCGCCCCAAGGATGCCAGTACTTGCACGGTAGCCGCCTCGGGCTGGTCGAAATGCAAGGACAGGATGGGAGTCAAGCCCTGCTGCGGGGCGAGCCGGTGGCAGTGGTCGGCGGCGCTGATGACTTGCACGCCCAAGCGCTGCGCAGCGTCGAGGAAATCCTGATTGCGGTAGCTGGAAACAGGGAGCAGCAACAGCACGCGCGGCATGGCTTAAAAGGATTGCAATTGTTGCTCAGTAGGCTCAGCGCAGCAGTACCACGGTTCGGACAGGCGGGCGATGGTTTCGCCGAAGTCGGCGTGCTCCAAGGTTGGCGTCGGCAGTCCAGCGGCGGCATGGGCGAGCTGCCAGATGGCGCTGAACACCTCGCCGCGCGGGGCGTCTTCCATGCGCATGGCGGTGGCCATGACCTGTAGCTGGAGGGCGTCCACGCATGGGTCTGTGTGCTTCCACGGCCAGCCCAGCAACGTCGAGTCGAAGGCTTCGAGCCGGTCGGGGAAACCGGGCAGTTGCAGCAGGTAGGAGCCCTGCGGCACCAGCAAGCGGATGGCGAGTTGCACCGGGGGCACCGCTTCCACCAGTTTCAGGCGCAGCACTTCGCCCAGCAAATCGAGGTAACCGGCCAGCGTCGTCCAAGGGTTGAAGGCCACGAAGGTAGGGGCGAGGAAGATGCCGTGCGCGCGACACAGGCCGAGTGCGCGCTCGAAGTCGGCGCGGCTGTGGTTTTTGTCAAAATAGCCCAGCACGGCATCGTCCACCGACTCCACCGCGCTCTGGATGAACAGGCAGCCATAGTCGCGCAGCCTGGGCAGCAGGTCGGCATGGTTGATGAGGTGCTGGATCTTGATGGTGGCATCGAAACTCAGGCTGGGGAAGCGCTGGTGCATGGCCTCCAGCACGCGCATGGCGTGGGTCGGGCCGTTGAAAAAGTCCGGGTCGCCGAAGGATATGTGTGCCGCGCCTGCTAGCACTTGCTGTTCGATGTCCGCCAGCACCACGTCCACATCTACCGTGCGGAATTTCCCCTGATACACCGGCACTACCGGGCAATGCCGGCACAGGTGTTTGCAGCCGCGCGTGGACTCGGTAAAGCCGACGACTTTTTTGCCGCCGTCGGGCAGCTTGAGGTGGGCGTAGCGGGTGAGTTTTGGCAGGCCGCTGCGGTCCGGCAGCAAGAATTTAACTTTGGCCAGCTGAATCATGGCTGTAGTTTGCGGACTGCTATCGCCGTCGCGCAAGCGTTCTGCCAGCGCCACCAACTCTGGTTCGAATTCGCCGCCCAACAGGGTGTGTACGCCCAGTCCGCGTAGCAGGTCTGCGTTCATCGGCGCGTACAGGCCGTACATGGCGAGGTGCGCATTGGGCGCCAGTTCGCGGATTTTTGGCAGCGCAGCGATGGCGATGCGGGTGGCGGTGTGCATGCCGAGGTGAATGGCCACCAACCCGGCATCGCGCAGGGTGTCGGGTTCGAGCTTTTGCAGGGTCAGGTCGAGGCAGGCAACTTCGCAGCCGGCGGCTTTCAATAAGGCGGCGGGGGCGGCTAGGTTAAAGGACTGGCGACCGAGTTCGTAGGGGTTAATCAGTACCACTTTGAAAGGGCTGGCGGTGGTACCGGTGTCGTCCAAGTCTATGGCGAAATAATCGCTCATGTTTATTTCTTCTTGGGTCTGTTTTCAAAGCCGGGTATGGGATCGCGCGAGGCGCCGGCATCGGCCATTCTTTCCAGATAGCGCGCCCACAGCATGTCCTGGTTTTGGCCCATCCCGTATAGGGTTTCCCAGGAAAAAATTCCGGTATTGTGGCCATCGGAGAAAAGCGGTTGGACGGCGTAATTGCCAACCGGCTCCAACTCGACCACAGTCACGTCACGCTTGCCGATTTGCAATACTTCTTGCCCAACCCCGTGGCCCATAACTTCTGCGGACGGTGAGTAAACACGCATCAACTCAAACGGAATCTTGAATTCGGAGCCGTCTGAGAAGGAAATTTCGAGAATACGGGACTGGCTGTGAAGTGTTAATGCCGTAGGGGTCGGTGCCCGGGCTTGAAGATCTGCCATGCTGGGGCCTCACTTTTTGAATTAATGTTTACCAAATCAACCTCCGATGTAGCTCATTTCAACCCGCTTTGATAAAAATTTGGAGAGCGCGCCGTCTTCGGTGGGGTCGGCATCTGCGGGCTGGGCGGAGCGCAGTTCCGAATAACGGTCGGTACGTGCCTGCCAGATCTGGCCCACCGCCGCCGCGATCTGGTCGTCGGCGCTGCCGCCCCGCAGCAGAGCGCGCAGATCATGCCCCTGGCTGGCAAACAGGCACAAAAATAGCTTGCCTTCGGTCGATAGCCGTGCCCGGGTGCAGTCTTTGCAAAAGGCCTGCGTGACGCTGCTGATCACACCGATTTCGCCGGCACCGTCGGCATAGCGCCAGCGCTCGGCAGTTTCACCGATGTAGTTCGGGTCGATGGCAGTCAGAGGAAACTCGGCGTTGATGCGTTCAATCACTTGCTTTGAGGCCAGCACCTCGTCCATGCGCCAGCCGTTGGTGGCACCCACGTCCATGTATTCGATAAAGCGCAGCACCGCACCGGAATGGCGGAAGAACCGTGCCATGGGCAGTATCTCGGTATCGTTGACGCCGCGCTTGACCACCATGTTGACCTTGATAGGCCACAGGCCCACTTTTTGCGACGCTTCAATCCCCTTGAGCACATCGGTCACCGGAAAGTCCACACCGTTCATTTGGCGAAAGATGGCATCGTCCATGCTGTCCAGGCTCACCGTGACGCGCTGCAGCCCGGCATCCTTGAGCGATTGAGCCTTTTTGGCGAGCAGCGAGGCATTGGTGGTCAGCGTGATGTCCAGCGGCCGGTCTTCGGGCGTTTGCAGTCTGGCCAGCATTTCGATCAACACCTCCAGGTGCTTGCGCAGCAAAGGCTCACCACCCGTCAACCTGAATTTTTCAACACCGTGGGCGACAAAAATCCGCGCTAGCCGGGTGATTTCCTCAAAGCTCAGTAGCGAGCTTTGAGGCAAAAAGGCGTAGCCCTTGTCGCCCGGCAAACCAAATATTTCCTTCGGCATGCAGTAACTGCAGCGGAAGTTGCATTTGTCGGTCACGCTGATGCGCAAATCGCGCAGCGGCCGGCCCATGGTGTCGCTCAGCAGGCCGGTGGGGGCCGACAGCTGGTCGGGGATATGCGGCACAGGCGCCGCGTACCGGATGTCTGCAAGGGGGTTTACTTTTTCAGTCATATGGCTTCCATGCCCGTAATTTACCGCATTGGCGAGACCGTGGCCGTCCTGCTGCGGATTACCCCTGTCGCCAGTAGTAGCGGCAATCCCCCATGACCCCTGTGTTTATCCCGCGGCGTTAGACTTGTCAGATTCAAACGGAGACTTTCCCCCATGGCTGTAGAACAACAGGCAATTTTGACCGCCTTGCAAGGCGTGCTCGACCCCAACACTGGCAAGGATTTTGTCAGTACCAAGGCGCTTAAAAACCTGCAGATCGCGGGCGATGACGTTTCATTCGACGTGGAACTCGGCTACCCGGCCAAAAGCCAGCTCGCCGGTATCCGCAAGCTGCTGATCGCCGCAGTCAAGGGCGTGGCGGGCGTGAGCAACGTTTCCGTCAATGTCAGCTTCAAGATCGCCAGCCACAGCGTGCAGCGCGGCGTACAGTTGCTCCCCAATGTCAAGAACATCGTGGCAGTGGCCTCCGGCAAGGGCGGCGTGGGCAAAAGCACCACCGCCGTCAACCTGGCGCTGGCGTTGGCAGCCGAGGGCGCCAGCGTCGGCCTGCTGGACGCCGATATTTACGGCCCCAGCCAGCCGATGATGATGGGCATTGAAGGTCGGCCCGACAGTACGGACGGCAAAAATATGGAGCCGATGGAAAACTACGGTATCCAGGTGATGTCGATTGGTTTTCTGGTGGCGCAGGACGAGGCCATGATCTGGCGCGGCCCGATGGCGACACAGGCGCTGGAACAACTGCTGCGCCAGACCAACTGGAAAGCCCTGGACTACCTGATCGTCGATATGCCGCCCGGCACCGGCGACATCCAGCTCACACTGTCCCAGCGCGTGCCCCTGACCGGCGCCGTGATCGTCACGACGCCACAGGACATCGCGCTGCTGGATGCCAGAAAAGGCATCAAGATGTTCGAGAAGGTCGGTGTGCCGATTCTGGGCATTGTCGAAAACATGGCGGTGCATATTTGCAGCCAATGCGGTCATACCGAACATATTTTTGGCCAGGACGGCGGCAAAAAAATGGCGGCCGAGTACGGCATGAGCTACCTCGGCGCACTGCCGCTGGACATGCAGATCCGCCTGCATGCCGACAACGGCAGGCCGACCGTGGTGGCCGACCCGGATGGCGAGGTGGCGGCGATTTACAAGGCCGTGGCGCGCCAGGTGGCGATCACCATTGCCGCCAAGGCGAAAGATTTTTCAAGCAAATTCCCGACCATCAAGATATCCAAAGACACCTGAGCCTTAAACCTGGAAAATGGGCATTGACACCGCCGTACACTTCGACCATGTCTGATTTTCTGCTGCAGTCTCCCGGCCCGGACGTCGCGATCCATCGCCCCTGCGTGGCGGTGGCGGTTGTCATGCGCCGTGAGCGCATAGCCAACGCATGGCAGCCCTGGCGCTGGGTCTTGGCCGACGTCGTGCCGAACGAGGACAGCTTTGGCGCGCAGCCGCGCTTGCTGCTCAAGGATGACCGGGAAGAATGCTGGTTGCATCCCGGCTTCAAGGTTGAGCTGTTGACCACCGATGCGGAAGGCTACTACCTCAATGTCACCACGCTGCAGCCCTGTTTCTGGGTGGTCTGGCGCATGGAAGAAGAGGCCGCGTTGGCCGACGAGCCGGTGGCCGTTCCGCAAATCGTCACGCTGAGTTACCACGACGCCGGCCGCTGGCTGGACGCGCAGGAAACCGTGGAACAGGTGGCGGCACCGCGGAACGTGGTCGAGTGGCTGCAGGCTTTTGTCGATGCCCATTACGTGCTCGAAGTCAAGCGCCGCCAACGCCCGCAAAGTTTCAAGACGCTGCAGGACAGGTTCGGTAACCCGGCGAGTGTGAGTACCGGCAAAAAATTCGGCGGCGGAGGCGGCCATGGCTGAAGAAGCCAGCGGATTTCTGGGTCGCTGGGCGCGGCGCAAGACGGACGCCCTGCAGGGCAAGCCGCTGGACGAACCGGCTCGCGCAACTGCGCCACCTTGGGTGGAGGATGGCGCCGGAGCCAAGGCACCGGCCCCGGTTCCGGCAACGCCCGTGGCGGGCCAGGCCGATGCCGCAGAGCCGCCCGAAAAAAAGCTTCTTTCGCTTGACGACGTGAAGCTGCTGACCAAAGACTCCGATTACAAACCTTTCATGGCCGGCGATGTCGGGCCGGAAGTGCGCAACGCTGCGATGAAAAAACTGTTTGCCGACCCGCACTTCAATGTGATGGACGGACTGGACATTTACATTGACGACTATTCCAAGTTCGACCCTATCCCCGAGTCCATGCTCCGGCAGATGGTGGGTGCGAAGTTTCTCAATTTATTCGACGACGACGATGACGCCAAAAAACAGCACGGCACGGCCGCTTTACCGTCAGAAAGTGCAAATAAGCCTATGCCTGAAACCGTGGCACAGTCCGGTGACAACCGGGACCCAGCCATCCCGCAAGCCATTCATTCTGAACAGTCCAGCCAGCCCGAGTCCCTGACCGACTCCGGCGCCAGCCAGGAAAACCATGCCGCTTCAGCCCCGGACGCTGGGCGCGGCACGCAATAAAAATCTAACCAGGAGGCTTCATGAACGAAGAAACTTTTAACATCAGCATTCGCAAATTCCTGAAAATGGTCGGCGTCAACTCGCAACGCGAAATAGAGCAGGCCGTGACGAAGGCTATCGCCGACGGCATTATTACCGGCAACGAGATGTTTCCGGCGAAGGTAACCCTGGAAATCCCGTCGTTGCAACTTAGCGTCAAGTTCGATGGCGACATCAAGCTGGAGTAGCGTCATGCTTATGGATACCCTGAATGGTTTGCTGACGCGCACTTCAGCGTGATGTCCAGTCGGCCCGCACGCCATTAGTCCTGAAAATTCCAGCCAAAAATACCATGCCCACCCTCATTTGCAACTGCAACCAGACCATGCCCCTCCAGATCCAGACGCTGGGGGCTGCACTCAATGAAAATCTGACGCTGCATTCGACGCTGTGTCGGCGTGAAACCGCGGCGTTCCAGAAGGCACTTCAATCCGGCGAGGATGTCGTGGTGGCTTGCACCCAGGAGAAGCGTCTCTTTGCAGCACTGGGGCAGCAGACCGAAGGTGTGACTTCGTCGATCAAGTTTGTCAATATTCGCGAAACCGGTGGCTGGGGCAAAGACGCCTCCAGCGCCATGCCAAAAATTGCGGCGCTGCTGGCCGCCGCACGCCTACCCGACCCCGAGCCGGTGGCCACTGTCACCTACAAAAGCGGCGGCCGACTGCTGATTGTGGGTGCGCTTGACCAGGCAGAGCAGGTGGCTGCGCTGGTGGCAGACGTGCTGGATGTGACGATTTTTTCGCAGGGCGTGTCGCCCGGCGCTGAATCGGCCCCGCCTGACCAAGAGCGAAAATACCCGGTCATCAGCGGCAGCGCGCCGCAACTTAAAGGCTGGCTGGGAGCGTTTGAGCTGGCGTGGGAGCGCGACAACCCGATTGACCTGGACCTGTGCACGCGTTGCAATGCCTGTATCGCGGTGTGCCCTGAAGCTGCGATCGGCTTCGACTACCAGATTGACATGAATCGCTGCAAACCAACCCAATCAGCGTGCGTGACTGCTTGCGCTGCGGCCGGTGCGATTGACTTCAGCCGGGCTGCGCAAACTCTTAACGAGCGTTTCGATCTGGTGCTTGATCTGGGGTCCAAGCCCTTGGTGGCACTGCATGCGCCTCCGCAGGGTTATTTTTCATGGGGTGCGGCAGGCACTGCTTTGGGCCTGGCTGCGCCGGGTTTCTTGACCACGGTCGTCAAGCTGCGCGACATGGTGGGCGAGTTTGAAAAGCCAAAATTTTTTACCTACAAACAAAATATTTGTGCGCACAGCCGCAACGATACCGTCGGTTGCAATGCCTGCGTGGAGATCTGCTCGGCGCAAGCTATTAGCAGCGACAAACGCCTCAAGCAGATCAAGGTCAACCCCAACCTTTGCATAGGCTGCGGCGCCTGCACCACGGTCTGCCCGACGGGTGCGCTGACTTACGCTTATCCCCGTGCCAGCGAGCAGGGCGTGCGGCTCAAGACCCTGCTTTCGACTTACGTCAAAGCTGGCGGCGTGCACCCGGTTCTGCTGTTTCACAGCCAGGGCCGCGGCCAGCAGGCTGTGGAAGCCCTGGGCCGCGCCGCTCAGTTGCAAAAAACCGTGCGCGGTGTGCCTGCCAATGTCATTCCTCAAGCCCTGTTTCATACCGCCAGTCTGGGCATGGACGTCTGGTTGAGTGCCGTCGCATTGGGTGCTGCACAGGTGGCCGTGTTGGTCACGGACGAGGAGGCGCCCGCTTATCTGGATGGCCTGGAAGACCAGATGCGGGTGGCGCAAGTCATTCTCAACGGCTTGGGCTATGTGGGTGTTCACTTTCATCTGCTGCGCGCCCAAAGCGGGGGCGGTGCCCAGGCTGTCACGAGTCTGGATGCCAGTCTGCAAGCCCTTGGCCGAGCCCGGCCCACGCTGCCTTCAAGCGCAGCACGCTTCGCGATAGTGCAGGAAAAGCGCAGCACGCTTAATCTCGCGCTGGACCATTTGATAACCCACGCACCTGCCGTGTTGCCCGAAGCGATTGAACTGCCCAAACAGGGTTCGGCGTTTGGAACTCTGGTCATCAACAAAGACACCTGCACGCTGTGCCTGAGCTGCGTCAGTGCCTGCCCGGCCAACGCTCTGCAGGACAACCCCGACCTTCCCCAGCTCAAATTTGTCGAGAAAAATTGTGTGCAATGCGGCCTGTGCGCCACGACCTGTCCGGAAGATGCCATTACCCTGCAACCGCGCCTGCTGCTGACGCCGCAACGCAAGGAGGCACGCGTGCTTAACGAGATGCAGCCCTATGCTTGCATCCGCTGCAGCAAGCCTTTTGGCACGCTCAAGGCGATCGAATCCATGCTCGGCAAGCTGGCCGGGCATGCGATGTTCCAGGGTGCGGCGGCCGAGCGCCTGAAAATGTGCGGGGACTGCCGCGTCATTGACCTTTACTCGGCCGACAACGAAGTCAAGATCACCGACATCCGCTAAATGTTTAATTCTTCATGACCCTACAAGCCCAACTCGTGCCGTCCACACTGGACGAAGAAACCGCCCGCGCCGAAGTTTACGGTTTGCTGTCCGCGCTGTATTACACGCCGCCGACAGCAGAACTGATAAGCAACATCCGGGTGGCTGTGACCGAAGCGCCTGCGGCCGGTGCCTTGCTGGAAGCCTCGTGGGGTGAGCTTGTCGGCGCCGCCCGCAGGCTGTCCCCCGAGGACATGGCGCGGGAATTCGATGCGCTGTTTGGCGGCGTCGGCAAGCCCGAGGTTTATCTGTTTGGCTCCCACTATCTCAGCGGTTTCCTGAACGAAAAACCGCTGGCGGCGCTGCGTACCGATCTGCAGGCGCTGGGTCTGGCGCGCGACGAAACCATGCCTGAAACTGAAGACCACATCGCCTATCTGTGCGAGGTCATGCGCTACCTGATTGCGGGCGACGATGTAGAGGTCGCCAACCTGACGCGGCAGCGCGAATTTTTTGCGCGCCATCTTCAGCCTTGGGTGGCGGCGCTGTGCGAAGCGGTCAGCGCGCATCCGCAGGCTGATTTTTATCGCTGCGTCGCGGAATTCACACAGACCTTCATCAGCGTTGAAGCCCAGGGCTTTGACATGCTGGCCTGAATTTGAGCTTCGCAAGATGGTTTTCTCAAATTGCGACACTTGATTCATGCGGTCAGGGTAAACACTATGATGCCCTATCGTTTTCCCTTACGCACCGTGTTTAGGGCACCTCTATAAATTCACCAAACCCCGTTCGGGCTGAGCCCTTCGGCAAGCTCAGGACAGGCTCTGTCGAAGCCTTTAGCTAATAAAAACAACCACTTAGCGAGCAGACCCTTCGACCCTTTGACAAGCTCAGGACAGGCCAAGCTCAGGGTGAACGGTAATTTATAGAGGTGCCCTTTAACCCCTTCGAGACAAGTAGTCATTGTCGGGTGTGCAAGTCTGTGTAAAGTGTGCAAGTTTGATGTAAAGTGTGCAAGTCAGTGTATGCAAGCCAGTTCATATCAGCAAAATGCCTTGGAGACAACTATGCAAGACAGCCAGCCAAAACCCTCACGCCGGGGTTTCTTTTTCGGTGCCGTCGCCACGGGTGTCGCCGCCGCAGCCATAGTGGCGCTGCCGGGCGCACCCGCATTGATGCCAGAGCAGCAAGTGCTCAAAGCCCCACCTGAAAAGGGTGGTGGTTACAGCTTGTCAGAACACGTCAAGCACTACTACCGCACCACACGCATTTAGTTTTTCGCCTTAAAAATCTAACGGAGAGCCCCATGCTACTCACGAAAAAAACTCACGCTATCCATAGCGATCCAGCGCACCGCGCAGGTTCGGCACGGTTTGTACAAAGCCTTTCGCGCGGCCTGTCCAATGCCCTGCCCACCATGGATCGGCGCGCCTTCCTGCGGCGTTCGGGCCTGGGGGTCGGCGTCGGCCTGGCCGCCACGCAATTGACGCTGGTTAAAAAAGCAAACGCCATGGGGGCGTCGCCCGGGGCCGGCAGCGGAAAAATCGAGGTCAAGCGCACGGTGTGTACGCACTGCTCGGTCGGCTGTGCCGTCGATGCCGTGGTGCAAAACGGTGTCTGGATCAGGCAGGAGCCGGTGTTTGACTCGCCCATCAATCTGGGTGCGCATTGCGCCAAAGGCGCCGCACTGCGTCAGCATGGCCATGGCGAGTTCCGCCTGCGCTACCCGATGAAGCTGGTCGGCGGCAAATACGAACGCATCACCTGGGATGTGGCACTCAACGAAATTAGCGCCCGCATGCTGGAACTGCGCAAGGCCAGCGGCCCTGATTCGGTGTACGTGATCGGTTCTTCCAAGCACAACAACGAGCAGGCCTACCTGCTGCGCAAGTTTGTGAGCTTCTGGGGCAGCAACAACTGCGACCATCAGGCGCGCATTTGCCACTCGACCACGGTGGCCGGTGTTGCCAACACCTGGGGCTACGGCGCCATGACCAATTCGTACAACGACATGCAAAACAGCAAGTGCGCCATGTACATCGGCTCGAACGCCGCCGAGGCACACCCGGTCAGCCTGTTGCACATGCTGCACGCCAAAGAAACCGGCTGCAAGATGATCGTGGTCGATCCGCGCTTCACGCGCACCGCCGCGAAAGCCGACGAGTACATCCGCATCCGTTCGGGCTCCGACATTCCGTTTTTGTTCGGCATGCTGTATCACATCTTCAAGAACGGCTGGGAAGATAAAAAGTACATCAATGACCGCGTCTACGGCATGGACAAGGTCAAGGCCGACATCATGGCCAAATGGACACCCGACAAGGTTGAAGAAGCCTGCGGCGTGCCCGAGGCGCGCGTCTACATGGCCGCTGAAATGATGGCCAAGAACCGGCCGTCAACCATCGTCTGGTGCATGGGCCAGACCCAGCACACGACTGGTAATGCGGTCGTGCGCGCTTCGTGCATCTTGCAGTTGGCGCTTGGCAATATCGGTGTATCGGGCGGCGGTGCCAATATTTTCCGCGGCCATGACAACGTGCAGGGCGCTACTGACGTTGGCCCGAATCCCGATTCGCTGCCCGGCTACTACGGCCTGGCCGAAGGGTCATGGAAGCACTTTGCCAAAACCTGGGGTGTTGACTTTGACTGGATCAAGGGGCGTTTTGCCTCGCCGGCCATGATGGGCAGGCCCGGCATCACGGTGTCGCGCTGGATTGACGGCGTGATGGAGAAAAACGAATTCATTGACCAGGACTCCAACCTGCGCGCCGTGTTTTTCTGGGGCCATGCGCCCAACTCCCAGTCCCGCGGCCTGGAGATGAAGCGCGCGATGGACAAGCTGGACTTGCTGGTGGTGATTGACCCCTATCCTTCGGCCACAGCCGCCATGGCGGCGATGCCGGGCAAGGCTGAAGACCTGAATCCGAATCGTGCGGTGTACCTGCTGCCGGCGTCCAACCAGTTCGAGACCAGCGGCTCGGTGACCGCGTCGAACCGTTCCATCCAGTGGCGCGAAAAAGTGATCGAACCGCTGTGGGAAGCCCGCAGCGACCACATGATCATGCATCAACTGGCGGAAAAGCTCGGCTTCGCCAAAGAGCTGTCCAAGAACTTCAAGATGCAAAAAGTCAAAGGCATGGATGAGCCCGTGCCCGAGGACATCCTGCGCGAGATCAACAAGTCGGTCTGGACCATAGGCTACACCGGCCAGAGCCCTGAGCGTCTGAAAGCGCACATGCGCAATATGCACCTGTTTGACGTGAAGACGCTGAAGTCCAAAGGCGGCAAGGACAAGGAAACCGGCTACGACACGACGGGCGATTATTTCGGCCTGCCATGGCCCTGCTTCGGCACCCCGGAAATGAAGCACCCCGGCTCACCCAACCTGTATGACACGTCAAAACACGTCATGGACGGCGGCGGCAACTTCCGCGCCAACTTCGGTGTTGAAAAAGACGGTGTCAACCTGCTGGCCGAAGACGGCTCGCACTCCAAGGGTGCCGATATCGCCACGGGCTATCCCGAGTTTGACCACCTGCTGCTGAAAAAGCTCGGCTGGTGGGGCGAGTTGACCGATGCCGAAAAAACCGCCGCCGAAGGCAAGAACTGGAAGACCGACTCGTCCGGCGGCATCATCCGTGTCGCGATGAAAAACCACGGCTGCCATCCGTTTGGCAATGCCAAGGCCCGCGCCGTGGTCTGGAATTTCCCCGACGCGATTCCGCAGCACCGCGAGCCGCTCTACGGTACCCGGCCCGACCTGATGGCCAAGTACCCGACGCACGACGATCAGAAGAGCCGCTGGCGCCTGCCGATCCTGTACAAAACCGTGCAGCAGAAAAACATCGCCGACAAGGTGCACGAGAAATTTCCCCTGATCATGACTTCCGGCCGCCTCGTCGAATTCGAAGGCGGCGGCGAAGAAACCCGCTCCATGGCCTGGCTGGCCGAATTGCAGCAGGAGATGTTTGTCGAGATCAACCCCAAGACGGCCTCGGAGCGCGGCATCCGCAATGGCGAGCGGGCCTGGGTCAGCACCCCCACTGGTGCGCGGCTCAATGTTCAAGCCCTGGTGACGGAACGGGTCGGGCCGGACACCGTGTTCCTGCCTTTCCACTTCTCGGGACGCTGGCAGGGCGCCGACATGCTGGCTTATTACCCCAAGGGGGCAGCGCCGATAGTGCGCGGCGAGGCCGTCAACACCGCGACCACCTACGGCTACGACATTGTGACGATGATGCAGGAAACCAAAACGACGGTCTGCAACGTCGAGAAAGCATAAGGAAATACCATGGCACGCATGAAATTTGTCTGTGACGCCGAGCGCTGCATTGAATGCAACGGCTGCGTGACCGCCTGCAAAAACGAGAACGAAGTCCCGTGGGGCGTCAACCGCCGCCGCGTGGTGACGCTCAACGACGGTGTTGCCGGCGAAAAATCCATTTCGGTCGCTTGCATGCACTGCAGTGATGCACCGTGCATGGCGGTGTGCCCGGTCAACTGTTTCTACCGCACCGACGAAGGTCTGGTGCTGCACGACAAGGACGTCTGCATCGGCTGCGGCTACTGCTCTTATGCCTGCCCGTTCGGCGCACCGCAGTTTCCATCGGCCGGTACATTCGGTGTGCGCGGCAAGATGGACAAGTGCACTTTTTGCGCTGGCGGCCCCGAGGCCAACGGCAGTCAGGCCGAGTTCGAGAAATACGGCCGGAATCGTCTTGCCGAAGGTAAATTGCCGGCTTGTGCGGAGATGTGCTCGACCAAGGCCTTGCTGGCGGGTGACGGCGATGTGGTCGCCGACATCTTCCGCAACCGGGTCGTGCAGCGCGGCAAGGGTGCCGAGGTCTGGGGCTGGGGCACGGCCTATGGTTCCAAACAGGCAGGCCAGCCGCCTGCAGTAGGCAAATCATGATGCGTCTTGCTCTGCTCACGGTTGCTGTCATGGCGTTTGCCGCTTGCGGCGAAAAGCCTCAAACCGCCACCGGCGCGAAAAGCGACACCCCGGTGTTTCAGGGCACCAGCAATGCCTACAATGCCACGGGCTGGAAAGCCGGCGACAAGACGGCCTGGGAGCAACATCTCAAGACCCGCCTGCAGAACGGGCAAAACGAATACAACCGCGTCAAATAACAGGGAGTTCCTATGCAACGCCCATCGCGAGTCCTGGCAGCATTATTTTTTACAGCGCTTGGCTGGTCGCTTACTGTTGGGGCGCAGCCTGCAGGCGCCCCGGCCCCAGCCCCGGCTGCAGCAACGGCGCCAGCCGCAGCGGCAGCCAAAGGCGGCATCCAGAGCGCCAATATCTTTGAGGTCAAACCCGACGCGAGCGCCGACCCGAAGTACGCCAGCCAGACCAATGCTGAGCGCGCCAAGGTCCAGCCCGGCAACAATGCGCCCATGTGGCGCCAGGTCGGTGAGGGTGTGACCGGCTACAGCAGCCTGCCCAAAAGTCAGGCACCCGAAGCCGGCAACCTGATTCAGTCATTTGTGCAATATCCGGGCTCGCGCCTGACCAATGCCGGTGATGCCTGGCGCCAGGTCCGCAACGACTGGCTGATACCTTACGGTGGCGCACTCCTGCTGATCGTGGCCGGTGCGATTGGACTGTTCTACTGGCGCAAGGGCAGCATCAAGATGCACGGCGCCGAAACCGGCCGCAAGATAGAGCGTTTCACACCCTTTGAGCGTTCGGCGCACATGGCCAACGCGATTGCTTTTACCATTCTGGCCATCTCCGGCATCATCATAGCGTTTGGCAAGTTCTTTTTGCTGCCTGTGTTGGGCCTCACGCTGTTTGGCTGGCTGGCCTATGTGCTCAAACTTATGCACAACTTTGCCGGCCCTGTGTTCGCGGTTTCGCTGGTGATTGTATTTTTCACTTTCTTGCGTGACAACCTGCCCAGCCGCGGCGACATAGCCTGGCTGCTCAAGGGCGGCGGTCTGCTGTCCGGCAAGCATATGCCGTCGCACCGTTTCAACGCCGGTGAAAAGGTGATGTTCTGGGGCGGCGTATTTTTTCTGGGCATCATCGTCGTGGCCTCGGGCTTGGTGCTCGAAAAATTGCTGCCCGGTCTGGTCTATGAGCGGGCGACCATGCAGATCGCACACATGGTGCATGCCCTGGCCAGCGTGCTGATGATGGCGCTGTTCCTGGGGCATATTTATCTGGGCACCATCGGCCTGCAGGGCTCCTACCAAGCCATGAATACCGGCTATGTAGACGAAACCTGGGCAAAAGAGCACCACGAATATTGGTATGACGATGTGAAAGCCGGCAAGATTCCTGCCCAGCGCAGTAAACTGGTGGCGCAGCCAGACCAGCATGCGCCAGGCCATACGGTACAGATTTAAGCAGCGAGGACTTCATGAAAAAACTTTTTATCCACACCATGCTGGCAGGTCTTGTGTTGACCGCCTCTTCATTGGCTCTGGCCAAGCTTCCAGCCTT
Organism: Polaromonas sp.; assembly: GCA_038902815.1. Taxonomy (GTDB): domain Bacteria; phylum Pseudomonadota; class Gammaproteobacteria; order Burkholderiales; family Burkholderiaceae_C; genus Polaromonas. The sequence continues at coordinate 17,450 of JBCKNF010000011.1, read as the reverse complement.
GAACGACGAAGCCAAAGCCAAGGCAGCCGAGGCCGCCGCCAAAACGGCGTGGACTGGCAAGGTTGAGAACTACCAGCTGTGCAAGTCGCAAGACAAGGCGGCTGCCAGTTATTACAAATCTGCCAAGGCCGCAGGCAAGGAAACCAAGTCGGCCACTGCGCTGCCTGCCTGCGCTGACCCCGGCGCTTTTGTTTACACCGTTGCTGTCCCGGCAACTGCAGCTGTAGCTTCTGCGCAAGCCAAACCGATCGCGGCCAGCCCGCCCAGCAAGGCGCCCGCCGCGACCATTGCGCCTGCAAAAAAATCCTGATACGTCCTCATTCGCACGAAAAGCCGACCCGCGAGGTGTCGGCTTTTTTTGTTGTAGTCTCCCAGCAGCCATGACCCCTCTTTTTCTCAAACTCGGCTGGCGCACGCTGCTGCGCGACTTGCGCGCCGGGGAATTGCGCCTGCTGATCGTCGCGGTGACCTTGGCGGTGGCCGCCCTGACGGCGGTCGGTTTTTTTGCAGACCGTCTCAAAGGGGGGCTGCAGCGCGATGCCCACCAGTTGCTCGGCGGTGACGCCGTTCTTCGCAGCGACGGCGTGACGCCCGAGGTGTTTCTTGCCAGGGCGCGCAGCCTGGGCCTGCAGGCCACCTCGACCGTGACATTTCCGACCATGGGCCGCGCGCGGGAAGAAGACGGCGGCGCCAGCAAGCTCGTGGCCTTCAAGGCCGTGCCCGAGGGCTACCCCCTGCGTGGAGAGATGCGGGTGGCAGACAGCCCCGAAGGAGCCGGTGCGGCCACGCGCGACATTCCTGCCCCCGGCACCGCCTGGGCTGACGCATCGCTGCTCGACGCGCTCGGTTTGAGCGTCGGCCAGACTTTGCTGATGGGCGACGCCAGTTTCACGCTGACGCATGTGATTGTTCAGGAGCCGGACCGGGGCGGGGGTTTCGTCAATTTTTCCCCGCGCGTGATGGTCAACGCCGCCGACCTGGCCGCCACCGGCCTGATCCAGCCGGGCAGCCGGGTCAGCTACCGTTTTGCGGTGGCCGGCAGCGAGGCGGCGGTGAAAACTTATGTTCAGTGGGCGACGCAGGAAATCAAGAAGACCGATCTGCGCGGGGTGCGCCTCGAATCGTTGGAAAGCGGCAGCCCCGAGATGCGCCAGACGCTGGACCGCGCCGAAAAATTCCTCAACCTGGTGGCCTTGCTGGCCGCTCTGCTCAGCGCGGTGGCCGTGGCCATCGTCGCGCGCAGTTTCGCCGCCAAACACCTGGACGACTGCGCCATGCTGCGCGTGCTGGGCCAGCCGCAGCGCACGATTGCGCTGGCCTACACCTTTGAGTTTGTGCTGGCCGGCATGCTGGCCAGTGCGCTCGGCGTGCTGATCGGGTTTGCCGTCCACTACGGTTTTGTGCTGCTGCTGGCCGGTTTGGTGGAAACGGTGTTGCCGGCAGCCACGTTCTGGCCGGTGGCGTTTGGCATGGGCATGGGGCTGACCCTGCTGCTGGCCTTTGGCCTGCCGCCGGTGCTGCAGCTCGCGCAGGTGCCGCCGCTGCGCGTGATCCGCCGCGATGTCGGCAACCTGCGCCCCGCCTCGCTGGCGGTGCTGCTGGTCGGTGTGCTCGGTTTTTCTGCCTTGTTGGTGGCGGCCAGCAGCGACCTCAAGCTCGGTCTGATTGCCGTCGGCGGGTTTGCCGCTGCCGTCGCGGTGTTTGCGCTGGCCAGTTTTGCTGCCGTCAAATTGCTGCGCGCCAGTGTCAGCGAAACCACGGCACCGCGCTGGCTGGTGCTGGCCACGCGCCAGTTGTCGGCCCGCCCGGTCTATGCGGTGGTGCAGGTGAGCAGCCTGGCGGTCGGTTTGCTCGCGCTGATGCTGCTGGTGCTGCTGCGCACCGACCTGATCAGCAGCTGGCGTCAGGCCACGCCGCCTGATGCACCAAACCGCTTTGTCATCAATGTGCAGCCGGAGCAGGGCGACGCGTTTCAGCAGGCCCTGCGCGACGGCGGCGTCACGAAATTCGACTGGTACCCCATGATTCGCGGCCGCCTGGTGGCGGTCAACGGCAAGGCGGTGACGCCCGATGACTTCGAGGACGACCGTGCCAAGCGCCTGGTGGACCGCGAGTTCAACCTGTCCAACAACCTGGAGATGCCCAGTCATAACCGGGTCGTGGCGGGGCGCTGGACGCCCGACGAGCCCAACGCCATCAGCGTCGAAGTCGGGTTGGCGAAAACCCTGGGACTCAAGCTGGGCGACAGCCTGCGCTTTGACATCGGCGGGCAGCTCAGCGAAGCCAGCATCACCAGCCTGCGCAAGGTGGATTGGGGCTCGATGCGTGTCAATTTCTTTGTGATGTACCCGATGGCCCGCATGACGGACGTGCCGGTGTCCTACATCAGCGCTTTCCGCGCCCCGGAGCGCATCGCGGCGCAGAACGGAGCGAGGCTGCGCAGCTTTGACAACGAACTGGTCAAGGCCTTCCCCAACATCACCAATGTCGACATGAGCAGCACCATCAACCAGGTGCAGCGGGTGCTGGACCAGGTGATACGCGCCGTCGAGTTTTTGTTTGGTTTCACTCTGGCTGCCGGGCTGGTGGTGCTGTTCGCGGCTATCACTGCCACGCGTGAAGAGCGCGCACGCGAGTTCGCCATCATGCGTGCAGTGGGGGCCAGAAGCTCGCTGCTGCGCCAGGTGCAGCGTGCCGAGCTGGCCGGTGTTGGCTTGCTGGCGGGCTTTCTGGCATCACTCGTCGCGCTGGCGGTTGGCTGGGGCTTAGCGCGCTATGTGTTTGATTTCAACTGGACGGGTTCCTGGACGGTGCCTGTTTTGGGCAGCCTGGCCGGCGCCGCGCTGGCGATGGCAGCGGGCTGGTGGGGCTTGCGCTCTGTGCTCAATACGCCTGTGGTTGAAACCCTGCGTAAATCTCAATAACCCGCGCCTAATTTCCTATCGATCTGAAAATGGAATTACAGCAAACCCATCTCGGCCATTGAAGTGGCCTGAGAACTGGTCACCACAAAGTGATCCAGCACCTGCACATCAATCAGGCCCAGCGCGGCCTTGAGTGTTTTTGTGATGGCCTCGTCAGCGCGTGATGGCTGCGACCAGCCACTGGGGTGGTTGTGTGCCAGCACCACGCTGGCGGCGTTGAGCGCCAGTGCCCGCACCACGACCTCCCTTGGGTAAACCGAGGTTTGTGCAAGCGTGCCCCTGAACAGTTCTTCAAGCGCAATCAGCCGGTGCTGGGCATCGAGAAACAGCACCGCAAACACTTCATACGGACGGCTGCCCAGCTGCAACTGCAGATAGTCGCGTATCGCCTGTGGGGTGGAAAAAATGGTTTTTTCCTTCAGCTCTTCAGCCAGTGCGCGGCGCGCCAGTTCCAGCACGGCCACAATCTCGGCGCGTTTGGCGGGGCCAAGCCCTTTGATGCTTTTGAGTGCTTCCGGCCCTGAGTGCAGCAGCCCGGCCACGCCGCCAAAAGTATTCAATAACTCCTGGCCCATTTGCAGCGCGTTCTTGCCCGGCAGGCCGGTGCGCAGCAGCAGCGCCAGCAGTTCTGCATCACTCAGCGCAGCGGGGCCACGGGCCAAAAGCTTTTCGCGCGGACGGGCATCCAGGGGGATATCTTTAAGGAGCATGAATTAATTAATAACTTTCTACAATAGGGCAGTTTACAAACATTGGGCGCTGGCCCGTTTGAATCGAGAGTTTTATGTCCGCAGTGCAATCATCCTCGCAAACCGATAGGTCTCCCCTTGTAGAGAGGGGCTCTTTTTTGACCCTGCACTACCGCATGGCGGGGCAGCCGGTTGTGTTTGAAATGCAGTTGATAAGGGTGCTCTGATATGGCTACAAAACTACAAGAAATATTACTTGCCGAACCACGCGGCTTTTGCGCTGGTGTTGATCGCGCGATTGAAATCGTCGAGCGTGCGTTGACCAAATTTGGCGCGCCGATTTACGTGCACCACGAGATTGTTCATAACACCTATGTGGTGAATGACCTGAAACAAAAAGGTGCCATCTTTATTGAAAAGCTGGCTGATGTACCGCCGGGCGCAACGCTGGTTTTTAGCGCGCATGGGGTGAGCAAGGCGATTAAGTTTGAGGCCGAGCGCCGTGGTTTCCAGATTTTTGATGCCACCTGCCCGCTGGTGACCAAGGTGCATGTTGAAGTTGCCAAGCTTCACCGCGAAGGCTATGAGTTCATCATGATTGGCCATAAGGGCCACCCTGAAGTCGAAGGCACCATGGGCCAGTTAGAGCGCGGCATTCATCTGGTTGAAGACGTGGCTGATGTAGCGCGCATTTCGCCGCTGCAAACTGAAAAACTGGCCGTGGTCACGCAAACCACCTTGAGCGTTGACGATGCGGCTGAAATTACCGCAGCGATCAAGGCCCGCTTCCCGCAGGTTCGCAGCCCTAAGATGCAGGACATTTGCTACGCCACACAAAATCGGCAGGATGCCGTCAAGGTGCTCAGTAGCCAGGTTGATATCTTGATCGTGGTTGGCAGCCCGACCAGTTCCAACAGCCTCCGCCTGCGCGAGCTGGCCGCCAAGCTGGGCACTACTGCCTACATGGTTGACGATGCCAGCGAGCTGCAAGAAAGCTGGTTTGACGGCATGGCCACTGTCGGCCTGACCGCAGGCGCATCGGCACCCGAGATACTGGTCAAACAGGTGATTGACCGCATCAAGGCGCTGGGCGCGGTGTCTATCCGCAAAATGAACGGCATTGTAGAGACCATCAAGTTCCCGTTGCCCAAAGGCCTCAAGCTCGATGCGCAGGGCCATGAGATGGATGTGACTGTCAGCCAATTGCGTCAACTTGGCTGACACTTGGCTGACCCTTTACTGACACTTTGATCGAAAAATACAATTCCCCTCATGTTAGATATCAATCTGCTCCGCAAAGACCTGCCCTTTGCTATCGCACGCCTGGAGACTCGCAAAAATCCACAAACCTTTTTGAACGTCGAGGCCTTCCAGGTGCTGGAGGCCGAGCGCAAAGCCCTGCAGTCCCGCACTGAAGAGTTGCAGAATCAGCGCAACACCCTTTCCAAACAAATCGGCCAGCTCAAGTCCAAAGGCGAAGATGCGACGGCTGTGATGGCGCAGGTGAGCAACTCAAAAGCCGAGCTTGAAGCATCCGCCGCGCGGCTCGATGCGCTGCAAACAGAGTTGCTGTCTTTGCTGCTGGCTGTGCCCAACCTGCCGCACGAGTCAGTGCCGCAGGGCAGTGACGAACAAGGCAATCTTGAAGTGCGCAAATGGAGTCCGTTCGAGGATATGGGTGGTTCCCCGGCGGCCATGAGCTTCGAAGCCAAAGACCACGTTGATATCGGCGCGCCGCTGGGGCTGGACTTTGAAATGGGCACCAAGCTCACAGGCTCGCGCTTTACCGTCATGCAAGGCCCGCTGGCACGCATGCACCGGGCGCTGTCGCAGTTCATGCTCGACGTGCAAACGCAGCAGCATGGTTACACCGAGTGCTATGTGCCCTACATCGTCAACGCCGACTCATTGCGCGGCACCGGGCAGTTGCCGAAGTTTGAAGAAGATTTGTTTGCCGTCAAAAAAGGCGGCCAAGAAGGCGCGCTTGAGAACGCCGCACTGTATTTAATCCCGACATCCGAAGTGCCGTTGACCAACTTTGTGCGTGACGAGATCGTGCCGGAAGCGCAACTGCCCATCAAACTCACAGCCCACACACCGTGCTTCAGGTCTGAGGCTGGCAGCTATGGCCGCGACACCAGAGGCATGATCCGCCAGCACCAGTTCGACAAGGTCGAGATGGTGCAAATCGTGCACCCCGACAAAAGCTACGAAGCGCTGGAAGCCATGACGGGCCACGCCGAAGTCATTTTGCAAAAGCTGGGCTTACCCTATCGCGTCATGCTGCTGTGTACCGGCGACATGGGCCCGGCGGCAGCCAAAACCTACGACCTTGAAGTCTGGCTACCGGCGCAAAAAACCTACCGCGAGATCAGCTCGGTATCCAACTGCGAAGCCTTCCAGGCCCGGCGCTTGCAAGCACGCTTTAAAAACGCGCAGGGCAAAAACGAGTTTGTACACACGCTCAACGGCTCGGGCTTGGCGGTAGGACGTACGTTGGTGGCGGTACTTGAGAACTACCAGCAAGCCGACGGCAGCGTCATCATCCCCGAAGTGCTGCAGCCCTACATGGGCGGCATGAAGGTACTGACTGCCTGATAGAATGCGCGACGTGGGAGAGGTGGCAGAGTGGCCGAATGTACCTGATTCGAAATCAGGCGTACCGCAAGGTACCGTGGGTTCGAATCCCACCCTCTCCGCCAATGGGTTATTGGGCTCTGACCCCAAAAACTCTAGGCAAACCAGCCAAAATTCGCACCCATTGCCCGCACCATTAACTGACAACGCGACAAGGCCCGCCTGGAGACCGAAATTGACCACCGGAGAACAAAACGAATACCTTACCCGTACGGGTTTCGGCACACCTATGGGCAATCTCTTTCGCTGCTATTGGATGCCTGCTCTGAAGGCCGAGGAGGTGTCCGAGCCCGACGGACCGCCGGTGCGCGTGAAGCTGCTTTCGGAATCGCTCATTGCGTTTCGCGACAGCGAAGGCCGACTGGGCCTGATGGACGAGTTTTGCGCGCACCGCGGCGTTTCATTGTGGTTTGGCCGCAATGAGGAAAGCGGGCTGCGCTGCGCCTACCACGGCTGGAAATACGACGTGACCGGGCAATGCCTCGAAGTGCCGTCCGAGCCCGAGGGGAGCGGCTTTTGCGCCAAGATGAAACTCAAATCCTATCCTCTGGTCGAGCGCGGCGGCATCCTGTGGACCTATATGGGGCCGCCAGACAAACAACCGGCGCTGCCCGAATACGAGTTTGCGACGGTTTCCGAAGGCAAGCGCTACACGTCCAAACGCATCCAGCAAACCAACTACCTTCAGTCCATGGAAGGCGGCATTGACTCCAGTCATGTCGGATGGCTGCACCGCGGGTCGATGAAAAGCGATCCCCTGATGGCCACTGCGAAAAAAAGCGTGCAGTACGGGCTAGCAGATTTCAAGGTGCATTTTGAAGTGGTGGAATCAGACGGCGGGCTGTTGATAGGCGCGCGCCGCAATGCCGAAAACGGCCACTACTACTGGCGCATCACGCAGTGGATCACGCCCACTTTCGTGGTGATTCCGCCGCGCGGCGAATTGCCCCTGAGCGGCCAGTTCTATGTTCCGATAGATGACGAAAACTGCTGGGTCTGGAGCTACCACTATCATCCGCTGCGTGACCTGCGTGCAGACGAGCGGCAAGCCATGGTGGACGGCTACAGCATCCACGCGAAACTCATCCCTGGTACCTTCATGGCTGCCCAGAACAAATCCAACGACTACCTGATGGACCGGGCCAGCCAGAAAGCCGGCGATACCTTCAGCGGCGTGGAAGGCATAGCGATGCAGGACTCGTCACTGCAGGAAAGCATGGGCACGGTCGCCGATCGCACCCGGGAAAACCTTGTATCCGCCGACAACGGCATCATCATGGCGCGCATATGCCTCCGGCGTGCAGCCCAGGCTCTTGAAAACGGAACAGCGCCGCCCGGGCTTGATCCGCAATCGCATCGTGTGCGCTCCGCAGCCCTCGTGCTGCCGCCCGACCAGGCGTTCAAGGAGGCTGCGCGCGATGCGCTGGTCGCCCGCGAGGGTGTTGCTTTTACCTCTGTATAGAGATTTGGCTGTGGACAAACAAAAATCAAGAACATGGTTTATTACGGGCTGCGACAGTGGCATGGGCTACGCGCTTGCAGAAACGCTGCTGGCACACGGCGAGACCGTGGTAGTCACCGCCCGGCAGGTCGACAGCGTTGCGACCCTGCTCAAGCAGTACCCGGCAAGCGCCTTCGGCCATCAACTGGACGTTACCCAGACCGGTCGCATTGCCGAAGTGGTAGCGCAGGCTGAAGCCCAGACCGGAGGCATTGATGTACTGGTCAACAACGCCGGCTATGGCGTGCTCGGCGCTGCGGAGGAAACCTCGGCGATTGAATACCGGGCCATGTTCGAGGTCAATTTCTTCGGCCTTGTTGAGACAACCCGCGCTGTTCTGCCTTATATGCGGCGCCGTCGCAGCGGGCAGATCTTCAACACTTCGTCGTACGGCGGCTACGCGGCATCGCCGGGCTGGGCAATGTATGCATCAAGCAAATTTGCGGTCGAGGGCTATTCAGAAGCGCTTGCCCAAGAGGTGGCGCCGCTGGGTATTCGGGTGACCATTCTTGAGCCCGGTTCATTTCGCACTGCCTTTGCGGGCGCTTCACTGCTCCAGACCGCGCTGCGTATTGAAGACTATGCCCAGACGCCGGTCGCGCTTCGCCGCACCAGCGTCAACGCTTCCGACGGCAATCAGCCCAACGATCCGAAGAAGCTGGCGCTTGTCCTTTTGCGGGTGACGTCGATGCCGCAAGTCCCGTTGCGCCTGCCGCTCGGCACCGACGCCCTCGACCGCATGTGCAAGAAGGTGGCCTCGGTTTCCGCCGAGTTCGAGCGCTGGGCTCCAGTAGCTGTTTCGGTAGGCTATGATGCACCCGAAGATGCTGCGCATACCGCCTTGCCACTGGGTGGCTAAATGACCTCAACATTACACTCAACAGCCTCTTATCCCGATTTCATGCGCCGATATCGTATCCGCCGCGGTTACTACCAGGAGACAAAATGAAAACACAGCCTATCCGATTCATTGCAATATTCGCAGCCGTTCTGCTTGCCTGCACAGGTGCGGTGGCGCAGCCCTACCCGAATAAACCGGTGAAGTTCGTTGTCGGTTTTGTGCCGGGTGGGGCCCCCGATTTTGTGGCGCGCGCGCTTTCCATCAAACTTTCGGAAACCCAGGGCCAGTCTTTCATCGTTGACAACAAACCCGGCGCGGGCGGTTCGCTGTCTACCGCTTTTGTGGCGAAGGCGCCGGCCGATGGCTATACCCTGCTCTTCGCCGACACGGCCACCCTGATGCTTGCGCCACATCTTTTCAAGGGCGCAGACACCTTTAAGGATTTTGTGCCCATAGGACGTGTGACGACTGAACCGCTGATCATCGTTTCGCACGGGAAGACCTCGATCAAGACATTGCAGGACCTGATCCGCCAGGCCAAGGCCAGCCCCGGCAAGCTCAGCTACGGATCTTCCGGCATTGGCAGCATTCACCATATTTCGGTGGAAGTATTCAAGGCTGGCGCGGGCATAGACATTGCGCACATACCCTACAAGGGCAGCGGCCAGTCCATCCTCGCGGTGATCGCCGGCGACGTTCCGGTCAGCATCACCTCTTTCTCCGCTGCGGGCCCGCACATCCTGTCCGGCGCATTGAACCTTCTTGCCGTGACAAGCAAGGAAAGGATAGCGTCACACCCGGATGTCCCGTCGCTATCGGAAATCGTCAAGGACTATGACTATGGCGCATCGTTCGGCGTGCTAGCGCCGCTTGGGACACCGCCCGATGTCATAACTAAACTTTCGCGCGAATTAAGGCAGGCCTCGGTCAGCCCGGACTTTATCGGCAAGTTCAAGGGCCAGGCCACGATCATCAAATGGACTTCGCCCGAGGACTATCGCGAATACCTCCGGGAAAGCCAGACAAAATTCGACCGGGCAGTGAAAATCGCAAACCTGCAAGCGAATTGACGGCGCTGAAAATAATCCGGCTCGAACTCTTCATCAACGGCCGCGATGTCCCGGCCGCAAGTTACTTCAAGGTACGCGATCCCGGTCGCCTGACCGACACAGTCGCCGAGGTAGCTGTTGGCACAGCGGAAGACGTGGGCATAGCCGTGGATGCCGCGCACAAGGCATTTCAAAGCTGGCGCGGCACATCCCTGGAAAACCGGATAGAGCGCCTGCGTGCGGCAGCCAATGCGCTGGAGATACGCAGCAACGAACTGGCCGACCTGCTGGTGCGCGAGCAGGGTATGCTGCGCCGCGACACGCTGCGCGACACCGCCAACGGTGTGGGCGGCCTGCGTGAAGCGGCCTTGCTGGCCGACCCTTTTTTGCGGGCCGAAGAATTCAGTGATGATGAGGCCTGGGTGCGCGTAGAGAAGGTGCCGGTCGGGGTGGTTGCGGCAATCGTTCCTTGGAACGCCCCCATGAGCCTGACCATGGGCAAGGTCGGGCCGGCGCTGGCTGCCGGCAACTGCATTGTCGTCAAGCCCTCGCCTTATGCGCCTGTGGCCGTCTCTGAAGCGCTCAAGACCGTGGCGGGGTTCTTTCCGCCAGGGGTCATCAATATTGTTCACGGCGAAGACGATGTAGGGTCCGCGCTCACCCATCATTGTCTGGTCCGCAAAATCTCTTTCACCGGCGGAACCCGCACCGGCCGCGCCGTCATGGCGGCTGCGGCATTGTCGGTAAAAAATATAGGCCTTGAGCTGGGCGGCAACGACCCCGCGATTGTGCTGGACGATGTCCTGCCCAGCGAGATTGTTTCCGAGATCATCAAAGGCGTGTTCCCGCGATCAGGCCAGGTTTGCTACGCGATCAAGAGAATCTATGTGCCAAGGCGGATCTACACTGATTTTTGTAGCGTTCTGTGCGAGGCCATTGACAAATACCAGGTCGGCTATGGGCTTGATCCGCGCTCGACCTTTGCGCCCATGAACAACAAGGCACAATTTACCTATGTTCGCGAACTGATCGAACGCGCGCGTAAAACCGGTGCGACGATACGCGAGCTTGGCAGCAAGCTTGATCCCGCTTCCTGGGAAAATGGTTACTACTTGCGGCCCACGGTGATCAGCGAGGTGTTGCCGGACGCCGAAATAGTGAGGTGCGAGCAATTTGGCCCGGTGGTTCCGGTCGTGGCCTACGACAGCGAAGAAGATGCTCTGGCAATGGCCAACGCCACCGAGTACGGCCTGGGCTCTTCAATCTGGGGACGCGATACCGAGCGCGCCAAGCGACTTGCGCAGCGTGTGGAAGCGGGGATGACCTTCATCAACAGTCATGCCCGTACCGCGCTGGGGGGCCGGCACATGCCGTTCGGCGGCATGAAACAAAGCGGGCTCGGACGTGCCGGCACAACGGTAGGCCTTGCCGAATATGTGGAATACCACGCCATCAGCCTTAATCGCAAGGGCGTGCCCGCCTTTGCGACAACTCATGCACAGGCGTGAACTTTGAAGACCGCGCTGCAATCCGCAGAGCATTGACATCTCAGGTTCTGCCAGGAGGGTTATTGGCGTCTGACCCCAATAACCCTACAAACCTTTCAAAACCATTGGCCCGTAACTCGCAGGCCGGACAAGCCCCGCAGCCGTAACCCCAGGTATGGCGATGTACCCTGTCGCCCAGGTAGCAGGTATGCGTATGCTCAACAATCAAATCAACCAGCGCCTGGCCACCGAGCGACTTGGCGAGCGCCCAGGTGTCGGCCTTGTCTATCCACATCAGTGGCGTTTCGATCAGAAAGCGTTTGTCCATGCCCAGCGACAGCGCCAGTTGCATGGCCTTGATGGTGTCGTCGCGGCAGTCGGGGTAGCCTGAAAAATCAGTCTCGCAAACGCCAGTCACGAGTACCTGCAAATCACGCCGGTAGGCCAGCGCTGCGGCCAGCGTTAAAAACAGCAGGTTGCGCCCCGGTACAAAGGTGTTGGGCAGGCCCGAGCTTTCCATCTTGAAGGCCACGTCGCGCGTCAGCGATGTGTCGCTGATCTGCCCGAGCACGGCCAAGTCAAGCAGGTGGTCGTCGCCCAACTTGCTGGCCCACTGCGGAAACTGCGCCTTGATTTCACGCAGCACATTGAGCCGCGCCTGCAGCTCGACGATGTGCCGCTGGCCATAGTCAAACGTGACGGTTTCGACGCGGTCGTATTTTGAAAGTGCCTGCGCCAGGCAGGTGGTGGAGTCCTGGCCTCCTGAAAACAAAACCAGTGCTGTGGTGTGCATGATGGAAAAACGTGAACCCGATTTTCGAAACCCGAAGTATAGGTTTCAATGCCGCACAGTCTTTACACCACGTCAAAAAATACCTAAAATAGCGTGACAGTGACTCGGAAACGTGACTCGGAAACGTGACTCGGAAACGCCGTTCTCAAAGCGGCGTTCCGTAAAACGCAACGGTAGCAAAAATGTGGTTCGGTAATAAGCCTTTGCAACTTGGGTTTCAAACGCATAAATCGTTATGCGACTGCTCCCAATAAAAGTAACGAAAAACATGAGCGTTCTTTATTTAGACCATTTCAGCCTTTCGGCAGACCCCTTTCGAATTACGCCGGACACGGAGTTCTTCTTCACGGGAGGACAGCGCGGTGACATCCTGGAAGGCCTGATCGTTGCGTCCATCCACGACGAAGGAATTCTTAGCGTGGTGGGGGAGATCGGCATGGGTAAAACCATGCTCAGCCGGATGTTGCTGGAGCGACTTCGCCTGCTACCTTCGGACACGGTTTACCTTGCCAATCCGGTCTTTGACCGGGGTGAAATCCTGGAGGCCATTGCCCGAGATCTGATGCCGGAGCCGCCGCAGGGCAACCGGGCGAAAATGCTCGCGGCACTTGAGTCCGCCCTTATCGAGCGTTATTCACAAGGCCGGCGCGTTGTCGTGGTCATTGATGAAGCGCACAGCATGCCGGCGGACACGCTGGAGGAGATCCGCCTGCTGTCGAATCTGGAAACGACACAGCACAAACTCCTGAAAATCGTGTTATTCGGCCAGCCCGAGCTTGATGAGTTGCTGGCCGCACCGCAGCTTCGGCAAGTGAAGGACCGGATCAGCCACCGCTTCGAATTGCAGCCGCTCAACGCCCAGGAGGCCGCAGCTTACCTGATGTTCCGCCTGCACAAAGCCGGGTGGAAGGGCGGCGAGCTGTTCGACGCAGCGGCGCACAAGCTGCTCGCTCAGGCCTCTGAAGGCCGTACGCGCAAGCTCAATATGCTGGCCGACAAATCGATGCTTGCCGCGTATGCGGAAGGCGTGCCGCAGGTCGGCATCGAACAGGTGCGCCGCGCGGCCAGCGACAGCCTGTCCAACACCCGGCGCGCGGCGCAGGCTACAGACCACAAAACCGTGCGTGCACCCCACTATTGGCGAAAGTTTGCGACTGGGGGTCTGGGGCTTATAGCCGTCTTGGGCGTGGGTTATGGCTTGGGTTATGTCCTGGGTTACAGTTCGGGACACGCCAAGAACGAGCCGGCAATTTCTGCGCAACCCAAATCAGACGTGATGCCGAGCCGCGACCTGGTCCTGCCTCCCCCGGTCAACATCCAGCCGCCCCTTGCCAACGTCCAGTTGCCACTTACCAACGTCCAGCCACCACCTGCCAGCGCAGACGCCCAAGCGGTTTCTCTGGCTGCCTTGTCGGCCGGGTCGAAGGTGGTTCCGGTGGACGGCTCTGCTGCGTCCTCGCCACCTGCGGCCCATGCTGCTTTGCCCGTCGTCGGCCAGAAGTCGACGCTGGCCGTGCCTGGGCTGGCAACCAAACTGCGCGGCAACTCCCTGGCCGCCCGCATAAAGGCGACGGATGAATTTATTGGGCTACCCTCGAACCATGGCTTTATCGTCCAACTGCTGGCGATACAGGCGCCACGCGAGGACGAACTGATGGCAGTGATCCAACGAGTGCAGGCTGCCCTGGATGGCGCATCAGCCCAAACCGGCGCGCCGCGGTCTGATGTGCCGGTGCTGGTGCATAAACGACTTTATCGGGGGCAGGTCTTCCACGCCCTGTATGTGGGACACTTCGAGAGCCACGCGGCCGCCATGGAATTCATTGACTCTTCACCGCCAGTGGTTAAGCGTTATAAATCGCTTGTACGCAGCCTGGAAGACATCCGTAAGGAAACTGCCCCTTGAGAATCAATCGCCCCGCATGGAAGTCGGCCCTGGTGGCCACGCTCGTGCTTGCAGGATGCGCCACGCCGCCGCCGCCGCTGTCGCGAGGGCACCTGGCCGAAGAGCCCGGCCCCATGCATGCGGTGGCCCAAGCTGCCAATGACGCTGCCAACATCCCTGCGCTATCGGCGGGGGCACCGCGTTTGCCCGCGCCCCGGGCTGTCAAGCCGCGGGCAACGTACAGCATCGTCGTCAGTAACCTCAGCGTGCAGACCTTGCTGTTTGCATTGGCTCGGGACGCGAAATTGAACCTCGACATTCATCCTAGCATTACCGGCGTCGTGACGCTGAATGCGTTGGACCAGACCATTTATGAACTCCTCGACCGGATCGCGCGCCAAATCGACATGCGCTATGAAGTGGATGGCGAAAACCTGTTCGTGTTGCCCGACTCCCCCTTCCTGCGCCTGTACAAGGTGGACTATCTCAACATCACGCGCGACTCGCTCAGCACTACGTCTGCCGCGCCGACCTTGCAGGCGGGCGCCGGCAATGCCTCTTCCGCGTCCATTAGCAACATCTCCAACAACCGGTTCTGGGACACGCTCACGGAAAACCTGCGCGACCTGTTGAGGGAAACCGACAAAGTCATTGAAGCGCCTGCCGCCGCCATTGCAAGGGCTGGGGCCGCGACCGCAGCCACTGCGCGCGCCGGCACAGCCACGCAAGCCCCATTGACCCCAGCCGCCGCGCCAGCGCTTTACCGCGAAGTGGCGTCGGTGATCGCCAATCCCGAAACCGGCGTGATCAGCGTCCGAGCGACGGGCAAGCAACATGCGCGCGTGCGTGAATTTCTCGACCAGGTCGTCGGCAGCGCGAGGCGCCAGGTGCTGATCGAGGCGACTATCGTCGAAGTGGCGCTTACCAGCGCCTATGAGCAGGGGATCAACTGGTCGGTCATCCACAATGCAATCGGTCGCCAGAACACGGCAGGCTCAAAAACTGTACTCTCAGTCGGACCGGGTACCTTAGGCTTGACGCGAACCCTGATTGGGCGGACTGATTTTTCGGTGACTTTGCGCCTGCTCGAATCCTTCGGCAAGACGCGCGTGCTTTCAAGCCCGAAAGTAAGCGTCATGAATAACCAGACGGCACTCCTCAAGGTCGTCGACAACAAGGTTTTCTTCACCATGTCGGCGACGCCGGCCACGACGTCGGCGGCCGGCGTCATCACCCCAGCCACCTACACGACGACCGTCAATACCGTTCCGGTCGGCTTCCTGATGAACGTGACCGCCCAGATCGGCGATGACGATGAGATCACCCTGAACCTGCGTCCGACGGTATCGAGAATTACGAATTATGTGAACGATCCCAGCCCTGCACTGGCGCTCGCCGGTGTCACCAACCGTATTCCCGAAATACAGACGCGCGAGTTCGAGTCCATCATGAAGGTCCGGGACGGCGAGACGGCCGTGCTGGGCGGCCTCATGCAGGACGCCCAAAGCAGCGCCACCGACCAGCTCGCGGGCGTGGGTAACGTCCCGTTCTTCGGTGAACTCTTGAAGTCCCGCAACCAGCAGTCCAACAAGACCGAACTGGTCATATTCTTGCGGCCCACCATACTGCGCGACTCGAGCATTGACGGCGACGCTTCTTTTATCCGAAGCCAGCTTTCTATCGACACGCCGGTGCCTGTCAGGCGCAGGCCATGAGCTTGTTGCTTGATGCGCTCCGGCGAGCAGAGGTGGACTCTCGTAACCGCAAGCTGGCGACGGCGGCCGCAGCTACGCTCGCCCCAGCGGCTGCTGTGGTTCCAGCGACTATCGCAGCGCCAGCGAGCCCTGCCGCAGCCCCGGTCTTAGTCGCGAGCGAACCGCCAACGGTGCAGCCGCCTGCGATGACGAATTTTCCAGACCTGACGCCGGTATCTGCCGAAACGTCGGCGGCAGCGTCAGCCCGGGAAAGCGCGCCGGTTTTCCCCCATCCGCGCACCGCGTTACCTCCCTACGCCAGGCCGAGCAGCCCCGAAGCTGCGCAAACTGCCGATTCAGTCACGGCACGGCAGGCTGTTTTTCGTGCGCTGGAGACCGAGCGTATCGACTTGGCTGCGCCTATTCTGGCCACGACCCAGCGCCAGGCCCTATCGGCTGCCGGGGTCCTGGCCGGCCCCCAAGCTCAAAAAACCTCGGGTAAGCAGCAGAAGCAGCGGCAGCGGTTGCTTGCCGCAGTGGCTTTGGTGGTGGCCCTGCCATTGGCGGCGTTGTTGTTTTTTGAGGACGCATTTTTCGGCTCTCCCAGCACGCTGCTTGCGACCCATACCCCCCAGGTCGCTGCGGCGCAGGAGACGGCCAAAGTTGTCGTGCCCCCCGCAGTTCCTGCGGCGGTCTCTGGGGTTGCCAAGGAAACCCCGGATCCGCTGGAGGCGAGAGTAGCCCCTCATACACAGGTTGTTGCCGCCGCCGCGTCGCCGGGCGCTGCGGGCAAGCCGTCCTCCCGAGGCAGCGCCGCCAAGCGCAACGCTGCCAGCGCGGCTGCGAACCTGGCGAGTCTGTCGCTGGTTGTCAACCCTGCGAAAGCTACTGTGCTCATGGACTCAGCCTACGCGGCTTACCAGGCCGGCCAGCTCGGCGAGGCCAGCCAGCTTTATCGGGAGGTGTTGAAGGCCGACCCGACCCAGCGTGATGCCTGGCTGGGTCTGGCCGTTATTGCACACGCCAGCAAGCAGCGCGAGCCCGCCATGGATGCCTATAAGCAGGTCTTGCGTCTCGATCCGCAAAATACCACGGCGCTTGCCGGCGTCAGCAGTCTGATGAGCCGCAACGCCGGGGAGCCCCAGCAGGAGTCGAGGTTGCGGGAACTGTTGGCCCGCTCACCGCAGGAAGCCGACTTGAACCATGCTTTGGGGCGGCTCCTCTCCGGCGAACAACGCTGGTCGGAAGCGCAGCCGCTGTTTTTCAAAGCCCATGCGCTGGCGCCCCAGGAACCCCAGTTCGCCTACGACCTGGCGGTCACGCTGGATCACCTGCGAAAGTCCAGCCTCGCGGCCCAGTATTACGAAACCGCGCTCGGGCTGGCCCAAGGAAAGGCCTCGGGCTTTGACGAGTCTAGCGCGCGCAGCAGGCTCGCTGTTCTGAAGTCTGGCGCACCAGAGAGGGCCACCCGATGAGCGCCAAACTCGACGTCAACAACCTGACGACGTTTTACCTTGAACTCGAGCGCAGCGGGCTGATCACGCAGGACCAGGCCGAGATTGCATGGACCGAGCGTGAAAAGCGCGGCGGCTCGTTCGGCGATATCCTGGTCAGCCTGGGCATGCTGTCGGTCGATGACCTGACCGCTGTCATGGCCGCGGCCAGCACGACGGAAGCGATTCGCTTGGGCGAGATGACCCCCGATGACGAGGCCATCCGGCTGATCCCGAAAACGCTGGCGCAGAATTACGACGTTTTCCCCATCGGCTTCGATGCAAGCGCCCGGCAGTTAACGCTCGCCATCAGCGACAGCAACGACGTCGTGGCGATGGACCAGTGCCGCTCGGTGGTTCCGGCCAATATTTCCTTGACCTGGCGGCTCGCCTCAAAGGTCGACATCAAGGCGGCGATCGACCGCTTCTACGGCTATGCGCTGTCGATAGACGACAT
>JBCKNF010000010.1:0-65577 GCA_038902815.1 Polaromonas sp. | reverse complement strand
CCCTAGCGCGCTGACTCACCCGAACCAGGCTGGGTCTTGAAGGGGCTGCGCTGTTCGAGTTCACCCATGTAGTTGGCGATGCCGGCACCTTCGCGGGCCAAGAAGCGTTCAACCGCATCGGCAAACGAAGGGTGTGCCAGCCAGTGGGCACTGGTGGTTTTGACGGGTAGCAGTGCGCGTGCCATTTTGTGTTCGCCCTGCGCGCCGCCCTCAAAGCTTTGGTAGCCGTGGTCAATACACCAGGCCAGTGGCTGGTAGTAGCAGGCTTCAAAGTGCAGGCAGTCAACCCTAGCCAGCGTGCCCCAGTAGCGGCCATAGGCGGTGAGGTTTTGTGCAGCGATTTTCGCATCCTGCTTTGCCCCTGGCGTTGTAGGCGCAGGCTGTGCCGGCGTGACGGCAATCAGGCTGGTCGCGAGAGCCTGTTTTTGACCATCTGCACCCTGGTACTCCGCGACAAACAGTAGCCAGTTCTCGGGCATGGTGTCCTGCATGCGCTGAAAAAAATCCCGGCTCAAGTAGGGCGCATTGCCGTGCTCGTAGTAGGTACGCTCGTAGCAGCGGTAAAAAAAGTCCCAGTCGCCGCTGCTGATGTCCTTGCCCAGCGACCAGCGGAAGGTGATGCCTGCAGCTAAAACCTTGCGCCGCTCCTGACGGATTTTTTTGCGCTTTTCCTGACTTAAGGACATCAGAAAGTCGTCAAAATTGCAGTGCTGGATAGCCTGATTTGTCCAGTGAAATTGAACGCTGTGCCTGAGCATCAGTCCAGCCTCTTCGCAGGCGGCAACATCTTCATCATTGGTAAAAAGCAAATGCAGTGATGACAGCTTTGCTTCTTCGCACCACGCTATCAGCGCCTTGACCAGCAGGCTACGTTCTTTTGCGTTGCGTGCCAGCAAACGCGCGCCGGGCACTGGCGTAAACGGCACTGCGACCAATGCCTTGGGGTAGTACTGCAGGCCATGCTGCTGGTAGGCGTTGGCCCAGGCGTGGTCAAACACGTATTCACCGTAGGAATGGTCCTTGAGGTAGAGCGCACAAGCACCGACCAGCGTATCGTGATGCCACAGCGTGACGAAGCGCGGCGTCCAGCCGGTTTTGGGCGTAGCGCTGCCACTTTGGTGCATGGCGGCCAAGTATTCGTGGCGCATGAAGGGGTTTAAAGTACGGTCTGGGCTTTGTAAGGCGAGCAGCGCATTCCAGTTGGCAGCGTTGACCTCCAGCGGTGAGTTCAGCACGCGGATGACATAATCCTTTGACTCGTTTTTCAGGTTTTCCATTCAGTATTTTGGTCTATACATGCCACTCAAAATTAGCGTTGCCCAATTGAATTATTGCGTCGGCGACATGCCGGGCAATGCGCAAAAAATTATTCTTGCAGCGCGCGCTGCTTATGCCGATGGCGTGCGGCTTGTTGTCACTCCAGAACTTGCCATCTGCGGCTATGCGGCTGAAGATCTCTTGCTGCGTCCGTCCTTCATACAAGCCTGTGATGATGCCGTGAATCTGGTGGCCCGTGAGCTTGCTGGGTTAAAAGGCCTGACGGTGGTGGTGGGCACACCTACACATGGCGACAGCGGCCTTGGTATGCGCAGCAAAAGTGTGGCGGTACAACAGCGCCACAACGCGGCCAAGGTGCTCCAGAACGGACGCATTATTGAGACCTATGCCAAGCGAGAGCTGCCCAATTACCAAGTGTTTGATGAACGCCGCTATTTCACGCCAGGGCAGGGGACTTGCGTGTTTCAGGCTGGGGACGGCGACGCTGCCATCAGCGTCGGACTGCTGATTTGCGAAGACGCATGGTTTGAAGAACCGGGGCGGCTGGCCAAAGAGGCGGGGGCCGAGTTGCTGGTGGTCATCAATGCCTCGCCCTTTCATGTCGGTAAAGGCGCTGAGCGCGAGGCCATGATGAGTGCTAGGGCCCGGGCGACCGGTCTGCCGCTGATTTACGCACATCTCGTGGGCGGGCAGGACGAAATTGTTTTTGAGGGTCGCTCGTTTGCGCTTCAGGCCGACGGCGTAGTTGCAGGGCGGGCCGAGAGTTTTAGAGAGAAAGCTTTTGTAGTGCAGGCAGAACGGGCGCAAGCAGCTATTAAGTTGATAGCAGACGTGGCCCCTGAACGTAGCCGTGAGGCTGACATCTGGGACGCGCTGGTGCTGGGCGTTCGCGACTATCTGGGTAAAAACGGATTTCCGGGTGCGATTTTGGGTCTCTCGGGCGGTATTGATTCAGCCCTGGTGCTGGCAATCGCAGTTGATGCCCTGGGTGCTGACAAGGTGCGCACGGTGATGATGCCGTCACCCTACACCGCCGACATTTCGTGGATTGATGCGCGCGACATGGCCGCCCGCATGAAGGTGCGTTACGACGAAATATCGATTGTTCCGGAGTTTGAGGCTTTCAAGGCATCGCTCTCAGATGAGTTCAAGGGCCTGAAGGAAGACACGACCGAAGAAAATATCCAGGCGCGAATTCGTGGCGTGTTTTTAATGGCACTTAGCAACAAATTTGGCTCAATTGTGCTGACGACTGGCAACAAGAGCGAAATGGCTACCGGCTACTGCACCTTATACGGTGATATGGCGGGCGGCTTTGCAGTTATCAAGGATTTGCTGAAAACCACGGTATTTGGTCTGGCGCGCTGGCGCAACGAGAACGACCCGTATGGCACGGGCGCGCAGCCGATTCCCGAGCGAATCATCACCCGCCCGCCAAGTGCCGAGTTGCGCGCCGACCAGCTAGATGCGGACAGCTTGCCACCGTATGATGTGCTCGATGCCATCCTGACCCGCTACATGGAAAACGACCAGAGCGTTGACAGCATTGTTGCGGCAGGCTTTGATGCCGCTGTGGTCGAGCGCGTCATGCGGCTTATCAAGATCAATGAATACAAGCGTCGCCAGGCCCCGATCGGCATTCGGGTAACCCACAGGAGTTTTGGCAAGGATTGGCGCTACCCTATCACCAGCAAATTTCGTGCTTAAACCAGAGGGTTATTGGGGTCAGACGCCAATTTCATTACGATGTAGAGCATCGCACCCGCAGGGCGTGCCAAGGGCACGATGAATTTGGACTCTGACCCCAAAAACCCATTAATTAACGGAGACATTTCAGTGAAACAAATTACCGCCATCCTCAAGCCTTTCAAATTAGAAGAAGTCCGCGAGGCGCTGGCCGAGTGCGGTGTGACCGGCTTGACGGTTACAGAGGTTAAAGGCTTTGGTCGGCAAAAAGGCCATACCGAGCTGTATCGTGGAGCCGAATACGTGGTTGACTTTTTACCCAAGGTAAAAGTCGAAGTCGTCGTCAAAACCAGCGAAGTGGAGCGTTGTGTCGATGCCATCGTTCGCGCCGCACGTACTGGCAAGATCGGTGACGGCAAGATATTCATTACCAGCGTTGAGCGTACCGTGCGCATTCGCACGGGTGAGCAGGACGAAGCTGCCGTTTGACCGCGTGATGCTGGCTTGGCAAGCCTAGATCTGATCGAGCCGGGTTGCCACAGGCTTCATGCCGGAAGCCTGAACCAGCGCTTCAAGTAGAGGCCTGGCTTGGCTACCAGTGCTGATCAAATCCATCAACCAGTCATTCATGAAACCGTTTTCAACAGACGATTTCAAGAACGCCAGCAAGTTGTCGAAGTAGCCATTGGTATTGAGCAGGCCAACCGGTTTGTCGTGGTAGCCAAGCTGGCGCCAGGTCCAGGCTTCAAAAAACTCTTCGAGTGTGCCTATGCCCCCGGGCAGCACTAAAAATGCATCAGCGTGCTCTGCCATGATGCGCTTGCGTTCATGCATGGTTTTGACGACGTGCAGCTCTGTGCAGCCGTTATGCGCCCATTCCTTCTCGACCAGCGCTTTGGGTATGACTCCAATCACGCGGCCTCCGGCAGCCAGCGTGGCATCCGCGACGATGCCCATGAGTCCGTTACGGCCACCGCCGTAAACCAGTTGCCCTCCGTGCGAACCTATCCAGGTGCCTACTTCGAGCGCGACATCTGCAAACGCACTCTGGTTACCGCTGCGCGACCCGCAGTAAACGCAGACTGAAAATGCAGGTGGTCTTGGCATATGGAGCATTGTCGCGTTGCTTTGTGGCAACTTGAAGGGCATCTCTATAAATTCATTTTTCGGGCGAATTGCCTTGTTGCGCGTTTGGGTGCATCAGGCGCGACCCAGCTTACCAGCCGTGTGCCCGCCCATGCATCGTGCCAGAACTGTTTTTGCGGATGAAATCTTGCCATCACGGTCCACACAGCGATCCAGACTATGGTCAAAACTGCGCCTTCCTTGCCTGGTAATGCCAGCAGCCAACTCAGTAACAGCGGCGGTAAAAACCACACCCAGCTCAGGACGTAGCGCAGCAGTGCGCGTTTTTGGGTAATCAGCGCACCATGGGTGTCGACTATACGGATATCCCATGTCTTCATGGCCAGGGTTTGACCTTTGGCCCAGAACCAGACAAAGTAAATGCCGAAAACGATAAATACAAACGCTTGCAGGGCATGGCGGTTGTCCAGCGCATTGCGCGTCTGGCTCAAGGTGCCGAAAAGGTAGCCCGTGATGAAAACCACACCAAACATCAGCAAGCCCTCATAAACCCAGCATGCCATGCGTCTGGGAAGAGATGGGATAGCAAGAGTTGTCACGGTGAGTGGGTTTTTGGGGTCAGAGTCCAAATTCATCGTGCCTTTGGCACGCCCTCCGGGTGCGAGGCTCTGCATCGCAATGAAATTGGTGTCTGACCCCAATAACCCACTTTAGTTTTGAGGTGGCGGCGTACCGGCTACCGCAGGCACGGCATCGTCTGCCGCCGGGGTAGCTGCGTTTTTTGGGGCGATTTCAGCCTCAGGCTTGACACTTCGGGCAGGTAAAGTCGTCAGCTTTTGTGGTCCAACGGGTTTGACGGCTGGAGCCGCACCAGTCGGTCGTGGCGGGGCTTTGGCGGCGAGTTTTTGTTTTTCCTCTGCGCTCAAGGCTTGATAGGTCTCCCATTTCGCCTTTTTTTCCTCGGCGGTCAGTTGTTTTGACAGCTCTTTGGTTTTGGCAAAGTTAAGCCGTGCTTCGGCGCGTTGTGCTGGACTAAGCGCGACCCATTCATTCATGCGGCTGTGCATGGTTGCCTGGCCTTCTGGCGGCAGCGATGGGTAGTTTTTGGAAACCTCAAGCCACTTGCGCTTGTGTGCTGCGGTCAGGGTAGCCCAGCTTGAGGCCAAAGGTTTGAGCGTTTGCTGCTGCATGGGTGTGAGCTCTGCCCAAGTGGGCTTTGAGCTTGTGACCTTGCTGACCGAGGGGGCGCTGACGGCGGGCCGGGGTGTTACGAGTTCGGTTGTCTGTGCGGCTGCCTGTGCGTGAAAAACGCACAGGCAGCCTAAAACCAGACGCCACAATGAGAGGGGTAAAAAAACTGCTTGCGGAATCATTTTAACAATTGCGCTTGTCAAGGTTTAATGGTTGGCCTTGAGGAACTGGACGAAACCGGGGTCTGCAAAAGCGGCTGGTGGCAACTCATCGGTCAAAAGGGCAGAGTCCAGCTCTGCAATTTCTTTGGCACGGTTGTCGTTTTGAATGGAATTGATGGTGAGCAGACCTACGACCAGCGCAATCAGCGGCACCACCAAGCCGATACGTGACCACCAGTTCAAGCCGTCGTTCGAACCCCAGGTAAGCGCTGCGCCAGAACCGGTGTTGATCACGCTGCCAAGCGTTTGGGTGCGTGCAATTTTGCGTTTTGAAACGGCCTGTGCCCGTGCAGCGCGCAGGCGCTCTGAAATCTCGTAGGGAATATCCGCCGTACCTGCTGTCAGGTAAGAGGCGGCCTTCAGGGCAAACCTCTCCTGGAGGATGTCGGCTCGATTTTGTAATGAATTAGTCATAGTTTTATACCTTTGGCTCCCAATGCTTTGCCCAGGGCAAGAACTGCTCGCGAACAATGCGTTTTAACGCTACCTTCGGAGCAACCCATAGCAGCGGCTGTTTCAGCCACATCCAGCTCCTCCCAGTAACGCATCAGAAACGCTTCCCGTTGACGGCCCGGCAGCTGTTTTACTGCCACTTCGATCTCACGCAATATCTGCGCCCGCTCGGTCGCGTCCTGGGCACTTTCTGTTCCTTCGGATTCATTTTTGGCCTCCAAAGTTTCCAAAATATCAAAATCTCCGTCACCTCCGGCGGATTCGAAGTCGCTCATATTGGAAAAAAGGGCGTTCCGGGTCTTGCGGCGGCGGAACCAGTCTAGGGTAGTATTGGACAAAATCCGCTGAAACAGCATGGGCAACTCGGCCACGGGCTTGTCGCCATAGCTGTGCGCTAGCTTCATCATGCTGTCCTGAACGATGTCAAGAGCCGCTTCTTCGTCCCGCACGTGGTAGACGCTTCGCTTGAAAGCACGTTTTTCAACGCTTTTCAGGAAGTCAGAAAGTTCTTGTTCGGTTGCCAACGGTAGGGGTGTTCAGTTTGTCCAGCGTCGTCATTATTATGCGGATCGACTGAAAATTATCGCATCGCTGCTTTCCCCGTCAACTGCGGCGATTGTGCAACACGAAATGTCATAATGCTAGTTGCAATTTAAAAAGCAAACGGGTCATGGCTCGGCGGAATATGTTTCTGCTCATGGTTTTGGCCTCAAGTCTCGACGCTGCTTCACAAGAGCGGGCCAAGAGGCACCCAAGGTATTTCGTTAGAGAAATTCACAAAGGTTCATCATGGAAATTTCAAAAGCCGAAATCGCTTCGGCAGCAGCGGCGTCTGCAACCTCAAATCCGACTGTGCAATCCGAAGAGCTTCGCGGGGCGGAGATTCTCGTCAAAGCCTTGCAGGCTGAAGGCGTCAAGTACGTCTGGGGCTATCCCGGTGGTGCGGCGCTTCATATCTATGACGCGTTTTACAAGCAGGACACTATCCTGCACGTTACGGTGCGTCATGAGCAGGGGGCCGTCCATGCTGCGGACGGTTATGCACGTGCTACCGGCGAGGTTGGCGTTGTGTTGGTCACTTCCGGCCCCGGCGTGACCAACGCCGTCACCGGTATCGCCACGGCCTACATGGACAGCGTTCCGATGGTCATCATCACCGGCCAGGTGCCAACACACTTGATTGGCACGGATGGCTTCCAGGAGTGCGACACGGTCGGCATCACGCGGCCCATCGTCAAGCACAACTTCCTGGTCAAGGACGTGCGCCAGATGGCAGAGACGATGAAAAAGGCCTTTCACATTGCGCGCAGTGGCCGGCCCGGCCCGGTGGTGGTGGACATTCCCAAGGATGTCTCGTTTAATAAGACGCTTTACACCGGCTACCCGCAGACCATTGAAATGCGCTCCTACAACCCGGTGCGCAAAGGCCACGATGGGCAAATTCGCAAGGCGCTGCAACTGCTGCTGACGGCCAAGCGACCCTACATTTACACCGGCGGTGGCGTGGTGATGAGCAACGCCTCGCAAGAGCTGCGCATCTTG
The DNA here is from genome assembly GCA_038902815.1 of Polaromonas sp. Classification (GTDB taxonomy): domain Bacteria; phylum Pseudomonadota; class Gammaproteobacteria; order Burkholderiales; family Burkholderiaceae_C; genus Polaromonas. Next base: position 58,120 of record JBCKNF010000010.1, on the reverse strand, counting down.
GTCGATATGCTGGGCTACCCCTGTACCAGCACGCAGATGGGCCTGGGCGCTTACCCGGCCAGCGACAAAAAATTCCTCGGCATGGTGGGCATGCACGGCACGTTTGAAGCCAACCATGCGATGCAAAACTGTGACGTGCTGCTGGCTATCGGCGCGCGTTTTGACGACCGCGTGATCGGAAACCCCAAGCATTTCGCGCAGAACGAACGCAAGATCATTCACATCGATATCGACCCGACGAGCATCTCCAAGCGCGTGAAGGTGGACATTCCCATCGTCGGCGACGTCAAGGACGTGCTGACCGAGCTGATCACCATGATCAAGGAGTCCGGCCTCAAGTCCGACGCCAACGCCCTGGCCGGCTGGTGGGAAACGATCGAAGGCTGGCGCAAACGTGATTGCCTGAAATACAGCATGGGTTCGGGCGACGTGATCAAGCCGCAGTACGTGGTGGAGACGCTGTGGAACCTGACCAAGGACGCCGATACCTACATCACGGCCGACGTTGGCCAGCACCAGATGTGGGCCGCGCAATATTACAAGTTCGACGAGCCGCGCCGCTGGATCAACTCGGGCGGCCTGGGTACCATGGGCGTTGGCCTTCCCTATGCCATGGGCATCAAGCTGGCCCGGCCTGACAGCGAAGTCTATTGCATCACCGGTGATGGCTCGGTGCAGATGTGTATCCAGGAGCTGTCCACCTGCCTGCAATACAACACGCCAATCAAGATCGTGTCGCTGAACAACGGTTACCTGGGCATGGTGCGCCAGTGGCAGGAATTTGACTACAAGGGTCGTTACAGCTGCAGCTATATGGATGCGCTGCCTAATTTTGTGAAGCTCGCCGAGGCTTATGGCCATGTCGGCATGCTGATCGAAAAGCCGCAGGATGTGGAGCCGGCGCTGCGCGAAGCGCGCAAGCTTAAGGACCGCACCGTGTTCATGGATTTCCGCGTCGATTCGACGGAAAACGTGTTCCCGATGGTGAAAGCCGGCCAGGGCATCACTGAAATGCTGCTGGGGCCGGAAGACCACTGACCGCATCGCCCTTTCATTCATTCACCCCGTCAACTGACGAATCTATTGTTTGCCAAGCTTGCGCATTACCGTGCGCAGGGGAGGGCAGCGAAAAGAGGAATCTTCCTATGAAACATATCATTGCAATTTTGCTGGAAAACGAGCCGGGCGCTCTTTCCCGTGTCGTCGGTCTGTTCTCTGCTCGCGGCTACAACATTGAAAGCCTGAGCGTCGCGCCGACGGAAGACCCGACGCTGTCGCGTATGACCATCCAGACCTATGGGTCGGATGACGTGATCGAGCAGATTACCAAGCAACTGAACCGCCTGATCGACGTGGTCAAGCTGGTTGATTTGACCGAGGGCTCTTACACCGAGCGCGAGCTCATGATGGTCAAGGTGCGCGCGGTCGGCAAGGAGCGCGAAGAGATGAAGCGTATGGCGGATATATTCCGGGGGCGGATTATTGATGTGACTGAAAAAAGTTACACCATTGAGCTTACCGGCGATCAGTCAAAGAACGATGCCTTCCTGGAGGCAATTGACCGCAGTGCCATCCTTGAGACGGTGCGTACCGGTTCCAGTGGCATTGGCCGTGGAGAGCGAATCCTCAGAGCCTGATTAGACCTAACAGAAAATTTACCTTCGGAGAAAAAAATGAAAGTTTATTACGACAAAGACTGCGACCTGAGCCTGATTAAGGGCAAAACCGTTGCCATCATTGGCTACGGTAGCCAGGGCCACGCCCATGCCCAGAATTTGAACGACAGCGGTGTCAAAGTTGTTGTTGGCCTGCGCAAGGGTGGAGCTTCATGGCCCAAGGTTGAAAAGGCCGGCCTGAAGGTTACTGAAGTTGCCGATGCGGTCAAAGCCGCCGACGTGGTGATGATGCTGTTACCCGACGAGCAAATCGGCGTCGTCTATGCGAACGACGTGGAGCCCAACATCAAGCAAGGCGCTGCGTTGGTATTTGCCCACGGCTTTAACGTTCATTACGGCCTGGTCAACCTGCGTGCTGATCTGGATGTGTGGATGGTCGCCCCCAAGGCTCCTGGCCACACCGTGCGCGGTACCTACGCCCAGGGTGGCGGCGTGCCCCATCTGGTCGCTGTACATCAGGACAAGTCCGGCAAGTCCTTGCAAATGGCCTTGTCTTACTCGATGGCCAATGGCGGCGGCAAGGCCGGCATCATTGAAACCAACTTCCGCGAAGAAACTGAAACCGACCTGTTCGGCGAACAGGCTGTGCTCTGCGGCGGTACGGTTGAACTCATCAAGGCCGGTTTCGAAACCCTGGTGGAAGCTGGTTATGCGCCTGAAATGGCCTACTTCGAATGCCTGCACGAATTAAAGCTGATCGTCGACATGATTTATGAAGGTGGTATCGCCAACATGAACTACTCCATCTCGAACAATGCCGAATACGGCGAGTACGTGAGCGGCCCGCGCATCGTTACAAGCGAGACCAAGCAGGTCATGAAGCAGATTCTGAAAGATATCCAGACCGGTGAATACGCCAAGAGCTTCATCCTTGAAAACAAGGCTGGCGCACCGACGCTGATCAGCCGCCGTCGCCTCAATTCCGAGCACCAGATCGAAATCGTGGGTGCCAAGCTGCGCGCCATGATGCCGTGGATCGCGAAGAACAAGCTGGTTGACCAGACTCGCAACTGATTCGCAAGACGTTCCGGTTTTGTCCTGTAAATAGGGCTTCAGGAGTACTTTTTATGCATGCTGACAAACAAGCCGAAGTCACATCAGAGGTTGTGGTGGTACGCAAGCGCCGCAAAGGCATTTACATACTTCCCAATCTGTTCACGCTTGCAGGGCTTTTCGGTGGGTTTTATGCCATCGTTATGGCCATCAATGGTCGATTCGATCTTGCCGCTATTGGCATTTTTTGTGCGATGGTGCTCGACAGTCTGGATGGACGTGTGGCCCGAATGACCAACACACAAAGTGCGTTTGGTGAGCAGATGGACTCGCTGTCCGATATGGTGTCCTTTGGGGCTGCGCCAGCGCTCATTGCGTACGTATGGGCGCTCAAAGACCTGGGGCGCTGGGGCTGGATTGCTGCCTTCGTCTACTGTGCGTGTACCGCGCTGCGCTTGGCGCGCTTCAATGTCAATACTGGCGTGGTTGACAAGCGCTATTTTCAGGGCTTGCCGTCACCGGCCGCTGCGGCGCTGATCGCCGGCTTCATCTGGTTGATGACCGAATTTGGATTCAAGGGTACCGATGCGCTGTGGGGTGTCGCCATTCCCTGGATTACGTTTGTATTGGCCTTGTATGCGGGACTGACCATGGTGACCAATGTCCCTTTTTACAGTTTCAAAGATGTTCAGATGAAGAGAAGCGTGCCATTTGTGGTGATTGTGTTGATTGCCCTGGGTATCGCTGCCATCAACATCGATCCGCCCACCGTGATGTTTGGCGTTTTTGTTGCGTATGGACTCAGCGGCTATGTCATTTATGGCTGGCGCAAGTTCAAGGGTATTCAAACCAGTGTTATCTCGACATCAAAGGACGAACCCGACGAGCGCGGCCTGCACAAATAAGCTGTGCTAACATGAAAGCATGAACAGAATTTCGCTAGCACTACTGCTATCTGCCAACGGGCGGAGACGGTAGCGTACGCGTTAACCAATCTCAAACGGCCCGTTTGCACCAGCAGCGGGCCGTTTTTCTTTGGGCTGTTGGTTTTGATTTAAAGCACATTTAGCTGGGTATTTAAAGGATCTCACATGACCGACAAACTGATCATTTTTGACACCACCTTGCGTGACGGCGAACAATCGCCTGGTGCGTCCATGACCCGCGATGAAAAGCTGCGCATTGCACGCCAGCTTGAGCGCCTCAAGGTCGACGTGATCGAGGCCGGGTTTGCTGCCAGCTCCAACGGTGACTTTGAATCTATCAAGGCCATTGCCGAAGTCATCAAGGACTCGACCGTGTGTTCGCTGGCGCGTGCCAATGACCGCGATATTGCGCGTGCAGCCGAGGCTATCAAACCTGCCAAATCCGGTCGTCTGCACCTGTTTATTGCCACCAGTGCATTGCACATGGAAAAGAAATTGCGCATGACACCCGACCAGGTGTTTGAGCAGGCCAAACTGTCGGTGCGCTTTGCGCGCAACCTGATGTCTGATATTGAGTTCAGCCCTGAAGACGGCTACCGCTCCGACCCCGACTTTTTGTGCCGTGTGATTGAGGCCGTGATTGCTGAAGGCGCAACCACCATCAATGTGCCAGACACGGTTGGCTACGCAGTCCCCGAACTCTATGGCTATTTCATTAAAAACCTGCGTGAACGTATCCCCAACAGCGACAAGGCGGTCTGGTCCGTGCATTGCCACAACGATCTCGGCATGGCAGTTGCCAACTCGCTTGCAGGCGTAAAAATCGGTGGTGCGCGGCAGGTGGAATGCACCATCAACGGCCTTGGCGAACGCGCAGGCAATTGTTCGCTTGAAGAAGTCGTCATGGCGGTCAAAACGCGCAGGGACTATTTCAACCTCGACATCGGCATAGATACCAAACACATTCTGGCGACTAGCCGCATGGTCAGTCAAACCACCGGCTTTGTGGTGCAGCCCAACAAGGCGATCGTGGGTGCCAATGCCTTTGCGCACGCTTCAGGTATCCATCAGGACGGCGTGCTTAAAGCGCGTGACACCTACGAAATCATGCGTGCAGAAGACGTGGGTTGGGGCTCCAACAAAATCGTACTTGGCAAACTTAGTGGCCGCAACGCTTTCAAGCAACGCCTGCAGGAGCTGGGCGTGGCGATGGAAAGCGAAGTCGACATCAATAGCGCATTCATCAAGTTCAAAGACCTTGCTGACCGCAAGAGAGAGATTTTTGACGAAGACATTCTGGCGCTGGTCAGTGATGAAAGCGTTAGTCACGACAACGAGCAATACCGCTTTGTGTCGCTGTCCCAACACAGTGAAACTGGCGAGCGCCCGCAAGCCAGCGTTGTTTTTACGGTGGCTGGAAAAGAAGTAAAGTGCCAGTCAGACGGCAATGGCCCGGTTGATGCGTCACTCAAAGCGATTGAGTCGCATGTCAAAAGTGGTGCCGAGATGGTTCTTTACTCTGTCAATGCCATCAGCGGCTCAACTGAAAGCCAGGGAGAGGTAACAGTTCGTTTGCAAAATAGCGGGCGCGTCGTCAATGGTGTGGGCTCTGACCCCGATATCGTGGTGGCATCGGCAAAAGCCTATCTCAGCGCTTTGAATAAATTGCAGAGTAAGGCTGACCGGGTTGCGGCACAGGGCTAAGGTTAAGTCATCGATAGATGTAAATAAATCATTAAATTCAAGAGTTATTGGGGTCAGACGCCAATTTCATTGCGATGCAGAGCATCGCACCCGGAGGGTGTGCCAAAGGCACGATGAATTTGGACTCTGACCCCAAAAACTCACAATTAAGTGTCTTTTTAAGAAAGTCACGCAAGTTTTTGATATTGCGTGACTTTTTGTATTTGTATACACTCCAGCCATGTTTTTAATTGCAATCCCAAGCAGGACACACCAGCATGTCTAAGCAGATTTTCAATCAGGCATTAAAAATCGTCAGTTTGCTGGCCTTGTTTACCGCGCTTGCAGTTCCTGTGGCCAGTGCTGAAACCGACAAACGCGCGATTGCAAAAAAACAGCCAGTTACAAAAACAAGCAGTTCCAAAAAATCAGTTTCTGAGCGGAAAAGCGTGCGTTTTGTATCTGGTAGCAAGCAAAAAGGCATTATTTATGCCGCCGTTCCAGCAAAGCCCTCATACGGTCAAATCGCTGGACTGCATGGCGCACAAGACGCGCTTGATTTGAAATCCAGTGTGGCGCTGGTTATTGACCAAGATACACACGAAGTGCTGTTCAGCAAAAACGACAGTGCAGTATTGCCAATCGCATCGCTCACAAAATTAATGACGGGCGTGATTGTCAGTGGTGCCAAGTTGCCGATGGACGAAATCATTGCCGTGACGCAAGACGATGTAGACACTGAGAAGCACAGCAGTTCCCGACTGAAGGTGGGCACGTCCCTCACCCGCGGCGAGTTATTGCACCTGGCTTTGATGTCCAGCGAAAACCGCGCAGCCCACGCCCTGGGCCGCACTTATCCGGGTGGCATGGCTACATTTGTCAGCTTGATGAACACCAAAGCCAAGTTGCTCGGCATGAACGATACCAGCTATGCAGAGCCAACCGGTTTATCCAGCCGCAACCAGTCGAGCGCGCGTGACCTGGCGACGTTGGTCAACGCTGCACACGGCGACGCGCTGTTGCGCGAACTAACCACGTCGCCCGGCTACCAGGTTGCAGTCGGCAGCCGTACCCTGCAATACAACAACACCAATCGCCTGCTTAAAAACCCCGAGTGGGACATTGGATTGCAAAAAACCGGTTACATCCGCGAAGCCGGGCAGTGTCTTGTGATGCAAACCAAAATTGCTGGCCGCAAGCTGATCATGGTTTTTCTGGATTCAGCAGGCACATTAAGCCGCCTGGGTGACGCAGAGCGGGTGCGCCGTTGGGTGGAGTCAGCACCTGCCAAGGTAGACATCAGCACCACCATCAAGCAAATCAGCGGTTAGTCCCAATAACCCTCCGATCCCCGATCTTTATCGCGGTTTGTAGCCCAACGCAGTTGAAATTTCATTGGCTGTTGCCTGTAGCTTGGTTAACCAATGCTCCTCTAGCCGATCTGCTGGAGCTGAAATAGACAGCCCAGCCACCAGCTTGTTCTGGTCATCGTAAATGCCTGCGGCCATGCAGCGCACACCCAGCTCCAGCTCTTCGTTGTCGCGTGCAATGCCATATTGGCGTGCTTTTGATAGCTCACGTTCCAGTACCGGTAGCTGTGTGATGCTGTTTTTTGTCTGCCCTGAAAGGCCGGTGCGGGTCGCGTAAGCCCGCAGGCGTTGCGGGTCGTCAAACGCCAAAAACAGTTTGCCTACAGACGTTAAATGCAGCGGTGCGCGGCCACCAATGGCCCTGACTACCTGCATGCCCGAACGCTCGCTGTATGCCCGCTCTACATAAATAATCTCGTCACCCTGGCGCATGCTCAGGTTGACGGGTTGCTGCGTCAGCTTGTGCAGCTCGCGCATGGGGGTCAGGGCCGCATCACGCACGTCGAGGCGCGCTTTAACTAGGTTGCCCAGTTCCAGCAGGCGCATTCCAAGGCGGTAGTTGCCAGCCACCGGCCTGTCAACAAAGCGGCCTGTGGCCAGGTCATTCAATAGGCGGTGTGCAGTAGATGGGTGCAGGCCGGACTTTTCTGCAATCTCTTTGAGGGGCATGGCCTCTTCGCGGTCGGCCAGTATCTCCAGCAGGGTAAACATGCGCTCAATGACCTGGACGGTTGGCTTTGCAGATAGAGTGGAGTTGAGCTTTGTCATGTTATGTTTTCTACCAAAATTTTACAGTGGGGTTATTGGCGTCTGACCCCAATAACCCCACTGCTCGAAGGCCCACAAATCCATTTATCGTCAACCCGCACCTGACTCGGCTTGAACCCTGCCTTGTAAGCCATCTTCGGGCTTTGGGCAATCCAGTAGCCCAGATACACATAGTGCAGCTCAAGCCGCTTGGTCTGCTCAATTTGCCATAGCACGCCGTAGTTGCCATAGCTGGCCCCCTGGTCGGGCTCGTAAAAGGTGTACACCGCAGAAATACCATCTTCAAGTACATCCAGAATCGACACCATCTTGAGCGCACCAGCCTCGCCATTGGGCATGCTTTCACGAAACTCCACCAGCCGCGAATTCATCCGGCTTTGCAGCAAGAACTGCGTGTACTGGTCAATGCTGTCGTGGTCCATGCCACCGCCCGCGTGGCGTCCATTTTGGTAGCGCAGGTACAACTGGTAGTGCTCATTGCTAAAGCACAGCTTGAGCACTCGCGCCTGTAGCGTGCTGTGCTTTGTCCAGGCACGGCGCTGGCTGCGGTCAGCTACAAAGGTTTTAACCGGCACCCGCAGCGGTACGCAGGCCTGGCAGCCATCGCAATACGGGCGGTAGGTAAACATGCCACTGCGCCTGAAGCCCTGTGTCACCAGCTCTGAATACGCGTCGTTATGAATCAAATGGCTGGGCGTAGCCACCTGCGATCGCGCCTGCTTGCCCGGCAAGTAGCTGCAAGGGTAGGGTGCCGTCGTGTAAAACTGCAGGGTTTGCAGCGGCAGGTCTTTAAGGTGCGTCACGGTGGTGATCTGATCAGGTTTGCGGTGTTTTGGCAGTCAAAATCTCAGACCAGTATAGGGGCTCAAACCGCCACACGGGTGCGGCCTTGCCAACGGTTTTGGCCAGATGGACGGCAAAATCTTCACGGGACATCTCAAGCGCACCTAGCGATGCCAGGTGCTGCGTGTTCTGCTGGCAATCAATCATTGCAATGCCCTTGGCTCTGCAAAAAGCAATCAACGCAGCCAGTGCGATTTTTGACGCATCGGTTTTGTGCGCAAACATCGATTCACCAAACACCGCCCCGCCAATGTTCACACAATACAGCCCACCCGCCAGTTCGCCATTAATCCATGTCTCCACGCTGTGGGCGTGGCCAGCCACATGCAGCGCGATATAGGCTTCAACCATGCTTGGCACTATCCACGTACCTGGCTGCTGCGCACGCGGCTTGCCCGCACAGCTTTCAATGACCTGCGCAAAGGAGTTGTCAAATCTGATCTCGCAATCGGCATCATTCACAAAATGACTCAGGCTTTTACGCAGTGATCTGTGCAGCTTGAAGTTGCGCGTCTGTAGCACCATGCGCGGGTCAGTACTCCACCACAGCACCGGCTGGTCATCGCTAAACCACGGAAAAATGCCTTGCGAATAAGCGGCCAGCAAGGTCGGTACATCCAGCACACCACCCGCCGCCAGCAGCCCAGGCGCAGGGTCACGAGCACCCCAGGCCGTGTCGATGGCCGGAAAGCTATCCCCAGCTTCCAGCCATGGCAATGCGCGCGCGGTTTTGGACATGCTTTGATCGTAGCGGAGCGGTGGTGATGGCAGGGGCTTGGGTCGGCGATTACATAGGCAGAGCAGGCGAAGCAGCAAAAAATCCAAGCTATAATTTAAGGCTGTATTCCTCAATAGCTCAGTTGGTAGAGCGTCGGACTGTTAATCCGTAGGTCCCTGGTTCGAGTCCAGGTTGAGGAGCCAAAAAATTCAAGTTCAATCAAGCACCCAGGCCTAAAGCCTCGGTGCTTTTTTGTTTTGCAAAGCCGCGGTCATCCGCTGGTTATACTCCAAGTTTTTCGGATGCTGCATGACCTTGTTGAAACTATCGATTGCGACGACTGACTACGATCATTTCCGCGATCTGCGCTTGGGGCTGGTCAAGGCCGAAGGCATTGACCTTAATTGGCTCAACCTGGGTCACCATGAATGCTTTGCGCGTTTCACGGCCGGGCGCGAGTTTGATTTGTCCGAGCTCTCGTTCGCTAAGTTTGCGACGCAGGTCACGCGCAAGGACAGCAACATCATCGGCTTGCCCGTCATTTGCTCGCGGCTGTTTCGTTTCAGCTCGTTCTACGTCAACAAGAAAAGCGGCATCAAAACCGCCAAGGACTTGATCGAAAAAAAGGTTGGCTCGCCCGAATGGGCGCACTCGGCCGCGGTCTACATGCGCGGCTGGCTGCACAACGACATGGGCGTCAAGCTGAGCGACGTGCACTGGTACCAGGCCGGCGCCAACTCGCCTGGGCGCGAAGAGAAAGTTGAGATCACGCTGCCGCCGGGCGTCAAGCTCACGCGCGTGGCCGACAAGTCGCTCAGCGACCTGCTGGCTGCGGGTGAGATTGATTGCGCCATCATCGCGCGCCCGCCGACCTGCTTCCTCGAAGGGCACCCCGATGTGGTGCGGCTGTTCCCCGATTTTCTGGAGATGGAAGAGGCCTACTACGCCAAGACCAAGGTCTGGCCCATCATGCACATCATTGCCATGCAAAAGCATGTGCATGACGAGCACCCCTGGGTTGCGCGCAACCTGTACAACGCCTTCCAGGAGTCCAAGCGCCGCAGCATCGAGAGGCTGTTCGATCCGGCGGTGTCGCGCTACCCCTTGCCCTGGCTGGCCAGCTACGCGCGCAAAATGCGCGACATGTTCGACGGCGACATATTCCCCTACGGGATTGAGGAGAACCGCGCGACCTGGGAGCAAATGGCGCTCTACACCTTCCAGCAAGGCATTGCGCACCGCCAGTTCACGCCCGAAGAAATCTTCCCCGCCAGCATTTCCACCAAGGTAATCATCTGATGACGACTCCCACAATTCCTGTCTCGGGCGGCCCGGTGCCCGAGGCGCTGCTCAAGGACCTGGCCGCCGCCAGCCGCATCCTGGTGGCGCAAGGCGTGGTCGACGGTTTTGGCCATGTCTCGCTGCGCCACCCCACCGCGCCGAATCGCTTCCTGATGTCGCGCTCGCTGGCACCCGCCCTGGTCACGCCTGAGGACATCATTGAGTACGATCTGGACAGTCAGCCGGTTAACGCCAACGGGCGCTCGAGCTTTCTGGAGCGCTTCATCCATTCGGAAATCTACAAGGCCCGGCCCGACATCAACTCGGTCGTGCATAGCCACTCGCCCTCGGTCATTCCCTTCGGCCTGGTGCGTCTGAAAATGCAGGCCATGTTCCACAACGCCGCTTTCCTGGCGCAAGGCGTGCCGGTGTTCGACATCCGCGAGAAATTTGGTGCCACCGACATGCTGGTGAGCAACGGCGCCAAAGGTGTGGCACTGGCGCAAACCATGGGGCCTAAGGATGTGGTGCTGATGCGCGCGCACGGCAGCGTGGCTTGCGGCGCGTCTTTGCAGGTTGCGGTGTTTCGCGCCGTCTACACCGAGGTCAATGCGCGGGTGCAGCACTGGACCCAGGCGCTGGCGCAGGGGCAGGACGTTGCCGGCCTGGACCCGGAAGAAGGCCGCCTGGCCGATGAAGTCAACAAAACCGCCGGCATGCGCGCCTGGGATTTGTGGCGCACGCAAATTCGTGCCCAGGTCAATTGGTAGGGCCATTTAAATGACAGACCTCGAAATTTCCAAACAGCAACTGGTGGACTGCATCCGCATGCTGGAGCGCTCCGACATCATCGACTACAACGGCCACGCCAGCATTCGCGTCGCACCCGACCGCATGCTGATCAACATCGGCTCCTGCCAGCGCGCCAACTTGACGCTGGACGACATCTGCCTGATCGACATGGAAGGCAAGCTGGTGGAGGGTAATGGCCAGCCGCCGCTGGAGTTTCATTTGCACGCCGGCATTTACCGCGCGCGTCCCGACGTGCAGGCCGTGATCCACGCACACCCCGAGTGGTCCACCTACCTCAGCATGGTGGGACAGGTCTACCTGCCGGTCTACGCCCAGGGATCGCTGGTCCACCCGGTGCCGGTGCTCGATTCACCCAATTCGATCAACAACGTCAAGATGGCCGACCGGCTGGCCGCCACGCTGGGTGAGCGCCCAGCGGCGCTCATGAAGGCGCACGGCGCGGCGACCGTGGGGCGCTCCCTGATCGAAGCTTTTGTGCTGATGGTCTATATGGAAGACAATGCGCGCCGCCAGTACATGGCCATGCAGATCGGCAAGCCCTATGTCTTTAACGAGCAGGAGTTGGTCCTGTGCCGCGAGAAGCTCTGGAATGAAAAGCTGTTCAAGCGCACCTGGGATCACTTCCACGGCAAGCTGTGAGCCGCTGAAAAAATCTTCAGAGGCTTTTTTCCACCAGCGCCCGCAACGCTGGCGTGACGGTCGGCTCGATGCCGAACCAGGCTTTCCAGGCCAGCGGCCCCTGGTGCAGCAGCATGCCCAGGCCGTCGACCGTCGGGTTGCCGCGTAGGCGCGCCGCCGCCAGCAGCGGGGTTTCGAGCGGGATGTAAACAATGTCGGTGACCAATGCAGACTTGGGCAACCGCTCAAGGCTGACATCCAAAGCCGGTTGCCCGACCATGCCCGAACTGGTGGTGTTGACCACCATTGCCGCGCCCGCCATCACGTCGGTCCGGTCTGACCAGGCGCAGGCTTTGATCTGCGGCCCGAATTCCTGCGCCATGTCTTGCGCGCGGCTCAAGGTCCGGTTGACCAGCCGGATCTCGCGCGCGCCTTCCTGCAGCAGCCCCCAGCACACCGCCCGTGCGCCACCGCCCGCGCCAATCACCACAATCGGGCCGGTATCGGCGCGCCAGGCCGGTTGCGCCTGCTTGATGTTGCGAATGAAGCCAAACGCGTCATTGTTGCTACCAACCAATCGCCCGTCGGGCTTGACGGTGACACAACTGATGGCGCCAATGCGCTGCGCGGCGGCATCGACCTGATCGACGATTTTCATCGCCGCCTGTTTATGCGGAATGGTGAGATTGCAGCCGGCAAAGCCGAGCGGGTGCAAGGCACGCAGCGCGGCCGCCAGTGTTTCGGGCTTGATCGCCAGTGGCACATAGGTGCCCTTGAGCTGGTGCTGCTCGAACCAGTGGTTGTGAATCATGGGCGAGCGTGAGTGCATCACCGGCCAGCCCATCACACCGGCAAGAAGAAATCGATCTGGTTGGGTCATTTGGTCTTGGTATTGTCTAAGGCCGCCACTGTAGCTGATCTAGCGAATGCAGGTGTGGTTTAAAGGTGGCCGCCGAGTCATCGGTTCCGGTGCTGATAGCGCGTTAGACGGGCCGCGCGCCCCCGGGAAGCTACCAGCCAATCGCCTTGGGCAGCCAGAGCGCAATCTGGGGGTAGAAGAACACCAGGGTCAACGCCACCCCCTGCATGGCGACAAACGGCACCACTCCCTTGTAGATGTCGCGGATGGTGACCTCCGGCGGGGCCACCCCTTTGAGGTAGAACAGCGCCCAGCCAAACGGCGGCGTGAGGAAAGAAGACTGCAGGTTCACCGTGATCAGCATGGCCAGCCACACCGGGTCCACGCCCTGGGCCAGAAGCACCGGCAGGAAAAGCGGCACGGCAATGTAGCTGATTTCGATCCACTCGATGAAAAAACCCAGAATGAAGATCAGGAACATCATGAACCAGATGTCGCTGTTGACGCCGCCGGGCAGCCACTCGAACATGCGCACAATCAGGTCTTCGCCATGCAGGCCCCTGAAGGACAGGGCAAACACCTGCGCCATCATCAGGATGAACATCATGATGGCGGTGATCTTGCTGGTACTCAATGCCACCTCTTTGAGCACTTTCATGCTGAAGCGTCCAGAAATTATCGTGATCAACACCGCACCAATGGCGCCCATGGAGGCCGCCTCGGTGGGCGCGGCCACACCGCCCACGATGGAGCCCAGCACCGACACCACCAGCAGGATGGGCGGCACCACTACTTTCCAGAACCTGATCCAGAGCTGGCGGCGCGACACCAGATCACGCTCTGCCATCGGAATCGGCGGCATCAACTCCGGATTCATCCAGCCACGAATCAGTAAATAGATGATGTACGTCGCCGCCAGCAGCATGCCTGGGCCGACAGCGGCAGCAAACAGCGTACCCACCGACAGCTGCATGATGTCCGACAGCAAAATGAGAATCAGACTGGGCGGAATGATCTGCCCCAACGTGCCCGAGGCGCAGATGACACCGCAGGCAATGCCCTTGTCATAGCCCCGACGAATCAGCGTCGGCAGGGTCAGCAGGCCCAGCGTGATGACGGTGGCGCCGACGATGCCGGTGGTGGCGCCCATCAGCACGCCAAACAGCACAATGCCCACACCCATGCCGCCGCGTACGCCGCCGGCGATGTGGCCCATCACGTCCAGCAGGTCGTCCGCAAGGCGGGATTTTTCTAGCATCACGCCCATGAAGACAAACAGCGGAATGGCCATCCACTGATAACCCGCCACAATGCCATAGACGCGTGCAGGCAGCAGATTGAACAGCGACTCTCCAAAACCCAGGTAACCAAAGACAAAGCCCACCGTAGCCAGCGTGATGGCCACCGGCACGCCGATCATGAGCATCGCGAAGAAGGCCAGCAGCATCAGGATGGCGTAGGTTTGCGGCTCAAACATGCGCTGCCTCCTGGCGGGTTTTCCAGGTGTATATCCTGCGCATCAGCTCGGCTACGGCCTGCAAGGTCAGCAGGGCGTAACCGATGGGAATCAGGGACTTGACAATCCAGCGGTAAGGAATCCCGCCGGGGTCATTGGATATTTCGCCTGCGGAATAGGACTGCCCGACATAGGCCAGGGACAGCTTGAAAAACAGCAGGGCCACCAGGATGGTGAGCACGGCGGAGATAACATCCACGATGAACTTGGTCCTGGGGCTGTAGTTGGCGTAGAACAGATCCACCCGAACGTTGTCGCCACGCTGCAGTGCGTAGCTCATGCCCAGCAGAATCAGGGCGGCCAGCAGATGCCACTCCAGCTCCTGCGACCACACCGAACCGAAGCTGAATGAATAGCGCAGCAGCACATTGACCGCGACCAGCGAGATCATGGTCAGCGCCACCCACAGGGTGGCCCGGCCAATCACGTCGATCAGCGCCTCAATCCCCTGCATGGCGACTGACATCGCCTTGAACATGAGGGGTGGCTCCCGCTTCAGCCGCGTATTTTGACGTGGTAGTGCTCTTCGCTGACTTCCATCCAGCGGTCGTACTTGGCCTTGAAAGCCATGTAGGAGTCATGCACCTTCTTGGTCATCGGGTCCTTGGCCACGGCCTCGGCCAGCACTTTTTCCGTTTCAGTGCGCAGCGCCTTGAGGACGGCATCCGGCAACGGCTTGGCAATCACCTTATGGTTCTTGATCAGGTCTTCCATGGCCTCCGAATTGGCCTTCTGGCACCAGGCCTCGCTGATCACATTGCAAGCCGCCGCCGCGTTTTGCACGATGGCCTTGAGGTCGGCCGGCAGCTTGTCCCAGGCCGCCTTGTTGATCAGCAATTCGGACACGGTTGCCGGCTCATGCCAGCCCGAGGTGTAGTAGTACTTGGCCGCCTTGTGCAGGCCCAGGCGACGGTCCTGGAAGGGGCCGACAAATTCGGCGGCATCAATCACGCCACGCTCCAGCGCGGGGAAAATCTCCCCCCCGGGCAGCAGCTTCACATCCACCCCCAAGTTGGCGTATACCCGGCCGGCTAGGCCGGGAATGCGCATCTTCAGGCCCTTGAGGTCGGCCACGGTGTTGATTTCCTTCTTGAACCAGCCGGTCATCTGCACGCCGGTGTTGCCGCAGGGCATGGCCACCATGCCGAACGGGGCATATACCTCGTTCCACAGGTCAATGCCGCCGCCGTCGTAGAACCAGCCGTTGATGCCCTGGAAGTTCAGGCCGAAAGGCACGGCCGTGAAGTACTGGGCGGCAAAAGTCTTGCCGGTCCAGAAGTAGCTGTTGGCGTGGTTCATCTCCACCGTGCCAGCACGCACGGCATCAAAGCCCTCAAACGCAGGGATCAGCTCGCCCGCGCCATACACCTGAATCTTGACGCGCCCATTGGACATGACATCAATGCGGCGGGCCAGGTCGGTGGCGCTGCCCGGGCCATCCATATAAAAGGGCGAGCCCTTGGTATAGGCGCTGGTCATCTTCCAGTTGAATGACTGCTGCGCACGCGCTACCATGGGCGCGCCCAGGCCGGCAGTGAGGGCGCCGGCAGTCACCCCTTTGGTGACAAAACCACGTCGATTCAGTTTCATGAAGTACTCCTGATAAATGGGGGGGGGAAAGAAAACAGACTATAGCCTGTCCTGTTCAGCAAGGACCATGCCACTCTTTGTGCTGCTGCCTTGCTGAGTCCAACTATCTCACTGTATCGTGTCCTCAGAATATGTGTTTACCCTTGGGCGGCAGGTGATGCCGTATCCATCAGAGGATCCAACCCGTGCTGGTTGGTTTCTTCTTGATTGACGACTGTTCTATCGCAGTGCCACAATTCCTCAGCCCTTAAGGAGGGAGACATCGATAGCATCTATCCTTACGCATGACAGCAGTTGCCTGACCCGTCGCTCTAAACCGAAGTTCCGAACCCCCCCTATGTTGAACACAACACGCGCCACCCACGCCATCGCAGTCGCGCCCAATCATCTGGCCGCGCAGACGGCTTTATCTGTCATGCGCGATGGTGGCAACGCGATTGAGGCCATGGTTGCTGCAGCGGCCAGCATCGCGGTGGTCTATCCCCACATGAACGGCATAGGTGGGGATTCCTTCTGGCTCATCGTGCCTCCAGACGGCGAACCGATAGCCATCGATGCCTGCGGCCAGGCAGCCGCAGCTGCAAGCATAGAGGCCTACCAAAGCCGCGGCCTGTCAGCCATTCCGGTGCGCGGCCCGCTGGCGGCCAACACGGTGGCAGGGACGGTAGGCGGCTGGAATAAGGCGCTTGAAATCGGCGCAAAAATGGGTGGCAAACAGCCACTGGCACGCCTGCTGCAAGACGCCATCGGCTATGCCAAAGACGGTATGCCAGTCACCGAGAGCCAGCAAAACGCCACTCGCGCCAAGCACCCTGAGCTGGCAATGCAGCCCGGTTTTGAAGACACCTTTCTGATCAACGGGCAGTTGCCTCTGACCGGCCAGCGTTTCAGACAGCCACGTATGGCGCGCACTCTCGGCATGCTGGCCCGCGACGGGCTGGACAGCTATTATCGAGGTCCACTGGCCGAAGAAATCAGCGCCGACTTAAAGGCCATCGACAGCCTGCTCACAGCGCAAGACCTGCGCGACTATGAGGCCAGCGTCAAAACCCCACTGCAGCTTGAGCACTCAACGGGCATGCTCTACAACACGACACCACCGACCCAGGGCGTGGTCTCGCTCGCCATTCTGGGCCTGCTCGATCGCGTCGGTCTGGCCAGTGTGTCGGCTGACAGCGCTGACCATGTGCACTTGGTGGTGGAGGCCACCAAACGCGCCTTTGAGCTGCGCGACCGCTATGTCACCGACCCCGCTTGCATGACTATTGACCCGCAGTCACTTCTGAGTCCGGACCGGCTCGATGCAATGGCCTCCACCATAACACTTGATCAGGCAGCGCCCTGGGGTCAGGGGCTTGGGCCGGGAGACACCGTCTGGATGGGCGTAATTGATGAAAGCGGGCTGGCGGTGTCCTTCATCCAGAGCATCTATCACGAGTTTGGCAGTGGCGTGGTGCTGCCGGGCACCGGCATCAACTGGCAAAATCGCGGTGCGTCCTTCAGCCTCGATGACAACAAGCTGCTGGCGCTCAAGCCTAGAAAAAAGCCCTTTCATACCCTGAACCCGGCCGCAGCGCGGCTCAAGGACGGACGCATCATGGTCTACGGCGCCATGGGCGGTGACGGTCAGCCGCAAACCCAGGCCGCAGTGTTCACAAGGTATGTCGTGTTTGGCCAGGCCTTGCAGACCGCCGTCACAGCGCCGCGCTGGCTGCTGGGCCGCACCTGGGGTCAAAGCACGGACACACTCAAACTCGAAGCACGCTTTTCACCATCGCTGATTGCCGAACTGATCGCGCGCGGGCATGAAGTCGAAGTTTTGCGACCATTCGACGAAACCATGGGCCACGCCTGCGCTCTGGTGCGCCATGCAGACGGCACGCTGGAAGGCGCAAGCGATCCGCGATCCGACGGTGGCGTGGCGGCTTACTGAACGGCGGCCATTCATGATCAAGTGACCTCGTTTTTTTTCCAGATAATTTCATGCTGCTGATGATTGCAGTCGTCGTCAGCGCGAGCCTCTTGCCTTGCTCGGGCACGGGAGCGCTGGTGTTATCGAACCAGCTCAGACAACTTTTCAGTTTTGTCTTTCCAGTCGTCAGCATCGGGCAAAGGCTCTTTGCGCTTGGTGATGCTTTTCCATCCTGCCGCGTGGCTTAGTTCAAGATTGAGCTTGATGAAGTGCAACTGGTCAGCCGGTACATCTTCTTCTGGGTAGATGGCGTTGACCGGGCACTCGGGGATGCAGACTGCGCAGTCGATGCACTCGTCCGGGTCAATCACCAGCATGTTCGGGCCTTCGCGGAAGCAGTCCACAGGGCACACATCCACACAGTCAGTGTATTTACAGCGGATGCAGGATTCGGAGACGATGTGCGTCATGTTGAGTTGAAGCGAGTGCGTGGAACCCCTCGATTTTAAGGGGTTTCGAGTAGCAGGGTTCCCAGCTTACTTCGCGCCGGGTGGCTGCTGGGCTAGCCAAGTCCCATCGCTAGTGCCAGGCGTTGCTCGATGGGCAGTGGCTCAGCGTGCAGGCGGGCTGCCAGCAATTCGGCACACAGCGCCGCAAACGTCAGCCCGCGTGAGCCCATACCGGTGCAGACCCAGACCTCTGCACCCGTGCTGCTCTGCGCCACGCGCGCCACCAGCGGCAGCCGCGCGGGCGTGGCACAGCGAATGCCGGCCCAGCCGTGCACTTGGCCTTGGCTGAATTGACTGGTAAACGTTGTCGTTAATGATGCGGCGGCTTCTGGCAGCAGCGTCTGCAGGCGCACCAGATTATCAAGGTGGTCTTGTGGTTTGATGTGCGGCACGCTGTCATCACGCTCAAAGCTTGCACCCGCCACCCACGCTGCCCCGCCTGGCATGGGCACTGCCGGAATCAGGCTACCATGGCCGTTGACAGGGAAGGGTGGCAGGGCTGAGTTGCTCACCGCGCCTGCCTCATGCAGTCCCCACGACACCTGTCCGCGAATCGGCTGTAGCTCCAGTGCGGTGGTATGCACGCTCGCCGCCAGCGCCCGGCTGTCGTAGGCCGCTGCCAGCACCACCAGATCAGCCTGCGCCAGCACTTCACCCGATTCACTGACGGCTTGCCAACCGCTGTTGCTGTTATCGCTAGGCTGAAGGCGTTCTACCTTTGTATTGCCGCGCCATTCAATCGTTGCTGCGTCGCCCCTGGCTTGCAGCCAGGCCGCGACCAGGCGCGCCGGTTTGATCCAGCCTGCACGCGCGTGCCACAAGCCTTTGCTGGATGCGTCCAGGCCGCATTGCGCCAGCTTGTCGTCGCTGGCAACCTCGCTCCAGTCGGCGGCAGCATCTGGCCAGTCTTGCGCCCATGTTGCTGGCAGCCTGGGGCCGAGGTCGTTCACATCGCGTTGCAAGACCCCGGTATGCGCCCAATCGGCATCACGCTTAAGAAGGCTTTGGGCTTGCTGCATGGTTAGCCGCACGCCACTGCGCGACAGCTTTGACAGCAAGCTGTCATCCGGCGAGACATGCGGCACCAAAAGGCCCGCAGGCAAGCTGGACGCACCGCTGGCAGGCGTATCGGCTGCATCCAGCACCATGACGCGCCAGCCGCGCCGCGCCAGGCTGGCCGCAACGGCGCTGCCCGCCAGACCTGCGCCTATGACGATGCAGCTGGTCGGTAGCCTGGGTGCGTATGCCGTGGCTCGTGCTGGTTTTTTCGGTGTCCACGGCGGGTTGTATTCACCTTGCAAGTTATCGCGTTTGGGCGCTATGCCGGGTGTTTTCTCAACCATAAAGCCGGATTGCGCCAAGGCATCGCGTACAGTGCGGGCTACCGTCCAGGTGGCAATGCGGGTGCCGTGCTTGCAGCAGCGGGCTACGGCTTTGAGGGTCTGAAGATCCCAGATAGCCGGATTTTTTTGCGGGCTGAAGCCATCGAGGTAAACCGAATCTGCCTCAAAGGGCTGCTCACGCAGCATGGCTTTGGCATCGCCTATGCACAGCGTCAGCAGCACATGGCCGCCCTCAAACACCAGCCGGTGAAAGCCCGGCAGCAAGCCCCATAGCTGCGTCTGCAGTTCGGTCGCCAGCGGCAAAAGCTCAGGGTGTGCGGTGGCGCTGCGCAGCACGTCGGAAGCCGCCGCCGGGTAGGCCTCGCTAGATACAAAATGCAGCAGGCGTGGGCGCATCGGGTCGGTTTTCCATGCGGCCCAGGTGACGAGAAAATTCAGCCCCAGGCCAAAACCGGTTTCAAGAATCTTCCAGCTTGGCTGGCCGCTCCAGGCGGCGGGCAAACCGCAACCTGCCAAAAAAACATCACGCGCTTGGCTGATGCCGCCCAGTTCACCCCGGTAACGGTCGCCAAAGCGCGGGCTGAAAGGCGCGCCGCTGGCCGTGCCATCGTCCAGCCATTCGATGCGCTCCGCCATGCGTCAGCCTGCGCGGGCGGTTCAGGCGGTTAACGGGGTGAAACCATGCGCGACATCTGCGCCGCCGCCGAAAAAATGCTTTTCCATTTGCCGGGCCAGGTACTGGCGCGCGCGCGCATCGGCTAGGTTCAATTTGTTTTCATTGATCAGCGTGGTTTGGTGCTTCAGCCAGTCGGCCCAGGCCTGCTTGCTGACCTCTTCCCACAGGCGCTTGCCCAGCGGGCCAGGGTAGGGCGGAAAGTCCAGGCCTTCGGCTTCGACACCGAGCTTGATGCATTGAACGAGACGTGCCATGGGGTGTTCTTTCGTCGTCTGGGTTTGATGTGCCGCGCAAGACAGTTGCGCGTGTTGCAGGTCTGTATTTTGTCTGCGTTTCAGCCAGGTTTGGAAAAGCGATTGATTAGCCACCCCTTCGCTCAGGACTTTAACCACCGTTCAGCTTTTAGGCGTAAAATACAGGCCAAGCCATAGCAGGCAAGCACAGTCAGCTATAAAAAATATAGCGTTCAGAGCTTGCCCCACCTCTCATCCACCCACCCCTCCAAGGAAGATTCAGAACATGGCAAGAGCTGATGCTAAAACCGCCGTACTCGCTGACGGCCTGCGCTACAAATCCAAGGTATCGGGTTCCCCGTTTGCGGCCACCACCTCGTTTGGTGCCGCCACGATGTCGTGCTTTATGTGCGGCAAGCACCGCGCTCGCTCGCTGATGGGTACCCGCAAGGTGCTCGGCAAATCGCAAGCCGTGTGCGCGCCGTCGTGCAAAGAGCTTGATCTGGCTCTTGCAAAACAGGCCAAGGGCGAGTGAAAAAAACCTACCAGCTCAACCTCGAAGGCAAAAACCGCGACCGCCTGCTCGATGCCGCCAAGCACGACATCCGCAAATACGCCAAACGCGAACGCGTCAGGCCCTTGCCTGCAGGCGTTGATTTTTGGGACTTCGATTGCAAGCTCGGCAGCACTGACGCAACTGCCGCCCCGGTTCATTTTGCTGCGCTGATAGCCGCAGTGGATGCGCTGGCCAAAGAGGGCGCTGAATCGTTTTATGTCGAGGTAGTCACCAAACATGGGCTGCGCATGGCCCGCCCCGCTACGTAGAGTTATTGGGGTCAGACACCAATTTCGCTGCGGTGCATCGCACCGCGCCCTCCGGGCGAGCCGTAGGCTCAGCGAATTTGGGCTCTGACCCCAAAAACTCGGGCTTGTGTCAGTATTTGGCGTCATAAAGTCCGGAATATCTGTATTTGGCCTGCCAATTGCAGATATATGGGCCTTTTTAAGCCCTGATCCTGCGGTTCGAGGCGACAATTGACGGGTGCATTTTTTACTGCACAAGTTGGTGATCGGTCAGTTTCGCGCGCTACGGCGGTACTTTTTGGATTTGTTGTGCTTTCGGGACCCCATCGCTTTTTGTTTTATGTGTTTTTGAGGAGTCCCTAATGGGCAACAAACTTTACGTCGGCAACCTGCCGTACACCGTTCGCGACGAAGATTTACAACAGTCTTTTGGCGCATTTGGTTCCATCACCAGCGCCAAGGTCATGATGGAACGTGACACCGGCCGCTCCAAAGGCTTCGGCTTTGTGGAAATGGGCAGCGATGCCGAAGCGCAAGCTGCAATCGCCGGCATGAATGGCCAGTCACTCGGCGGCCGTGCCATCACCGTGAACGAAGCCCGTCCGATGGAAGCTCGTCCTCCACGTACCGGCGGCTTCGGTGGTGGTGGTGGCGGCGGCTACGGCGGTGGCGGTGGTGGTCGTTCCAGCGGCGGCGGCTACGGCGGTGGCGGCGACCGTTCCGGTGGCGGCGGCGGTGGACGTGGCGGCTACTAAGCCCTGCTAATACTTTCTTCAGCTTCGCGCTGAAGAGGCTTGAAAGGCTTCAGGACTTCGGTTTTGAAGCCTTTTTGCATATGGTTGTGGTTTCGTTTGTCATAGCGATTGTCCAGAGACATTATTCATTTGCTCTTGGGGCTGCCGGGTTTCACATACCCTGCAGCCACTTCGGCGCCAGCGCCAAAAAAATGGGCTTCCATTTGTTGGGCAAGATATTTTCGCGCCGTAGCGTCGGCGAGATTCAGCCGGTTTTCATTCATCAGCATTTTCTGATGCTCGAGCCACGCTTTCCACGCTTCCTTGGACACGTTTTCAAAAATCCGCTTACCGAGTTCCCCCGGATACGACGGAAAATCGAGCCCCTCGGCTTCACGCCCGAGTTTTATGCAATTCACTGTTCTAGGCATAGCTATTTCAACGCTCCTTTTACGAAAATCTAGGACCCAACTGGTTGCGCATCAACATGAGGTAGATGTTACATCCCGGCCAAATCATTGCGCTGCCGCCGGAAGGTGCGGGATCTGCTACTACGCCGGTGTGTGCAGACCGGGGTAATTCTCTTTCACTTCGTGACGGTTTCCTTCCGCGTCGTACCAGTAAAACTTATCGGGCTCTTCGGTCTTTGCGGTGGTTTTGTGAGTGCCGTCACAAAACGGCTGGTTCTTCGACAAGCCACAGCCGCATATGTACTTAGTTTCCTCGCCCACTGTCACCGGATACGGACTTGTCCGGGTTCTTTTGACTATCCTTGCCATGAGCTATCCTTGAAAATTATGTATGCGATGAATTGAGACGGCGGCGTATCTTTGATGCTTCTTCCGGAATCATCAACCTTTCGGAAAAAAAGAATGCGCCGTGAGTAATGGTAACGTTTTTTTCGTTGAAGCATCCAGTGGTCGGCGACGACCACCTCTGCGGCAGAGGCATCTCCCTCAACGGTGTGCCGTCCCTGGACTATCAGTTTTTGAAAACTCACGACGAGCAGCTCACATACGACACTCCGCTAACCTCAAAGAACTCAGACGGCTTCAGCCTATAGTATTTTTCCTCCACGTCCTTAGCCTGCTCGGCGTATGGCTGTGTCATGACTTCCTGCAGCTCTCGAATTAGAGCGAAGTTGCCAGCTGCCGCTTGGCTGTACGCAGGCACAAGAAACCACTCGCGCAAAGTGTATTTTGGGTTGACGAGTTTCATCTGCCTAGAGAGCTCCTCACGGGAGCGGGGCTTCGCCGCATTCGCGTCGCTCGTGCTGGCGCTGCTGATGAGTGATTTCCATTTTGTGAGCCACTCTGACCAGCGTTTATCCATCCCTTCGGAGTCCTTGTAGAAGCTTTTTCTGAGTGGGACTATGTCGTCAGGGACCATCGATAGCTCACGGAAGAAGATGGTGTAATCGACAGGCGTTTGCAGCATGAGCGAAGCAAGTTCACTGAACAACGCCTCGTGAAAAGTGACTAGCCCAAGTTTGGCAGCCCACATTTTCTCCATTTGCGCTTGCATCACTTTCGCAAAGCCACTTCGAATCTCGTCGAGCTGTTGCAGAGCGTCCTGATGCGACGTCAGTGATGTCAGCAAGGGCCGCAACGCCGTCCAAAACATGTGGAAGTTGCGTTCCGCTGCCTCTGGTTGGTTCAGGAACGAGAAGTGCTGTCCGCCACCCGTCCATGGCTGGTAGTGCGGGTTGAACACATCGCAGAATCCGAATGGACCGTAGTCGAGTGTGTAGCCACCGGCCGCGCAGTTGTCGCTGTTGAAGTTGCCCTGGCAGTAGCCGACGCGGATCCAGTTCGCGACAAGCGACGTCAGGCGGCTGCGGAACTCGCGCGCGAGCAACACCACTTTTTCGGCTGTGATTAATTTTTTGTCGATGACGTCACCATACTCACGAGCTATCAAGTGCAGCACAATCTTCTCGAGCTCCTGCATCGCTTTCGGGTGTTCCTTCTTGCGGGCACGGCGACCGAACAGCTCGAGTTGGCCGACCCGAATGAACGACGGAGCGACGCGCGTCGAGATGGCGACTGCCTCCGATATAAGCATGTCTGGATCATGCGAGCGCGAGCCCTCCGAGTACCACGGCCGCTTGACTTGCTCCGTTTTCGAAACGTACAAACTCAGAGAGCGTGAGGTTGGAACGAAGAGCGCGTGCATGTGCTCCTGTGCCAGAAACTCCCGGACACTCGAGCGCAAAACGGCGCGACCGTCCGCGCCGCGGCAGTATGGCGTCCGGCCGCCTCCTTTCAGCTGCATTTCCCAGCGGCTACCGTTGATGACGGCCTCCAGCACGGAAACTGCGCGACCGTCGCCGTAGCCGTTGCCAGTTTGAAACGGGCACTGCTGGTAGTATTCGGTGCCAAAGATGGAAAGTGCGTAGCCAGTCGCCCAACCGACCTTGCGCATCGGCTCCGGAACGTGCGAGAGGTCGCCGGAGAA
Source organism: Polaromonas sp. (assembly GCA_038902815.1). Lineage (GTDB taxonomy): Bacteria > Pseudomonadota > Gammaproteobacteria > Burkholderiales > Burkholderiaceae_C > Polaromonas. The sequence goes on along the minus strand of JBCKNF010000010.1, from coordinate 33,798 downwards.
CATGCGGACGAAGTCGGCCATTTGCGCCATGCTGTCGGCGAAGCCAAGTTCGCGAAAAAAGTTTTTGCTGTGCGCGATGTACTCGGGGTCTTTGATTGGCGTGGGATTGACAGGGACATAGTGGCCCGTGAAGACTTGTCGTGGCGCGTGGTCAACTCCGTTTACTTTCGCGTCAGGATCACAGTTGAGAGTGTCCATGAGCGAGTAGTTTGCCAACTTTGCGAGATCGGCTAGCGTCGCGATGGTTGTGGAGGTTTCCTTGAATAGTCGATTTGGCATGAAATTCAATAGGTCGGCATCGTGCCGTCGACTTGCTGAGCCCAGGCATGGACGCCGCCTGTCAGATTGTTAATTTGGGTAAAACCATGCTGTTCCAAAAACAACGCGACTTGCATGCTGCGCACGCCGTGGTGGCAGATGCAGACGATCTGCTGCGCAGCGTCCAGTTCGGACAGCTTGCCGGGGATGGTATTCATCGGCATCGTCAACGACCCGTCAATATGACAGGTCTGAAATTCCCACGGCTCACGTACGTCGAGTAATACGGGTTTCTCGCGCGATGAATTCGCTAGCCATGCGGCCAGTTCTGGTGTAGTCAAGTTTTGCATCGTTAGCTACTCAAAACACCCCTGCCGCATGCGCCTGTTCGTCGGCATGGTACGAGCTGCGCACCAGCGGGCCCGAGGCAGCGTGCAGGAAGCCCATCTTGCAAGCTTCTTCCGCATACATCTTGAACTTGTCCGGATGCACATAGCGGCGCACCGGCATGTGACCGCCGGACGGCTGCAGGTACTGGCCGATGGTCAACATGTCAACGTCGTGGGCGCGCAGGTCGCGCAGCACTTGCAGGATTTCCTCATCGGTCTCGCCCAGCCCGACCATCAGGCCGGACTTGGTTGGTATGTTGGGATGCAGGGCCTTGAAGCGTTGCAACAAGTTGAGCGTGTTTTGGAAATCCGCACCGGGGCGCGCTTCTTTGTATAAACGCGGCACGGTTTCGATGTTGTGGTTCAACACGTCCGGCGGTGCGGTGCCAAGAATTTCTAGTGCATGGTCGAGCCGGCCAGCAAAGTCGGGCGTCAGGATTTCGATATAGGTGTTGGGCGTCAGTGCGCGGATGCGCGTGATGCATTCGACGAAATGGCCAGCCCCGCCGTCGCGCAAATCATCGCGATCGACCGAGGTGATGACGACGTAATTAAGCTTCATCATGGCGATGGTTTGGGCCAGGCGTTCCGGCTCGTTGATGTCCAGCGGGTTGGGGCGACCCGTGCTGACGTTGCAGAACCTGCAGCGCCGCGTGCATTTGTCGCCCATGATCATGAAGGTCGCGGTGCCTTTACTCCAGCACTCGCCGATGTTGGGGCAGGATGCCTCTTCGCACACCGTCACCAACTTGTTGGCGCGCACGATGTCCTTGATCTCGCGAAAGCGCCCCGAAGGCATCGCCGCCTTGACGCGGATCCAGTTTGGTTTTGGCAATCTTTCGGCGGGATCGATCTCGTCGCGTTTGGTCTTGAGAGGACCTCTTTGTTTGTCCGGCGAATGGTGAGTTGTAGTCGCCACGTCAGCGTTCCAGGTACTGTAGTTTGTCCTTCACATCCTTCCAATCCTCGGCTTCCGGCAGCGGCGCATGGGTCCTGGTGATGGTCGACCAGTTGCGCGAGAGTTCGGCGTTCAGCTTGATGAACTGCTGCTGATCGGCCGGCACGTCCTCTTCCGCGAAAATGGCGTTGACCGGACACTCAGGGACGCATACTGCGCAGTCGATGCATTCGTCCGGCTCGATGGTCAGAAAATTCGGACCTTCGCGAAAGCAGTCCACCGGACACACATCAACGCAGTCGGTATAACGGCATTTGATGCACGATTCTGTCACAACGTAAGTCATAAAAATACTAGCCAAAAAAGCCTGAAAAAATTACGCCTCACGCTCCAAAGCAAGAAATTCCGTGCGCAGCGCCAGATTGGGTAGAAGTTCGCCGAGCATGGCCGATGTGATGGTTTCCTCTCCCTGGGTGCGAATGCCGCGGCTTTCCATGCACAGGTGCCGACAGCGAATGACTACACCAACCGCTTTCGGTTCCAGATGTGTCATCAAGGCGTTGGCAATTTGGGTCGTGAGGCGTTCCTGCACCTGCAGCCGCTTGGAAAAACAATCGACCAGGTGCGTCAACTTTGACAGGCCCACCATTTTGCCGTTGGGAACATAGCCGATCGTGGCTTTGCCAAAGAAAGGCGCGAGATGGTGCTCGCAATGGCTATAGACAGGGATGCCTCGTACCACGATGAGTTCGTTGTACTCTTCCGCCCCGTCTTCGAACACTTTTAGACATTCAGCCGGGTTTTGGGCATATCCGGAAGTCCAATGCTTCCAGGCCTTTGCAACGCGGGACGGTGTTTCTACAAGGCCGGCTCTATCGGGGTTCTCTCCCAAGCTGGATAAAAATCGGCGCCAATCCTGCTCGGTAAATTGTGACTCTGACATCTATGCGTTTCCTGTCGTGGTCGATGCATGCCCGACTTCTTCCAGGGTCATGGCGATGATGTTCAGTGCATGCACCCGATCCGGCATCCAGTCGGACACGGCGTCATAGACCAGCCGATGCCGGGCGATGTGCTGTAATCCATTGAACTTGGTGTCGATCACTCGGACTCGAAAATGCCCGGCACCACCCTCGGCGCCGGCGTGGCCGACGTGCAAATGGCTCTCGTCCTCAAGCTGGATCGTGGCCTCGGGAAATGCCTGTCGAAAGCGTTCCAGCAATGCATCGTGCGTGGGTTTCACGTTAAACCGCCACGACTTCGATGTCCGGCTCAATCGACTTCAGCAGATTCTCGATGCCCCTGAGCGTGCCGGATATCGAGCTCGGACAGGAGCCGCACGCGCCCTTGTAGTGGATGCTGAGCTGGTTGCCGTCGAGACCGACTACGTGGAGGTCGCCGCCGTCGTTTTTCAGCGCGGGGCGGATCTGCTCGTCGAGCAGCAGGTTGATAGCACCGAGGCGCTGCTGATCTTCTGGGCTTAGGCCAGCCATTGCACTGTGGGCTGCTGCAACGGTGTCCACTGTTTGCGCCTCCGCCGTCGGTGCGGCGCGAATCGGCACCGCCACCAAACGAACCAATGCCGGCCAGTCGGCACCGCCGTCCTGTGTCACTGTGAGCCATTTATCAACGTAAAATACATTGCTGACATGCTCGATGTCGAACAGCGCGCAAGCGAGCTCATCGTCCTTCGCCTGCTCGGCGTTCTCGTACGAGTGCGTAATGCCCCAGGTCAACGGCTCGTGGAGGGTGAACTTCACCGCGTTCGGATTGGGCGTGTCTTCAATATCTGCAATTTTTGGCATTTTCAGCTCCTGAAAGCGGGGCCAGCCTCAAGCCAGCGCTGAATCAATCAACTTCTGCAATTCACCTTGGCTGTGCATCTCGCGCACAATATCGGCGCCACCGACAAACTCGCCCTTGATGTAGAGCTGCGGAACGGTCGGCCAGTTGCTGTAAGCCTTGATGCCATCGCGGATTTCCGGGTCGGCCAGCACGTCCACGGCGGTAAAGTTCTGCACGCCGCAAGCCTTGAGTAGCTGGACCGTCGCACCGGAAAAACCACACTGCGGGAACTGCGGCGTGCCTTTCATGTACAGCACGACGGCATTGGTTGTGACCTGATTACGAATTTTTTCTTGTACGTTCATTTTTCATTTCTCCAAAGTTATTTGATGGCTGATTGCGCCCAGGCATCGGGCGTGAATGTGCGCATGGCCAGCGCGTGAATTTCCGAGTGCATGCGATCCCCGAGTGCCCGATACACCAGCTGATGCTGCTGCACCTTATTTTTCCCGGTGAATTGCGGGCTCACGACCACCGCCTCGAAGTGCTGGCCGTCATCGCCCAGCACTTCGACGTGATCGCAGGGTAGGCCATTCATGATGTAGTTTCTTAGTTTATTCGCTGTCAACATCTTGTTCTCTCAAGGGTTACTCTGTGGCAGGGGTAGCATCACGCGTTGCCAATCGGTGCGTGCATCGGATCTTTCTCGGCCTCGGTCGTGGCACTGGCGACCGAATTGAACGCGGCGTGCAGCGTGTGCCAGGGCAAAATCGCGCATTTGACGCGCGTCGGCAGGTCGCACACACCGGCGAATACCGCGAGCCGTCCGATCTGATTCGGGCGGTCAAGGTTGAGCTTGCCGGTGGCCATGGCGAGAAATTCCTGGATCAGAATTTCCGCGTCCGCACGCGTTTTCCCCTTGACGGCGGACGTCATCATCGACGCCGACGCCTTGCAGATCGCGCATGACTCACCCTGGAACGCGATGCAGGCTATGCACTCGCGATCGAAATTGAGCGCCACACTGATGTGATCGCCGCACAGCGGGTTGTGGCCCACCGCATGGTGGCTGGCGTGATCGAGCGTGCCGTAGTTGCGCGGCTTTTTGTTGTGGTCGAGGATGACCTCTTGATACAGCGCTTTGTAGTTGGCCATTACGCAAACACCTTCTGCACGCTGCGAATGCTGGCGATCAGTGCATCGACCTCGGCCATGTTGTTGTAAAACGCAAACGAGGCGCGCGAGGTGGCGGGCAGCTTGAAACGCGCCATCACCGGTTGCGCGCAATGGTGCCCGGTGCGCACCGCGACGCCCTCCTGATTGAGCAACGTGCCGACGTCGTGCGGGTGCACGCCGTCAACGGTGAACGATATGACCGAGGCCTTGTTTTTGGCGCTGCCGATAATGCGTACGCCCGGTATGCGGGTCATTTGTGCGGTGGCGTAATTGAGCAGATTGAGTTCGTGCGCGGCGATGGCGTCCATGCCGATGGCCGAGAGGTAATCGACTGCGGCACCCAGCCCGATGGCGGCTGCGATGGGCGGCGTGCCGGCCTCGAATTTATGCGGGATGGTGTTGTAGGTGGTTTTTTCGAAGGTCACCGACAAAATCATGTCGCCGCCGCCCTTGAAGGGTTGCATTTTTTCCAGCAGCGCGGCCTTGCCATACAGCACGCCGATACCGGTCGGGCCGCACAACTTGTGGCCAGAGAAGGCGTAGAAGTCGCAGTCCAGATCCTGCACGTCAACCTGTAGGTGCGGCGCCGCCTGCGCCCCGTCAACCAGCACCAGTACGCCGTGTGCATGCGCAAACGCGATCATCTGTTTGACCGGGTTGATGCTGCCCAGCGCGTTAGAAACGTGCATCACGCCGACAAGCTTGGTGCGCTCGTTGAACAGATTTTCGTATGCATCGATCAGCAGTTCACCGGCGTCGTTGATCGGTACCACGCGAATCTTCGCGCCGGTTTCTTCGGTCAGCATTTGCCACGGAACGATGTTCGCATGGTGCTCGAGCGTGGTCAGAATAATCTCGTCGCCGGCCTTGATGAACTTGCGGCCGTAGCCGTGCATCACCAGGTTGATCGCATCGGTGGTGCCGCTGGTGAAGATCACTTCGCGCTCTTCGGGTGCGTTGATGAAGCGCTGCAGCTTGCGTCGAGCGACCTCGTATTCGGCGGTCGCGGTCTCCGACAAATAATGCACCGCGCGGTTGATGTTGGCGTGCTCGCTCGTCTGGTAGCGCACCAGGCGGTCGATCACCTGCTGCGGCATCTGGCTCGATGCGGCGTTGTCGAGATAGACCAGCGGCTTGCCGTCGATCTGGAGTTGCAGGATCGGAAAGTCGGCGCGTATGCGCTCGACATCGAATGTTTCCATAGCGGGCATCTTGCTTGTCCTTGTCACGCTAGGCGCAGACGACAGCAGGACGGGTGCCGATGGGGCGGCGAATGCGGTCTGGACGGCGTTCATGACGGGCTGCTGGTTTGTTCGAGCACCGTCTGCTCAAGCCGCTGCTTGAGTGATGCGACGGGGATGCGATCGATGATCTCAGCGCCGAAGGCATAGGTCAGCAGACTGCGTGCAACGCTGTCTGACAGTCCGCGACTCTTCAGGTAAAACACTTCCTCGTTGTCGAGCTGGCCGATGGTCGCACCATGCGCGCATTTCACGTCGTCGGCGAAAATCTCCAGCTGCGGTTTGGTATCGACGTGGGCCTTGCTGGTCAGGAGCAGGTTGCGGCTCGACTGTTGCGAGTCGGTGCGCTGCGCACCCTGGCGCACCATGATTTTGCCGTTGAACACCGCGTGCGCGCTGCCGCCGACGATGCATTTGTGCAGCTGGCGGCTCACGCCGTGCGGCTGTGCGTGGTCGATGCAGGTATGGGTATCGGCCAGCTGATTGGCTGTGATCAGTGCTAGACCGTCGACCGCGCACTCGGCACCTTCGGCCAGCAACACGTCGAGGTTGTAGCGCGAAATCTGTGCGCCCAGTGCGACACTAACCGATTGATAATTGCTCGAACGTCCCACGGACACCGCGCAATTGGCAATATGAAACGCTTTACTGCCTTCGCGCTGAATCCGGATGTGATTCACACGCGCATTGTCTTCCAGCGCGATTTCGGTCACAGCGTTGGTGAAATGCGCTTCTTCTTGCCAACGCGGTTGGTACAACACGACGTAATCCTCGATCACCGTCACTACGCTACCAGACTCGGCAACCACCAGGCAACGGGGAGTGCTTACAACCTCTTTTTGCGTCGCAATAAACAGCAGATGCACCGGCGCTGCAAGCGCCACGTTGCGCGGCACCACAATCACTGCCGCATCATGCAGGAAGGCCGTATTGAGCGCAGCGAATACGTTGTCACGGAAGGCTGCGTGACGGCCGAGATGTGCTTCGATCGCTGCGGCGTGCGTGGCAAGTAGCGTCGGCAGACTGGACACCAGCACGCCGCTGTTTGAAGCCGCACTAGACAACTGCGGCGCATGGATACCATCAACAAACACCAGTCGGGTGCTTGCTTCTTTAATATAAAAATGAGCGATATCGGCGGCTTCCAGATAGCTTGCGCTGAGTGCCGGAGAAAACGACAGTTTGGTAAGCCGAGAAATATCGGTAAAGCGCCACTCCTCGTCGCGCAGGGTGGGCAGCGCCAGCACGTCGACTCGATTGACCGCCTCGGCGCGCAGCGCGTTGATCCACGCCAACGGGCTGGTCGGTAGCTGCGGCTGGCCTGCCAGCAGCGTTTCGAGGTAACCAGCAGCGGGTCGGCGAATGGCGGTAACTGTGCTCATGCCGCCCCCTCTGCGGCCCTCGTCTGGCTCGCCGCCTGGTGCTCGGCAGCGACCCAGTCGTAGCCACGCGTTTCGAGTTCGAGCGCCAAGTCCTTGCCGCCGGTCTTGATGATGCGGCCCGCATCCATCACGTGCACGAAGTCGGGCACGATGTAGTTGAGCAGTCGCTGGTAGTGCGTCACCAGAACAATCGCGTTGTCCTTGTTGGCGAGCTGGTTGATGCCCTGGGAGACGATCCTGAGCGCGTCGATATCGAGGCCGGAATCGGTCTCATCGAGGATTGCCAAGCGGGGATCGAGCAGCGCCATCTGCAAGATTTCGTTGCGCTTTTTCTCGCCGCCGGAAAAGCCTTCGTTGACGCTGCGGTCGAGAAAATCGGGACTTATTTCGAGCAGCTTCATCTTCTCGCGCACGAAGTCGTCAAACTCGAGCGGGTCGAGTTCTTCCTTGCCGCGCTGCGCCTGCACCGTGTTGTAAGTTAGGCGCAGAAACTGGCTGTTGGCGACACCGGGTATCTCGATCGGATATTGAAAGGCCAGAAACACACCGGCACGGGCACGCTCCTCGGGCGCAAGCTCAAACAGATTATTGCCTTCGAACAGCACGCTGCCGCCCGTGACTTCATAGGCCGTGTGACCGGCTAGCACCTTGGCAAAGGTGCTCTTGCCCGAGCCGTTCGGCCCCATGATGGCATGTATCTCACCGCTCTTCACGGTGAAGTCCAGACCTCTCAGAATTTCGATGCCATTCACGGTCGCGCGCAGCCCGCGCACTTCGAGCAGGGTTTTGCTGTCTTGCAGAATCATCCGACACTTCCTTCGAGCTTGAAACTGAGGAGCTTGGTCGCTTCGACCGCAAACTCCATCGGCAATTGTTGAAATACGTCTTTGCAGAACCCGTTGATGATCATCGACACGGCGGCCTCGGCGCCGATCCCGCGCTGCGCGAAATAGAACAGCTGGTCCTCGCCGATCTTCGAGGTCGAGGCCTCGTGCTCAACTTGGGAGGTGTTGTTGCGCACCTGGATGTAGGGGAAGGTGTTGGCGCCGGACTGGTCGCCAATCAGCATCGAGTCGCATTGCGAATAATTGCGCGCGTTGGCGGCGGTCGGCGCAATCTTGACTAGGCCGCGGTAGCTGTTGTTGGAACGACCGGCCGAGATGCCTTTGCTGACGATGGTGCTGCGGGTGTTCTTGCCGATGTGGATCATCTTGGTGCCGGTGTCAGCCTGCTGCAGGTGGTTGGTGACGGCGACCGAATAAAACTCGCCGACCGAGTTGTCGCCACGCAGTATGACGGAAGGATATTTCCAGGTAATCGCCGATCCGGTCTCGACCTGGGTCCATGAAATGCGCGAGTTGACGCCTTTGGCCAAGCCGCGCTTGGTGACGAAGTTGTAAACGCCGCCAATGCCGTTTTCGTCGCCCGCATACCAGTTCTGCACCGTTGAGTATTTGATGTCGGCGTTGTCTAGAGCCACCAGCTCGACCACCGCCGCATGCAACTGGTTGGTGCTGAACGCAGGTGCCGTGCAGCCTTCGAGGTAAGAGACCGACGCCCCTTCCTCGGCAATGATGAGTGTGCGTTCGAACTGCCCCGTTTCTTCGGTGTTGATGCGGAAGTAGGTCGACAAATCCATTGGGCACTTGACGCCCTTGGGGATGAAACAGAACGAGCCGTCGGTAAATACCGCCGAGTTGAGCGCGGCGTAAAAGTTGTCGCCGGTCGGCACCACCGTACCGAGATACTTCTGCACCAGCTCCGGATGCTCCAGCACGGCCTCCGACATCGAACAGAAAATGACGCCGACCTCGGCCAGCTTGTGCTTGTAGGTGGTCGCCACCGACACGCTGTCGAAAATGACATCGACCGCAACGCCAGCCAGCGCCATGCGCTCGTGCAGCGGCACGCCAAGCTTCTCGAAGGTGCGCAGCAATTCAGGATCGACCTCGTCCATGCTTTTCAACCTCGGCTTCTGCTTGGGTGCGGCGTAGTAGCTGATCGCCTGATAATCAATTTTCGGAAAGTGGACGTTAGGCCACGTCGGCTCTTCCATCTCGAGCCATGCCGCATAAGACTTGAGCCGGAACTCAAGTAACCACTCAGGCTCGTTCTTCTTGGCCGAAATCATCCGGATGGTGTCTTCATTCAGCCCTTTCGGCGCGACATCGGACTCGATATCTGTGACGAAACCGTGCTTGTAGGGCTGGTTGACCAGATTTTGCAGTACTGCACTCATGGTGTTACCTCTGTATTTTTTACATCAAGCGTGGGCTTTTTCACGTTGAAGCTCTCGCCGCAGCCGCACTCGCTTTCGACGTTGGGATTGTCAAATTTGAACATCTGCTTGAGCCCTTCGGTGACGAAGTCGATGCGCGAGCCGTCGAGGAATGCCAGGTTCTTGGCATCGATCAGCACGCGGGCGTTATGCGATTCGAAGCTGTGATCGGTCGGGCGAATTTCGTCGGCGATGTCGAAGGTGTGCGCCAGGCCGGTACAGCCCACTTTCTTGATGCCGATGCGCAGGGCAATCCCTTTGCCGCGCTTTGCAAGCTGGTGCCGAATCTGTTTTGCCGCATTTTCAGTCAATGTAATTGCCATAAGTCAAGCTCCTAAGTAAGCCAAGAGAACGCTAGAATAACCGAGAAAGAGAGGCAGATGTAGTATCGATTCAAAACTACATTGTTGTCAACAAGGTTTTTAAACGCTATCATACTGGCATGATCAAGGAGTTCAAAATGAACAGTCACTCTATTACGGAGTTGGTCTTTCACTTGGGGCGCATAGCGTCGGGCGAGGGGCTTGTGGAGGGGCTGACGGCAGCCCAGTGGGCGGTGCTCAGATACTTTGCCCAGGCCAACCGCTTCTCGCGAACGCCGTCCGCCTTTGCCGCGTTCCATGGCACGACCCGCGGTACGGCGTCGCAGACCATCAAAAGCCTCGAAACCCAAGGCTATCTGACACGTATGCGCTCAGAGGCCGACAGGCGCAGTGTCCGGCTCGCTCTGACCGACAAAGCCAGGGGCATTCTGGCGAACGACCCCTTCGAATCCCTGGTCCGTGCTGCGGACTCCCTACCTCCCAGTGTCCAAGGCCACTTCGCCAATGCCTTGCAGCGCATGCTCGGTCAGGTGGCGCAAGAGAAAGGCAAACCTCCCTTCGGCACCTGCACCTCGTGTCAACATCTGGAAAGCGACGGCTACAGCCCGGATGAACAGACGCACCATGCGTGTGGGTTGGCGAGCGAGCCGCTACTACTGGAAGAGCTCGACGGGGTCTGCATCACCTTCGTCCCGGGCAAGCCCATGACGCTGAAGGGCTCTGTCACCGGAACCGCACCGCGATGAGTCCTGTTCCCGCCGCGACGATAAGCGTTGAGGACTCCCCGCCTGAAACGCTCGCCCGCCGGCTTCGAGCGCATCTTCAAGCGCTCGCCACATTGCGCTTGCCGATCACCTATCAGCAGGCGGCCAAAGGGCTGCTGCTCTCACCCCCGAACACGATTCATCAAGTCACCGAGGCGCTGGAGCAGATCATGGCCGAGGACGCGGCGGCCGACCGCCCCTTCATCGCGGCTATGGTCATCAGCAAGTGGCGCGGCGGCTTGCCGGCACCGGGCTTCTTCGACTGTGCGGCTCGGCTCGGACGCTTCACCGGCGATGCAACGGGGCCGGACGCAAGGGTATTTCATGCGGCCGAGTTCAACGCGGCGCTCGCCTTGTAGGCGCCGATGAGCGATTCGTGCGAGAGTGAATAAAGACCCATGGTCTCTCGTTTGGCGCAGTCCCTGGAGCAAAGCCACTTCAGCTCGTGCCCGGCGAGCGCTCGTGATCATTTGCGGCGGACCCGCAATGACTTGCCGTCATTACTTTCCATTAATTTCCGCCAACAGTTCCGTCGCGCCATAAATACTCTTTAGCACTTCACGAATGCCGCCACTGGTGACACCGACAGTGCGGTTTAATTTCTGATCAAACCAGAACCCGCCACCGTGCGAGTGAATATTGCCGTCAAAGACCAAACCGACGATTTCGGCATTGCGGTTAATCATCGGGCTGCCGGAGTTGCCGCCGATGATATCGTTGGTGGTGACAAAATTATAGTTTTGCGCAAGACCAATTTGGCCCTTGGCGGCAAGCCACGACGCGGGCAGCGCGTACGGCTCAGCCCCGGTGTTACGGTTGAATGCACCGGCAAAATCGGTGAATGGCGCAACCGGCTTGCCGCGCTCGAGCCAGCCTTCCACCGCGCCGTAGCTGAGACGCAGCGTGCCGGTGGCATCGGGATAAACCTTGCTACCGAGTTGGGCAAAGCGGGCACGGGCGATCAACTCGGCATTCTTTTGCTCGACCGCAGTCACTTCGTTTTCAAAGCGTTTGCGAATCGCACGTGCCTGCGAATCGATCTCGCGCACCAGTTGCAAAAACGCGTCGTCCGATTTTGCGACGGCAGCGGCATCACTTGCCCACAGCGCTTTGCGGAATGCCGGATCACCGAGCTTGGTGCCGTCAACGAGGCGCTTGGCGACTTGCTCGGGCGATTGCTTGCCCAATATTTTCACCACAAACGGATCATCGGTACCGAGCAACTCACGCATTTTGGTGAGCGAGAATTCCAGTTTCAGTTTTTCAAAATCCGGATAAATCGGTGCCGGTGAATTGATTTGCCGTTCAACCAGCGGCAGACGCGTTGACGAGAATTCTGGCAGACGTTCGCCATTCGGTTTGATCCGCTCGTCCGCGCCGCGCACAATTGCGCGGGCGAGGCCAAAGTAGCGCGAGCTGAAAGATTGGCCGCCTTCAATGGCACCAAATTCGAGCGCGATTTCGCGCGAGACCGCCTGGGCACGGGTGATGGCATCCCACGCGCCAGCGGCTTCAGCTTTCATCGCGGGCTTGACCGCAACAAATTTTTGCAATGTGGTTTCGTTCGCCCGCTTGTTGGCCAGAAGTGCCGGCGACTGTAATGCCGCCAACTCGCCAACCGCAACCTTTAACCCGTTTTCCAGAAAGAACAGATCGTTCGAGGCGACCCGCGCTTGCTCGGCGCCAAGCTTGCGATATTGCGTCAAGGTGCCGCGCAGTTCATAGCCACGGCGCATTCTCGAGATCAGCCCGACATCGCGCAGGGTTTCCAGCTGCGACACTGTCAAGCCCCGATTGGTACGGCCGGGATTGCCGGATACGAATACCAGCTCGCCCGCTTGCGCGCCATTGGCACTGAACGGAAAGAAATGCTTCACCACCGCAGGCTTGCCGTTTTCATAGGCGCGCAGCATGGCCGAATCAAGACCGAAACGGGGGAAGTTAAAATTGTCCGGGTCGCCGCCAAAATTGGAGGCCGCCTCTTCCGGTGCCCACACCAGCCGAATATCTGAAAAGCGATGATAGCGATACAAATGGTATTGGCCGCCCTGATAGAGCGTGACCACGTTGCAGCGAACGGTGGCTTGCTTGTCCCCCACACAATCCGCCGCCAGTTTGGCAAAGATCGCGTTTTGCGAAGTCTTGTAAGCCTCGCCCGCCAGCCCTTTGGTGACGGCGTTGACGTCCTTGGTCACATCGGAAATTTGTTCGAGCCGGCTCGCCTCGCTGACTGGACACTGCTTTTCATCCTCGTTCTTGCGCGCCAGAAAACCGTCGAGCAAATAATTTTTCTGCGCGCTTGAAATCTGCTGAAGACAGCCGGCAACGCAATGGTGATTGGTCATGATCAGACCCTGCGGCGAAATAAACGACGCCGAGCAACCGCCGAGATTAACCGATGCGCGCATCACGTGGTCAACCCACACTTTGTCCGGGGTAAAGTTATATTTTGTTTTCAGACCGTCAAGCGGCAAGTTATCAAACGTCCACATGCCTTCATCGGCGAGGGCGGGAAAAGACAAAAACGATGCCAACAGGAGTGAGGTTAGTCGTGTTCTCATTGACAGTATCCTTATGGGATGGTTGGGGAAAGTTTGTAACGAGGGTGAAATATATCGCGGAAATGAGCGGCCGACATTGGGTGTATTTTTGTACTGCTTGCACTGTTGCAGCTTTTTTGGGTAGCGCGTTGTGCGTATCCGGGGTCACACATGCGACTTAACCGTTAACGGAAGAAACTTCTTCTGTAGCAAAGCCAGCCGGTGAAACAATTTCAAGTATTTCGATGTCTTCACTGTGGCCTAGCTCCCGGTGACGGATGTTCGGTGGCTGATGGACGCATGAGCCGGCCTCCAGGCGCATGACACCCTGACCTTCGTATTCAAACTCGATCCAGCCTTTCAGAATGTAGATGAGCTGAAACTCGGTTTTGTGAAGATGCGGTTGACTCGAGAACTCCTGTCCCGCCGCTGCCCGAATAACGTGTGCATCAACCCGCCCATTTGTTGCTGCCTTGATGCCGAGATCGCGGTACTCATAGAACGACCGCAGCCCTCGCTCAAACGCGGCACCTTTGGCATGTGAAGCTATGAAGCCTTGCGTGGTCATAAGAGTTCCTTTCAGTGTGGCAGTCAATTTTTAAAGTGCAGCAGCCCGCAACTTATCCTTCTTGCTAGGCCGATTGCCTTTGATGCCACCGGTCCCTGCCGGATCAGCCGCATTCACAGGGGCAAGCTCCACAGGCTCAAACCCTGCCACTTGCTCACGCGGCACGCTGATGCGCTGGCGCTTTTCTATCAAGCGCCAATGCGCCTGTGTGGTGGCGCTGACAAAGCTGACGGCGATGCCTGCTTCGCCTGCTCTGGCGGTGCGACCTATGCGGTGGGTGTAGTCGTCGGCGGAGCGGGGCAGGTCGTAGTTGACGACGACGGGTAGGCGTGCAATGTCCAGGCCGCGCGCGGCTACGTCTGTGGCTACGACGACTTGCAGCGCCTTGGTTTTGAAGTCCATCAGCACCTGTTTGCGTTTGCCCTGACTGAGTTCGCCGTGAAAGGGCTCGGCCGCTATGTGTACCTTGCGCAGTTTGTCGGCAACGATTTCTGCGGCGTGTTTGGTGGCTACAAACACCAGCACGCGGCTCCACTTTTCGGTTTCAATCAAATGCCGCAGTAGCTGGGTGCGACGCGGTGCGTCTACTTCTATGACGCGCTGGGCGATGTCTAACTTTGTCTCAATCTCTGTTTGCACGTTCACGCGCAACGGCTGCTGCAACAGTCTAGCGGCTAGCGTCTCGATGGCGGGCGGGAAGGTGGCTGAGAAAAACAGGTTTTGCCGTTTCGCGGGCAGCACGCTCAGGATGCGATTCAGCTCTTCGCCAAAGCCCAAGTCCAGCAGGCGGTCGGCCTCATCTAACACCAGCATTCGCACGCCATCGAGCTTGAGGGCGTTGTGCACCAACAGGTCAATCAGCCTGCCGGGTGTGGCCACCACGATATCGGCACCGCTGCGCAAACCCATCATTTGCGGGTTGATCGAGACACCGCCAAACACCACCGTCACTTTCGGCAACTGTGGAAGGTATTTGCCAAACGCCACGATGGCCTCACCCACCTGCGCGGCCAGCTCGCGCGTCGGCACCAGCACCAGGCCGCGCACGATGCGGGTTTTGGTGAGTGGTGCATCCATCAGGAGTTGCAGCATGGGCAGCGCGAAGGCGGCGGTTTTGCCAGAACCGGTTTGCGCCGAACCCACCACGTCGCGCCCTTGCAAGATGGCCGGGATGGCAGCCTGCTGGATGGCGCTGGGAGCTAGGTAGCCCTTGTCATTCAGCGCGCGCTGGAGAGCGGGCAAGATGGCGGGTAAAAAACCGAGGGCGCTGAATGGCATGCAGGATTGAAGAGGTGAGGGCGCTTGAGTTTAGGGCACTTCTATAAATTCATTTTTCGGGCGAATGGCGGCGTTGCGCGGTGCTCGAAGGGTTATTGGGGTCAGATACCAATTTCGCTGCGGTGCATCGCACCGCGCCCACAGGGCGAGCCGTAGGCTCGGCGAATTTGGGCTCTGACCCCAAAAACCCGGTTCCTGCGCGACCCTCGCATGAGTCCAAAGGGCGATGCGACACGCGCCTTGCACTTCATCCCGAAAATCTGAATTTCTAGAAGTGCCCTAATGCAGGTAGAGCTGGTAATCCTCCTCGGCATAGAAACAGACCGAGCGATGGTTGCCGCGCTGGATGATGTGCCACGGTATACTAGGAATCGAGAGGCGGGCGCGACGTGGCATGAGGAATTCTCAGTGACGGATCGGCTCCATATTAGCAGGAAAACGTGGTCTGTCCCCTATTATTATTATTATTGATGAGGTACGGAAATTGCCGTTGAAGGTGGCGGATATTTATCGGCGTTTGACGACGTAGGGTGAAGTAAAAAACAAAACCGTAGCTGCCCCTTTTGTTAAGACTGAAAACAATCCAACTCCAGAGCCTTTCAAGTGGCGGTATACTTAGCGGTATACTTAGTAGCAAAAAATAGTTCGAATCTGTCTCGATTATCCCTTGGAGTATATCAATGGCAAATAACATAGAGTTTATCAGCTCAATCAAAAATGAAAGTGATTTTGAAGATATCGTAAGAATGCTTGCCAAGCACATTTACGATGCCGAAGCATATTTGGTTGGTGGCCCCTATGATGGTGGGCGTGACTTGCTATACAAACGCCAAGGAAAAGAGGTCCGTGAAGCAATTCAAATTTCAATACAAGAAAAAAATATTAACACAAAAATTATAGATGACGCACGTAAGACTGAGAAGTTAGTTAAAGAACATGACTATCCAAACGCTTTAACATTTTTTTGGAGCCACACTTTATCTGCTAGCAAAAAGTTAGATATAAAAAAGAGTGTTCGAAATGAAACGGGGATTGCTCTTGAAATATATGACGCAACAGAGATAGATCAAATCATCTCTAATGATAGGCCTGAGATTCTTAAATATTTGCTTGAGGTTATTCATAAGTACAAGGTAGATATAAATTCGACAGTTGACGTGAAAGCACGAACTTTTTTTGATTACTTGGCCCTTAGTAGAGAAACCGTCGAGTTGAAAACATCAATTATTGATGCTCAGATTCTTTCCAGTCTTTTTGGAAATAGTATGAAAAGGGAGATGCTCCTAGACGAACTTGAAAGATTCAATGTCAAAAAAGGGGCCGCTGAAGGACGGATAGCTCATTTGATTCATCAAAAGAAAATCGAAGAAGAAAAAAATCTTACCTTATCAGATAAAGAAAAGATGAGACTCGAAAACATTATCAACAAAGACAATGTGCTCAGACAAGAATTGTTGAGGCGAATAAAAGACTTCACCATATCTGAAATTGGAACTGATCTATCAGTAAAGGTATTTGATTTAGTAAAGCAAGTTTACCGCGCTTCTGTAGAGATTCAGATTTCAGAAGTTTCTTTTGATTCGCCCAAGCTCTCCATTGCCAAGAGAGCAGTACACGAACTCGAAAGCTTGATTGCAGCCAACAACAGCAAAGAGCGCAAGGACATTCACAATATAGCCAAGAGATTAATTGAAATTACAGCAGAGAATGAGTATCTCTCCAATTATTGTTCGTCTTTCCTATGCATAAATCTACTGAATCAGAAAAAACTGCAAAGTTACATTCAAGAAAAACCTTTCTTTATTTACCTCGACGCCACAGTATTTATCCAATATTTAGTCCTATTTGGCTTCAAGACTGTCAGCAATTACAACAAAGAGATGCATATTGCAGCAGCCTTACGAGAGGTAATCAGGGGATTAAAGAATGTTGAAATCCGAATCACCCAAGAACACTTAGAAGAATCTATTCGCCATATCACGCAGGCAGAGAAGTTGAGTAGTTTTGCCAATGACGATCTAATTTCACGATTTGGCGATTCAAAAAATGTCTATTTCAACCTTTATTTGAAAACCAAGAGGCAACAATCAACAAACTATTCTTTTGAAAATTTCTTAGGCACTTTGATTGGTTACGAGGGGCTATCAAGTGATAGTGATAGTTTTCACACTTATATGAATTGTGTTTTCCACTATTTAAAGAACGCCAACATCAAAGTAACTGAACTCGATAATGCTTCCGACCTAGAGCACGATCCAGATTCGCTTAAAATAATCAGGAATTATGAAGCGTCATGTAATGCAATGGGAAAACAACGAAAATTCAAATCTATCCTGAATGATTTAACTGCTTGTTACATCCTTGGTGACAGCAGTCGGCATCTAGACAAAAATAAATATGGCCATGTTCCGATACTAGTCACTTGGGATAGTACCCAACATGAATTAAGATCGAAATACAGAGAAATATTTATGCATCAAGAATGGCTTATTTACACTCCTCAAAGAGCTCTCGAAAGATTCTCAATGTTGGAGTTCAAGATGAACAGTGACATCTTAAAAGATAATGTTCTCTCAATTCTTGATGAAGATTACATCAAAGATAGCAGTTTAGTTGACACGCTCGCAATATTTCTTGGGGAAGATAAAATCGAGTCAGATGCTATCATTTCAATACTAACAAAGTTATCTAGAAAGTTGATTAATGAGTCAACTGAACATGAGCAATATGATTTGGAAAGTCGAAATGCGGTGAACGAAGCTCTAATTACTTTACATAACGCTTTCAGGTATCGCCTCTCAGAGATTCGTATGCTATTTACATCTTCATCGCATGAAGATGCACTTGTACAGCTATTAGATTCATTTGTTACACGAAAAATTGATTCATCAGTCCTCAATCAGTCGGTAGAGAAATTATTAAAAGCCACCAACTAGAGAACCAATGAAGGATAGGAAATTCAACGCCACTTTTTGAAGTATCCCGTGCTTTTCAGTCGTAGTCAATCCGGGAATTTGTGTCGAAAAACCTTAACGCGAATAATAGGGGATAGACCTAATGCTGTTTACTTAACAATCTTTACGCCCCAGTCGTGGCATCTATTCAGTATTTCATTACCTTTGAGTGAACAATAGGGACAGACCACGTTTTCCCGTCAAACTCGCATTACTTTCATCCGCCGCCGCGCTCGGCACGATTCCCATCGTGCCGAACAGAACCGCAATACAGCCGACATTTGTTGTCATGCCGCCCCCTCAACATAGAAACAAGGTGTCACCTTAACAAGCCTCTCCCGCCGCGTCAAGCCAAACGACCCGAATATTTTCAAGAGGAAACAATCGGAAACGTACCACGTTTTTTTCAAGCAGCCATCAGCTCCTTTTTGATCGGCGTGATGTCAGCCAGCTTCTCCGGTTTTTGCTGTACTTCCCACAGATCGACGGCCTGCTGCATGCGCAGCCAGCTTTCGGGTGTCGTGTTGAGAAGTTTGGCAACCCGCATGGCCATTTCCGGGGGCAGACCACGGTTTTCCTGTAGATTTCATAGTAATTTTCCTTGGTTTGCATCTTCTATAGGATCAAAGGGGTCGCATCTTGTATTGTGATATTGAACAAACATATTGCAATACAAAACACTCCCCCCTTTGCCTAATACACCACATCATGATCGCCCACGTTCACCGGGATGATCTCTTCATCCTGAATCAGCAGCTCCAATGTGATGCGGTAAGAAAGATTGATAGAAACAGAGTGCAGACCCTGCAACCTGCCGCTTAAAGGATGCAAACGCAGCGAGGGATGATGCGGGTTCATCTCCAGTAGTTGCAGTGTTTTGAGGTATTGTTTTTCCAGCTCGGGATGGCGCTTGAGAAAACGCGCGGCGCGTTTGTTGTATTGCGCGGTGAAGACAAGCTGGAAGGTCATAGTCGATGTAGTCCTTCGACAGGCTTAGGATGAACGGTTATCCATGTGGAAGCTCATGCGGCGATTTTCTTCACCCGTTTAACATGAGCCGCCGGCGATTCCTTAACCGCGCGACCCGCCGCAATGTCGGCACGCGTTTCTGCCAGCGCTGCTTCCAGTTCGCATTCGCGCAGGTAGTGGTATTGCTCAATCCCCATCACCACGAAACGGTCTTTGCCGCGTACCGAGACGATGACCTCTGGGCGGTCTGTCAGCATGGCCTCGATGGCGGCGACACCTTTTGTTTTTAAATCATTGGCTGTCAGGTTGGACATGGTTCGTCCTCTCTATAGGGTAGTTTTTAGTGCGTTTAATAATACGCTTAAAAGTGCGATTCGGAAACTGCCTGGAGATCGGTTTGTTAGCGTTGGCACAGGATAGAGGTTTCGCAAAGGACAATAGGGGGCAGACCACGGCCTGCCCGCCTGCCAACCATTCGATAATCTAGTTGACTGATTCCAAGGATCCCCATGTTTTTGAAGTATTTCGACACCATGCCGCGCCGCCTGCTGGCGCTGGTTTGCGCGGCCTGCATCGCCCTGCTGGCCTTTGGCATGTACCTTCAGCATGTGGTGGGGCTTGAGCCTTGCCCGATGTGCATCGTGCAGCGTTACGCGCTGGCGCTGGTGGCGCTGGTCTGCGGACTGACGGCTTTTAGCCAGCGCAAAGGCGTTTTGATGGGCGGCGCTTTTGCGGCGCTGTTGGTGGCAGGTTTTGGCGCGTTCGTGGCGGCACGGCAAAGTTTTTTACAGTGGTACCCGCCTGAAATTGTCTCGTGCGGGCGTGACTTTTACGGAATGATTGAAACCTTTCCGCTGAATCGCGCCATCCCCATGATCTTCAAGGGCAGCGGTGACTGCACGAAGATTGACTGGACTTTTCTAGGCGGCTCCATCGCGAACTGGTCATTCGTTAGCTTTGTGGCGATTGCCATCGTCATGCTGCTGCTGATGCTGCTGCTGCGCCAGTGGCGCAAAGGCTAGGATTTTTTGAGTGCGAAATCCCAGGCCATCTTGGCCAGCACTGGCGCACCGGCAGCCGAGTTGAGCGCCTGCGCGCTTGACGCCGTACCGGCTTCGACCCGCTTGGCAATGCCCTGCAAAATGGCAGCCAGACGAAACAGGTTGTAGGCGAGGTAAAAATTCCAGTCGGCATTCAGCGCTTCAGGTGTGGTGATGCCGGTGCGCTTGCAATACTGCGCGATGTAGTCGGCTTCAAGCGGAATGCCCAGGCTGGCTACGTCAAGCCCGCCAATGCCCCGGAAAGCGCCGGGCGTGATGTGCCAGGCCATGCAGTGGTAGCTGAAATCAGCCAGCGGATGGCCCAGGGTTGACAGCTCCCAGTCGAGCACAGCCAGCACGCGTGGCTCGGTGGGGTGAAACACCAGGTTGTCCAGCCTGAAATCACCATGCACGATGGAGGTCATGGCCTCATCGCGTGCGCTGGCCGGAATGTTGGCTGGCAGCCAGGCTATGAGTTGATCCATTTCGGGGATGGGCTTGGTGATGGACGCTGCGTACTGCTTGCTCCAGCGGCCAATCTGGCGTTCAAAGTAATTGCCGGGACGGCCATAGTCGGCCAAGCCGCGCTCTGCAAATTTGACTTTGTGCAGGCTTGAGATGACGCGGTTCATTTCGTTGTAAATCTCGCCGCGCTGGGCCTTGGTCATGCCGGGCAGAGCCTGGTCCCACAGCACGCGGCCTGCAACAAACTCCATCACGTAAAACGCCCGGCCTATGACGGATTCGTCTTCACACAAGCAATACATTTTGGCCACTGGCACGTCGCTGCCCTGCAAGCCCTGCATGACTTTGAATTCGCGCTCAACGGCATGGGCCGACGGCAGCAGTTTGGCAACCGGACCGGGCTTGGCCCGCATCACGTAAGCCTTTTCAGGGGTGAGCAATTTATACGTGGGGTTGGACTGGCCACCCTTGAATATTTCCACGCTGAGGCTGCTGATGCGCGGCTCAGTGGCTGGCATGTGCTGGTTTAAATAGTCTTGCAGCGCCTGGATGTCAAAGGCCTGCTGGCCGGTAACGGCACGGGTGCCAACGAAGTGGTCAAAGTTGCTCTTCATGAGCTGTCTTTTTAGCGGTAGTGCGGCGTGCGCTTTTGCAGAAAGGCATCAATGCCCTCGCCGCCATTGGCGTGGTGCAGGTTTTTGACAAAGTGGTCGCGCTCGCTGGCGAGTTGCTGGCTCAGGGTGTTGCCGGGCGCGTCGTTTATCAGTTCCTTGATGCTGGCCAGCGTATTCGGGGCTCTAGCGTTGAGGCGCTCGGCCAAGGTCAGGGCGTCTGCGAGGGCTGACCCGGCATGACTGAGCTGGTTGACCAGGCCGAAGTCATGCAGCCGCTGGGCGCTGATGCGTTCACCGGTCATCAGGATTTCGCTGGCCAGTGCGCGCGGCAGGGCGCGTGCAATGCTCCAACTGCCGCCGCCATCAGGCGACAGGCCAACGCTGCTGTAAGACATCACAAACACGGCATTGCTGGCTGCCACGCAAAAATCGCAGGCCAGCGCCAGCGAAAACCCGGCTCCGGCTGCAGCACCTTCAACTGCTGCAATGATGGGCTTGGGGTAGCTGCGGATGGAGTCTATCCAGTTGTGCAGGCCGTCAATGCTCTGGGCCTGAACTTCAGGCAGCTCGCGGCGATTGGAGAGCAGGCGATTCAGGTTGCCGCCTGCGCAAAACTGGCTGCCTTCACCGGTGATGATGACGCTGCGGATGTCGCTGCTGTTCTCTGCGGCGTTGAGGGCCTCAATGCCGGCGGCGCACATCTCGGGGCTGAGGGCGTTTCTGAACTCGGGGTTGCTGATGGTCAGAATCAGCGTCTGGCCTTCGCTGGTGCTTTTGAGGGAGGCCATCATGTTTCCTCGTGCATCAGACTACGGCCCATGGCACCGGTGCCCACAACAGCCACGGTTTTTAAAAAAGGTTTCATGGGAAAGCAGGCTCCTAACGCCTGACCTGGAGCGCGCCGGGATTGACGATATTGGTTGGCGTGCCTTTGATGAAGTTGATCAGGTTGTCAAACGCGGCAGCAAAATACATCTCATAGCTGTCTTGCTCCACATAGCCGATGTGAGGCGTGCAAATACAGTTTTCCAGGCGCAGCAAGGCGTGCCCCTGGAGTATCGGTTCTGACTCAAACACATCAATGGCGGCAAGACCAGGCCGACCGCGATTGAGTGCTGCGATCAGGGCATCGGGCTCAAGTAGTTCTGCACGTGAGGTGTTGACGAAAAGCGCCGTGGGCTTCATGCGCGACAGGTCTTCCAGTGTCACGCTGCCTTGTGTTTCAGGGTTGAGGCGCAAGTGCAGGCTGAGTACATCACTTTGCTGGAAAAACTCTGCCTTGCTGGCGGCCACTTCAAAGCCATCTGCCTTGGCCCGTTCACACGAAGCTTCACGCCCCCAGACCACGACACGCATACCAAAAGCGCGACCATAGCCGGCCATGATTTGCCCAATTTTTCCGTAACTCCACAGGCCAAGGGTTTTGCCCTTGAGCACAGAGCCGAGCCCGAAGTTTGCCGGCATGGCCGCTGATTTGAGCCCGGCTTGCTGCCAGGCACCGTGTTTGAGGTGAGCGACATAGTGCGGAATGCGGCGCATGGCCGCCATGATGAGTGCCCACGCAAGTTCGGCGGGTGCAGTGGGCGAGCCAATGCCCTCTGACACAACCACGCCACGCTCGGTGCAGGCAGCCACATCAACGTGTGTGCCTACACGCCCGGTTTGGGCAATCATTTTCAGTTTTGGCAGTTTTTCTATCAGTTGCCGATTGATGTGCGTTCGTTCACGGATCAGCACAATCACGTCGGCATCTTTGAGTCGAACCGAAAGCTGGCCTATGCCTTTGACGGTGTTGGTGTAAACCTTGGCGGAATACGCATCAAGTCTGGCCGCGCAGGCCAGTTTTCGCACTGCGTCTTGATAATCGTCGAGGATCACAATATTCATGCCGATATTGTGCCTGCAAGTTTTTAAATTCTGCCTGGCAAGCAGCGACAGATGCACTAATTTGCATCTGTAGGAGGCAATGGCTACATGAGCATGGTGTTTCTGATCAGGCCGACAGCCAGGCCTTCAAGTTCGAACGGATCACCTGGCGCAACCACAATGGTTTTGAAGTCAGGATTTTCAGACAGCAGCTCGATGGTGTTTTTGGTACGCCGAAAACGCTTGACGGTTACTTCCTCACCCAGGCGTGCTACAACGATTTGCCCATTTTTGGCGTCTTTGGCCTGTTTGACGGCGAGCAGGTCACCGTCCATGATGCCGATGTCCCGCATACTCATGCCACGCACTTTAAGCAAGTAGTCTGGTTGCCTGTGAAACAGACTGCTCTCGAAATAATAGGTTTGCTCGATGTGCTCCTGCGCGAGAATCGGGCTGCCAGCAGCAACCCGTCCCACCAGAGGCAGGGCGAGTTGGGCCAGGCTTTGCAACGGCAGGGAAAACTGTTTGATGCGTGATTCGTTCAATTTTCTGAGGGTGTCGCTGCGCAGGCGTATGCCGCGGGAGGTGCCGCTGATAAGTTCAATGACACCTTTACGCGCCAGTGCCTGCAGGTGTTCTTCGGCAGCGTTGGCAGAGCGAAAACCCAGCTCGTTTGCAATCTCGGCCCGGGTCGGCGGCGCACCAGTGCGGACGATGGCGCTTTGAATCAGCTCCAGGATTTGCTGCTGACGTGCAGTGAGTTTGGGCATTTCCGGAAAATCATTGAAACTCATGGTTCGGACTCCTTGGGGCACAAATGGGGTTTTTGGGGTCAGAGTCCAAATTCATCGTGCCTTTGGCACGCCCTTCGGGTGCGATGCTCTGCATCGCAATGAAATTGGCGTCTGACCCCAATAACCCTATAAATCGTCTGGACTGTTTTAATATCCAGTAGCTGTATTTTTATCCAGTTTTTAAAAAATTGCAAGTGCGGGTTTTATGACGAAGAAAAAAATCGTGATTCTGGGTACCGGTGGGACGATTGCGGGAACGAAGGCTTAAACCCGGTCAAGGCCCGGATTTCAATGATGCTTCGTTTGATGAGCAGGCAAAACAGCCACAGCCCGATGAGAATGAGACCGGGCGTTACGACAAGGCCTTGAACGCCCTGGCCGTGATCTCGTCCACACTGCCCATGCCGCTGATGGCGCGGTAAGCCGGAGCCAGGGTCGGTTCTGTCTTTGCCCACTGGGAGTAATAGTCCACCAGCGGGCGGGTCTGGGCGCTGTAGACCTCTAGACGCTTGCGAACGGTTTCTTCCTTGTCGTCGTCGCGCTGTATCAGCGCTTCGCCGGTTACGTCGTCCTTGCCTTCAACTTTGGGCGGGTTGTACTTGACGTGGTAGGTGCGACCAGAGGCGGTGTGCGACCGGCGGCCACTCATGCGCTTGATGATGGCTTCAAACGGAACATCCATTTCCAGCACGTAGTCGAGCTTGACACCTGCGGCCTTCATGGCATCTGCCTGGGGAATGGTGCGTGGAAAGCCGTCAAACAGAAAACCCTTGTCGCAGTCCGGCTGGGCGATGCGCTCCTTGACGAGATTGATGATGAGGTCGTCACTGACGAGCGCTCCGGAGTCCATGATCTTTTTGGCTTCAATACCCAGCGGCGTTCCGGCCTTCACGGCCGCGCGCAGCATGTCACCGGTTGAAATCTGCGGGATATTGTATTTGTGGCAGATGAAGGTGGCCTGGGTTCCTTTGCCTGCACCAGGTGCGCCCAACAAAATCAGTCTCATGGATGTCCTCGTATTTTTGCAACTCACGCTGAGGTCAAGGATAGCATATGCCCCTTGAATTACAAAAACAGCTGGCGCACCCTGGCCAGGTCTTCCGGTGTGTCAACGCCCTGACCAGGAGCCTGCGTCGCGACATGAACCGCTATCCGGTGACCATGCCAGAGAGCCCTGAGCTGTTCTAAGCATTCGAGTTGCTCCAGCGGCGCTTGCGCAAGGGTCGGAAACAACCTTAAAAATCCCACCCGATAGGCGTAGATTCCGACATGTCTGAGCGGCTTCGGCAAATGACTGCCGGCCTTCCACCAGGCCTGGCCGGAAAAGTCGCGGGCTGCGGGAATCGCCGAACGGCTGAAATAAAGTGCGCTCTGGCAGGCATCCAGTACGACCTTGACGATGTTTGGATTGAGCAGGTCGGCAAGCTCTTCAATGGCGTGAGCCGCCGTGCTCATGGCGCAATCGGGACGTTCAGACAGCAGCGCTGCCACGGCATTGATGAGGCTCGGGTCAATCAGGGGTTCGTCGCCCTGTACGTTCACCACCAATGCATCATCGGGCAGCTTGAGAATGTCGCAGGCTTCCGCCAGCCGGTCGCTGCCGCTCGGGTGATTGCTTCGGGTCAAAATGGCGCGGATGTCGAAGTCTGCGCAGCGGTCAGCGACTTCGGCGCTGTCGGTCGCAACAACAATTTGCGCAGCATGGCTTTGCAGAGCACGTTGCGCCACGCGTACCACCATTGGAATTCCGCCAATCTCTGCCAGCGGTTTGTTGGGTAGCCGGATTGATGTCAGGCGTGCAGGGATGATGACGGTAAAGCTCATGCCGGTGTACTCAAGGGGAGACTCGCAGGCTGGGCTTACAGGCCGAGTTCAGTGTCGCTCAGGATACGCGCTTCGGTTTCCAGCATCACCGGCAAGCCGTCCCGAACCGGGTAGGCAAGACGCGCGCTTTTTGAAACCAGTTCCTGCTTTTCACGGTCGTATTCGAGCGGTCCTTTAGTGACCGGGCAGACCAGTAGTTCAAGCAATTTAGTGTCCATGTGCTGATGGTAATTGAGAAAGCAGCGAAGGAGAAAGCCGGGAAGCAGAGAGTAGCGGAGCCAGCAGGGCATCCAGCGCCTCCAGAAAAGCCGGCTCAGGCGCAAACTCCAGCGCTACCGCCAGCAGGTTTACCGCAGCCATCTCCGGCGAGCCAAAAAGCTTGACCGCATCTTTTTCTGTGCAGAGTAGGGTAGAGCCGTTTTTGACAGGCAGCGCATAGTCTGCAAAATCGTCGTGATCCGGTAGGGCAATCGTTTCAGCCAGGCTCAGGCCACGTTCCCTCAGCATCGTAAAAAAAGCTTCCGGATGGGCTATGGCGGCCAGCGCAACCAGTGACTGCGCCTGCAGGCTTTGCAGAGTGACCTTGCGACCATCGGCAGCCACAGCATAAGCCGCTAGTTTCCTGGAAGCGATGTAGCCGTCAAAAGCCGGTTTGCTTCCGCTATGCAATACAAGGCTGATGCCGCTGTGTAGTCGCTGTGGCCAGGGCTCGCGCAGAGGGCCAGCGGGCAACAGCCAGCCGTTGCCGGTGCCACGGTCGTCAAACACCGCGATTTCAATATCGCGCGCCAAAGCGTAATGCTGCAGGCCATCATCGCAAATCAGTAATTGCGTTGCAGGATAGGCATCGAGCAAGGCCTGAGCCGCCTGAATACGTTTCGACGCTACAAAAACAGGAGCATCTGTCGCCCGCTTGATAAGCGCGGCCTCATCGCCAGACTCCAGAACGGGGGTGCCCGGAAAAATCTCCTGGCATTTTTTGCCAGCCCGACCGTAGCCGCGTGAAACCACGCCAACAGCCATGCCTTGGCCCTGAAAATGCCGCACCAGTGCCATGACCAGGGGCGTTTTACCGCCGCCGCCAGCCACCACATTACCCACTACCAGCACCGGTACGCCGACCCGGACTGACTTTAAAAACCCGGCCTGGTACATCAGGCGGCGTCCCTTGACCAGCAGGCCAAACAGCAGCGATACGGGCCATAACAGGCAGGCAAGTGCGCCACGATTCAACCAGGCCCGCTGCACCGCGCGGCTAATGTTCTGACGGATGGTGACGCGCGAGTTCAAGTCGAGTCCTCTGGATAAACCCGATGGCTTATCGCGCAATGCTTTGGGCCGCACCCTGGACGGCGCTTTGGGTGACAAAGGTGATCTGGCTGAAGCCATTTCGCCGCGCGGCCTCCATCACCGTGATGACGGCCTGATGGGTAGCGCTGGCATCCGCACTGATGATGATGACGCTGTCTTTGCCTGCCTTTGCAGCCAGAACCAGTGCCGCACCCAGGGCTGCCAAGCTACGCCCTTCAACAGCTACCCGGTTAATCACGTAGCGGCCATCACTGCTGACAGAGACGATGACTTCCTTGGGGTAATCGCGCTGATGTTCAGCATCTGCTACGGGTAGTTTGATCTGCAACTCGGTAAATTTGCTGTAGGTGGTGGACAGCACCAGAAAAATTATTATCACCAGCAAGACATCAATGAAGGGGATCAGGTTGATCTCCGGCTCATCCCGCGAAGTGCCGTGAAATCTCATGATGTGCCTCCGCCGAGCCGCCCCAAGGGGGCAGTGCAGTACACGCAGTGACAAACCTGGGAGTTCATGTTTTGCGCAATGTATTGAGGTGTCGCACAAAACGCTCAGATGCCAGTTCCATCGTCAGCAAATAACCATCAACCCGCGCCCGAAAGTAGCGCCAGAAGATCAATGACGGAATGGCCACAATCAGGCCAAACGCCGTGTTGTAGAGCGCGATTGAAACACCCTGCGCTAGCTGGGCTGGATTGCCGCCAGCAGAGCTCGCCACAGCGCCAGTGCCCGGTTGCGAGCCAAAAATCTCTATCATGCCGATCACTGTTCCCAGCAGGCCCAGCAACGGTGCCGCTGAGGCAATGGTTGCCAGCGCGGCCAGGTAGCGTTCAAGTTGGTGAGCCGCCTGCCGCCCTGCGCCCTCCAGCGTCGAGCGGAGCTCTTCTTCGCTGATGCGCGGGTTGCTGTTGAGGGCCCGCAGGCCGCTGGCAAGAACCTCGCCCAGTACGGAGCTTTGTTCTAGTTGCGCCACCACGTCAAGCGAAGGAATGGAGGTACGGGATACGGTGATGGCCTCGTCAACCAGCCGGAGCGGGGCAACCTTGCGGGTTTTAAGACTACTGAAGCGTTCAATAACCAGCGCCAGCGCCAGCACGGAGCAGGCAACCAGCGGCCAGATGGGCCAGCCTGCGGCTTGTATGATCGAAAACAACGTACATCTCCAGCGAGTAAATTGATGTGGATTATGGCTTAGTCGTCGAGAAAAAATAACTTGAACATTCCCCATCTTCCATACGATCGCCATGGCGGCGTTGCAAATTCGCAGAGTTATTGGCGTCTGACCCCAATAACTCTGGATTACCCCGCGCATTTTGAGGGGTCTCAAAGTGTTTGAAGAGCCATCTGCCCCGGCGACTGGTGTGCGTATCTGGTCGGTCGGCTCCTTGCTCAGGGCCATATCCGACAGTTTAGAGGCGCGCTTTAACCCGATAGCCGTGAAGGGTGAGATTTCCGGGTTCTCCCGGGCTGCCAGCGGGCATTGTTATTTTTCGCTTAAAGACGATCAGGGGCAGATTCGTTGCGCCATGTTTCGCCGCGCTGCATCACTGCTTGATTTTTCACCACGCGACGGGCAACTGGTCGAGCTGCGTGGCCGCCTGGGTGTTTATGACGCGAGAGGCGAGCTGCAACTGGTGGTCGAGTCCTTGCGCCAAGCCGGGCAGGGCAGCCTGTTTGAAGAGTTTCTAAAACTCAAGGCAAAGCTTGAGCTTGAAGGGCTGTTCGACACCGGGCGCAAACGCCCGTTGCCTTTGATGCCACGCGCCATAGGCGTGGTGACCTCGCTGGGAGCGGCTGCGTTGCATGATGTGGTCACAGCCCTGCAACGCCGCGTGCCGCACATTCCAATCATTGTTTACCCCGCCAGCGTGCAAGGCAGTCAGGCCGCAGGCGAGTTGCGAGACGCTTTGCTCACGGCCTGCAAACGCCATGAAGTTGATGTGCTGCTGCTGGTGCGTGGCGGCGGTGCCATGGAAGACTTATGGGCTTTCAATGACGAGCAACTGGCCCGGATGATTGTGGCCGCACCCATGCCCATCATCAGTGGTGTGGGCCATGAGACTGATTTCACCATCGCTGATTTTTGTGCCGATATGCGCGCACCCACGCCAACCGCTGCGGCAGAGATGAGCGCCCAGCCTCAAAGCGTGTGGCTGGACCTGCTTGAGATGTTTTTCTCTAAACTGCAAAACGGCGTTGAGCGTCAATTGCAGGCATCCAGCCAGCGACTTGATGGCGCGCAAGCGCGCTTTAGCCGCCCATCGCATTTTGTAACCCGCCAGCAAGCGCGCCTGGCTGTACATGCGCAAAATCTGCAACATGCAAAGACTTCAACACTTGGGCGACTGGCTGCGAGGCTTGAAGCGATAGATGCAGAACTCCCCAGGGCTTTTGCGACCGCTATCAAAGCCAAGCAATGGCAACTTGACAGCGCCCAGTTACGGCTTGAACTGCTCAACCCAAAACTGGTTTTGCAGCGTGGCTACGCCTGGCTGGCCGATGTGGAAGGCCAGGCCATCACCAGCGCCAAACAGACCCGGACAGGCCAGGCCGTGCGCGCTACCCTAGTTGATGGCGAGGTCGATTTAACGGTTTCCGCGCCCCGGCTGCTTTAGTTTTTTCAAGCAGCGGGGCCAGGGCCTAAATGGGGGCGTTTTGCTGCGCGACCATGCAAAACAGCATGGGAATCGAGAGCATGGTGTTGGCGCGCGAAGTCAGCATCGCCAGGCGTGCCGCCTTGGCTTTTTCAGCGGCTTCCACCACCACAATGCCCAGCGCCTTTTTCTGGTTCGGCCAAATGATGAACCACACATTGAAGGCCATCACCAGCGCCAGCCACATGCCGATGCCAATGAAGAGGAGCCCTTTTTGCAAGCCCAGGGCGGCCATGATGTAGCCGCTCATAGAGGCCAGCAACGCACCCGTCACGACGGTGGCCAAAGCCGACCAGCGGAACCAGAACAGAGCGGTGGGCGCAATGACTTTACTGATGGCCGGTTTTTGCTCGTCCGGAATCTTCGGCATGGATGGAATCTGCACAAAGTTGAAATACCACAGCAAGCCAATCCACATCACGCCGAAAAGAACATGCAACCAGCGCATGAAGAATGTCCACCAGGCATAACTGACCCCCACATTCGCCCCCGTGGCCAGAACCAAAAGCAGCAGCAGCAGCGCCAGCAACACGACACCAGCAAGCACCGTGCGGCCCAGAGACTGAAATATTGCACCCATGGTTGACTCCTTGTTTAAAAGATGGATTATGAGCCTTATTAAACTGCGCATGGCAAGGCTGAATACCTGCAATTTCGTATGGCAAAATCCCATTGCATAAAATGTTCAGGGTCTGATCTCCCATGCAGAATCAGACGGCGGATTCCCGTATCAATTCCTGGAGACAAGCGATGAGTACCCAGCAGCTCACCATTATTTACACCTTGACAGATGAGGCCCCGTTGCTTGCGACCCGTGCATTCCTGCCTATCATCCGTGCTTTCACGGCAGCAGCGGGCGTTAACGTTGAGACAGCTGACATCTCGGTGGCATCGCGCGTACTGGGCTCATTTCCTGAATACCTGTCCGAAGCGCAGCGTGTGCCTGACACTCTTGCCGAACTCGGCAAGCTGACGCTTCTCCCCGAGGCCAACATCATCAAGCTTCCCAACATCAGTGCATCGGTGGCGCAACTCACGGCCTGCATCAAGGAACTACAGGGCAAGGGCTACAAGATTCCGGACTACCCCGAGAACCCGAAGACCGACGAAGAAAAAGACATCCGCGCACGTTATGCCAGGTGTACCGGCAGCGCCGTCAACCCTGTGCTGCGTGAAGGTAACTCGGACCGCCGCGCGCCTGCTGCCGTCAAAAACTACGCACGCAAGAACCCGCATTCAATGGGTGAGTGGAGCCAGGCATCGCGTAGCCACGTCTCGCACATGCACCAAGGCGACTTCTACCACGGTGAAAAGTCCATGACGCTGGACCGCGCCCGCGACGTGAAGATGGAACTGGTGCCCCAAAGCGGCAAAACCATTGTGCTCAAGCCCAAGGTTTCCCTGCTGGACCGCGAAGTCATTGACAGCATGTTCATGAGCAAGAAGGCCTTGCTGGACTTCTACGAGAAGGAAATTGAGGATGCGCGCAAGACCGGCGTGATGTTCTCCCTGCACGTGAAGGCCACCATGATGAAGGTCTCACACCCCATCGTGTTCGGCCACTGCGTGAGGATCTTCTACAAGGGAGCATTTGAAAAGCACAGCAAACTGTTTGAAGAGCTTGGCGTGAACGTCAACAACGGGATGGTGAACTTGTACGACAAGATCGCCGCGCTGCCGCAACCCAAGCAGGACGAAATCAAGCGTGACCTGCACGCCTGCCACGAGCAACGTCCCGAACTGGCCATGGTGGACTCCGCCAAGGGTATTACCAACTTCCATTCGCCCAATGATGTCATCGTGGATGCGTCCATGCCCGCCATGATCCGCAACGGCGGCAAGATGTGGGGCGTCGACGGCCGCCTGAAAGACGTGAAGGCCGTGATGCCTGAATCGACTTTTGCCCGTATTTACCAGGAAATCATCAACTTCTGCAAGTGGCACGGCAACTTCGACCCCAGGACCATGGGCACCGTGCCCAACGTAGGCCTGATGGCGCAGCAGGCCGAGGAATACGGCTCGCACGACAAGACTTTCGAAATCCAGGAAGACGGCGTGGCTAATATTGTGGACTTGGCAACCGGTGAGGTATTACTGAGCCAGGATGTCGAACAAGGCGATATCTGGCGCATGTGCCAGGTCAAGGATGCAGCGATCCGCGACTGGGTCAAGCTGGCTGTCACCCGCGCCCGCAACTCCGGCATGCCCGTGGTGTTCTGGCTCGATGCCTACCGTCCGCACGAGGCACAGCTCATCACCAAGGTCCGTATGTACCTGCATGAGCACGATACGACCGGCCTGGACATTCAGATCATGAGCCAGGTGCGTGCGATGCGCTACACGCTGGAGCGTGTGATCCGCGGGGATGACACCATCAGCGCCACAGGCAATATCCTGCGCGACTACCTGACGGACCTGTTCCCCATCATGGAACTCGGCACCAGCGCCAAGATGCTGTCGGTCGTGCCTTTGATGGCCGGTGGTGGCTTGTATGAAACCGGTGCTGGCGGCTCGGCACCCAAGCATGTGCAGCAACTGGTAG
Source organism: Polaromonas sp. (assembly GCA_038902815.1). Classification (GTDB taxonomy): domain Bacteria; phylum Pseudomonadota; class Gammaproteobacteria; order Burkholderiales; family Burkholderiaceae_C; genus Polaromonas. Next base: position 1,884 of record JBCKNF010000010.1, on the reverse strand, counting down.
AGGAAAACCATCTGCGCTGGGATTCCCTGGGCGAATTCCTTGCTTTGGCGGTGTCGCTGGAGGATATCGGCATCAAGACCGGGAATGCGAAGGCCAAGCTTCTGGCCAAGACGCTGGATGCTGCTACTGGCAAGCTGCTGGACAACAACAAGAATCCGTCGCCGAAGACAGGTCAGCTCGACAACCGCGGTAGCCAGTTTTACTTGGCCATGTACTGGGCGCAAGAGCTGGCAGCGCAGACCGAGGCGCCGGACTTGGCCGCCAAATTTGCAGCGTTGGCTAAACAACTCAGTACCAATGAGCAAGCTATCGTGTCCGAACTGCAGGCCGTGCAGGGCAAGGCCGTGGATATTGGTGGCTACTACCAGCCTGACCTGGCCAAGCTTGACGTGGTGATGCGTCCAAGCAAGACTTTGAACGCGGCGCTGGCCGCCTTCAATGCCTAGCGCTGCGCCTGAAACAGGGGTCCGCCTAGTTTGCTGCCAGCTTTGATGCCTTTTTTCGCAAACCAGCCCTGGTTCATTTCCAGCACATAGCGCACTGGTTTTACAGAGCAGTGCGGGTTTTCAGTTTGCGGCTTCATGTCCTCCAGATTGACGATGGTGCCGTCGTCGGCGACAAAGGCTGCGGTCAGCGGGAGCAGGGTGTTTTTCATCCAGAAACACTGCTTGGTGGGCTCTTCAAACACAAAAATCATACCTTCGTGCTGTGGCATCTCCTTGCGAAACATCAGGCCGATCTGCCGCTGCTCGGGGGACAGCGCGACCTGTGCGTCGATCTGATGCATTCCCGCCGCGAGCTTGGTGCGTTGCAGATTCATCTGCGGGGCATTCTGCGCCTTGACGGGCAAAGGCAGCACAAGTGCGGCTGAAAATAGCATGCCGAGCACGCCTGGCAGCAGGCGGAGGCGGGTTTTAAATGTCAAGGCCATGGTTTCCAGCGTTCAGTATTGATTCACAAGCATAAACGACCGATAAACGACAGGCAAAAAATGCCCGCACAAGGCGGGCATTTTTACTAAAAGGCCAGGAGTTGCTTCCTGGCTTCAGCTTTTACTTGGCAGCTGAAGCGGCTGCTGCTGGCTTGGCAGCTGGAGCGACGGCTGCTGGCTTGGCTTCAGTTTTCTTGGCGGCAGCGGCTTTTTCAGCTTTGGCTTTCTTGGCGGCAGCGGCTTTTTCAGCTTTGGCAGCGGCGGCTTTGTCTGCGTTCAGGTCCGCTTTGGCAGAGGGGGTTGCAGGTGTTGCCGGGGCCGCAGCAGTAGCGGGCTTGGCTGCTGTGGTGGCAGTCGCGGGGGCTGCGGGAGTCGCGGCCGTGGCGGGAGTAGCCGGAGTGGCTGGCTTGGCAGCAGGAGCTTGTGCGAAAGCACCAGCAGCGAAGAGACCAGCGATCAAGGTAGCGAGGATTTTGTTCATTTGGAATTTCCTTAAGAACGTTATTGAAAAAATACCCCGAAATTTTCGGAGGCCCTACCGTAACGAAGCTTGTTTGTAAATGGTTGACATCAATACGCAACTTTTTTGACGTAAGTGGCCAAAAAGTCAACTAAATTGGCTTGAATGTGGCGTTCTCGCCACCACCCTATTTTCAATTCCCTGTTGGGCGCAAAGACCATCACCGATGGCTAGAATGAATTCCATGGCAAGCAACGTTCCGCAGACAGCTCCGAAGACTCCCTCAGCCCCGACGACCCCGATTTTCAAGCCTGAAGACGGGCGGGGAAGTGATTCTGTGGTGCTCGAGCGTCGCCCGCAAAAAACCAAACCCCCGCAGATGTACCAGGTCGTGCTGCTCAATGATGACTACACGCCGATGGAGTTTGTGGTTGAAGTCATCCAGGAATTTTTCAGTAAAGACCGCGAAACCGCCACCCAGATCATGCTGAAG
>JBCKNF010000009.1:0-68482 GCA_038902815.1 Polaromonas sp. | reverse complement strand
CGGTACTATCGGCTTTAACAGCCAGGTCGGTGCAGGCAGCACTTTCTTTTTCGAGCTACCCGAATGGAGCAAGGCGTGCATCCTGCATGTGGAAGACGATCTCATAACCCAGCGCATCGTTGCAAAGATGGGCGCAGATGTTGCCCATTTCGAATTCGTGGTCACGCTGGACCAAGCCCGGGCCCGACTGCGCGAGCAGCGTTTTGACCTGGTGCTGCTGGACCTCACGCTGGGTCAGGAATCGGGCTGGGACCTGTTCAAGGCTATCGATGCGCTAGCTCCGCGGCCGCCGGTGATTGTGTTTACGGCCAGCGACGCGGACCCGCCCGACGACAAACAGGTCGAAGCGGTGCTGCTCAAAGCCTATACGTCCAACGCCGAGCTGTTGCATACGATCCAGCGTGTGCTGCAGATTGCCGGAGACCGTGGACGGCTTATGCAGTAAGCTCGTCACTTGCGTTAAGTCGGGCATCCATTGTTGTCCCCCCTAAACCAATTAAACCAATAGGAGAATCCGTATGGTGACCTTGCCCGCACCCCTTTGCCGCATTCTTTATGTTGAAGACGAGCCTGACATCCGCGCCATCGCCCAGATGGCACTGGAGACCGTGGGCGGCTTCAGCGTGATCGCCTGCGCGTCGGGCAGAGAGGCGCTGGCGGCGGCAGCCACTGCATCGGCCGACCTGCTGCTGCTGGATGTCATGATGCCGGCCATGGACGGTCTGAGCACGCTGAAAGCCCTGCGCGCGCTACCTGCGACGGCCAACACGCCGGTGATCTTCATGACCGCCAAGGTGCAGGCCGACGAAGTGGCGTTGTACAAGGCGCTGGGCGCGATCGACGTGATTGCCAAGCCTTTTGATCCGATGGAGCTGTCGGCGCAGGTCAGCCGCATCTGGGCGGCGCAAGCTTGAGTCTTGAGGTTGTGGGGTTTTGGGGTCAGAGCCCAATAACCCATCGGCAGGTCACTGCAACAGAAGGTGCTGCTTGCCGATATGCTCGGACTGCTGCGCGCTGATGCCCGCTCTGGCCGCGAACTCCGGCCACGCCTTCACGGCCTCACGCACCTGGCTGATGACCTTAGTCACGGAGCCAATGGCAAACCGGTTCGCCACTGCCAACAGGTCGTCTTGCGTGAAGCCCTTGAACTTGTCGTTCACGGACATCAGGTGCTGATTTGTCCACTCCCCGTCAGGATTGTGGGCAAAGGTGACGTCGTACGCCGGCGAGAGCTCCCAGGCCGCGCCCTGGCAAAGTCGGAAGGAGATGTTCTTCGTATGGTCGTCGCAGTTGCGTCCCATCACGTTGAGCACCATCCGTCGGAAGGCCTCTTCCATCTGCTCGTACGGCAGGCCCAGCGTGCACATCGTTGTGAAGAGCTGGGAATAGGAGTTCGTCCCTTTCTTCTTGTAGTCGACGTGGTTAAGCGAGCAGAGGGTTTGCATGTGATGCCGGGTATTGGCGCCTTCCCGGTCGAATCGGCGCGTCATGAAGTGCGCGCGGCCGTTCTCCTCGAGCAGACGGCACTCGGACATTGAAATTTTCGCAGCCTTGGCCATCAGGTAGTACGCGTACTCGATGCGGCCGTAGCCGCCGGGCTCACCGAGCTCCTTGCCCATGCCATCGAACTTGAGGAGCCAGTGCTCGAAGCCCTCGGGGGCATTGAGCTGCCCCGAACGGATTTCCTGCGTCTGCGGATTCCAGGCGATAACGGCTTTCGCCCGTGCGCCTCCGGCGGAGGTGCCGACGTCGAGAATGCTGCGAAGCGCTGCGTTGGCGTGGTCGTCGTCCTCGATGGTGCCGGTGAGGGCCTTGCGGGCTTCGGCCACCAGTTTGCTCAGATCGATGGACGTTGGCTTCGTTTTTGCAGGCCCGCGCGCCGGCTTGAACGTCAGTGCGCCCATGGCGCGATTGCTCATGTACGCCAGGCGGTCGAGCGAAGTGATTTCCGTCACCGAGATGCCGTGGTCCGCCATGTAGCGGTTGATGAGCGCGTTGCCAAAGTCGTCGGGCAGAGCATCGCTCAGCAGCGCAGGAAGTCGCTTGTAGGTCTCGGTGGGCAGGTCCGTAAAGATCAACGCATCACCGTTGTTTAGGGGCATCTGCAGCGGCGAAGGTTGAATACCGCTGTTTAAAAATGCCGGCGCGTAGGCAAACGCGTAGTAGCCATAGACGGGGTCCAACATGACCGCGCCCATGAGCTGATCCCACAGGAAGACCTCCACCCGGTCGACGTGCTTGTAAGCCGCAACTTTCTTTCGGGCAGGCTTCTTCTGGGTGCTCATCAGGCTTGTCGCTCCTCTACTGTTATTGGGAAATGTCAGTGGCACGGCGCCGCGCGCGCTGGCGCGGTTCGGCGTGCCGGACGGCGTTCATCGGGTTCACGGTGGCCACGGGCGCAATCGTCTTGAGCCAGTCTTCGCGGCCCAGCGCGCGGAGCACCTGCACCAGCGTGCTGAGCGAGGAGCCCTCCCCGTATTCCAGGCTCTGGAGCGCTCGGGTGCTCACGCCAGCACGCTCAGCCAACACGCGTTGCCCGATGTTGCGGCTCAGCCGAAGCTTCTTCAGGCTCTCGCCGATGAGCTGCTCAAGCTCCTCTGACGTCTGGTTCGTAGACATGACGACGTTCCTTTTTACACGTTCCATTCTGCGTATAAGCCATATTAATTAACTTAGTACGCGATATGTTGCACAGTATAGCGAACGAATTAAATAAATGCAATATGTTGTCATTAGACGCATCTATCCGCGTTCAATACTTTGAAACTTACTTTATACGCAGAAATATACGCATTACGTCGGTCTCCTGTAGTGATAGTTTATGTATTGCAAACAGATAGCTTTTCTTAGGGCCCCTCTGCATAACTCCCTGCGGTCTGTGATTGCGCGGACTCGAGCGGTCCGCACACCACAGCCTCGCCAGAGTTATACAGAGGGTCCTTAAGCTTCAACCCAAGCCATAAATCTGTCGCACGCCGTTTTCAATCGCCAATAAATCGCTGGCAGACACGTCGCCCATATATTTACCGATGCGTGTTTTGTCTATCGTGCGTAGTTGATAGCAAAGTGCCACTGACGTGGGCCCAGCGGACGGTACTGCGATTGAGACGGGGGCATAGACCCGCGCAGTGGATGACAGCGGCAGCACACCAATAGTGCGAAATTGCTGGTTAAAAGGCGTGATCGACAAAATCACGCAAGGCCGCGCATGACCCTGTTGTTCGCTGCCTCGGGTTGGCTCAAGATTGACTTTGTAGATTTGGCCGCGTTTGAATTCCATAGCGTGGCTCAAACGCCTTGCAGACCATCGCCAGCCGCGGTATCCCACAGAGCTTCTTCATCTAAGCTTTCTGCGTTGGCGGGGTCTGCCATAAACGCAGCGGCGATTTTGGCAAGTTCAGCTTCTCGCTCTGCCAAGGCTTGCAACATAAAGCGCTCGACCACGCGGCTGCGTTCGCCGGGGGGAATGACTGCGTTAAAACCCTGCAAGGTGGGCGCAGTGATGGAATAAGTTGCGCGTAGCATGGTGGCGGCTTGCATAATCGAAACCTTTTTGTGTATGGAGTAATACTGCGCAATGCGTAAAGTATACCGCAATTCGGGCGTACCGCGTTAGGGACCCTCTGGAATAAGTTGTGCATTTGGCTCGTCGGATTCGGGATGCAAGAGTTTTTGGGGTCAGAGCCCAAATCCAACTAGCCTACGGCTGGGTTTTTCTTCAAAACTGAAAAATACAAATCGTAGGCCCCCGATTTGGCTTCTAGTCGCAGCCCGGCCTTCAGCTCTGGCGTTAGCTCCAGCACCTGTGCAGGCGTTAGCGCAACAAATGCCGGTGCTTTGGCCAGCCGTTCAGACAGGTCGGCATTGGTCAGCACCGCTTTAGCTTTGCCCTGGCTGTAGAACGATGCCGAATAAGGCAGGTCGCCGACGAAAAGCAGCGGCTGCTGTTGTGTGGCGCGCACGCGGTACTCGGCGACTGCGTTTTTGGCAGACTTCCATGAGTCAAGCACCTGTTCTTTGATGAAGAAGCTGGCAATCAGCAGCGCCATGACGAGCACCCCGCTGGCAACCACTGCATCGACGCTGCGATGACGTGAATCAAGCGCCAGCCAGCCGGCTACGAGTATGGCCAGCGCCGGCAGTGCGGGCAGCACATAAGTCCACAGGATGTTGCCCGACAGGGTGAAGAACAGGCATGGGGCAGCGCCCCATGCCAACAGGTAAATCAGCCAATCGCGTTTGGCCTTTGGGGTCTGCGCATCAGCGGATGCTGGCGCTACCGTTGTGCTTTTTAGCGTTGCGTCTTTTCGTCCAATGAGCAACCACGGCAGCAAGGCCGTCCAGGGCAAGCAGGCCGCTAGCGCCAGCAACCAGATAGCGCCGCGTGCAGTGGCGTGGGCAGTGCCGTATTTGTCGCCTGCCCAGCCAGTGACGGTAAAACGTTTCCAGTGCTCACCAATGAAAAAATATTCCCAGAAGCCGGGGGTGCGGATCTCAGCCAGCCAGTACCACGGCAGTGCAATCGCAATCGTCAGCAGCGTGCCCTTGACCCACGGCAGGCGCTTCCAAACGGTGAAGAGATTACCGCTAGCCAGCACCCAAATGCCGATAGGTAGACCACTCAGCACCAGCGCAATCGGCCCCTTGGCAAGCATTCCGATACCAAGGCCGATAAACAGCAGCCAGACTTCTTTTGGCCGTGCCGATTCAGACTCTTTATCAGACTCTTTAAACGCAGCCCAAAAGCCGCGCATGGCCAGCGTGGTGCCCAGTACCAGCGCCAGGTCGGTCATCACGGCGGCCGACGCAACCAGGTAGAGCATGCTGCCGCTCATCAGCGCGACAGTCAGCATGGCTTCACGCCTAGCCCGTGGCCCTGCGCTGCGCGCAACCCAGTTCCACACCAACCATGCAATCAACACAGCGAGTAAAAAATACGGCAGGCGGGCTGCAAACTCGTTGATGCCAAAGAGCTTGAGGCTGATCGCCGTCAGCCAGGTTGACAGCGGCGGCTTGCCCCAGAAAGGCACGCCGTAGTCGTACCAGGGCGTGATCCAGTCGTTCAGCTCGACCATCTTGCGCGCCACTTCGGCGTAGCGCGCTTCGGTGGTGTCATTCAGCGGGTAAAGGCCCAGCGTCAGCAGCCTAACGAGCGCGACGCTGGCGAGCACTATCCACACTATCCACACTATCCGGCTCTTAGCGCCGCTATTTCCAGTATTTTTGCCATCGCTCATTGCTGGCCAGGCGTTGTCGGCGCGACTAGCGTGGCGTTCTGGTGTTCGTCCAGCAGATACAGCGGCCTGCGTTTGCTTTCCATAAACAGACGCCCGAGGTATTCACCAATGATGCCCATGGCCATCAGTTGCAAACCACCAATGATGAGGATGGCAAGAATCAACGTCGGAAAGCCCTTGACCGACTCGCCTATCGTCAAGGTTTTGACGAGCAGATACAGCGCATAGAGAAATGCACCGGCAGCCGTTAAAAACCCGGCGTAGCTGGCAAACCTGAGCGGCGCAACTGAAAAACCAGTGATGCCTTCAATCGCAAAATTAAGCAGCTTGAGGTAAGGCCATTTGGTCTCGCCCGCCGCACGTGCATGGCGCTCGTATTCAATCGTGACCTGCTTGTAGCCAATCCAGGCAAACAGGCCTTTCATGAATCGATGCCGCTCGGGCAACTGGTTCAGGGCTTCAACCGCACGACGGCTTAACAGACGGAAGTCGCCCACGTTTTCAGGAATCGGCACCTCCGACACCCAGTTGATGACTTTGTAAAACCAGCTGGCCGAGGCCTTTTTAAACCAGCTTTCACCCTGCCTGCTGCTGCGCTTCATGTTGACCACATCAGCGCCCTGCTGCCAGGCCAGCAGCATGTCGGGAATCAATTCGGGCGGGTCTTGCAAATCAGCGTCAATCAGTATCACGGCGCTGCCGCGCGAAAGCCTGAGCCCGGCGCTCATGGCGGCTTCCTTGCCGAAGTTGCGGCTGAGTGACGCAAAGCCTGTGCAGGGGTTTGCAGCCTGCAGCTCTTTGATGATGCGCAGCGTGCCGTCCTTGCTGCCATCGTTGACGTAGATGACCTCCCAGCCGCCCTCAATACCTGACAGCGATGCCACGAGACGACTGTGAAAGATGGGCAGCACTTCTTCTTCGTTGTAACAGGGCACGATGATGCTCAAGGCGCAAGCTGCCTGCAAAGGCGCTACCCCCCCAATGGGGGGCTGACTTGCAAAAGCCGTTGTTTGGGTAGTCAAGTGGGTCACGCAAAAGTCCAGCAACGGTTAAGACGGAAACTCAAGCCAAGCACCAGAAGAGTCGCTACAAGCTGTGCTGCAAGGTAATGCCAGTTGAGCAGATGAACACCGCCCCATACCAGGCCGCCATTCAGGGCAGCGCCAGCGAGCGCGATCAGCATGAACCGGGGAACGGCCTGCTGGTGGCGTGCCGTGGTACCGGGAAAGGTCATGTAGCGGTTCACCAGGTAAGAAACGGCAGCGCCGCAAAGGGCACCAGATGCAGCCGAAGGCGCTGCGGGCCATGCAAATACTTCTACCAGCAGCAACAGTACGGCGTAATGCACCGCCGTGGCGATGCCGCCTGCCAGTGCGTACCTGAAAAAGACCATTGAGCTCCGATGTTGTGTTTGGCTGATTTTAGAGCGGGTTATCTGTGACCCCAAAAACCCGTTATATTAAAAGCATGTTTGAAGTACTTGTCTATGTTTATGAAAACTACTGGCAAGGTGATGCCTGCCCCGAACTGCCACAACTGGGCCGCAAGCTCACCGCCGTGGGTTTTGAGACCGATGAAATCCACCAGGCTCTGGTCTGGCTGGACGGCCTGAAGCTGGCAGCACAAAGCACCCAGATCTGCCTGCCGCCGGGTGACTCGCAGCTATCCACTGCCGGCAGCAGCGTTGATAAGGTTCAGGATCAGTCGCCTGGCAGCCTGCGGGTTTACTCGACCATAGAGCAGGAGCACCTGGGCGCTGAATCACTGGGGTTTGTGAGTTTTCTGGCGTCGTCCGGCGTATTGCCGCCGCACATGCGCGAGATCGTCATTGACCGGGCCATGGCCTCACCCGGCAATCCAGTGGATCTGGATGACCTGAAGATCATCGTGCTGATGGTCTACTGGAGCTTCGGCGAAGAGCCTGATGCGCTGGTGCTGGATGAGCTGTGCGACGACGCCGAGCAGCGACGAGGACACTGATTCAGAATCCAGCTAAACGCTAGCCCCGGCGTTAGGGTCGTTGGGATCTTCGTCTTTCCGGATGCCAGTCTTGGCCAGATCTTCGCGCTTGATGCCCAGCCACATCGCGATGGCCGCAGCCACAAACACCGAGGAATAGATACCAAACAAAATACCAATGGTCAGCGCCAGGGCAAAATAAAACAGGGTTGGCCCACCAAAAAGCAGCATCGACAAAACCATGATCTGTGTGCTGCCATGGGTGATGATGGTACGGCTGATCGTCGATGTGATGGCGTTGTCAATGATCTGCACCGTGTTCATTTTCCGGTAACGGCGGAAGTTTTCACGTATCCGATCAAAAATAACAACCGATTCGTTGACCGAATAGCCCAATACGGCCAGCACAGCGGCCAGCACAGCCAGCGAAAACTCCCACTGGAAGAAGGCAAAAAACCCCAGGATGATGATGACATCATGCAGGTTGGCGATGATGGCCGCAACCGCGTATTTCCACTCAAAACGAAAAGCCAGATAGACCATGATGCCGACCACCACCATGCCAAGGGCTTTCAGGCCATCCTCGACCAGCTCTTCACCCACCTGCGGGCCGACAAATTCTGTACGCCTCAATAGCACCTCGCTGTCAGCCGCTTTGAGTGCCGCCAACACCTTGTCGCTTTGCTGCGCCGTGGTCACGCCCTTTTGCGCTGGCAGGCGGATTATCACGTCTTTTGAGGTGCCAAAATTCTGCACCTGCACGTCGGTAAAACCAAGGCTTGAAACCGTGTTGCGGATCTTTTCAACCTCGGCTGTTTTGACGTAGGCAACTTCCATCACGGTGCCACCCGTGAATTCAACCGACAGATGCAGGCCACGCGAGAACAGGAAAAACACCGCCAGCGCAAACGTGATGAACGAGATGGCGTTGAGAGTCAGCGCATGCCGCATGAACGGAATGTCTTTGCGAATCTTGAAGAATTCCATGACTTAAGCCCCCGACTTTTCAATGCTCGGCGCTGTTGCACCGCGCCACACCGTACCGATAGACACCGACTTGAGTTTTTTCTGCCGCCCATACCAGAGGTTGACCAGGCCACGCGAGAAGAATACCGCAGAGAACATACTGGTCAAAATGCCGATGCAATGCACCACCGCAAAACCGCGCACTGGCCCGGAGCCAAAGGTCAGCAAGGCAAGGCCGGCAATCAGCGTGGTGATATTGGAGTCCAGTATGGTCGCCCAAGCGCGCTCGTAGCCGGTATGAATGGCAGCTTGCGGTGAGGCACCGTTGCGCAGTTCCTCCCTCACCCTTTCGTTAATCAATACGTTGGAGTCGATCGCCATGCCCAGCGCCAGTGCCATGGCCGCCATGCCGGGCAGGGTCAGGGTGGCCTGCAACATGGACAGAATAGCCACCAGCAGCAGCAGGTTCAAGGCCAGTGCAATGCCCGAGATCATGCCAAACAGCATGTAATACCCGCCCATGAACAACAAAATCACGGCGAAGCCCCAGGCCACACTGTGAAAGCCCTTGGAAATGTTTTCTGCACCCAGCGACGGGCCAATGGTGCGCTCTTCGATGATTTCCATGGGCGCGGCGAGCGATCCGGCGCGCAGCAGCAGCGCCAGGTCATTGGCCTCGGACACGCTCATCGAGCCGGTGATCTGGAAGCGGTTGCCCAGCTCGCCCTGAATCACCGGGGCGGTCAGCACCTCGCCCTTGCCCTTTTCAAACAGCAGGATAGCCATGCGTTTTTTCAGATTCTCGCGGCTGGTATCGCGCATGATGCGGCCACCCTTGGCATCGACCGTCAGGTCAACCTTGGGCTGCTGGGTTTGCGAGTCAAAGCCGGGTTGCGCATCGGTCAGGTTTTCACCGGTAATGATGACTTGCTTTTTAACAATCACGATGCGGCCATCGCGCTCCAAGTAGCGCTCTGAGCCAAACGGCACCGGGCCGGTGTTGTTTTCAGCGGCGCGGCCTTCTGCGCTGTCATCGACCAAACGCATCTCCAGCGTGGCCGTGCGGCCCAGAATATCCTTGGCCTTGGCAGTGTCCTGTACGCCCGGCAACTGCACCACGATACGGTCCAGTCCCTGCTGCTGTATCACTGGCTCGGCCACGCCCAGCTCATTGATGCGGTTGTGCAGCGTGACCATGTTCTGCTTCAGCGCCTGATCCTGAATCCGGCGTGCCGCCTCGGGCTTGATGCGGGCCACCAGACGGTACTCCGCGCCATCGGGCGCATCGGTGGTTTGCAAATCGGGGAACTGCTCCTGTATCAGGACCTTGGTCGCCGCCAGCGTCTGGCTGTCCCTGAAACGGATTTCAATGGCCTGCGCGGTGCGGTTGATACCGGCGTGGCGGATATTCTTTTCGCGCAGCAACAGGCGCAGGTCACCCGACAGGGATTCCGCCTTTTTACTCAAGGCGGCCTGCATGTCCACCTGCAACATGAAGTGGACACCGCCGCGCAAATCCAGCCCCAGGTACATCGGCGCGGCATGCAACGCGGTCAGCCAGGCCGGGGAGCGAGACAGCAGATTGAGCGCCACGATGTAAGGCGAGTCAGCAGGGTCAGGGCTGAATGCTTTTTGAATCGCATCCTTGGCCTTGAGCTGGGTGTCGGTGTTGTCAAAGCGGGCCTTGACCGAGTTGCCGTCAAAGGTAACTGCATCAGCCTTGATACTCACATCCTTGAGCGCCTGCTCCACGCGGGTAACCGTAGTGCTGTCAATCTTGACGACTGACTTGCTGCTCGACACCTGCACCGCCGGGGCTTCGCCAAAAAAGTTTGGCAGGGTGTAAATGATGGCGATCAGCAAAGCGACCAAAATGATGACGTACTTCCAGATGGGATAACGGTTCATGTGAAGGCTGTTCCGGGTGGGCTGATTGAGAATGTGAAAGACACCATAAATGCGGCAAGCCCGCATCATGGCCGCTTGCCGGCTACTGACTAGATTGAGGTAGCGATAGAACCTTTTGGCAAGACCTGGACAATCGCGTTGCGCTGTAGTTGCACTTCAACACCTGCTGCGACCTCCAGCGTCAGGTAAGACTCACCGAGTTTGGTGATCTTGCCGAGCAGGCCACCGGCAGTAGCCACCTCGTCGCCCTTGGCAATCGCTTCGATCATGGTGCGATGCTCTTTCTGCTTTCTCATCTGTGGGCGGATCATGACGAAATACAGCACCACAAACATCAGCACCAGCGGCAGCATACCGGTGAGCGAAGACAACATGTCACCACCACCCGCAGCGGCAGCAGCAGGAGCGGTTTGAGCAAAGGCAGAAGAAATAAACACGGCAAACTCCACAATTTATAAATAATGACACACGGGGAAATGAAGGCGAAAAATGCGCGCTTCGCCTGTAGCCAAGAAGTGCAGTGCGTGATTGTATGCGGGTAAAGGTGAAAAACTTTTTGTAGCCCGGTTCAATTGGGGGTTTCAAAGCGTAAGCAACCCAGAACCCCACGCCCTGCCATATATCCGCTGGCAAAACAGGCGGTGAGCAGATAACCCCCGGTAGGCGCTTCCCAGTCCAGCATTTCACCCGCGCAGAACAAAGGCGGTAAAGATGACAGTAGGCCAATCTGAAGCTGTCCATTCATGGCTTCAAACGCCACACCGCCCGCACTGCTGATAGCCTCATCCAGCGGCCGTGCAGCCACCAGCGTGACCGGCAGTGCCTTGATGGCCTGGGCCAGCCGCAGCGGGTCATTGATAGCGTCTTTGCCCAGCAGCTCATGCAGCATCGCCGCCTTGATGCCGTCGAGCTTCAAGCGGCTTTTAAGGTGGCTGGAGAGGGATCGTGAACCACGCGGATGCCGCACTTCAGCCAGCACTTGGCTCAATGTTTTGTCGGGCAATAAATCGAGCATGAAGGTGGCGCTGCCATTCCCGTTTGAAGCAGCAATCTCGTCCCGCAGCAGGTTTGACGCGGCATAGATCAGGCTGCCCTCAACACCCGTAGCCGTCGCAATGAACTCACCCTTGCGGCTAAAGCTGCGGCCCTGTGAATCGGTAAAACTGATGGCCACCGACTTGAAAGGCTGGCCCGCAAAACGGCTTGAGAAATGCTCACTCCACGCGGCAACATCAAAGCCGCAGTTCGATGGCAAAAGCGGTGCTACCGCCACGCCGCGCTGTTTCAAAAGCTGCACCCACGCGCCATTCGAGCCAAGCCGCGCCCAGCTACCGCCGCCCAATGCCAGTACCACGGCATCGGCCTGTACCCGCACATCCCCTTCATGGTTTGAAGGGCTTGAAGAGTTTGAGAACAACAGCGCCCCGTCATCAGCCCAGCCGGTCCAGCGATGCCGCATAAAAAACTGCACACCAGACGTACGCAGCCTATGCAGCCAGGCGCGTAGCAGCGGCGCGGCCTTCATGTCTTTTGGAAAGACCCGGCCCGAGCTGCCGACGAAGGTTTCAATGCCCAACCCTTCGGCCCAAGCGCAAAGTTGCGCTGCGCCAAAACCAGCCAGCAGCGGCTGTAACTGCGCGCTGCGCTCACCATAGCGGCTCAAAAAAGCATCAAACCCTTCTGAATGCGTCAGGTTAAGCCCGCCCTTGCCTGCCAGCAAAAACTTACGCCCCACCGAGGGCATGGCATCGTAGAGCTGTACCTGCAAGCCGGGAACGCCGGCATTGGCCAGCACCTCGGCGGCCATCAAGCCAGCAGGCCCGCCACCTATGACGGCGACACGAAAAGGTTTTGGAGAATCTAGCGCGGCTGGGGAGTTATTCAAGAAAGATTTTCCAATCAGTAAGCAACGGTTAGGAAAGCCGAAGTGCTCTGTTTTTAATAGCTTATAACGCCCGTATTTATTTGGCTACAGCAGTTTTTATCCTCAGAAATAGACTATTTTTCAGGGGTTTTGAGGCGTGGTTCAAAACCATGTACTAATGGCTACATGGTGGCTACATAGTGGCTACATAGTGGCTACACGAACCACAAATGAAAAGACCCCGCTACTTATTCAATAGCAAGGTCTTCAATGTTTACTTGGGGTGGCTGATGGGGCTCGAACCCACGACAACAGGAATCACAATCCTGGACTCTACCAACTGAGCTACAGCCACCGTAGAGACGAATTATAACGGCTACTTCGCTTAACGCTCAGGCCCGTTGCGCCTGAGCTAGCGCGTTACGCTGTTATCGGGGTTGGCTTGCTGGCCAGCCGCAGCCCGTACCGGCTTGGCGACTTTCATTTCTGTCTTGAAGCGTTCCTTCAGGACGTTGTAAAAAGCCAAACTCTCGGCTGATGTCCACCACTGTGCGTACTGTAGGCGCTCTTGCTTTGTAGTGGCTTCCAGTGCCGGGTCGCGTGGCAAGACTTTGACAACCTTAACGATGACGTAACCCTGTGTGCCGAGGTCTACGCCAACAAACACGGGCAAAGCAGCAGTATCGGTACGCAGCGCTGCTTCGACCACTTTTGGTGGCAATTTTTGCGTCTGGTCACGCGACACCACCAGCGTGTCTTGCAAGGTGGCTGAAGCAGGCGCGGCTTTCCATGCGGCTAGTTTTGCGATGCCGTCCTTGCGGGCTTCTTCGGCACCACGCATGGCAAGCCAGCGCTGGCGCACCAGCTCTTTCACTTCCAGCAGCGGCCTTGTACGGGCCGGCGTGTACTGGGTGATGCGGCCAGAAATGAGCTGGTTAGAGGCCACTTCGACGGCTTCGGTGTTGCGCTTTTTCTCAATCGCATCAGGCGAAAAAATAGCATTCAAAAACTTCGGGTTTGCCAATACACCCGTCGCGCCGGGTTGTGCTGTGCGGGTGATGCCGCTTGCAGTTTTGATGTCAAGCTTCAGGCGCTCTGACACTGGTGTCAAGCTGTCAGCCTGCTCGTACACGCCGTTGGCAAACGCCTCGGCGGTTTCAGCAAATTTCTTTTGTGCCTGCTGCTTTTTGACATCGGCTGTCAGCTCTGGCTTCATCTCTTCAAAGCTGCGCTGCTTGGGGGCCTTGATATCTGTGAGCTTGATGATGTGATAGCCAAACTCGGACTCGACCACATCGCTGATATCGCCTTTTTGCATGGCGAAGGCAGCATCAGAAAATGGCTTGACCATGGCACTGCGTGCAAAAAAGTCGAGGTCACCGCCGCTAGTGGCAGAGCCGGGGTCTTGCGAATTTTTCTTCGCCACGTCTGCAAACGAATTGGGGGATTTTTTAACCAGCGCCAGCAGCTCGGCGGCTTTGACTTTGGCCTTTTGGCGCTCTGCCTCGGGGGCACTTTTGGGTGACGTAATCAAAATGTGACTGGCACGGCGCTCTTCGGTGCCACTCAGGCGAGCCGCGTTCTGGTCGAAGTATTCCTTGAGTTCGGCTTCATTAACCGTAATGCCTTTTTTAATCGTCTCGACATCGAGCAACAGATATTCAATATTGGCCTGCTCGGGTGCCTGAAACAGACTTTCATTGGCCTTGTAAAACTGCTCAAGCTCTGCATCGGTGGGATTGAGTCTGGCTGCGTATTCGGTGGTGCTAAAGCCTGCTACCTGAATTCCACGCTTTTCAAAATAGGCGTTCAGCGCTATATCGGCAGCCGTGTTGGCAGAAAATCCGCTCCCGGCAATGCCTACCAGCACTTGCCTGCTGGACAGTTCGGCGCGCACGTTGGCTTCAAACATCTCGGGGCTCAAGCCCTGGGTGCCCAGCATCTGGCGGTAGCGCTCCATGTCCAGCGTACCATCGGCCCGGCGCAGGGCAGCAATGTCGGGGTTGTCCTGCAAATCGCGCGCCAGTCGCTGGTCGCTGGTGCTGAGTCTTGATTTGTTTGCCGCCGCCGTGAGCACGCGGTCCCGCACCAGCTTTTCAAGCGTGGCGTATTTGGCTTCGGGCGAATCGAGCAGCTTCGCATCAAGCGACGGCATACTGGCGCGCAGCCTTTCAACTTCACGCAGGTGTGCCCTGTCCCAGTCGGTCTGCGTAATTTCTTGACCGTCAACCTTGGCAACGACGACAGCATTGCTTTGGTCGCGGGTGTAGCCATCGAGTCCAAAAAGAATAAAGGACGGCACGATCAGCAGAAACAGAAAGCCCATGACGATCTTGGTGTGCTGGCGAATGAAATCAAACATCTCGAATTTCCTGAAGGTTATTGGGGTCAGACACCAATTTCGCAGCGGTGCGTGGGTTATTGGGGTCAGACACCAATTTCGCAGCGGTGCAAAGCACCGCCCCCGGAGGGCGAGCCGAAGGCTCAGCGAATTTGGGCTCTGACCCCAAAAACCTTAAAAAAGGCGAACTGGTGAAGTTCGCCTTTGTTCTGGATTTTCAAAAGTCTGTGGTGGGTGCTGACGGGCTCGAACCGCCGACCTACGCCGTGTAAAGGCGCTGCTCTACCAACTGAGCTAAGCACCCCACAAACTTTTCAAACCCTATCAACCCATCAGTTCAAAGCGTCTTTGAGTGCTTTGCCGGGACGGAACTTTGGAACCTTGGCGGCCTTGATTTTAATCGCATCGCCGGTACGCGGGTTACGGCCGGTACGGGCAGCGCGCTTGCCAACGGCAAAAGTGCCGAAACCCACCAGAGACACAGAGTCTCCTTTTTTCAGGGTTGTTTTAACAGCGTCAATGGTGGCTTCCAGCGAACGCGTTGCCGCGGCTTTGGAAATGTCAGCTTTTTTGGCAATGTGCTCGATCAGTTCAGTCTTGTTCACAAGGGCCCCTCGTTGATGTTGGTTAATCTGGTTGTGTCTAAAAAATATCTCCCGGGACATCCATAAACGATATCAGCGGAAGTCAGCATGTGCAGGTCGCCTGCTGATCACCATTAAAGCCATTGCCTTGCGGGGTGTCAATACAGCAGCAAATTTTTACCACGTGCGGAGGCGAATTCTAGTCTTTTTTTCACCCCATACCTGCTGGCGCGACAGCTACCCCAGCGCAGCAGCAATTGCTTTGCCCACATCAGCCGTCGAAGCGTTACCGCCGAGGTCGGGCGTGCGTGGTGCGCCACTGCCGGGGGCCAGAACTTTTTCAATCGCCGACAACACGGCATCATGTGCGTCTTTATGACCCAGAAACTCCAGCATCATCGCGCCACACCAGATCTGCCCAATCGGGTTTGCCACCTGCCGGCCTGCAATATCAGGCGCAGAACCATGTACCGGCTCAAACAGCGACGGAAATTTACGCTCGGGGTTCAGGTTGGCGCTGGGCGCGATGCCTATGGTGCCGGTACACGCCGGCCCGAGGTCGCTGAGAATGTCGCCAAATAGATTGCTGGCCACCACCACATCAAAAAAGTCGGGCCGCTGCACAAAATGCGCAGTGAGTATGTCAATGTGAAATTTGTCGAGCCTGATGCCCGGGTAGCCCTTGGCCATCTCCTCCACACGCTCGTCCCAGTAGGGCATTGATATTGAAATGCCATTGGATTTGGTAGCACTGGTCAAATGCTTTTTAGGCCGGGTTTGCGCCAGCTCGAATGCAAATTTCAAAACGCGGTCAACACCGATGCGCGTGAAGATGGCATCCTGAATGACGAACTCCCTGTCCGTACCGGGAAAGGCCTTGCCGCCAATGCTGGAGTATTCACCTTCGGTGTTTTCACGCACGATGTAAAAGTCAATTTCACCAGGCAGGCGCGGGCTGCCGTCACGCCGCACTACTGGCGCAATGATGCCCGGCATCAGGCGCGCCGGGCGCAGGTTGATGTACTGGTCAAACTCGCGGCGAAACAGCAGCAGCGAACCCCACAGTGACACATGATCGGCAATCTTGTCGGGCCAGCCGACAGCGCCAAAGTAAATCGCATCATGGCCACCGATCTGATCCTTCCAGTTGTCGGGCAGCATCTTGCCGTGCTTTTCGTAATAGTCCCAGCTTGAAAAGTCAAAGTGGTCAAACTGCAGTTCAATGCCAAACTTGCGCGCCGCCGCATCCATCACGCGGATGCCCTCGGGCATGACTTCCTTGCCAATACCGTCACCAGCGATCACTGCGATTCGTTTTTTACCCGTGCTCATATTTTTTCCTTCATTAGGTTTATGGATAGTTCAACTTTTAAAAAATCAAGCCTGAATGGTTGTCGGCTTTGCAGTCCGCAGTACAAGGCTCACGCCGAGCGCCGTGAGCGCTGTGCCGATAACCGTACTCAAGGTGATGGATTCGTCAAACAGCGCCCAGGCCAGCAACGCTGTTGTAGGTGGCACCAGGTAGAGCAGGCTGGTCACGGCTGTCACTGCGCCGCGTTGAATCAGCAGATACATCAACGAGCTGCCGCCCAGCGTCAAAACCAATACCGACCACGCCATGGCACCGACGAAGTGATGGTTCCAGGTAATCGCTTCGCTTTCAAAAAAAGTCAGTGGCAGCGTCAGCAACATGGCAGCGGCCAACTGGATGACATTGGCAGTGCGCACGTCAGTCGATTTAACAAAGCGTTTTTGATACAGCGTACCCGCCGTGATACTCAGGAGCGCCAGCACCGTGGCCCCCAACGTCAGGGCAGTGACTTCATGGCCGATTTCAAATTTTCGCGACACCACCAACAGCAAACCGCCCAGGCCCAACGTAAGGCCCAGCCATTGCCTGGATGTGACCTTCTGGTCATTTTGGGTAGTGTCACCTGAGGCTATCCACGACACCCACAAGGCAGTCAAAACGGGTTGCAGACCAACGACCAACGCCGTCAGGCCAGAACCCATGCCGCCCTTGATGGCAACCCAGACACCACCCAGGTAACCGGCGTGCATCAGCACCCCGGTCATGCCAAGATGCAGCCATTGCTGCCTGCCACTTGGCCACTTCGCCTTTGCCAGCCCTATCCAGATCAGGAAACAGGCGATGGAAAAGAAATAGCGAATGCAAAGAAACGTCAGGGGTGGCGCATAAGGCAGCCCGAATTTGGCGACGATGAAGCCAGTGCTCCAGATGAGCACAAACACGGCTGGCATTGCCTTGATCAGGGCACTGTTGGCACCGCTGGCCTCGAGCGGACTCATTTGGCGCGTGCGCGAATTTCAGGAATGGCTTTTTGCAGGTAATAAACCATAGACCAAACCGTGAGGATGGCCGATATCCAGATCAGCCAGGTACCCCACAAATGGGTATTTATAACGCCAAACAAAGTGCCGTGATAGAGCAGGAAGGGAATCGCAATCATCTGCACCATCGTCTTGATCTTGCCCAGCATGTGTACCGCCACGCTTTTGGTCGCACCTATCAGCGCCATCCACTCACGCAAAGCTGAAATGGCAATCTCACGGCCAATGATGATGAGCGCCACAAACACATCGGCGCGCTGTAAATCCACCAGCACCAGCAGCGATGCGCAGATCAGAAATTTATCAGCCACCGGATCAAGAAAGGCACCGAACGACGAAGTCTGGTTCAGCTTGCGGGCCAAATAGCCATCCAGCCAGTCGGTAGCCGCAAACACCACAAACATCACCGACGCGATCAAATTGCGTCTTTCTTCAGGGATGTCCAAGTAAAAAACGCCAACGATCAACGGAATCGCAATGATGCGAGTCCAGGTCATAAGGGTGGGGATAGTCCAAAACATCTGGCTGCATTTTGGCATGAGCCAGCCATCAGGGCAGTTGCAGCCATGAACCCGGGCAATATCAAGGGCCCTCAATGCAACGCCCGATAAATCTCGTCAGCCAGTTCTTTTGAAATTCCGTCAACAGTAGCAATGTCTTCGGCGCTGGCCGATGCGATGGCGCGTATGCCGCCAAAGCGTTGCAGCAGGCTGGCGCGGCGCTTGGGGCCTATGCCTGCTATGTCTTCCAGTTTGCTACTGCCGGTGCGCACACTGGCGCGTTTGGCACGCATACCGGTGATGGCAAAGCGGTGCGCTTCATCGCGTATCTGGGCGATCAACATCAGCGCTGCCGAGTCGCGGCCCAGATAAATTTTTTCGCGGCCATCGGCAAACACCAACTCTTCCAGGCCGACCTTGCGGCCTTCGCCCTTTTCAACACCGGCAATCAAACCAAGGTCCAGCCCCAACTCTTCAAACACCTCGCGCGCCATGGACACCTGACCCTTGCCGCCATCAACCAGCACCAGGTCGGGCATTTTGATGCTGCCGCTATTGCCAGGGTCAATGCTGCTTAATCGCACTGCCTCTGCCAGCTTGCTGTAGCGGCGCATCAACACTTGGCGCATGGCGGCGTAGTCGTCACCGCCAGTGATGCCCTCGATGTTGTAGCGGCGGTACTCGGCGCTTTGCATTTTATGCTCATGGAACACCACACACGATGCCTGGGTTGATTCGCCTGCGGTGTGTGAAATGTCAAAACACTCAATGCGCAGGGCTCCGAGGTCTTCCATTTTCAGATCTAGCGCCTCAGCCAGCGCGCGCGTGCGGGCCTGTTGTGAGCCCTGCTCTGCCAGCAGGCGCGCCAGTTGCAAGGCGGCGTTTTTCTCGGCCATCTCAAGCCAGATGCGGCGCTGCTCGCGTGGCTGGTGAATGGCGACAATCCGCACGCCAGTCTGCTCCACCAGTGCCGCAATCAGTTCCTTGTCAATCGGCTCACTGCAGACCAGCGTCGGCGGCACGGGCACTTCGATGTAGTGCTGGGCAATAAAGGCTTCAAGCACCAGTGCCTCCAGTGATTTTCCGCTTGGAACGAGCGTCCCTTCAGCTTCAATTTCTGCGTCCAGTTGAGCCACATCCACTGCGTTTTCGATGTGCGTCGGGAAGTAAGGCCTGTCGCCCAGGTGCCGCCCGCCGCGCACCATGGCCAGGTTGACGCAGGCCTTGCCGCCCTGCACTTTCACGGCCAGGATGTCCACGTCTTTATCAACACTCTGACCGCCAATTTCCATAGCCTGCTGATGCAGCACCTTGGACAGCGCCGACATCTGGTTACGCAATTCAGCCGCCTGTTCAAACTCCAGCTTGTCGGCGTGCTGCAGCATCTGCCGCTCAAGCCCAGTCAGTATTTCCTGCGTCTCACCCTGCAAAAATTTCTCGGCATTGGCAACGTCCTGGGCGTAATTTTCGGCACTGATATGGCCCACGCAAGGTGCCGAGCAGAGCTTGATCTGGTACAGCAAACAGGGCCGCGTGCGGTTATTGAACACCGTGTCTTCACAGGTGCGCAGCTTGAATACTTTTTGCAGCAGAAAAATGCTTTCTTTTACCGCCCAGGCACTGGGGTAAGGGCCGAAGTAGCGGTGCTTTTTTTCGACTGCACCACGGTAATACGCCACACGGGCAAAGGTATGCGATGCCAGTTTTAAATACGGATAGCTTTTGTCATCTCTGAACAAAATATTGAACTTCGGGTGCAGCGTTTTGATGAGGTTGTTTTCAAGCAGCAGCGCCTCGGCCTCGGAGCGTACCACCGTGGTCTCCATGCGCACGATTTTTGTGACCATATGGCCGATGCGCGTGCCGCCATGGTTTTTCTGGAAGTAGTTGGCAACGCGCTTTTTCAGGTTGCGTGCCTTGCCCACGTACAACACGCCGCCCTCCGCATCAAAGTAGCGGTACACGCCGGGCAGCGCTGGCAGCGCGGCGACTTCACTCAGTAACTGGGGATCGAATTCGTGGGCCAATGTATTAACGCCAATCAGGAAATCAAAATTGCAAGCACCCCGTATTGTGGACAATCCTGTCATGCAGCCTAGCGTTAACACTTTTCAATGGGACATTTTTTGCAAGGTCATCGACAACTTTGGTGACATCGGCATCTGCTGGCGGCTGGCGGCCGACCTGGCATCGCGCGGTCAGCGGGTGCGCTTGTGGGTGGACGATGGCAGTGCATTGGCGTGGATGGCCCCGCTTGGCTGCGACGGCGTGCAGGTGTTGCCCTGGAGCGTGGCGCTACGCCCGGCTGACCTGCACAGCGTGGAGGCCGCTCCGCCAGACGTGATGATTGAAGCCTTTGGCTGTCAGATGGCTCCTGAATTCATAGCTACCTGCGCCCGTATTCAGGGCGCTACAGACCAAAATCCTATAAGGCCGGTGTGGATCAACCTCGAATACCTGTCTGCCGAGCCTTATGCAGAGCGCAATCACGGCCTGCCTTCTCTCGTACAACATGGCCCCGCTGCCGGCTGGACCAAGTGGTTTTTTTATCCTGGCTTCAGCGCCAAAACCGGCGGCCTGCTGCGAGAGCCGAATCTGGCAGCGCGGCAAGCAGCGTTTGACCGCACGACTTGGCTGCACGCGCATGGGGTTGAAGCGGCTGAAGCGGGTGAAGCCACGCTGGTATCGTTGTTTTGCTACGAGCCACCGCTACTCGCCGCGCTCCTGCATCAATGGGCAGAATCGGGCATCGTCGGTAAGCCCGTACACCTGCTGGTAGCCAGCGGGCGTGCGACGCCACAGCCCAATGAATACGGACGCGGGCAGCTATCAATTTCATATCTTCCACTTCTCAGTCAAACCGATTTTGACCACCTGCTGTGGGCCTGCGACATCAACTTTGTACGCGGTGAAGACTCCATCGTGCGGGCCATCTGGGCTGGCAAGCCTTTCGTCTGGCAGATCTATCCGCAAGACGATGGCGTACACACCATCAAGCTGGATGCGTTTCTGGACATGCTGGGCGCACCGCCGTCGCTACGCGACCTTCACCACCACTGGAACGCGCCCGATGCAGGCGTGGCGGCAACCCGACCATGGCAGACCGGCGATCTGACGGCCTGGCAGCAAACGGCCAGTGG
Organism: Polaromonas sp.; assembly: GCA_038902815.1. GTDB lineage: Bacteria > Pseudomonadota > Gammaproteobacteria > Burkholderiales > Burkholderiaceae_C > Polaromonas. Next base: position 47,631 of record JBCKNF010000009.1, on the reverse strand, counting down.
CGCACGGGCCAGGTTGATGGCTAATCTCGACCTGAGCAGCAGCTTGATGGAATTCGTCAGTAAAAACCGTTAAAATCAAAGGCTTTGCACCAATCAACTGCTATGAAAATCGCTCAAGAAATTCGCGCCGGCAACGTCATCATGCACGGCAAAGACCCGATGGTCGTGCTCAAGACCGAATACAGCCGCGGCGGCCGCAACTCTGCCACCGTGCGCATGAAGCTCAAAAGCCTGATCGGCAGCTTTGGCACTGAAAGCGTTTTCAAGGCCGACGACAAAATTGACCAGGTCATCCTGGACAAAAAAGACTGCACCTACTCTTACTTTGCTGACCCGATGTACATCTGCATGGACGCGGAGTACAACCAGTACGAAGTCGAAGCCGAAAACATGGGCGACTCACTGAGCTACCTGCAAGACGGCATGGAGCTTGAAGTCGTGTTTTACGAAGGCAAAGCCATTTCAGTTGAACTGCCCACCAACGTGCAGCGCGAAATCACTTGGACCGAGCCAGCCGTCAAGGGCGACACATCGGGCAAGGTTTTAAAGCCTGCCAAAATCGCCACTGGGTTTGCGCTCGGCGTGCCTATTTTTGTGGCGCAAGGCGACATCGTTGAAATCGACACGCGCACGGGCGAGTACCGCAAGCGGGTTTAATCACCTCAAGGGCGGTGACTCAAAATTGCTCATGGACCAAACACAAGACTTATCCGCAAGCCGCCTCGCACACGCCTGGGCCGAGCTGCACGCCTACTCTGACAATGACACACCATTGGACGCAGAAGCCTATCGCCTGGCTTTTGCTGACCCCGAATTTTTACTGCGCCGTGAAACCCGCGGCATACGCTTTCAGCTAGAGATGCTCAAGCCCGATCTTGGCCAGCATGCCCAGGGCATTGAAAGCACGGTGGTAGTTTTTGGCAGTGCGCGCTTCCCTGCGCCCGAGCAGGCCAGCGCCAGCCTCAAACTGGCTGAACGCTCTGGCGACAAGGCCGCACTGGCGCTGGCGCAGCGCCATGTACGCAATGCCCATTACTACGACCAGGCCAGGTTATTCGCCCGTCTGGTGGCGCAGCACAGCAACGCCTGCCCAGCCGCAGAACAACTCTTTATCTGCACGGGCGGTGGCCCCGGCATCATGGAAGCGGCGAATCGGGGCGCGCATGAAATGGGTGCGCCCACCGTGGGCCTGAGCATTGCCCTGCCGCACGAAGAAGCCGCCAATCCGTATGTGTCAGCGTCACTGAACTTCAAGTTCCACTACTTCGCACTACGCAAGATGCACTTTATGTTGCGCGCCAAGGCACTGGTGGCCTTCCCCGGCGGGTTCGGCACGCTGGACGAGCTGTTTGAAGTCATCACGCTGGTACAAACCAAAAAGTCCAAGCCGGTGCCCATCATTTTGTTTGGCTCCGACTACTGGAAGCGGCTGGTCAACTTTGACGTGCTGATAGAGCAAGGTACGATTTCGCCAGACAACCTGAATCTGTTCCAGTATGTTGACGATCCGCAGGTGGCATGGAATGCCATCAAGACATTTTACAAAATCTAGATTTTTTCTGCATCATCAATATCGCTTGCCAGGGGCAATAACGCCTGTGATTGCACCTCCGGCAAGGCCTCCACATTGCGCAAGGCCTTGCCCATCACGCGGCTGCGCTGCTCGGCGCTGCTGACGGTGTTGAGCATGGTTTCAGCATTCGATTTGATTTTCGCCAGCACCTCGCCGAACTTGCCAAACTCGGTTTTGACGGCACCCAGCACCTGCCATACCTCACTCGAACGTTTCTCAAGCGCCAGCGTCCTGAACCCCATCTGCAACGAGTTCAATATGGCCAAAAGCGTTGTTGGGCCAGCCAGCGTGATGCGGTGTTCACGACTGAGGTTTTCCATCAAACCAGGGCGGCGCAACACTTCGGCGTACAGCCCTTCGGTTGGTAAAAACAGTATCGCAAAGTCAGTGGTGTGCGGTGGTGCGATGTATTTTTCAGAAATTGATTTGGCTTCAAGCCGGATGCGCATCTCCAGCGCCTTGCCAGCTGCCTCGGCACCCTGCACGTCGGCGCGCTGCTGGGCATCAAGCAGCCGTTCGTAATCTTCGTTGGGAAACTTGGCATCAATCGGCAACCACAGCGGCTCGCCCGAGTCTGACCTGCCCGGCAGCTTGATGGCAAAGTCCACTGGGTTTTTACCACCGGGGCAGGTGATGACCTGGGCCGCATATTGATCGACCGTAAACACCTGCTCCAGCAAAGCAGACAGTTGCGCCTCACCAAAGATGCCGCGCGTTTTGACGTTGGTCAGCAAATGCTTGAGGTCACCCACGCCCTGCGCCAGGGTCTGCATTTCACCCAGGCCTTTGTGAACCTGCTCCAGCCTGTCGGCGACCTGTTTAAAGCTTTCGCCCAGCCGTGTCTCCAGCGTGGTTTGCAGCTTTTCATCGACCGTCTTGCGCATCTCGTCCAGCTTGGCAGAATTGCTTTGCTGCAATTGCGCGAGTTGCTTTTCAAGGGTCTCGCGCACCTCGACCATGCGCCTGGCGTTTGACTCGCTGACCGATTGCAGTTGCGTCGTCAGGGTATCTGACAGCGTTTTTTGCAACAGCGTGAGTTGCTGCGCAAATGCATCAATTTGCGTGTTCTGCGTACGTATAGCCTCGGCGCTCTGTTGTACCAATGTCTGCTGAAAAGTTGCAAACGTGGTGGCCAGTTCCTGCCGACTGGCGCGCGAGTTGTCGCCAATCTCGCGCCGTACCTCGCGCTCCAGCTTGTCGTTGCCCTGCGTCATGCTGGAGAGTAATGCGCTACGCCCTTCGTCATCTCTTGTTGGCTTGCGCACGAGCAGCCACACCAGCAAAAGCAGGTTCAGAACCAGCAGCGCAAGCAGCAACCAGGAAGGAATTGATGACATGCTTTTATTTGCCAGCCAATACCGCTGGGTTCAGGGGCGATGGTGGCGTTTTTCCGCTGAAAAAAGCAATCAGATTTTCTGCCGCCAGATTGGCCATGGCCAGGCGGGTTGGCATGCTGGCGCTGGCAATGTGCGGCGTCAGCACCACGTTTGGCAGCGTCAGTAAGTCGGGGTGAACTTTGGGTTCACCTTCAAACACGTCCAGCCCGGCGGCGGCGATGCGCTTGTGACGCAAAGCAGCAGCCAGCGCGGCATCGTCCACAATGCCGCCGCGCGCAATATTAACCAGCGTTGCGGTCGGCTTCATCAGTGCGAGTTCCGCCGCGCCTATGGTGTGGTGTGTTGCGGGTGAATAAGGCATGACCAGCACTACATGGTCGGCGCTCTTGAGCAGCTCATTCTTGCCGACATAGCTGGCCTTGCACTCGGCCTCAAGCACCGCATCAAGACGTGAGCGATTGTGATAAATCACCTTCATGCCAAAGCCATGTGCGCCGCGTTTGGCAATGCCCTGCCCGATGCGGCCCATGCCCATGATGCCCAATGTGGAGCCGTGGATGTCGGAGCCGGCAAACATGTCGTAGCGCCACTTGTTCCATAGGCCTGCGCGTAAATAGTGCTCGCTCTCGGTCATGCGGCGCGCCGTCGCCATCAGCAATGCAAAGCCAAAGTCGGCAGTGGTTTCGGTCAGCACGTCTGGCGTGTTGGTGGCCAGTACCCCGGCTGCTGTCATCGCGTCAATATCAAAGTTGTTGTAGCCAACGGCCATGTTGGCGCAGATCTTGAGCTGCGGGCAGGCCGCCAGCAGTTCCGCATCAATACGCTCGCCGCCGGTGGTGAAAACGCCCGCCTTGTCCCGCAGGTGCTCGGTCAGCTGGACTTTGGACCAGAGCTCGTCGCTCTGGTTGGACTCCACTTCGAAGTGCTGTTCAAGCCTTGCAATGACTTCGGGGAAAACCGCCCGGGCAACGAGAATTTTTGGTTTTGACATAACGATGTATTTTTTACTAAGGAGGGTTATTGGGGTCTAACGCCAATAACCCTCCACTTTGTTTGCTTCAAGCGATTTCAAACACCTGCCGTAAGTACGCCAAGTATTTCTCATCATCACACATATCCTTCGAGGGCGTGTCCGACAACTTAGCTACCGGCTGGCCGTTGCAGCGGATCATCTTGATGACGATTTGCAGCGGCTCGTAGCCCAGATCGTTCGTCAGATTGGTACCAATACCAAAAGCCAATTGACAACGCCCCTTGAATTGCTGGTACAGCTCTACGGTGCGCGGCACGGTAAGACCATCGCTGAAAATCAGCGTTTTGGTTTTCGGGTCAACACGGTTTTTAACGTAGTGCGCAATCATGCGCTCGCCCCAATCGAAGGGGTCGCCGCTGTCATGGCGCGCACCATCAAACAGTTTGCAAAAGTACATGTCAAAGTCGCGCAAAAACGCACTCATGCCGTACACATCGGACAGCGCAATACCCAGGTCACCACGGTACTCTTTGGCCCAGGACTCCAAGCCGAACACCTGGCTGTCACGCAACCTTGGCCCTAGGGCCTGGCAGGCTTGCAGGTATTCGTGCGCCATGGTGCCCAGCGGCGTGAGGCCCAGCTTCATCGCAAACAGCACATTGCTGGTACCGGCAAACTGGGCCGAAACCCCGCTGCCGAGGCGCGTTGAAAGCGTGCGCAACACCTCTTCGTGCCAGGTCTTGCTAAAACGGCGGCGCGTTCCGTAATCGGCAATCTTCAGCAGCGCAAGGCCGTCGACCTGCAACTGGCCGATCTTGGTTTCCAGCCGCTTGCGCCCTTCTGCAAGGTTGGGCTGCTTTTGCGTGTTGCGAAAGTAAACCTCGTTGATGATGGTCAGCACTGGAATTTCAAACAGGATGATGTGCAGCCACGGGCCTGTGATCGACACCTCAATCTGGCCTGAAGGCAAGGCCGTGACAGTGACGTACTTTTCATTCAGGCGGAAGATGCCGAGGAAGTCGATGAAGTCGCTTTTGATAAAGCGCATGGCCTTGAGGTAGGCCAGCTCGGCATCCTGAAAGCGCAGGCTGCACAGGCCGCGAATCTCTTCACGGATTTCATTTACATAAGGTGCCAGATCCTTCACACCCGCAGCACCCGCATTGCGGCACTTGAAGCGGTACTCGACCTCTGCACCTGGAAACTGATGCAGCACCACCTGCATCATGGTGAACTTGTAGAGGTCGGTGTCGAGCAGGCTGGAAATAATCATGGACACTTACTAAAAAGCAAAAATTCAGAAGAGTGAAAAAATTTTCAGCCTAAAAAATCAACCTCGAACAGCAGGGTCGCGTTGGCTGGAATCGCGCCGCCAGCGCCGCGTGAGCCGTAGCCCAGCTCTGCCGGAATCACCAGACGGCGCGTACCGCCCACAGACATGCCCTGCACGCCTTCGTCCCAGCCCTTGATGACCTGGCCTGCACCCAATGAAAACTCGAACGGCTGGCCACGGTCTTTGCTGGAGTCAAACTTGGCACCCTGCACACCATCGTTGTACAGCCAGCCGGTGTAATGCACTTTGACCTGCTGCCCGGCCTTGGCAATGGCACCAGTGCCTAAAACAGTGTCTTCGTACTGCAGTCCGGATGGAGTAGTGTTCATGGGGAAATCTTTCTTTGAAAAAATGATGCGATTAATTGAAATTAATCGCTTACTTTACCCGCACACGCAAGAGCTATTCAATCAGTCTAGCCATGTCGTGAATTCGCTGGCAGGTACGCGCGGTGTCCTGAACGTGTTCACCAGCGCGGTTTCATCGGCATAGCCCAGCGACATGCCGCATACCAGCATTTCGCCTTCGCCCGCGCCTATGTGCGGCAGGATGATGTTGGCAAACCCATTCCACGCGGCCTGCGGGCAGGTGTGCAGACCGTGGCCACGTGCAGCCACCATGATGTTCTGCAAAAACATGCCGTAGTCCACCAGCGAGCCACGGCCCATGACGCGATCCAGCGTAAACATCAAGCCGACCGGTGCATCAAAAAACTTGAAGTTACGCTGGTGCTGGGCGTGCATCTTGTCTTTGTCGCCTTTGGTAATACCGAGCAGCCCATACAGGCCCCAGCCGTTTTCACGCCGGCGCTCTATGTAGGGCGACACCCACTTTTCAGGGTAGTAGTCGTACTCTTCCCGGTACTCTGCGGCCAGTGCCGGGGTGGCGCGCAGGGCATCGTGCGCCGCGCAAACTTTGGTAGTCAGCGTATCGCGGCTGGCACCCTGCAAGACATAGGTTTTCCAGGGCTGGCTGTTGGCGCCCGATGGTGCCCGGCTGGCCACTTCAAGCAGCTGCGAGATGACCTCACGCGGCACGGGTTTGGGCAAAAATTCGCGCATCGACTGGCGGCTGTTGATGGCATCGTCAATAGCGTTGACTGCACTACTTGCATTGATAACGGTCACTTCAAAGTCTCCAGTACAGACAGTAATTGCGCTGGAGAGGAAATCATGGCCACTGCTGAGAACCATGCAACAAACGCAGCAGCTCGATGCGCTGGCCCTTGATCCGGTAGACCATGATGAACGGCGTGCGGCTGATAACCAGCTCACGAGTGTCCTTCTTGCGTCCTGGTCGACCCATCTTGGGATGGTCGATCAACATGTCCACCTGCTCTTCAATCCGATCACCTTGGCTGACCGCCGCCAGGGGGTTGTCCTGGGCGATGTAATCAAGTTGTGCGTCGCGATCATTGGTGGCCCTGTTAAGCCAGACCAAGATCAAGCGGCACTCCCTGCACGCTTGACCAGTTCAGCACGTTTTTTCTTCCAGGAAGACTTGGCGTTCGCCGCCGATACCCACTGAGCGCCGGGCGCATCGGCCTCCTGGATCGCCAGGTCGACTTGCTCACGGAACCATTTGTCGTGACCAGCGGCTTCATGAGCGCTTCGCAGACGCTCAGAAGCATCAGCACGGGACTTTCCAGCCAGGGGTTCGGCAGCAGAAAAATTGGTAGCATCCAGAAGATCAAAACGGTCGATCTGCAGCTCATTCTTGAGATACGCCACGGCGCGGTCCAGGCTGCGCCAGGTGCGCGGCTTGTCGCTGCGCTGCGCTCCCAGGGGACGTTCTTGTAGGCCCATCTTCAGGATCACAGACCAGCCGCCAGGCTGTCCAATGATGGAGGCTCCACGGATCGCGGAAGCCTCGACCATGCGCTTGGCCATTGAGGTGTCTATGGTGTGGGTGTTCATGGTGTTTGTCTGCTTAAAGTTGACACAAATTGTGCACTTTATTTATGAAACATGCAAACAACACTAAAGGAAGTGTGCCAGCAGCTCAACATAACGCCCGTCGTATCTGCTGCCGGTGTAATGAACCACGCCCAGAAAAGCCACCACCGTGGGCGTAAGCGGCCATGTCTTTGGCGTCATGCCAAGCTGAAACCCTGCTTTTACCCCTGGAAACTAGGGCTTCACAGTTAAAATGATGCAGTGCAACAAAAAATGCTTGCAATCTCTCGGGTATACCCTATACTTAGGGTTATGTTGCAGTGCAGCAAATTAAAGCAAAGCAACAGTTTCCCCTAGCAACCTTTTTTTGAACTACACCGGAGATTAATTATGCTGACTGCTGAACAAATCATGGCCTCCCAAAAAGCCAACGTCGAAACCCTGTTTGGTCTGACCCACAAAGCCTTTGAAGGCGTTGAAAAGCTGGTCGAACTGAACCTACAAGCCAGCAAGGCTGCCCTGGCTGAAAGCGCCAACCAAGCACAAGCCGTGATGGGTGTAAAAGACGCGCAAGAACTGTTGGCCCTGCAAGCCGGTATGCTTCAGCCGCTGGCTGAAAAGACGGCTGCTTACAGCCGTCATCTGTATGACATCGCCAGCCAAAACGCACCAGCCGGTTCTGAGACCGCAGTTGCAGTGATGAAAAGCGTCGTGGCTGCTGCCAACAACGCTTTTGAATCGATGCAAAAAGCTGTCAAACAAACCAGCGACATGGCCGAAGCCAACTTCAACAGCGTTGCAGCGACTGCTGTGAACGCCACCAAAACGGTTGCTAAAAAGCGTTAATTTATAGCTGAAGAATGACTCCGAACTTGGCCCTTGCGGCGAAGTTCTGAACCAGTTGTCTCCTCGGACTCTTCTTGAAATTAACTTTTCACGAGTCTTAGTTAAGCCCAGTCGTAAGACTGGGCTTTTTTTTTGCTGGTTTTACCGGGGACTTTCCAGCTTGGCCCTGAGCGCAGGCAACGCCGCCAGCATCGCCGCCCTGCCCGCATCGATGGCGCGCTGGCGGGCTGAAAAATCAGCACTATTTAGTCCCACCAGCGACGGCCATACCACCACATCAGCATCCTTCAGCTCATACTGGTTAATACTTTTGCCCATGATGGCGAAGGTCTGCAACAGGATTTGCAGCGTATTGCTGGCCGGGTTGGCCTCGGGCGGGTTTGAGATATCTACGGCTATCACCACGTCAGCGCCCATCTGCCTTGCAAAGCGCACCGGCACGGGCGACACCAGAGCGCCATCGACATATTCACGCGCACCGATTTTGACCGGCACAAACACCCCCGGCACAGCACTCGATGCCCGCACCGCCACGCCGGTATCGCCACGCTGAAACAGCACCGCCTGACCGTTGCCCAGGTCGGTTGCCACGATGCCCAGCGGAATCACCATGTTTTCAATGTTGCGGTTGGACACCAGTTCATTGACGTAGCGGGCCAGCGCATCACCCCTGAACAGGCCACGGCCAAAAATCGGCAGCATCCAGTCGGTGAAGGCGACTTCCTCCATGTTTAGCGCTGTTTGCTGTAGTTGCGCACTGGTCTTGCCGCTAGCGTACAGCGCAGCCACCAGGCTGCCAGCCGAGGTACCCACTACAAGCTGTGGCTTGAGCCCGGCTTCTTCGAGCACCGCGATCACGCCCACGTGCGCAAAGCCGCGCGCCGCACCGCCACCCAAAGCGAGGCCGATTTTCAATGGCTTTTTAATCGCCGCAACCGGTGTCGGCGGCATGGGTGTGGTGGCGACTGGCGCGGTTGAGCAGGCCGACAGCAACGTAGCGGCGATCAGGCAAAACAAATGGTTGAAGTAACGGTTGATGTGAGGCATCAGCCATTTTGCCTTGCGCCATAATTGCAGACTGAATTGACGTTAACGTCAATGTCAACAAGCCAACCGATTCACATTAAATAAAGAAACATCATGGACATCGCAGGCAAAGTATTTATCGTCACAGGCGGTGCATCAGGCCTGGGTGAAGGCACCGCCCGTATGCTGGTCGCCAGCGGCGGCAAGGTGGTGATTGCCGACCTGCAGTTAGAGAAAGGCGAAACCATCGCCAAGGAGCTTGGCGGCGCTTTCGTCAAATGCGATGTCAGTCAGGAAGCCGACGGCCTAGCCGTCGTCGCCAAGGCTGTTGCTATGGGTAAACTGATGGGTCTGGTCAATTGCGCAGGCATTGCAAGCGGCGAAAAAACCGTCGGCAAAACCGGCCCGCACAACCTGGCTGTGTTCAACAAAACCATCATGGTCAATCTGGTCGGCAGCTTCAACATGATTCGCCTCGCGGCTGATGCCATGTGCAAGAACGAGCCAGAAGCCACTGGCGAGCGCGGCGTGATAATTTCAACCGCCTCGGTTGCAGCCTACGACGGCCAGATCGGTCAGGCCGCCTACAGCGCCTCCAAAGGCGGCATCGTCGGCATGACATTGCCGATCGCCCGCGACCTGGCGCGTAACGGCATTCGCAACATGACGATTGCCCCCGGCATTTTTGGCACGCCCATGCTGTTCGGTATGCCGAAAGAAGTGCAGGACTCGCTAGCTGCAGCAGTACCCTTCCCAAGCCGCCTGGGTACGCCGCAGGACTACGCCAAACTGGTCAAGCATATTTTCGAGAACGACATGCTCAATGGCGAAGTGATCCGGCTAGATGGAGCCATTCGCCTGGCACCACGCTAATGGCCACTTCCAGGGCTTGCATGACCCTAGCGGCGCTACTGCTGGCAGCCTGTACCAGCACCCCGCCGCACTTTGCCTACAGCGTACCGCTGCAGCCCGAGGGCTGGTCCGGCTATACCGAAAAACCGGGCTGGGCCACGGCGAAATTTTCAGTCGCCGCAGCCAACCCGCTGGCCACCGATGCGGGCTACCAGATATTGAAGGCCGGCGGCTCTGCGGTTGATGCGGCCATTGCCGTGCAGATGGTACTTAGCCTGGTCGAGCCGCAGTCCAGCGGCATTGCGGGTGGCGCTTTTTTGATGCACTTCAATGGCAAGGATGTTGAGGCCTTTGATGGCCGCGAAACTGCACCCGCATCAGCCACCGAAAACCTGTTGCTGGAGAGTAGCGGCAAGCCACTGGCTTTTTACGCTGCTGTCGTCGGCGGCCGGTCTGTCGGCACGCCGGGCGCAGTGCGAATGCTGGAGATGGCGCACCAGCAATACGGCAAGCTGCCTTGGGCGCAACTGTTTGTGCCTGCCATCGCGCTGGCCGAAAACGGTTTTAACGTCAGCGCCAGAATGAACGCGCTGCTGCTACCTGAAGTGCATCTAAAAAAAGACCCGGTGGCACTCGCCTATTTTTACGCTGCAAATGGCAAACCCTGGCCGGTTGGACACCTGCTGAAAAATCCTGAATTTGCAGCCGTGCTCAAGCTGATCGCCGATGGCGGATCAAAGGCGCTGCTTGAAGGCGAAGTGGCCCAGGCGATTGTTGACAAGGTACAAAAGCACCCCGTCAATCCGGGTACGCTGGCAATGTCTGATCTGGCGGGCTACCAGGCCAAAAAACGTGAACCTCTTTGCTTCGACTACGCAGTAGCGACTAAAAATTATCGGCTTTGCGGTATGCCGCCGCCCAGCTCGGGCACGATTGCCATCGGGCAGATTTTGGGGCTGTTGAACACCACCAATGCCGCATCTTTTCAACTTGAAAATGGCCTGCCTGGTGCCGACTGGCTACACCTGTACACCGAAGCGTCACGCCTGGCCTACGCCGATCGTGCGCAATACTTGGGTGACCCTGACTTTGTACAGCCGCCCGCTGGCAACTGGATGAGTCTGCTCAATCCCGACTACCTCGCTGCCAGAGCAAAACTCATAGGGCCACAAAGCATGAAAACCGCTACCCCCGGCAAGCCCGCTGGCACCAAAAGTGATGCAGCCAGCTACGCGCCAATGGCCAACCAGCCTGAATACGGCACCTCGCACATTTCAGTCATTGATCCGTTTGGCAACGCCATCGCCATGACCAGCACGATTGAAGATACCTGGGGTTCGCGCCAAATGGTTAACCGGGGCAAGGGCTTGGCGGGCGGCTTTTTACTCAACAACCAGTTGACCGATTTCAGCTTTGCGCCCACCGACGCTTCCGATGCTTCCGAAGTACCCATAGCCAACCGGGTACAAGGCGGCAAACGGCCACGCTCGTCAATGGCACCCACGCTGGTGTTTGACAAAGCCACGGGTCAACTCGTGCTGACCACCGGCAGCCCCGGCGGCGCACTCATCATCCACTTCACCGCCAAGACGCTTTATGGCGTGCTGAACTGGGGGCTGAACATGCAACAGGCGATTAACCTGCCCAACTTTGGCTCGCTCAATGGGCCAACGCTGCTCGAAGAAAAGCGCTTCTCCCGCGCCACCGTTGAAGCCCTGCGTACACGCGGCCATGAGATGCGCGAACTCAACATGACCAGCGGTTTGCAAGGCATACAGCGCACGCCAAACGGATTTTTCGGCGCTGCCGATCCAAGGCGTGAAGGCATTGTGATGGGCAACTAAAGAGGGTTTTTGGGGTCAGAGTCCAAATTCATCGTGCCCTTGGCACGCCCTTCGGGTGCGATGCTTTGCAGCGTAATGAAATTGGCGTCTGACCCCAATAACCCTCCGCGCAACGCCGCAATTCACCCGTCCAGCACATCCAACTGGGCGAATGAGCGCCTGAGCGAAGCGCAAATTATTTACGCCGCCAACGATGCCTATGGCGCACTACGGGTTTATGTGGCGTTGGGATCAGGAGTGTCCGGTTAAAAGAATTAAGGGGTCAGGCCCCGCAGCCCAGCTTTGCATGTCGTTCAAGGAAAGCACGACTCTTGAGGACGCTTTTCGGTGCCATACTTGGCCTCATGCGGTTGAATTTCCTATCCTTAAGCCTATTGCGGTGTCGTCGCGTTGCTGGAAGTTGAGTGAGGCCAGTCATTTATTCGTGTAGCAAGTGAGCGTAATGGAACAGCCAACCGATCCGTCTTCGTTTGCGACTTTGCGAAAGGGGCGTCTGTTCTCGCTCATTGCCGCCCGCTGGTCCTCGCTCAGCGATAATTTCCGTGGCGCGGTTTATGTCACGGTCGGCGCGCTTGTGCTTACCTGCATGGCGATCCTGGTGAAATTCCTGGGCGCGCGGCTCGACAGTTTCCAGATCCTGTTCTTCCGCTCCTTCGTCGGCCTGCTGTTCATCCTGCCACTGGCCTTTCAGCAGGGCTGGGGCATCTGCCGCACGAAAATTCCCCTGATGCATATGACGCGCGGCGGCATCGGCATCCTGGGGAATTTCTGCTTCTTCTATTCGATCACTCATCTACTGCTCGCCGATTCCATGGCGCTGCAATTTTCGCGTCCCCTGTTCATGATCGTCCTGGCGGCCGCCTTCCTGGGCGAAACGGTGGGCTGGAAGCGCGGCACGGCGACCATGATCGGCTTCGCTGGCATCCTGATCATGACGCGGCCGTTCGGCCTCGGCGGCGGCCCGGCGACTTTTGAGCTCGGCGTGTTGATCGGCGCCCTCGGCGCCTTCTTCGGCGCGCTGGTCATCGTCGCCATCAAGCAGCTGTCGAAGACCGAGAGCACCACCGTGATCATGTTCTATTACGCCTTCTGGGGCGCGATCTTCTCGCTCATCCCGGCGCTGCTGGTGTGGCAGACGCCGACGCTGCCCGAGCTCGGCCTGCTGATTTTGGTCGGCTTCTTCGGCATCGTCGGCCAGACCTGCATCACGCGCGGCGTGTCGCTCGCCGAGACCACGGTGGTGCTGCCGTTCGACTATCTGCGCATCGTCTATGCGGCGGTCTTCGGCTTCCTCATGTTCGGCGAAGTGCCGGGCCTGTGGAGCCTGCTCGGCACCATCGTGATCGTCGGCAGCACGCTGTACATTCTCATGCTCGAGGGCAAGCGCAAGAAGGCCAAGGCATGATAGGGCTGTGCCCGCAGCCCAGCGGACGCTTTTCGGTGTCATACTTGGCCACATGCGGTTGAATTTCCTATCCCTAGAGCGCCTCGGCGAACCTGTCTACCGTTGGGTCATCGTCGCATCTGCGGCGACGCTCATGGCAGTCGCCATGGGCATGCTTGTGAACGGCATTTCCGTCTTCTTTATTCCGCTTGAGCAGGAGTTCGGGTGGGCGCGGGGGTCGATCGCCCTGATCAATTCGGTGGGCCTCGTTGGTATGGCCATCGGCGGTATTGTCATGGGCATGATGGCTGACCGTATGCCGATCCGGATTGTATTCATCACGGCCACCGTCGCGGTTGGGTGTGCAGTCACTCTTGCGGCTGGGGCGGACCAGCTGTGGCAGTTCTACGCACTGTTCTTCGTTGCTGGTGTACTCGGAGTGGGTCTGTTCGTCCCCCTCATCACCCTTGTAGGGAACTGGTTCCCGGCAGGTGCTGGCCTTGCCATTGGCATTGCATCCGCTGGACAAGCAGTCGGCCAGGGCGGCGTGCCGTTCGGGGCGGCCTTTCTGATTGAGGCTTTCGGCTGGCGCGGGGCCTTTCTGGCACTGGGTGTCCTCTCACTTGCCATCATGGTGCCTCTGGCATTGCTGATGAGAGATCCTCCGCGCTCAGCCGCAGGCACCGCAACCGCAGTCGACGCCTCTGTCCCACTGTCGCCGGGTGTCGTGGTCATCTGGCTTAGCGCGGCTGTCCTGCTGTGCTGCTTCACCATGTCGGTGCCGTTGATGCACCTCGTTCCTTTGATCCAGGGGCATCACATCGCTGCCCCCGATGCGAGCGGTGTGCTCTTCGTCATGCTGATCGCAGCGATCGCTGGGCGCGTTGCATTCGGCAAGCTGGCCGACGTGATCGGGCCGATCCCAGCCTACATGATTGCGTCGTTCTGGCAGACGGTGTCCGTATTCGCATTCACCCAGATCCACGACCTGGAGCTGTTCTACATCTTCGCGCCGATCTACGGATTCGGTTACGCGGGCGTGATGACGGGCGTTCTGCTCACCGCTCGTGTTCTGACCCCTGCCTCACAACGGGCCACCCTAATGGGAGTAATTATGGCTTTTGCCTGGCTCGGGCACGGGATAGGTGGATTCCAGGGCGGATACTTCTTCGACGTGACAGGGTCCTACACGTTGAGCTTCGCCAATGCCGCGTTCGCAGGCCTGCTCAACCTGCTCCTGGTTGGCGCGCTGCTGTTGACCGTGCGTCGACGCACCGCCTTAGGGGCCTGACGCCAACCGGAGTGGACACCGAGCCGCCGCGCATGACACCGGCGCGCGGGCCAGCGCTGTCGGATGACTGTGGTGCGCAGGAGCCTGGGGAGGGCTGTGCCCGCAGCCCAGCTTTGCATGTCGTTCAAGGAAAGCACGACTCTTGAGGACGCTTTTCGGTGCCATACTTGGCCTCATGCGGTTGAATACGGAGAAACCGATATGAATAATGGAACGACGATTCTCGCGGGCGGTGTCCGGGATATGGGTAAAACGGGTTTGACCGTGAGCCGGATGGGTTATGGAGCGATGGAGTTATCCGGTCCGCCGCGCGCCCGCGACATCAACCAGAAGGACGCGATCGCATTCATCCACCGTATCATTGATCTTGGGATCAATTATATCGACACATCCATCGATTATGGATTAAGCGAAACACTCATTGGCAAAGCGTTGGGCGCACGCAGATCGGAAGTGATCCTCGCTTCCAAATGCGCCTGCGTGGTGGGCCTGCCTGCAAATCATTCCGGCCATGAAGATCATGTTTATACGGCGAAAAATGTGACAGCCGGTGTCGAGCAGAGCCTGCGCAGATTGCAAACCGACTATCTCGATGTTGTTCAGGTGCATGGCAATCCAGCCCTCAAACAGCTGGAGGAGGGAGGCGTTCTGGATGCGCTCATAAAACTTAAGCAAAAGGGCGCAGTGCGTCATTTTGGAATTTCGTCGCGGCTTCCCTTGCTCGCCGAATTTGTCGATGTCGACTGTTTTACCGTTGTGCAAGTACCGTATTCCGCGCTTCAGCGGACCAATGAAGATATGCTTGCAGCTCTTCGCAATGCTGGCAAAGCTGTCGTCGTGCGGGGCGTTACCGGGCGGGGCGCGCCTGCCAAGGGTTGGGCGACAAGACCGATTGGCACCAAAGACGGCGAGGTGCGTGATCTCTGGCAACGTGCGCGTCTTGATGAATTGCTTGAGGGCATGTCACCGATTGAATTCATGATCCGCTTTGCGCTAACCAATGATAATGTCGATGTTGCACTCGTTGCAACAACAAATGAATCGCATCTCATGGCGGATATCGAGATCGCCGCGAAAGGACCGCTTAGCCCTGCTCTCTACAACGCAGCTTGCGCGCGTCTTGATGAAGCTGGTGGCGGCTCAGGGCAGGGGCAATACAAGGGCGGTGGCCCTACACCGGTCATCCAGCTGTGAAGATGACCGGACGGGCTATCCTTGAAAATTCATTTGGGGGGAGCAAAGAAAGTCACCAGGCGCGGTTATCGACGATGTTCTCGTAGGTGGCTCCAGGCACCACCATGTTCCACTTGACCATCCAGTTGCAGGTGTCCTCGAACCGTTCGCGAGTGTATGGCTGCGGCGCGGCGTGTAGCAGGCGCCAGGTCTGCAACTCGTGGGGCTCCAGCAGGCCACCGGTTTCCCGGATAAAGTAGTGGATATAAGGCGTTGGGTCCTTTTCGAGCACCTTGACCGCGCGCGCCTGCGCCCGGAACATCGCCGCCAGCGTCTTGCCGTCGAGATCGTCGCCGGCCGCCTCGCTGCGGGTCGAATGCGACTCGATCAGGATGCGCAAACCCATCTTCTGCGCGACGCTGATCCAGGGCTCCATCAGGCTCACCGCTGCGACCTTGCCCTGCCGCAACGCCTCGATCCGCTGGGGCATCGTCCCCGCAGTGGTGGTTTTGATGTGCTCTTGCGCGAGGAAACCCTCCATCAGCTTCAGCGTGGTGAAGTGGGAGCCGTTGTTCGGCGTCACCGCGATCTCCTTGTCCTTCAGCATCTCGGGCTCGTAGATATTGGAGTCGCTGTTCACGACGATGGCGAACGACGACATGGAAGCGCCCAACGCCACGATCTTGCGTCGGCGAAGTCCGGCGCTGTCGGCCTCGACGGCGCGTTTCATGATGCCCCATTCGCACATGCGGTATTGGTCGATGCCGCCATCGTTGTAAACCGAGTCGAGCGGGCGGTCAAAAACGGAATCAAACTTGACGGAGTGCGAGGACGTAACCTGCGCCATGCCCGGCGTGGTTACGAAGTCGATATCCAACCCCTCGTCTTTGAAAAACCCTAAGTCGCGGGCGACCAGCACGGGCAGGTCGTGGACCGCGTTCATGGTTGCGACTTTAGGTTTCATTTTCTCCAAAACAGTCATGATGTTTTCTCCTATGGTTTGTGAGGCTCCACGCCCTCGGTTACATTGCCTGACCCGCGCCTGCTCAAGATGCGGAGGCATCCCAAGTGCACTAAGCCCGGGTCGTTAGCTAAATGATATTTCTACCCAGAAGCTTGGGGCAGATTCCCGTAAAAATCCCAGCTTTGCATGTCGTTTGTGCCGGTGGACGGAAAAACCTTGGCAATTCAGATCACCACATCAAGGAAAGCACGACTCTTGAGGACGCTTTTCGGTGCCATACTTAGCCTCATGCGGTTGAATTTCCTATCCTTGCAATTTCCTATCCTTGCTACACGCAAGGGATCGACCTGATGCTGCCGCGCCTGCTTGGCATCCTGCTGCTCGCGTCCGGTCTCGGTGCTTGCGCCGAGCCGCTTTACAGCAACGTCGACAACACCCAGTTGAAGGAACATGTGGCGCTGCGCGTGCCGGTCTACGATATCCGCCGGGCTGAAGAATGGCGCCAGACTGGCGTGGTGGAAGGCAGCCGCAAGCTGACTTATGTTGACGCTAAAGGGCGACCGAACCCCGAGTTTCTGCCGCGCTTTACCGCGGAAGTGGGCAAAAATGATCCGGTGGTGCTGATCTGTCGCACCGGCAACCGCACCGACGTCCTGGCGCGTGAACTGGCGGCGCTAGGCTATACCCGGGTTTACAACGTGCGTCACGGCATCACCCGCTGGATCGGCGAGGGCAACCCCGTCGTCAGGAACTGACCTCCATGGAACAATGAGGGTCAGACTCCAATTAGTCACTTGCGGCGCGTCAGTCGCTGTCGGCGTAACGCACTTCCAGAATTTCATAGTCCAGCGCTTCCTGGTAGGTCTTTGCGTCATGGAGTGCCAGGTGCAGCAGGATTTTCGCGGCGTGGGCCTTGATGACGCGGTGCATCAATGCGCCGACGATGATCATGGGAAGCCCCACCCACGGGTAACCTGACAGGCTCAGCGCCGTGCCGATGCCGAGGATGGGAAGCGAGATACCCACGACAAACAAGCGATGCTTGACGTATTTTTGCGCGCGCTCCGGGTTCACGATCAAGCGGAAGTGGCCGGCAGGCAGGCCAGTGCGAAACTCCTGATACGACACATACATCGGAGCAGCACTGTCAGCGGGCGTATCGGACTCGTTCATTTTTTCTCGCTATTGCTGATCCATGGGGCACTGCGCCATACGTTTGCCCTGTCGTTTGACCTATCTTAACCATGCGATGCAGCAGCTACACGACCGTCAGTTTGGCCACACTCAACGCCAGCCACTTCACGCCGTGGCGCGTGAAATTGATCTGAAGAGAAAAGGGGTCAGGCTGGAATTCCCCACACAACGCCTGCAGCACAATCAGACACTTGTGAAAACCAAATACTTTGCGCAGCTGGTCGGGCTGTCCGCCCTGTGGGGTGCCTCCTTCATGCTGATCCGCATTGCCAGCCCCCTGCTCGGGCCCAATGTGCTGGCGGCGTTGCGCATCGGCGTGGCGACCGTGACGCTGGCCGTCCTGATGCGCGCCATGCGCCAGCGCTGGCCGCTCACCCACTGGCGCGAACTGGCCTTGTTGGGTGCGCTCTCCGTGGCGTTCCCCTTTTTGCTGTTTGCCTGGGCCGCGCTGCAACTGCCAGCCGGATACAGCGCCCTGCTCAACACCACGTCCGTGGTGTTCGGCATTTTTGCCGCCGCCTGGTTGAAGGAAGACACCCTGACCGTGCGCAAGCTGGTGGGCTGTGTTTGTGGCTTTGCCGGGGTCGCGTTGATCGTGGGCCTGGGGCCGGTCGCGCCATCGCCGCAAGTGATTCTGGCAGCGCTGGCCTGTGTCGCCGCGTCTGCCTGTTACGGCATCTCAACGCCGCTGATGAAACGCGCCATCACCCGCATGCAGCCGCTGACCATCGCGGCCGGGATTCATGCCATGTCGCTGCTGATGCTGCTGCCCGGCGCGGCCTGGAGCTGGCCGCAAGCGCAGTTCACGCCGGGGGCGCTGGCGGCCGTGGCGGTGATGGGGGTGGTGGCCTCCGGGCTGGCTTACTGGCTGCACATTCGCATCCTGGTGCATGTGTCGCCCGTGGCGGCCATGAGCCCGACTTTCATGATTCCGGTGTTTGGCGTGACCTGGGGGCATCTGTTCCTGGGCGAACAACTCAGCACCGGCATTTACTATGGCGGTGCCCTGGTCTTGCTGGCCAGTGCCTTGATCACCGGCTTCAATCCCTGGCAGAAGTGGTTGGATGCGGTGGACGCCAAACCCTGAAAAACCCCAGAAGAATTAGGGTCAGACTCCAATTAGTCACATTCGCTACAAATAGCATGGCTGCCCACGCCCGTTTTTATAATAAATACGAGCGTGACCAGCTACTAATTTAATAGCATTGCAAGTCAATAATTTCAGACAATCGTCAGCTTGGCTACGGATAGCGCCAGCCATTTCACGCCGTGGCGCGTGAAATTGATCTGTGCTCTGGCATCGTCGCCTGTACCCTCCAGCATCATCACGCGGCCTTCACCAAACTTGGCGTGGAAAACATTCATGCCGCTCTTCAGGCCATGCGCTGGCTCACTGCGTTGCGCGGGTACGGGCGGGCTTGCAAAGCGCTCGAGTTGGCCTGCTTTAGAGGCAAACATATTGCTGACCCAGTCTTTACGGCCACCGCCTGAAGGCGCGCCGTCGCGCCAAGCGCCACTCCTGCCACTCCGGTTATTAGGCGTGATCCACTTCAGCGCGCCTTCAGGCAGCTCATCAAAAAACCGGCTCTTCAGGTTGTAGCGCGTCTGGCCATGCAACATGCGGGTTTGGCAATAACTGAGGTACAGGCGCTTGCGCGCGCGGGTGATAGCAACATACATCAGGCGGCGCTCTTCTTCGATGCCGCCAGCATCGCTCAGTGAATTTTCATGCGGGAAGATGCCGTCTTCAAGCCCGCTGATAAACACGCAATCAAACTCCAGCCCCTTGGACGAATGCACCGTCATCAGTTGCACGGCATCCTGCCCGGCCTTGGCCTGGTTGTCGCCTGCCTCCAGCGCAGCGTGCGTTAAAAATGCCGCCAGTGGCGATAGCGTTTCACCGGTTTCACCGTCCGGCGCGAGCATTTCGGCTAGCGGCTCATCAAGCAGCGGCTGCGCGCCATCAATGCCCTGGCTGGCTGGCGACTGCGCCAACTCGTCAATCGGCAGCGCCACAGCGTCGCGCCCAAAGCCTTCCTGGCTCACAAAAGACTCGGCAGCGTTGACCAGTTCGGCCAAATTTTCCAGCCTGTCCTGGCCTTCTTTTTCCAGCTTGTAATGCGCTTCAAGCCCGCTGTGCTGCAAAACCAATTCAATGATGTCGCGTAGCGTCATGCCCGCAGTTTGTTCGCGTAGCACATCCAGCTTGGCAACAAACTCGCCAAGCTTGGTACCCGCCTTGCCCGGCACCGCACTCACGCCGTCATGCAGCGAACAACCCGAAGCGCGCGACACATCCTGCAACTGCTCGATGCTGCGCAGGCCGATGCCGCGCGGCGGAAAGTTGACGGCGCGCATGAAGCTGGTGTCGTCATGCGGGTTCTCCAGCAGGCGCAAATACGCCAGTGCGTGCTTGATCTCGGCGCGCTCAAAAAAGCGCAGGCCACCATACACGCGGTAGGGCACGGCGGCATTGAACAGCGCGGTTTCCATGACCCGGCTTTGGGCGTTGCTGCGGTAGAGCAGCGCTATCTCTTTACGCTCTGTGCCGTCACGCACGAGTTGCTTGACTTCATCTACAAACCATTGCGCCTCGGCAAAATCACTGGCAGATTCGTACACCCGCACGGGCTCGCCGGGCCCGGCCTCGGTGCGCAGGTTTTTGCCCAGGCGCTTGCTGTTGTGGCTGATCAGTTGGTTGGCTGAATCAAGAATGTTGCCGAAGCTGCGGTAGTTGCGCTCCAGCTTGATCTGGTGGCTTACTTTGAACTCATGCACAAAGTCAGTCATGTTGCCGACGCGCGCGCCGCGAAAAGCGTAAATGCTCTGGTCGTCATCCCCCACCGCAATGACTGAGCCACCCGGCATCGCGTTTGAAGCATCACTGCCCTGCCCGGCCAGCATCTTGATCCATGCGTATTGCAGCTTGTTGGTGTCCTGAAATTCGTCAATCAGAATATGCCGAAAGCGCCGCTGGTAGTGCTCGCGTACTGGGGCGTTGTCTCGCAGCAGCTCGTAGCTGCGCAGCATCAGCTCACCAAAATCAACCACGCCTTCACGCTGGCACTGTTCTTCATACAGCGCGTACAGCTCGACTTTTTTGCGCTCGTCAGCGCCATGAATCAGCACATCTTTGGCGCGCAAGCCGTCTTCTTTGTTGCCCGCAAAAAAGTACATCAGCTGCTTGGGCGGAAAGCGCTCGTCGTCAATATTGAACTGCTTGCACAGGCGCTTGATGGCTGAGAGCTGGTCTTGCGTGTCCAGAATCTGAAAACTCTGCGGCAGGTTGGCCAGCTTGCAGTGGGCGCGCAAAAAGCGGTTGCACAAACCATGAAAGGTGCCTATCCACATGCCGCGCACATTGACAGGCAACAGGCTTGATAGCCGCGTCATCATTTCCTTGGCGGCCTTGTTGGTAAACGTGACAGCCAAAATGCCCCCGGGCGACACTTGGCCGGTTTGCAGCAACCAGGCAATGCGGGTGGTGAGCACACGGGTCTTTCCAGAGCCCGCACCCGCCAGTATCAGCGCGTGGGTGTTGGGCAAGGTTACGGCGGCCAGTTGCTCGGGGTTAAGATTTTGTAAGAGTGGGGAGCTTGAAGCGCTAGCGTCGCTGATTGCTGAGAACATCACCCATTGTAGAAAGACCTTGGCTTGGGTTTGGTTGGATGTAAACGCCTATGCGGTGGCGGTGATCAGTTGTAGCGCCAGCTGATGCAGGCGGTGGCCGGGCAACACCAGCGCCTCGACGATGCTGAAGTGATTGAGCCCGGGCAGGGCTTCGCACACCGGCACCATACGGCGGCCCCAGGCCTGCTGAATCAGCGCGTTGTGGCGCAAAAACTCTTCGCTTTCGTCGGCACCAGCCACTGTGTAAAGCACGCCGCGCTTCGGTGCCGGCAGCCAGGCCGGGCTGGCCTGCGCCACCTGCGCGAGCGTCAGCCGCAGCGAGTCTTTCACAAACGGCGTGTGCATGATGGACTCGAGTTCATACAGGCCGGAAATCGACAGCGCGTTTTTCACCAGGTCGGCCGGCAGGTTTTTGACGTACGTCGGCCACTGGCAGGCCAGCAGCATCGCTGCCAGATGGCCGCCGGCCGAGTGCCCGATCACCGTGATGCGGCTCGGGTCGCCGCCAAAACGCGCAATGTTGCGCCAGGTCCACGCCAGCGCCTTGACCATCTGCATCACGATCTGGGGAATCGTCACCGCCGGGCACAGGGCATAGTTCGGGATCACCACGCACGCCCCTTCATTGTTGAAGGCCGGTGCGACAAAGGAATGATCGGACTTGTCCAGCGAACGCCAGTAGCCGCCATGGATGAACACCACCACCGGCGCGCCGGGTTTGGCGCCGGGAAATACATCGAGCACCTCCATCGGCCCATCGCCATAAGCGATATCGCATTGAGGGAGATGGTAATCGCGTGCATGTTCTGATGCCTCTACCCAGCGCATGAAGTGCATGCCATGCTCGCGCACCAGCGCACGGTTGTTGTACATGCGATCCAGCCAGGCGGGGTCGGGTCGGGTCATGGTCGCTCCTTGGGCAGGGTTTTGCCGGCTTCGCCAGTCGAAGTAAACGACGACTTCGTTATATCGATATTACTCTTGCCGGGTCTTGCCCCGGCCGGCGCGTGGGTATCGGGATGTGCGCCCGACTGCGCAGGGTTCTGTCGCATTAAGCGAATTTCCCAAAATTGACCCACTACCTGTAGCGTCTCAACCTTGCGAATACGCTACCCCTGGTATGTCGCGAAAACGAAAAATGCTTAATGCGACAGAACCGCATCCTACGCGTTTGGCTATCCGTGCAACGCCACCGGGTAAGTACCTATGTTTCTGCGTTCCCAATGCTGATGAAGAAGCACATTGCTGAATACACTGGCCTTTTCAGATATTTTTGGTTTCTGCGGCGTCCGCCGCTGGTTTTATAAACATAGGAGAAATACCATGCACAGCATCAAGCAGGCACTCATCACCCTTATCAGCTCCGGATTTCTGGTTGTCAGCGGCGGCGCCTACGCGCAGGCGCCGCCTGAAACCCCAGCCAAAGTGCCGGCCGGCATCAACGTCAAGCTGATAGGTGCAAAAGAAGTGCAGGATCTGCAGGCGAAAGGTGCCGTCCTCGTTGATACCCGCAGGGCTAACGAGTTTGCCGAAAGAAGCATCAAGGGCGCGATCTCCGTTCCCTATGATCCTGAGAAAAGCGCCAAGACCCCGGATGGTGTCTTCGATTCGTCGTTAGACAAGTTCGACCTGACCAAGTTTAAGGATAAAAATGCCCATCTCGTGATGTTCTGCAATTCCGGTACCTGCTTCAAGTCATACAAAGGGGCGGTTGTGGCGGCTAAAGCCGGTTACACGAACGTCTATTGGTACCGTGATGGCTTGCCTGACTGGACAGCACGCAAGCTCCCGACGGAATAACGCTAGCATTTGAAATCAAAGCAGCGGCCTGCCAATTGTGTGGGCCGTGCTTGTTTAATTGATTGCGCAAGTTCAATACACCAACAGGAGACTAGAAACAATGATCTACACCATAAAATCATCCGCCTTGCTCATCATCGGCATACTCATGCTGCTCTGGGGCGGCTTGAATACAAGCGGCGCCTTGGACGGCGTGCAATCCTATCTGCAACAAAGTGCCTACAGCAACCACATGGCCGTCAAAGCGAAGCATGATTTCGAGGTGCGTGCGGCTACTGAAATCGCAGCTGCCGAAGGCAAACCGGCATCGGAAATGAAAAAAATGCCGGCCTCGAGATTCGACGCCGCAAAGGCCGAACAGGCCAAAATAGTGAATATGTTTGGCGGCATCTTTCTTCTGATAGGTCTGTTCACCCTGCTGTGGAAGCCCAAGCAGGGCGATCTCGACTATTTTGTTTCGACAGTTCCGGGAATCGCCTTTATCCTGTTGATAGTAGTTGTTGTGCGATGGGTTCTTGATCCGATTGCTGGCAACTGGGGTAAGACGGTTCAGGATGCAGGCATCCTGTCGTGGAACTTCGCCAGAATCTTCAACCTGAACCATGTAGTGCTGGGGATAGTGGCCGGCATGGTTGTAGTTAACGTGTTCAAGATTCCCGGATGGGCCAGCAATGGCGTGCGCACCGCGCGTTTAGGTCTCAAGACCGGCGTGATTCTGCTGGGTACCCTTTACAGCGCGAAAGAACTGGCGCAATTGGGCATGCTGTCCGTGCTCATGATTGGCGTTTTCGTGCTGGGTTCGGTTGGTCTTGTGCTGCTTATTGGCAGGCTCAAAAAACTACCCAATTCGATGACCGGTGTGCTGTCGGCAGGCATGGGCGTGTGCGGCGTATCTGCCGCGGTTGCGGCTGCTCCGGTAGTGCAGGCCAAAGCTGAGGAAATCGCCTATACCATCGGCACCGTCCTGATCTGGGGTGTCGGCTGTATGTTCCTGTTCCCTACTGTCGGGCAGCTCCTCGGGATGGGTCCGGTACAGTTTGGCGCATGGGCCGGAACCGGTATTTTGAACTCCGCACAGGTGGCGGGCGCGGCTTTGGCGTTCGATCCGGATGGCATTGAAACCCTCAAGGTGGCGGAGATTTTCAACATCACACGCGTGCTATTTCTGCCTCTCATCGTGTTGTGGCTTGCTACCTGGTATATGAAACATGAAGTGGGTGCGGAGAAAATAAACCTGTCACAGGTCCTTGTCGCCAAATTTCCGTTATTCGTGCTCGGTTTTATTGGCATGTTCGCGTTGAGCACAATGGGTGTCTTTGCACCAGGCGACCACTATCAGGGCAAATACTTCAGCAGCACCGAAGTCAAGGAAAACACACTGATCAGTGGCAAGGCATTGAGAGCCTTGGATGGCGAGCTGACACGTTTGCGCGGGGCGGAAGATGCGAAAGTGCTGAGTAAGTTTCTGCTGGACAAGACTGTGGTGATTAAGGATCACAAGGTAACGTCGGAAGAAGTCTACAAGGCGTTCGGTGAGTTGATTGCCAACAAGAAGATGATGACGCGCGACCAGAGTTATATTCTGTTTGCCGTGAGCAAGATGGAGGGGCTGGATCCCGGTGCAAAGGGTGCGATTGACAACGCCAAAAAGGCATCAGAATTCGACTCCCCGGCCATCAAGGCTTACCGCGACTGGCTGGTATGGCTGTTCGGTTTTGGTCTGGTCGGTCTGGGCATGCAGATTACCGGAAAATCGCTTAAGCAGGCGGGGGGTATGCCATTGGTCATCGGCGGCGTAGTAGGTACGCTGAAAGCTGTCGGTTCCCTGATTGTGGTGATGTTATTTGTTAAAGAGTTTATTTAAAGGAGATTGTTATGTCAGATCAAAAATTTGAACGCGGTAGCAGCCTGTCCATTTTTGTAAGCGACCGGCGCGAAGACTTAACCGCACTGATCTTTGCATTCGCCATTGCTTTCGGCGTTATGCTGACGGTTTAAGGTAATTTAACCAAGCGCGGGTGCCTTGCGAGAGCAGGGTTCCCGCGCTTTTTTTTTGGTATGTCACGATGCAGAATATAAAAACATTATTACTGGCCCATCACGGCACAACCGGGGCCGCGCTGGCGGAGACATTGGCGCTGGAGATTGCAACACCTGGCCAGACCAGACTCGTACACCTGCTGGTCGTGCCCGATTTATGGGCAGGCATGCAGGGGGACGACTGGCTGAACAACGCATCCACACGGGATGCATTCGGCGACTATGTGGAAGGCATTCTAGAGGCGGAAGCCAAGAAACAGCTGCGCGCAGTGGAAGGGCGCTGCAGCGAACGCGGCATAGCCTACAAGGCTGTGATGCGTCTGGGTGATCCGGCAGAATGTCTGCTGGAAATAGCGGCACAGGAAAGCGTGACTATGGTCGTGATCGGCCCGCCCCGCCCCAAGGGTGTAACAGGCCTGCGTTCGCGCATGGATATGGAGAAACTGGCACGCGGTTTGTCGGTGCCGCTGCTGATGGCTGCACGAACTGCTTCATGATGGGAAAACCCCCCGACCAGAGCGGAGAAGATTTTGCCTTGATCAGTGTCGATTTGCCGCTGTCGACGGGCGAACTCTATGCATTTATTCAGCAGACAGAACGGCTGTTCAGGCTCAATCCCCACCTTGAAATTAAATCCTGGCAAGAGGATACGCCGGGTAAAATTTTTGCCGGTAAGCAGATTCGCGTCAATTGCATGAATGAGATGAATGGCCTGACGCAGAGCATGACGCTGAGTGTGAGTGATGTGCAGCCGGAGCTGTCGTTCACGCTCAATTATGACAGCGGCCTGAAGAAAGCCACTATTTTTACCGTGCAGCCGGTTGCTTCGGCATCCAGCAAACTGGTGGTGAAGGAGCTGTATCCAGACGAGATCAGCAGCGCTGAGAGGGAGAAGCGATTGAACGAGGTGGACAACTCTCTGCTGCCGTGGGGTGCGGCTATCCACAGCTATTTCAAGCGCAAGTCGCGTTGGGGGTGGCTGCCCTTTTACAGTTGGCTGCAGAATTCATGCTGGCTGGGTATGACGCCACGTCATAGACGCATCAGCCGCTTGATTATCTGGACCACGGTGTTGGAGTTTGTGGTGTTTTTGTTTGTGTTCGCTATTTACTGGTCGGAACTGGGGCGTGCGAATGCATAAACAAGCTGAGCATGTCTCCCCGCCAGCGCCGCATCAGCCGTCTCCTGATCTGGATTGCGGCGCTCGAATTTATCGTGTTCCTGTTCGTGTTTATCATTTACTGGCTGGAATTTTTGCGCTAGTGTCGTGAATCGGAAATACGAATAGGAAACACACCATGAAATTGACCCCCGACCAATTGGCCCAGTTTGAGCGTGACGGCTACCTGTTTTTCCCGGGCCTGTTCACCCCGGAAGAAACCTGCACGCTCACCGACGCCGTGCCCGAGCTGTACAGTCGGCGCGAAGACTACAACGTGCGCGAGAAAGGCAAGGATGCCGTGCGCACCAATTTCGCGGCCCACATGTACAGCGCACCGTTTGCCAAGCTGGCGCGGCACCCCCGGATGATAGGGCCGGTCGAAGAGCTGCTGGGCGAGGCGCTGTACATGCACCAGTTCAAGATCAACGGCAAGATGGCCTTTGAAGGCGATGTCTGGCAGTGGCACCAAGACTACGGCACCTGGCTCAATGACGACCTGATGCCAACCGAGCGCGCCATGAATGTGGCGATTTTTCTCGACGACGTGACCGAGCACAACGGCCCGCTGATGTTCATTCCCGGCAGCCACAAGAAAGGCGTGCTCGAAGCCAAACACGACCTGACTACCACCAGCTACCCGCTGTGGACCGTGGACAATAATTTAATCCGCCAGCTGGTGCAGCGTGCCGGTGGTAAACAGGGTGGCATCGTCAGCCCGAAAGGCCAGGGCGGCTCGATGATTTTGTTCCACTCCTGCCTGGTTCATGCCTCGGGCAGCAACCTCTCGCCCTTCAACCGCGTCAGCGTCTACCTGAGTTTGTGCGCGGTCAGCAACCACATCCGCCGCCACAAACGCCCCGAGTACATTGCACACCGCGACTTCACGCCGATTGAATGCCTGCCGGACGACTGCCTGCTCAAGAACTACCCGGTGGACCTGCCCTGGAAAGACGGTGTGCCGGCCACGGCGCTGCAGACCTCGATAGAAGAAATCGCGCCTAAACGCAAAGCGGCCTGAACGGATATTTCCATGAGCCTTTACACCAAACTCCAGCAACGCGCCTTTGATAACCAACCGATTCGTATCGGCCTGATAGGCGCGGGCAAATTCGGCTCAATGTACCTGGCGCAAATCCCGAGAACACCGGGCGTGCACTTGGTAGCGATTGCTGATCTGTCACCTGACGCAGCCCGCGCCAACCTTGCCCGCGTTGGATGGAAACCCGGGCTAGCGCAGGCTCCGTCTATACAAGACGCTATTAAAACTGGAGCAACGTGGATCACCGAAGACTGGCGGGCGGTGGTCACGCACCCGCAGATCGACATCGTTGTCGAGTGCACCGGTAACCCTGTGGCGGCAGTGGAGCACTGCCTGCAGGCTTTTGCGCATGGCAAACATGTGGTCAACGTCACGGTGGAAGCCGACGCTTTTTGCGGCCCGCTGCTGGCGCGCAAGGCGGCTGAGGCTGGCGTGGTGTATTCGCTGGCTTTTGGTGACCAGCCGGCCTTGATTTGTGACCTGGTGGACTGGGCCCGCACCTGCGGTTTTCCGGTGGTGGCGGCAGGCCGTGGCCACAAATGGCTGCCGCATTTTTGTGAATCTACCCCCGACACCGTGTGGGGCAACTACGGCCTGACCCCCGAGCAGGCCGAGCGCGGCGGGCTGAATCCCAAAATGTTCAATAGTTTTCTCGATGGCTCCAAGCCATCGATTGAATGCACGGCTGTGGCCAATGCCACAGGCCTGAGCGTACCGAGCAATGGCCTGCTCTACCCACCGGCCAGCGTCGAAGACATTCCGTTTGTGACAAGACCCATCAGCGAAGGCGGCGTGCTGGAGCGCAAAGGCATGGTCGAAGTCATCTCCTCACTCGAAGCCAATGGCCGCAAAATTCCCTACGACATCCGCATGGGGGTCTGGGTCACGGTGGAAGCCGAGACCGACTACATCAAGAACTGCTTTGAAGAGTACAACGCCCATACCGACCCGAGCGGACGTTATTTCACGCTCTACAAGCGCTGGCACCTGATCGGGCTGGAGGTGGGCGTATCAGTGGCCAGCGTGGCGCTGCGCGGCGAGCCCACAGGCGTGGCAACCTGCTGGAATGCCGACGTGGTGGCCACTGCAAAGCGTGACCTGGTTCCCGGCGACATGCTCGACGGCGAAGGCGGCTATACGGTATGGGGCAAGCTGTTGCCGGCCGACACTTCGCTGAAGATGGGCGGCCTGCCGCTGGGCCTGGCGCACCAGGTCAAGATCGTGCGGGCGGTCAAAAAAGGCCAAAGCCTGAGCTGGGCCGATGTGGCCATGGACACATCCACTCCCGCCTACAAAGTACGACATGAGATGGAAACCATGTTTTCACCGGCCATCGCAGAAGACCTTTAGATCTCCCATACGATGCAGCTTCAGTCGCGTGCGGATTTGGAAAACTTGCCCGCTTTTTTAGCGGCATCTCGTAGCACAAACACCTTGCCTGCTGGCTTGGCGAAAGCTGGCTTACGGTTTGCAAAGTCGGGGCGTGCAGCAAAGCCTTCGTTGCGGGGCGCAAAGCTGCGGACGTCATGGCGCGGGCCACGGTCGTTGAAACCGGAACGGTCTGCGTAGTTGTTGCCTTGCGGTGCAGGACGGCCCTGGAAATTACCAGCGCCAAAGTTACCGCCACGGTTATCGCGGCCACCACCCCCACCGAAACCACCGCCAGCAGGCTTGCGACCCTGGTAGCCACCACCGCCGCCGCCTCCAGCAAAGTTACTGCGTCCACCGCCACGGTCATCGCGACCAGCACCAAAATTGCCACGTGGGCGATCCGATGTTGGCGCAAAGCGTTGTTGTGGCTCAAGGCCGGCAATCACGCTGGGCTTGAGGTTTTGCTGCGTGTAGTGCTCGATGTCCTGGATCTTGCGGCGATCGCGGAACTCGGCAATCGTGATCGCCTTGCCTTCGCGGCCGGCACGGCCGGTACGGCCAATGCGGTGAATATAGTCTTCGGCTTTCATAGGCAGGCCGTAGTTGATGACGTGGGTAATCGTTGGCACGTCGAGGCCACGGGCGGCCACATCGGTTGCCACCAAAATCTGCACGCGGCCATCACGGAAAGCCATCAGGCGGCGGTTCCGCAGGCCTTGCCCCAAGGCACCGTGCAGCGCAACAGCGCTAAAACCGTCTTGCACCAGATCATTGGCCAGGCCATCACACTCGACCTGCGTGCAGGCAAACACGATGGACTGGTTCATCTCGGTGTCGCGCAGTAAGTGGTCCAGCAGCTTGCGCTTGTGCGTCATGTTGTCGGCCCACAGCAGGGACTGGGTAATCAACGCGTGTTTTTCGTGCGGCGAGTCAATCTCCACGCGCTGCGGCTGGCGCATGACACGGGTGCCCAGTTGCATGATGCGCGGCGCGAACGTGGCGCTGAACATCATGGTCTGCTTGCGCTCGATGGTGAGCTGGTTGACTTCGGTCAGGTCGTCAGCAAAGCCGAGATCTAACATACGGTCGGCTTCGTCAACAACGAGAAACTGCACCTGGTCAAGCTTGATCTGCATACTGCGCTGCAAGTCAAGCAGGCGGCCTGGCGTTGCAACCACCAGATTGGCGTTTTGCAGCTTGGCAATTTGCAACTGGTAAGGAATGCCGCCAATGACGTTGGCAATACGCAGGCCACGGCAATGGCGAACCAGGTCAATCGCGTCAGCGCAAACCTGTTGGGCCAGCTCGCGCGTCGGGCAAAGAATCAGTGCGCCAGGTGTGGCCGCCTTAAAGTTGCGCGCATTGGTTGGGTCTTTGCGTTTTGGTTTTTTGGCAGGTGCCTCACCACGAGCAACCGCTTCCGCGCTCAGGCGTTCAAACTCGGAACGCTCAAAACGCTCGGCTTCTTCCTGCTGCTTGAGCAGTGTGTGCAGAACAGGCAGCAAGAAAGCGGCAGTCTTGCCGCTACCGGTCTGGCTGGAAACCAACAGGTCGGTGAACTTGGTTTTTTTGTCTGCCTTTATGTTTGAGCCAACATCGTCCAGTGCCTGCATGGCCTTGGGGATGGTGGCCATCTGCACGGCGGTTGGCTGGGTAAAACCCATGTCGACAACGGCTTGCAGCAGCTCTTTGGCCAGACCAAATTTTACAAAACCGTTGGGCTCTAGCGCAACTGCATCGAGCGAAGACTCGGTGCCTTCGGGCGTATCGGAAAAGTCAGGCACAGGATTGGATGGGGCAGTGTTGTGGTTAAAGTTTTCAGCAGAATCAATAGCGAAAACGGTATCGGCTTCGGGCATGAAATCGCCACGGGCCTCAAAAGAGTCAGTCATGTTTTTTCTCAATTAAATCACCCGCGCGGGGTTATTGGGGTCAGACACCAAAAACCCCAGCGGGAAAACTTATGCCCTCCTGCGTGTAAGAATTTGCAGGAGGCTTCGTTCATGGTTAATAAAACATCAACCATCAAACGAATAAACGCTTCAGGCAACGAGACTGCCTAAAGCGGTGACCCTATTCAACAGGGTCCAAAAGTCTGAGAGGAGATGTAGATGTACAAATGCAGCGTACCCGGTACGTTTGCAAGTCTTGGATTATGGCACGTTTTACGGGTTTGTACTAGTGCGGACTTTTTTACTTCAAAAAGTGTTCCCGATAGTGCTCCAGCTCGTCAATCGACTCATGCACATCGGCCAGCGCCGTGTGGCTTTGCCGCTTCTTGAAAGCGCTGTAAACCTCGGGTCGCCAGCGCTTGGCAAGCTCTTTAAAAGTGCTGACATCAATATTTCGGTAGTGCAAAAACGCATCCAGCCGGGGCATGTACTTGACCAGAAAACGCCTGTCCTGGCTGATGGTATTGCCGCACAGTGGCGACACGCCCTTGGGCAGGTACTGCGCCAGAAATGCCAGGATTTGCGTCTCAGCATCAAGCTCGGTCACGCTGCTGGCCTTGACCTTGTCTATCAGCCCGCTGCGGCCGTGCGTGCCCTTGTTCCAGTCGTCCATCTGGCCCAATAATTCGTCGGACTGGTGAATCGCCAGCACCGGGCCTTCGATGCGCGGCGTGAGCTGCGGGCCAGTCACGATGACAGCGATTTCAATGATGCGTTCTTTATCGGGGTCAAGCCCGGTCATTTCGCAGTCTATCCAGACCAGGTTTAGGTCGGATTTTTTCAGTAGGGGTTCAGGCTCAAGCATCATGCGATTCTCGCTGATCGCCTAAACTTGCCCGTATGACCAACTATTCCCTCGTCTTCACCCTGCTGTTCTCAGTCGCATTGGTACTGGGCCTGCTCACGAAGTTCTACCTGGCTTCCCGGCAGATACGCCATGTTGCGCGGCACCGCGACCAGGTGCCTGCCGCTTTTGCCAGCACGATTTCGCTGGCTTCGCACCAGAAAGCCGCCGACTACACCATCACCAAGGCCCGCTTCGGCTTGCTGGAGCTGTCCTTTGGCACGGCCGTGCTGCTGGGCTGGACGCTGCTGGGTGGCATAGCCGCGTTGAACCAGGCGCTGGTCAGTTCAGGCCTGGCCGCTTATGGCAGCCTGGTGCCGCAACTGGCCCTGCTGGCCGCTTTCGGCCTGATCAGCGGCCTGCTGGACTTGCCCTTCACGCTGTACGGCACCTTCCGCATCGAAGAGCGTTTCGGCTTCAACAAGATGACCTTCAGGCTCTGGCTGGCCGATCTTGTGAAATCGACGCTGGTCGGCCTGGTCATCGGCCTGCCCATCGTGGCGCTGATCCTCTGGATCATGGGCAGCACCGGCAGTTGGTGGTGGCTCTGGGCCTGGGGCGTGTGGATGGGTTTCAACCTGCTGACTCTGGTGCTCTACCCCACGGTGATTGCGCCGCTGTTCAACAAATTCCAGCCGCTGGAAGACGAAAGCCTGAAAGCGCGCGTGACAGCGCTGATGCAGCGCTGCGGCTTTGCAGCCAAGGGCCTGTTCGTCATGGACGGCAGCAAGCGCTCGGCGCACGCCAACGCTTACTTCACTGGCTTCGGGGCTTCCAAACGCGTGGTGTTTTTCGACACGCTGCTCAAACAGTTGAGCCCCGCTGAAGTGGACGCCGTGCTGGCGCATGAGCTGGGTCATTTCAAGCACAAACACATCATCAAACGCATTGCCGCGATGTTTGCCATGAGCCTGGCCGGTTTTGCGCTGCTCGGCTGGCTGTCCACGCAGGTCTGGTTTTACACCGGTCTGGGGGTCCGCCCCAATCTGGAGGGGGCCAACGACGCGCTGGCCCTGCTGCTGTTCATGCTGGCGGCGCCGCTCTTCAGTTTTTTCATCTCGCCGCTGTTCGCCCAGTTGTCGCGCCGGCACGAGTTTGAGGCCGACGCCTACGCCATCACGCAGACCGACGGCCGGGACTTGCAGAGCGCCCTGCTCAAGCTGTACCAGGACAATGCCAGCACGCTAACGCCGGACCCGGTGTTTGTGAAGTTTTATTATTCGCACCCGCCGGCCTCCGAAAGACTGGCCCGCATGGACGCCCACACCGGAGTTCCCCCATGAGCCATCCCATCCATCAGAACCGCCGCGCGCTGAGCGCGACCGAGATCGTCAGCCAGTTGAGCCAGCTCAACGGGGAGCAGGCGATGGGCTGGCGCCTGCTCGACGGTTCGCTGGAAAAAACCTGGAAATTCAAGAACTTCCACGAGACTGTGGGCTTCGTCAACGCTGTGGCCTTTATTGCCAACGCCGAAGACCATCACCCCGACCTTGCCGTGAGCTACGGCAAATGTACCGTGCGCTTCAACACGCACGACGTAAAGGGCATTTCAGTCAGTGACTTTTTCTGCGCGTCGAAGGTTGACGCCCTGCTGGCTTGAGCAAACCAGCGCGCCCAGCTGCTCTGCCCCTTGCGGGTACCCAGCCGGGATTGGTGGTAGCGGGTTTTGGTCGCCATGTGCTGGTTGAAACAGTATCTGGCGAGCGCGTCATTTGCCATCCACGCGGCAAAAAAAGCCAGTCCGTGGTTGGCGACCGCGTTCGCTGGTTGCCGTCCCAGGACCAAGGCACGATTGAAAAAGTGGAAGAGCGCAAAAACCTGTTTTACCGGCAGGACGAGATGCGCACCAAATCATTCGCAGCCAATCTCGATCAGGTTTTGATACTGATGGCGGCAGAGCCAGAGTTCTCTGAAAACCAGTTGACGCGCGCCCTGATTGCGGCAGAAGCCGCTGGCATCACGCCCGTCATTGCGCTGAATAAAAGCGATCTGCCTGAACCTTTTGGTCGCGCCTGGACCAAGCTGGCACCCTACCGCGCCATGGGCTACCAGATGCTGGCACTCTGCATCAAGCCAACTATAGCTGCAGGGATTGACACCGCTGCGCAGACGGCAGCGCTTCTGGCTTTGCTTGAAGGCAAAAAAACACTTGTACTCGGGCCATCGGGCGCTGGCAAAAGCAGTCTGACCAATCTGCTGGTGCCACAGGCCAAGGTACTGACGGCAGAAATTTCACAGGCACTTAATGCAGGCAAGCACACGACCACCAGCACCACGCTTTACTGGGTGGATACGGCGAGAACCACTGCGCTGATTGACTCACCGGGTTTTCAGGAATTTGGCCTGCAGCATATAGAACCGATGCAGCTCGCCAGCCTGATGCCAGAGATAAAAGCACATGCGCAAAACTGCAAGTTCTATAACTGCACGCACCTGCATGAGCCCGGTTGTGGCGTGATTTCTGAAGTCAATGCTACTGACAGCGCCCGTACAATAAGCGCAACCCGCTATCGTTTGTATAGCGACCTGTTTGCAGAGCTATCGCAAACGCGCTACTGAACCAACCAACTTATCCCAGCAGACGGGCCAGAGTTAACAGGGCCAGCAACAGCATCCACAACACGACAGAGCGCCACACCAGGCCAACGATGCTGCGCAGGTGGGCAAGCTCAGGCTCGCGGCCAGACGTTGCCTCTGGGTTGAGTGTTTCACCCCCCAATCGGACATTCACTGCACCCGAGGTGGCCGCCAGAATAACGCCGTCATTGCGGTTTTCCAGGGCTGATGGCGCGTCTGCGGGAAAGCGCTGAATATAGCTGCGCCAGGCATCAATCGCGTCTTCAAAACTACCCACCACGGCAAAGCCCAATGCAGTGACGCGTGCGGGAACGTAGTCAATCACACCCCAGGCACGGTTTGATGCTGACTGCAGTGCTGCACTGGCAGCATCACCCAGCGCAGCAGGTGATTTGCTTTTGTACACCCAGTACCTAGCGACAAACTCACTCAGGCGGTAGAGCACGGCTCCGGCGGGCCCCAGACCAAGTGCAGCAAGTACCGAAAACCAGGCCAGTACGCCAAAGACATGCCTGTGGGCAGCCAGCACTGAATACTCGATGACATACCGGACGATCTCGCTGCGCGGCAGGTCACTCACATCAACCTGCCGCCACTGGGCCAGCAACGCACGCGCCACAGGCTCGTCGCCGTCGTCAAGGGCATCACGTATGTCGGTGAAGTAGTGGCTGAACTGCCGAAAGCCCAGCGTCAGGTAGAGAACGGCCACGCTCCAGATAAACGCCAGTACAGCGCTGACGCTCCACAGCAGCCAGTGAATCAGCAGCGTCACCAGTGCCGGTACCAGCACGGCAACTGTCCAGGCTATCCAGCCATGATGCGGCTGTCCGGCATCCAAGCTGCGACTGGTCCAGCGTGCCCAGCGCCGGAAGGCGGAATGAATCCAGTTGCCCCTGGCCAGTGGCCGGGCCTGTTCAATGATGAGGGCTAACAAAACGGCAAGAAAGCTCATGTCAAATCATAACGGCTGGAACAGGCTATGCGCTTAAAAAGCGGTACAGGTTTCTAAGCATTCCAGCGGTAGCGCCCCAGATAAACCGCTCTTTTGAATCTGCCTGGCTAACGCTGCTATCGAGGTAAGGCATGGACAACCACTGCCGCGTCACGCCATCAAATTCGACCTGATGGCGCCTGTGGTTGGCCGGATTCATCAGGTAGGCCAGCGGCACTTCAAACACGTCGGCTACTTCACCGGGATTGGGTACAAGCGCAAAACCCGGCGCGACCAGAGCCACCACCGGCGTGATGATGTAAGCCGTGCCAGTGACGTAAATCGGCAGTGTGCCCAGCACTTCAACGTGAGCGCGTGACAAACCAATTTCTTCGTCGGCTTCACGCAGTGCCGTGTCAATCGCATCAGCATCGGTGTCGTCCGTACGGCCACCCGGAAAAGCGATTTGCCCAGAATGCGTTGAAAGATTGCTGGTGCGCTGGGTCAGCAGCAACATGAGCTCGCTGCGCATGACCAGGGGCAGCAGCACCGCAGCGAGGGCTGGCTGGCGGTCTTCAAATTTCTTTTCGACGCTGTGCTCGGGTGCCCAGACCGGTGGGTGCCTGAAGCGTTCACGCAATGCAGCGGGTGTCAAACGATCCATTGCCACGCCTTCAAGGTGGTCGTCGATACCGGCCACCGGAATGCTGCGAGGATCAAATTTAGGCAGGGGCTTGGTGAAGTTCATAGGTATTACGATAACCCAGACGTAAAAAAACCGCCCAGAAGAGCGGCTTTTCGTTGCCCACAAAACTGCATTTACGCAGCCTTGGCACCCAGCTTTTCCTTGATACGTGCAGACTTGCCACTGCGGCTGCGCAGGTAGTACAGCTTGGCGCGGCGCACATCACCCCGGCGCTTGACTTCAATTTTGGCGATCAGCGGGCTGTAGAGCTGGAAGGTACGCTCGACACCTTCGCCGTTTGAAATTTTGCGAACGATGAAGCTGGAATTGAGGCCGCGATTGCGCTTGGCAATCACAACACCTTCAAAAGCCTGCATACGCTTGCGGGTGCCTTCAACCACGTTGACGCTGACAATGACGGTATCGCCAGGAGCGTAAACCGGAATAGTCTTGTTCAGACGGACAATTTCTTCTTGCTCAAGGATTTGGATCAGATTCATAACAATTTCTCGTTTACTTTTTCGTTCATTCACGCGCTACGCAAAAGACCGCAAGTCTAAATAACCGGGGCTAACGCCAATTATTTCGCCAATTATTTAGTTGCAATGGCCGCCAGAGGACCGAAAAGCCTTTGATTATAGCAATAAATAATTGGGGTCAGAGTCCAAATTCATCGTGCCGTTGGCACGCCCTTCGGGTACGGTGCGCTGCACCGAATGAAATTGGCGTCTGACCCCAATTATTTACTAGGCAAACCGGCCAAAAAAGCCTCATCTTTCGGGCTCAAGCTGCCCGCCAGCCGCGCCCTTTGCACCAGCTCAGGGCGCTGCTGCTGCGTCAGCGCCAGCCGCTGATCCCGCCGCCAGCGCTCGATATGCGTGTGATTCCCGGACAACAGCACGCTCGGTACCGGCTGGTCGCGCCAAGCTTCGGGTCGGGTGTAATGCGGGCAGTCCAGCAGGCCATCAAGTGCCGGGTTAAAGCTGTCGAGCTGGTGGCTGCCTTCGTCGTTCAACACGCCAGGTTGCAGGCGTGCTACAGCGTCCAGCAGCGCCATAGCGGCAATCTCGCCGCCCGACAGGACAAAGTCGCCCAGACTGATTTGCTGATCAATATGGGTGTCAATAAAACGCTGATCCAGGCCTTCGTAGCGGCCACAGACCAATACAGCACCACTGCTGGCTGACCACGCCTCAACCCCGGCATGATCCAGCGTTTTACCGACAGGAGAAAAAAGAACCACCGGCGCGGGCGGTGCAGCGTCCAAAGCGCGGCCAGCGCGAATACTTCCAAGGCAAAGCGCCAGCGGCTCGGCTAGCATGACCATGCCAGGGCCGCCGCCAAACGGCCTGTCATCTACACGGCGGTAGCTGCCATCGGCAAAGTCGCGCGGATTCCAGAACTTGACAGTGACCAGTCCGGACTCATAGGCACGCCGCGTCACACCGCTTGTCAAAAATGGTGCGAACAGCTCGGGGAAAAGGGTAATGACATCAAAGCGCATGAATATGGATTTTGCGCGCAAAAACTGAAGGGCAAACTGAAAGGCAATCAGTAGTCAGGCTGCCAGTCAACCGTGATGAGTTTTGCCGCGCTATCGACCGCATCCACATAAACCGATACAAACGGAATCATGCGTTCAAGCGTTGCGCTGGAGCCGTCCTCCTGGGTGGCCGTGTACTCAACGCAGAGCACCGAATGCGGGCCAGTGGCCATCAAATCGCGCACGCTACCCAGTGCAACGCCTTCGCGATTGACCACCTGAAGGCCAATCAGGTCTACCCAGTAATACTCGTCTTTGGAGGCAGCCGGAAAACTGCTGCGCGGCAAGAAAATGCGCGCGCCGCGCAAACTTTCTGCAGCAGTACGGTCGTCAAGGCCATCGACTTTGGCGACAACTGAACCTGAATGGGTTTTAGCCTCATCGATACTGATGCAGAGCGTGCCAGAAAAGGCGTTAAAGCCGGGGCGAAATTTTGCGTCGGGTGCTTGTAAAAACCACGATTTAGCGGCAAAAAGTGCTTCAGGATCGGTGCTGTGGGGCAAGACTTTTAACCAGCCTTTAACGCCCCACGCAGCCAGAATTCGCCCTACTTCGATGGCATCATCAGGCAGCTTTGAAGCTGTCAAACCTAACGACATCGAAGTTCTTTAAAAATCTTTTAAAGATTTAAGCAACTGCAGGTGCAGCTTTGGCACCCTGCTTGACCAGACGCTCAACGGTAGGCGATGGCTGTGCGCCAACGCTGATCCAGTGGGTCAGGCGGTCCTGCATGATGCGCAGGCCTTCTTCGCCACCTTTTGCAATCGGGTTGTAAAAACCGATGCGCTCGATGAAACGGCCATCGCGGCGAACGCGTTTGTCAGCCACAACAATATTGAAAAATGGACGGTGTTTTGAACCGCCGCGTGCAAGTCGAATAACGACCATAATTTATCCTTCGGGTGGTGGGATGAAAGAAATTTCACATCCCAATGTTTTGCAGCGCTTGAGACACACGACATGGCCACCCGGCCAGCGAAATGCTGCAAAGCCTGCGATTATAACGTGCCCGCACAAAACAAACTAATTTCAACCAACTACCAAACTTTATGCCCCTGATACGAGCCAGCCGCGAAGCCGACCTCCCCGCCATAACCGCCATCTACGCCCACCACGTATTGCACGGCACCGGCTCGTTTGAAACCGAGCCGCCCAGCCTGGGCCACATGACTGCGCGCCGCGCCGATGTGTTGGGCAAGGGCCTGCCGCACCTGGTGGCCGAACAGGACGGCGCGGTCGTCGGCTTTGCTTATGGCAACTGGTTCAAGCCCCGGCCAGCCTACCGCTACTCGGTAGAAGATTCGATTTACCTCGCACCCGACCTGCACCGCAAGGGTCTGGGCCGCGCGCTGCTGGCGGAGCTTCTGGCACGCTGCGAATCAGCAGGTATTCGAAAGGTGATCGCCATCATTGGTGATTCGGCCAACGCAGGCTCAGTCGGCGTACATCTGGCGCTGGGCTTTGAACAGGTTGGCAAGATAGACGCTTGCGGCTGGAAGTTTGGTGCCTGGCGCGATATTGTCATCATGCAAAAGACATTGGGCCTGGGTGATACGCAGCCGCCAGGCGATGCGTAAAGGGCACCCCAGCGTACAGCTGATGCGCGCTGGACAGAACCGGAGCAGGCTAAAACCCGGCTTGCAGCCCCACCTTCAAACTGCGCCCCGGCAGTGGTGATCGACCCGGCGCGGTTTGCGTCAGGATGGACGTGGCGCTGTAAGCCAGACGGTCGCCCGCGTTGTCGAGCCGGGCGTACCACAGCAGCTGGCCGCTACTTGGCGTTGCCGTCTTCATGCGGTAGGTCAGTGCGGCGTTCCAGAGGGTGTAGCCATCGGTTGCGCGTTGCCCGTCTGGCACCCGGGTCTGTCGCGCGGTGCTGTTAAAGCCGATGCGTCCCTGCCACGGACCTTCAGCCAACACCAGTGTTGCGCCCACGCGTGCTGGTGCAATGCGCGGCAGCGGCTGGCCTATCGTCAGGTTGTCGGCACGCAGCAAATCACCACGCAACTCCAGATCAACCGTGCGCCCTTTGTCAAACAAGCGAATATTGCCATTCGCCTCCAAGCCACTAAAGCGCGCCCCTACCTGACGGTAGCTGAACTCCGGCTTGCAACCTAATTCCTCCGGCTGATCGTGGCAGGTTATCCCCAAAATATTGCCCTCGGAGTCGCGTGTGCTGCCTGTGCGGTCAAGATAAATATAGTTGTTGAAGCGGCTGATAAACCCTGTCAGCGCCGCCCTGTCAGCGCCGCTCTTCCACTGCACACCGGCATCCAGACTGGTAGCGCGTTCTTTTTCAAACTGCGCGTTACCCACTTCATAAACACCCGTCGCAGCATGCGGGCCATTGGCATACAGCTCGTAGTCTTTGGGAGCGCGCTCGCTGTAGCTGAGGTTGGAGGTGAGCTTCCAGGCGGGTGCCAGATTGACCAGCCCACCCATCGCGTAACTACCCAGATTGAAGTCGCGCTTACCACGTACAAAGCGGGTCAGCTCCGGGTTGCCGTCAGACTTGACCGCAGCGTTTTCAAGCCTACCGCCAAAGGTCAGGTTGCCCCAGCTCAGGCCCAGCTCTTCATAGGCAAACAGTGCCTTGTTGGTGCTGCGGGAAAATGGCGCAAAGGCCTCTGCGCCGACTGCTGAAAACTGCGAATTTTCAAGCTGCAAACCGACCATGCCTTCCAGCGAACCCAATTTGGCATGACGCACTTCAAGGCGCAGATCATTGCCTTTGTTTCTGAAGGTGGTTTGCGGCACACCCGCATTGAGCTCGACGTGCTGGTAATCCGAGCTGCTCATTTGCGTTTTGATCGATTCAATCAACCCACTGCCCACACGCACCAGGCCTTCCAGCGCATAGCGCTTTGAACGCATATCGATCTTCACGTCGTCTTCTACCACCGTGCCGTAAATGCTGGCGTAGTCCGTAACAGATGCGCCGACATAACCACGGTCAAAAAACAGGCTGCCGCCCAAGCTGACACTGCGGGTATCTGCGGCTGAATTACAAATGCGCCGCGCCAGGCCGATACCACCGGGCCGGGTGCAATTGAGCTCAATCGGCACGCGGGTATCGCCATGGGTACGCGAGCTGGTGTCCAGATGCAGGCCGAAACGGTTGCTACCCGTGTCCAGCGAAATACCAGCGTTTTTACCTCTATCAGCACTCGACAGACCCGCGTCAAGCTTGCCCGTGATACCGCCTTTTTCGTCAAACAGCGCTTCACGCGGTATGCGACTGTCAATCACGTTGACCACACCACCCACAGCGCTACCGCCATACAGCAGCGCACCGGGGCCGCGCAGCACTTCGATGCGCTCAATCGTGAGCGGGTCCATCGGCACAGCGTGGTCAAAGCTTAAGCCCGATGCGTCAATGCTGGCAGCGCCGTTTTGCAGGATGCGGATACGGTCACCGTCCTGTCCACGAATGATGGGCCTGCTGGCGTTGGGGCCAAAGTAGGTGCTGCTCACACCCGGTGTGTTGGCAAGCGTCTCACCCAGAGTGGACTCGCGCTTGAGCAGCAGCGCCGTGCCGGCTAGGGCCGACGTAGGTGCAACCAAATCACTGCTACCCAGTGGGTTGCCCGTGACGGTGACTTCTTTGAGCGTTAGTGCGGGCTTGCCTACATTGGTTTGTGCGCGGGCATGGGGCGAATACAGCATGGCCGTAGCGCCATATCCAAGCACGCCAAGCACGGCAAGCACAGCTACCCGGACAGGACTTTGTAAAAAATAAAACATCTAGATGACCTCGTTGACTCGAACAAAACAGGCGGCATACCAGCATCAAGCTGGTACAGCGCAACTTTGAAAGTTCAGCGGGTCAAAGGCGGGCCGCGCGCGTCAAACAGCGCTGCCCAGCGGGCGAGTGCTTCGCCCTGAAAGATCGTCACCGCGATAGGCGGCAACACCACTGGCAGCGCCAGTGCCGCTAGCTGTGGTGCGGCACTGCCATGACTGGCCTGGTCAAACAGTCGGCAATCGTTGTCGCCGTGGTGTGAAGAAAAAAGCTTGTCTAGCCAGTTGGCAGAAGGCTCGCAGGCCTCGTCACCGGATTGCAGCGTGACCTGTACGTTGCTGCCCGCAGCCGTATGTGAATCATAGATAGGCCCATGTGTCACCCCGTGCATGAAGCCCAGCGTTTGCGCCAGCAGCATCACGCAGGCCAGCAGCAGCGGCATCCAAAGCCTAACCCCGGGCATTAGCCAGAATGCGTGCTTGTTTGCAGAATGTACAGGGTGCTTCAGGTGGGACATGAGGTGCGAAGTTTAAGCCAAGTTCTACCGCGTCACACCACACCCGCCAGATGCGGCAAAATCAAGCAACGCAGCACGACAAAAAGTCGGCACTAGGAAACAAACATGCCCTCATCACCAACCCCACAAAACCGCCCCACCCACCTGCGCAGCCACACTTTCCACGGCCTGACACCCGGCCCGCGCCTGCTGGTGCTGGGCGCGGTGCATGGCAACGAGGTTTGCGGCAGCCACGGCATCACGCAAATCCTGGCGGCCATCGACAGCGGCGCGCTAACCATTGAACGCGGCAGCGTGACGTTTGTGCCCATCACCAACCCACTGGCGCACCAACTCAAGCAACGCATCGGTGACCGCAATTTAAACCGCAACATGGCCCCCAGCGCCATCCCGCAAGACTTTGAAGACCGCATTGCCAACGTGCTGTGCCCGCTGCTGGAGGCACATGACGTGCTGCTCGATTTGCATTCCTTCCACACCGGCGGCGCAGCGTTTGTGATGATTGGCCCGCAAGACAACCAGGGCACGCTGGAGCCGTTTGCCCATGCATCAGAAGAAATGCAGCTCGCGCTGCACACCGGCCCCTACCGCATCGTCGAAGGCTGGCTCGACACCTACGCACGCGGTGTGAAGCGCCGGGCGGCGGCCTCCGCTGCAGGCGGCGAAGGAGCCGTACGAGCCCAAACGCTGGTCACCAACCCCAACTACGGCGTTGGCAGCACCGAGTACATGCGCTCACGCGGCGGTTACGCCGTCACGCTTGAATGCGGCCAGCACGACGACCTGAAAGGTATTGAGGTTGCGAAACACGCGATCGGGCAAACGCTGGCGTTGCTCGGCATCACGTCAGCACCACTCACACCCGCAACAGGTAAGCGCGAGATCCTGCGGCTGATCGACGTGACCGACCGCGAAGATGCACTAGATGCCTTCACCCGCGAATGGCGCAGCTTTGACGCGGTGAAGGCTGGCGATGTGATCGGTGCAAGGCAAGGTGGCGCGGAAGTCAAAGCCCCCGCTGATGGCTTTGTGGTGTTTCCCAACCCTAAAGCCGAAGTCGGCCAAGAGTGGTTTTACTTCGCGCAGCGTCGGCTTTGAGCTGAACGGCAGCTTGAGAGCGCTACAACTTTAATAGCAATTCAAGCCTTCACCAGCGCCGCAAACGTCTTGCGGAACTTAGCAACTTTCGGCCCCGCCACCGCCACGCAGTAACCCTGGTTGGGGTTGTTTTCAAAATAGTCCTGGTGGTAGTCCTCGGCGGGCCAGTAGTTGGCCAGTGGCAGCACTTCGGTGACGATGGGCTGGCCAAAGGTTTTGTCCTGGCTAACTTCGCGGATGAAATCGTCGATGACGGTTTTTTGCTCTGGCGTGGCGTAATAAATGCCGCTACGGTACTGCGTACCCGCGTCATTGCCCTGGCGGTTCAGCGTGGTCGGGTCGTGGATGACAAAGAAAATTTCCAAGATTTCCTTCAGCGTGATGCTCGCCGGGTCGTAGACCAGCTTGACGACTTCGTTGCTGCCTGTGCGACCGCTGCAAACGTCTTCATAGCTGGGCCGCGCGACCTGGCCGTTGCTGTAGCCGGATTCAACGTCCGTCACGCCACGCACCTTGACGTAAACCGCCTCGGTACACCAGAAGCAGCCGCCGCCCAGGGTGATGGTTTGAAGTTCATTCATTTTGTGGATTTCTTAAGTGAAGGCATCGATTCGATTTTTACGCGCAAGCTCATAACCATTACAATTTATTTTAAGCTTGAAGCATCTAACTTTACCAATTTACCAATGGATACCGTAACCATGAAAACCAACGTCAAAGCCAAATTCAAATGGGAAGACCCCTTCATGCTGGCCGACCAGCTGACAGACGACGAGCGCGCCATTGTTGATGCGGCGCATCAGTTTTGCCAGGACAAGCTGCAAACCCGCGTGCTGATGGCCGCACGGCATGAAAAGTTTGACCGCGAGATCATGAATGAAGCCGGTGTCATGGGCTTTTTGGGCTCAACAATTGAAGGCTATGGCTGCGCCGGCCTGAGCTACGTCGCCTACGGCTTGATAGCGCGCGAAATCGAGCGCGTTGACAGCGGCTACCGCAGCGCCATCAGCGTGCAGTCGTCGCTGGTCATGCACCCGATCAATGCCTACGGCAGCGAGGCGCAGCGTGAAAAATACCTGCCAAAACTTGCGACGGGGCAATGGGTCGGCTGCTTCGGCCTGACCGAGCCCAACCACGGCAGCGACCCGGCCAGCATGTTGACGCGCGCCAAGCCTGTGGCTGCTGGCTTCATCGTCAAGGGTGCCAAGACATGGATCACCAACAGCCCCATCGCCGACGTATTCATCGTATGGGCCAAGATGGAAGACCCTGACGGAAAAGTCGGCGGCCAGGAGTCGATTCGCGGCTTCATTCTTGAAAAAGGCATGAAGGGTTTAACCGCCCCCAAGATCGAAGGCAAGATGAGCCTGCGTGCCAGCATCACAGGCGAGATCGTGATGGACGATGTGTTTGTGCCCGAAGCCAATTTGCTGCCCAACGTCAGCGGCCTGAAGGGCCCGTTCGGCTGCCTGAACAAGGCGCGCTACGGCATCGCCTGGGGTGCGCTCGGTGCGGCTGAAGACTGCTGGCACCGCGCCCGCCAGTACACCATGGAGCGCGTACAGTTTGGCCGCCCGCTGGCGCAAAACCAGCTGATTCAAAAGAAACTGGCCGACATGCAAACCGAAATCGCGCTCGGCCTGCAAGGCTGCCTGCGCGTAGGCCGCCTGATGGACGAAGGCAAGGATGCGCCCGAGATGATCTCGCTCATCAAGCGCAACAGCTGCGGCAAGGCGCTAGCCATTGCTCGCATGGCGCGCGACATGCACGGCGGCAACGGCATCCATGATGAGTACCACGTCATCCGCCACATGCTTAATTTAGAGAGCGTCAACACCTACGAAGGCACGCACGACATTCATGCGCTGATTTTGGGTCGGGCGCAGACGGGTTTGCAGGCTTTTTATTGATTTTAGTGAGGTATTTTGGCCTGTAGACCAATAAATATGGGCGTTAACAGCTATAATTTCCATAGCAAATATGGAACTCGGCAGCATAAAACCTATTCTCACCAGTCTGGCTTTGCCACCGCTGTCGCTGCTGCTGCTGGCTTTATTGGGCTTGATGCTGGCCTTGTACAAAAAGCGGGTGGGGCTGGCCATCAGCACTTTGTCTGTGGCCTTGCTTTGGCTCATCAGTTGCCATGGCACGGCGGTCTGGCTGGCACGC
The DNA here is from genome assembly GCA_038902815.1 of Polaromonas sp. Taxonomy (GTDB): domain Bacteria; phylum Pseudomonadota; class Gammaproteobacteria; order Burkholderiales; family Burkholderiaceae_C; genus Polaromonas. The sequence goes on along the minus strand of JBCKNF010000009.1, from coordinate 2,846 downwards.
ACGGCGCTGCCGCAGTTTGCGCCTTTGAGCCTTGCCACACTCAAAGCCAGCAAGGCGCAGGCCATCGTTGTGCTGGGCGGCGGCCTGCTGCCCGAAGCGCCTGAATACGGCAACGCACAGCCTATGGCAAATTCGGTATCGCGCCTGCGCTACGGCCTCTGGCTGGGTCGACAGAGCGGGTTGCCGCTGGCATTTACCGGGGGCGCTGGCTGGGCCGCCAAGCAAGCTCTTGGCGGAGCCAAAGCAGACTCGGAAGCCGACGTGACCGCACGCATGACCTTTCAGGACTACGGTGTCACTCTGCGCTGGCTGGAATCGCAATCGCGCGACACCGCTGAAAACGCCCGCCTGCTGGCCCCCATGCTGCAACGTGACGGCATCAGGCGTATCGTGCTGGTGACCAATGCCTGGCACATGCCGCGCTCGGTGCTTGCCTTTGAGCGTACCGGCCTGCTGGTAGTGCCAGCACCGACTGGCTACATCCTGCCCGAGCGCAGTGACCTGATGGAATGGCTGCCCTCAGCCTCGGGTCTGCTGGCTTCGCAGCAGGTGCTGCGTGAGTGGCTGGCGCTTGCAGTCGCGCGCGGGGTTGGCACCTGATACAGATGTCTGCCGCGTACAGCCTGCTCGGGTTGACGTAACAAATGGAAAAAGCTACATTACTAACCAGTCAGTCAGTAATCATGCCATTCCCGAAATTATTCAACAGCAAAGAAGCCTCATGCCCCGCCATGGGCGTGCTCAAGCGCGAGCGCCGAAAAGAAGCGCGACCCGGTGAGTTGCTGGATGCAGCGCTGGATCTTTTTGTTGAAAAAGGCTTTGCCGCCACACGCGTTGAAGAAGTCGCGGCGCGTGCCGGCGTTTCCAAGGGCACGCTGTTTCTTTATTTTGCAAGCAAGGAAGAGCTGTTCAAGGCCGTGGTTCGTGAGAACATCTCGGGCCGCTTCTCGGAGTGGAACGCCGAGTTCGACGCGTTTGAGGGAAGTACGTCGGATTTGCTTCGTTTTTGCATGTTCCGCTGGTGGGCGCGCCTGGGCAGCACCAAAGCCTCGGGCATCACCAAACTCATGCTGAGTGAGGCTGACAACTTTCCCGAGCTGGCCGCGTTCTACCAGCATGAAGTCATCCAGCCCGCCCATGAGCTGATCCAGCACATCCTGCAGCGCGGCGTTGATCGTGGTGAGTTCGCGCCCATGGACATGCAGTATGGGGTCTACACGGTGCTGGCGCCCATGCTATTTCTGCAGCTGATGATGCACTCCAGAATCGCCTGTGTTGACGCAGCACAGGCCGCCCAACTGGTGCCCGAAGAGTACCTGGCCGCACAAGTGAAAACCATTCTGGGCGGCCTGTGCGTGCGCCCCCCCCCTCCCTCCAACCCCTTGAACACATCCTCTATGAAATCCTGGCTGAAATGGGCGATCGCCGCCTTGGTCCTGGTCTTGCTCGCCACCGGCGTACTGCGTGCGCTGTCGGCCCGCAAGGCCCAGCAAGCCGCTGTGGCGGCGCTGTCAACCCAGCGCATCCAGATCGTGGTAGAACTGGGCGCGGCCGATGTGGTGCAGGTCAAAACCCGTGAGTTGGCACAAGGCCTGCCCATCGCCGGTGCGCTCAAGGCCGTGAACACGGCCATCGTCAAAGCCCGAGTGGCCGGCGAGCTGCAAGATTTGACCTTGCGCGAAGGTGATCCGGTCAAGGCCGGGCAGATCATTGCCCGAATCGACGCCACCGAATACCAGGCGCGCCTGAGTCAGGCGCAGCAGCAGGCCGAGGCCGCCCGCGCGCAGGTGGACATTGCGCGGCGCACCTTTGACAACAACCGCTCGCTGGTGGCACAGGGCTTTATCTCCGCCACCGCGCTGGACGCGTCTGCCGCCAGCCTAGCTTCTGCTGAGGCCACCTACCGGGCCGCGCAGGCGGGCGCCGAGGTCGCCGCCAAATCACTGATGGATACCGTGCTGCGGGCACCGATTGCCGGTGTGATTTCGCAGCGCTTGGCGCAGCCAGGCGAGCGCGTGGCCATTGATGCCCGCATCGTGGAAATCGTCGACTTGCGTCGTCTGGAGCTCGAAGCCAGCCTGAGCGCCAGCGAATCGCTGAGCGTACGGGTCGGCCAGGGCGCTCTGCTGCAGATCGAAGGCGCAGCCAAGCCAGTCGCCGCCCGCATCGTTCGGATCAATCCCAGCGCCGTGGCCGGTAGCCGCGCCGTGCTGGTCTATCTGGCCTTGGATGCAAGCCCCGGCTTGCGCCAGGGCTTGTTTGCCCAGGGCACGCTCGGCACCGAGCGCGTGCAAGCCTTGTCCGTGCCGCTGAGCGTCGTGCGCACCGACAAACCGCAACCCTATGTGCAGCTTGTCAGCAACCAGCAGGTGGTGCATCAAACCGTCGAGTTGGGCCCACGCGGCGAGGTGGACGGACAAGCGATGGTGGCCGTCAAAGGGGTGCCCGAGAATGCGACCGTCATCGCCGGATCGGTAGGCACGCTGCGCGATGGCACCGCCGTGACGCTGATTGGCCCCACCACCCTTACCCCAGGCAGCAAATAAACCATGTGGTTCACCCGCGTCAGCCTCCAAAATCCGGTCTTCGCCACCATGGTCATGCTGGCCATTGTGGTGCTTGGCCTGTTCTCCTACCAGCGTCTGCAGGTCGACCAGTTTCCCAACGTTGACTTTCCGGTGGTCGTGGTCACCGCTCAATACCCCGGCGCCTCGCCTGAAATTGTCGAGAGTGAAGTGACCAAAAAAATCGAGGAAGGCGTCAACTCGATTGCCGGCATCAACGCCCTGACCTCGCGTAGCTACGAGGGCCAGTCGGTCGTCATCATCGAGTTCCAGTTACACATC
>JBCKNF010000008.1:0-72625 GCA_038902815.1 Polaromonas sp. | reverse complement strand
TCCGGCAAGGATGCCGAACTGCAAGCCAGAAAGAAAAAACTTGAAGACGAAGAGGCCGCGAAAAAGAAGGCCGACGAAGAAAAGCTAGCCTTGGGCAAGGCCGACAACTGTGAACGTGTCAAAAAAGGGTTGGCTTCCTTACAGTCCGGCGTTCGGATCTCTACCGTCGATGCCAAAGGCGAACGCCAGTTCATGGACGACAACACACGCGCCGCTGAAAGCAAACGCCTTCAATCCATCGTGGACAGCGACTGCAAATAAGTCCTTGCTGGATCGCCTTGCCGGATTCAGTACCCTGCCTTGGCTCCGGGGCGAATTTTGGCGAACAGGCCAGCACTTTTTGCACCTTGACTGTTAAAGCGTTCGCGCCGTGCAACTTTTGGATCGACCCGCAAAGGCCGGTAGATTTCCACCCGGTCGCTGTCCTGCAGCAAATGACTTGGACTGACTTTCCGGCCCCAGACACCCACCCTCAGACGGTCTGACTGAAGTTCCGGAAATTCTTCCAGAATGCGGCACGCCGAAAGCGCCATTGCCACGGTCGCGCCCGAGTCAAGTTCCAGTTGCCACTCGCGCACTTGCCGGGCAGCAGGCGAGTAAACCAGGGAGATCTTCAAACCCGGGAAGCTTTTCACGCCTTCAGGATTCGCCATAGACGTGCGACGCTCTTTTAACAAACGCATCGACCAGGCTGCCGGCAATCTTGCCAAACACCGGGCCCACCAGCGCAGCCAGCGCGGCGTTGTCAAAGTCGTAGCGCAGGGTGAAGTCCACCTTGCAGGCGCGCTGGCTGCCGTCGCCCAGCGGGTGAAAATCCCAATGGCCATCGAGTTTTGAAAAAGGGCCATCGACCAGCTTCAGCGAGACCTTACGGTCCTTAACGTGGGTGTTACGTGTCGTGAAGCTTTGCGCGATGCCGGCAATCGACATCCCGACCTTGGCAGTCATGCCATGGTCGTTGTCCTCGATCACCGAGGCTTGGTCGCACCAGGGCAAAAACTGCGGATAGCTGGCGACATCGGTGATCAAGGCAAACATTTCGGCTGCGCTGTACCAGATCAAAACGGACTTGTGAACGGTTTTCATACAATTATGGGCTGCGCTCAATTGTATTAGCCAACGCTGCCCCTACCTTTCACCCATGGCCACCAAAGAAGCATCCTCCAAAAAATCGGCCGCCTCCTCCTCCGGAAAGTCCACGGAAAAGCCCGCCAGCAATCTCAGCGCCAAGGCCGCCGCCGCTGCGGTGCGAATTGCCGATAACAAAAAAGCACTTTTCAATTACCACATTGAAGAGCGCTTTGAAGCCGGTATGGTGCTCGAAGGCTGGGAAGTCAAGTCGCTGCGCGAAGGCAAGGTGCAGCTGACCGACGGCTACGTCGTGATCCGCAATGGCGAACTCTTCATCATCGGCTGCCAGATCAACCCGCTGGGGACTGCCTCCACCCATATCCGGCCAGACTCGGTGCGCACCAAAAAGCTGCTGATGCACAAAGAGCAGATCCGACGGTTGATTGGCAAGATCGAACAAAAAGGCTACACGCTAGTGCCGCTGAACCTGCACTGGAAGGCCGGCAAGGTCAAATGCGAGGTGGGTCTGGCCAAGGGCAAGGGCGAACACGACAAGCGCGACACCATCAAGGACCGCGAAGGCAAGCGCGAGGTCGAGCGCGCGATGAAGTCGCGAAGCCGCTGAACTCGGAACGTCGCCCTGGTGGCGCTACAGGTCACGCAGCGGATGTGCGTCGGCTGTCCAGGGGCTGGCAAAAAAGGCCTGCACCATCTGCAGCGACAGCGCATTGAGCGCCTTGGGCCGGTTCAGCGTGATGAAACCGACCTGCCCGCGCACCTCGCTCAGGATGTCACTGCTGCTCTGTGTTTGCGTACTTTGATTCATGCTCTCTGTCTCCACCCCATCAGTTCATTGGCGACCAGCGCACCGATCACCAGCGTGCCGCCGGTCAGCACACTGGCAGCGGGCACCTCGCCGGCGCCTACCCAGGCCAGCAGAATGCCGAAAATAATCTCCAGCAGCGCCAGCAAGGCCATCTCGGGCGCTTTCAGCACCCGGGCACAGACGACCGAGAGCACACAGGGAATCGCCAGCTGCACCAGGCCCAGCAGGGCCAACAAGCCGATGTCATGTGGCGTCGCGGCAAACGGAAGGGCCAACGGCAGCGTGAGCAGCGAGGAAATCGCGGCCCCCACCAGCACGGCCGGTACCAGGTCGATTTTTTCGCCGTGCGCCTGGCTGCGCTGCACTACGGTCCAGTTCACCGCCGCGGCCATGGGCACCAGCAGAGCCACCAGCGTGCCGGCGAGTTGCCCGGTACTGGCGTCCAGGCTCACCTGGCTGCCGTGCATCCAGGCAATGCCCGCACCCGCCATGGCAATGGCCACCCAGGTCCGGGGCGCAATGCGGTGGCCGATGAACACCCGCGCCACCAGGGCGGTGATGAAAGGCCCGACCGCCATGGTCACCAGCACGTTGGCCACGCTGGTCATCGTCAGCGCCAGCATGAAGGCCGTGAACATGATGCTCCAGCAGACGCCCGACAGCCACAGGAAGCGGCCGGCATGGCGGATTCTGGAGAACACCACGCGCCCCTGGAACAGCGGAAGCAGAACCAGCAGCGACAGCAGCGTGAAAAAGCTGCGCCAGAAGGTCACTTCAAAACTGCGGGCGGACTCCAGATGGCGCGTGACAACGCCGGCAATCGACCACATCAGCGTGATCGCGATCATCAGCAGCACGGCCCGGTTATGTGTGAGTTTCATGAATGACAGGATAGTTTCAGGCGGCTATCAGTTCACCAGACAAAAGGCCGCTGGACCTTTGGCATGCAGCGACCGTGGGGAATCACCTTCCAGCACGTTTGCGTTCGCTTTCTGTCAGGTGACGCTTGCGCAGGCGAATCGACTTGGGCGTGATTTCGACCAGCTCGTCGTCCTCAATAAATTCAACACCGTATTCCAGCGTGCATTCGATAGGCGGGGTGATTTTGATCGCGTCTTCCTTGCCGCTGACGCGGAAGTTGGTCAGCTGCTTGGTACGTGTGGCGTTGACCACCAGATCGTTGTCACGGCTGTGGATACCGACAATCATGCCTTCATACACCGGGTCGTTGGCTCTGACGAACATGCGGCCACGGTCGTCCAGCTTTCCCAGTGCGTAGGTGAAAATTTCGCCAGCGTCCATGGAAATCAGCACGCCGTTTTTACGGCCGCCGATGTCGCCCTTGTGCGGCTCGTAGCTGTCGAAAATGTTGGATATCAGGCCGGTGCCGCGCGTCAGATTTAAAAATTCGTTGGTAAAACCGATCAGGCCACGCGCTGGAATGCGGTACTCCAGGCGCACGCGGCCACGGCCGTCCGGGTCCATACTGCTCAACTCGCCCTTGCGCTCACCCAAAGCCTGCATTACGCCGCCCTGGTGCTGATCTTCGATGTCGACAGTCACCATTTCGATGGGCTCATGGCGCACGCCGTCGACATCTTTGAATACCACGCGCGGCTTGGACACAGCCAGCTCAAAACCTTCGCGGCGCATGTTTTCCAGCAAGATGGTCAAGTGCAGTTCGCCGCGGCCCATGACTTCAAAGATACCCTCTTCGCCAGTTTCCTTGACGCGCAAGGCCACGTTGTGTTGCAGTTCTTTTTGTAGGCGGTCCCAGATCTGGCGGCTGGTGACGTACTTGCCCTCACGGCCGGCCAGCGGGCTGGTGTTGACGCAGAAGTTCATGGTCAGGGTCGGTTCATCGACCTTGATCATGGGCAGCGGCATCGGATTGGTCGGGTCGGTGATGGTCACGCCAATACCGATGTCAGTCAGACCGTTGATCAATACGATTTCGCCGGGGCCGGCCTCATCAGTCTGCATGCGTTCCAGGCCCTGGAAGGTCAGCACCTGGTTGACCCGACCCTTGACGGCTTTGCCATTCAGACCTTCCATGACCACCACGTCCATCATCGGCCTGATCGTGCCCTGGCTGATGCGGCCGACACCAATCAGGCCCACGAAGGTCGAAAAATCAAGTGCGGAAATCTGCAGTTGCAGCGGTGCTGCCGGGTCACCCTGCTGATGCGGCACATGCTCGAGAATGGTGTTGAACAGCGCTGACATGTCGGGGCCCCACTGTTCATTGGGTGGCCCCTCAACCAGTGATGACCAGCCGTTGATGCCAGACGCGTACACGATCGGAAAATCGAGCTGTTCATCGGTGGCACCGAGCTTGTCGAACAAATCAAACGCGGCGTTGACCACCCAATCGGGCCGGGCACCGGGCTTGTCCACCTTGTTCACCACCAGAATGGGTTTGAGGCCCAGGGCCAGCGCCTTCTTGGTCACAAAACGGGTTTGCGGCATGGGGCCTTCCTGCGCGTCAATCAGCAACACCACGCCGTCGACCATGGACAGCGCGCGTTCCACTTCGCCGCCGAAGTCGGCGTGGCCGGGTGTATCGACGATGTTGATGTGCGTGCCTTCCCAGGTCACGGCGCAGTTCTTGGCCAGAATCGTGATGCCGCGTTCTTTTTCGATGGCGTTGTTGTCCATCACGGTGTCGACAATCTTCTCGTGCTCAGCAAAAGTGCCAGACTGGCGCAGCAACTGGTCGACCATGGTGGTCTTGCCATGATCGACGTGGGCGATGATGGCGATGTTGCGGATTTGTTTATGACTCATGGTTGGCTTTCTAAAAACTTCAAATCGGTGACATTAAGCCGCTGCGGCCAGCATGTCCTGAATTTCAATCGGACTGAGCAGGCGCCCGGGGATCAGCTCGTCGGCCGTGACGTGGGCCGAGCCGAGAAAGGCCGCTGGGTCGGAGCCATACACCTGCACCAGCGCCGCATCGGGCCCCCACTGCCCCGGCGTGCCGCGACGGCGCAGGCCGCTCAGGAAGCGCCCTGCATTGTCGGTATCAAGTGTGACAACCGGATAACTGGCGACCAGTGACTGCACCGGCAGCAGGCAGGCTTCGCGCTCGGCCTCGCTCATGGCTTCCAGCGAAGACAGGCTCACGCATTGGCTGTCGGTGAAGCCACCGGTCTCCAGGCGCCGCAGCGAACCCAGGTGCGCGCCGCAACCGATGGCCTCACCGATGTCTTCACCGAGCGTTCGAATGTAGCTGCCTTTGCTGCAGCTCACTATTATTTTGATAGCTGGTCGCGCGCGTGTATCTTGGGCTACAGCCATTTTCAGGGCATGAATAACGATGACTCTAGCCTCTCGCTCGACGTTTTCGCCGCGCCGGGCGTATTCGTACAGGGCCTTGCCGTCTTTTTTAAGCGCTGAGTACATGGGCGGTATTTGCGCCAACGGGCCGGTGAAGCGGGCCGTCATAGCTGCAAGCAATTCAGGCGTGATGGCGGGTACAGGCCGCGTCTGTGTCACATCGCCCTCAGCATCACCGGTACTGGTTTTTTCGCCCAGTACCAGCAGGGCCTCATAGGTCTTGTCGGCATCGAGCTGGATCTGGCTGAATTTGGTGGCCGCGCCAAAGCACAGCGGCAGCACGCCCGTCGCCAGCGGGTCCAGCGTGCCGGTGTGACCAGCCTTGTCAGCGCGCAGCAGCCACTTGGCCTTTTGCAAGGCCTGGTTGCTCGACAGACCCAGCGGCTTGTCGAGCAGCAACACCCCATGCACAGGGCGCCTCTGCACCTTTGTGCGGAGTTGCGTCATGACCTATTCCTCTTGCGCGCGAGACGAGACCGCCTTGGCAATCAGGGCGTTCATGTCGGCCGCACGCTCTGTGGTGCGGTCGAAGTGGAAATGCAAAGTCGGCACGGTGTGCGTCATCAGGCGTTTGAAAAGGCCGTTGCGCAGGAATCCGGCGGCCTGGTTGAGGGCTTCTTCGCACGCCTTCGGGTCGCCGACCAGCACACTGAAATACACCTTGGCGTGCGCGTAATCGGCCGTTATTTCAACCGACTGAAGCGTCACCATCCCGACCCGAGGGTCTTTCAGTTCACGCGCGATCAGTTCCGTCAGATCACGCTGGATCTGATCAGCGACGCGAAAGCCGCGATTCGGGGTGGATGATTTTTTACGCATGTTAAAAATGATGCTGCCGAGCCAACAGGCCAGCTGTTGAAATCATTACGCGGTTTCCAGCGTCCTTGCCACTTCGCGGATTTCAAAGAACTCCAGGATGTCGCCAACCTGGATGTCGTTGTAACCCTTGACGTTCAAGCCGCACTCGAAGCCTTCCTTGACTTCTTTCGCATCGTCCTTGAAGCGCTTGAGTGAGTCGAGTTCGCCCGTGAAGACGACCACGTTCTCGCGCAGCAAACGCAGGCGGGCGGCGCGGCGAACCACACCCGCCGTGACCATACAGCCGGCAATCGATCCGATCTTGGACACCTTGAACACCTGACGAATCTCGGCATTGCCGATGACTTCTTCTTTTTTGTCCGGTGTCAGCATGCCCGACATGGCAGCCCTGAGCTCGTCTACCGCGTCATAAATGATGTTGTAGTAACGAATCTCAACGCCGTTGTTCTCGGCCTGCTTGCGCGCCTGTGCATCGGCACGGGTGTTGAACCCGATCAGCACGGCTTTCGAGGCAATCGCCAGGTTGACGTCGGACTCCGAAATACCACCAACACCGGAGTACACCAGTTGAACCTTGACCTCGTCAGTCGAGAGTTTGAGCAGTGACTGGGCCAGTGCTTCTTGCGATCCCTGCACGTCGGCCTTGATGATGATGGGCAGCAGCTTGACCTCGCCACCACCGATGTCGGCAAACATGTTTTCAAGTTTCGAAGCCTGCTTCTTGGCCAGCTTGGTATTGCGGAACTTGCCTGCACGGTAGGTTGAAATCTCTCTAGCGCGGCGCTCATCCAACATGACGATAAATTCATCACCGGCCTGCGGAACTTCGGTCAAACCCTGAATTTCAACCGGAATCGATGGGCCTGCGGTCTTGATGGTTTTGCCGTTCTCGTCCTGCATGGCGCGAACCTTGCCGAAAGTGGAACCAGCCAGCACAACGTCGCCCGCTTTCAGCGTGCCGGATTGCACCAGCACGGTGGCCACCGGGCCGCGGCCCTTGTCAAGCCTGGCTTCAATCACCAGGCCCTTGGCCAGCGCAGCGACCGGCGCACGCAGCTCCAGCACCTCGGCCTGCAGCAGCACCTGCTCGAGCAAGGCATCGATACCGGCGCCGGTATGGGCCGAGACGCCGACAAAGGGCACGTCGCCGCCGAACTCTTCAGGAATCACCGCTTCGGTGACCAGCTCACCTTTGACGCGTTCCAGGTTGATGCCCGGCTTGTCGATCTTGTTGATCGCCACGACGATGGGAACACCTGCCGCCTTGGCGTGCCTGATGGCCTCCTTCGTCTGCGGCATCACGCCGTCATCCGCTGCGACCACCAGAATCACGATGTCGGTTGCCTGCGCACCACGGGCACGCATGGCGGTAAACGCTTCGTGGCCCGGGGTATCGATGAAGGTGATCATGCCGCGCGGTGTTTCCACATGGTAGGCACCGATGTGCTGGGTAATGCCACCGGCTTCGCCAGATGCCACCTTGGCGCGGCGAATGTAGTCAAGCAGCGAGGTCTTGCCATGGTCAACGTGACCCATGACGGTAACCACAGGTGCGCGTGGCAACGATTCAGCCTGCTGGCCTTGCACATCATCATCGGTAAAGGCTTCTGGATCATCCAGCGCCGCAGTGACGGCCGTATGGCCCATCTCTTCGACCACGATCATCGCGGTGTCCTGATCCAGCGGCTGGTTGATGGTGGCCATCATGCCAAGTTTCATCAAATGCTTGATAACCTCACCCGACTTGATACTCATTTTGTGTGCCAGCTCGGAGACCGTGATGGTCTCTGGCACATGAACCTCAATCACCTTGAACTCGGTGGGCGCTACAAAGTTTGACTCTGGGCGTGCATCGCGGCCGTTGCTGCGCCTGCCGCGCGGGCCACCCCGGAAATTGCCGCGTCCAGCTACCGGTGTAGCCCCGCGACTTGGCAAGCCTTTTTTCTTGACCGCTTCATCTTTCCAGGTTGACGACAAGTTCTCGGACTTGACTTCTTTTTTACCCGGACCGCCTGGGGCCGCAGCTGTACCTGGTGCGCTTTTGGCTGCGCCGGGCGAGCCAACTGGTTTGTGCAAAGTACCTTTGATGGCCGCCTTGGGGGCAACATGCGGCACCAGTACGCGCTTGGGTGCAGACATCATGGCGCGGATGCCAGCGGCCTCGGCTTCTGCCTTGTGGTGACGGTCCTGCAATTCTTTTGCCTTGGCGGCATCGGCCTGAAATTCTGTAGTGGCTTTTGCTTTTGCGGCGGCTTGAGCCGATGCATGAACGGCGGCTGCCTCGGCAACTTTGCCGGCCTGCTCTGCTGTAGCGGTTTCTGCTGCTTTTAAAGCCTCTGGGTTCAGTGCCTTGGCGGGTGTTTTTTTAATTTTCCCAATGCGTGGCTTGGCTTTCGCGGCTGCATCCGCAGAGAGCGCGGCTGCGTTGGCGCTTTCGGCATCAACGGCCTGGTGCGCTTCTTCCTGAGCCGCTTCTTTGGCATCCTGCTGTTCACGCAGGCGACGTTTTTCGGTCAGTTCCGCATCGTCAGCAACCGGTGCTGACGCTGCAACAGCCACTTCAGCAGGTAAATCAGAACCCTCTTCACGTTTGACAAAAGTACGTTTTTTACGCACCTCCACCTGAATGGTGCGTGCCTTCCCGGTGGCATCAGCCTGCTTGATTTCACTGGTGGATTTTTTCACCAGCGTGATTTTTTTGCGCTCTGTTGAGACAGTGCCATGACTGGCCTGCAAAAACCCAAGCAACTTCTGCTTGTCGGCTTCTGACAAATGGTCGTTGGCATCTGTCTTGGCGACCCCTGCGCTGGTCAATTGCTTGATCAGGGTGGCAGTGGATTTATTCAGTTCAGCTGCGAATTCAGCGACGGTAGTGGTACTGGACATATTTGGTTTTCCTGACTGGCCTCCATGATCATTGCTCTTCGGCAACTGCGGGTGCAGCTGCCACAACAGCAGCCGCTTCATCAGTAAACCAATGTGCGCGTGCAATCATGATGAGGGCAGTGGCTTGGTCCGCAGACTGGCCGGTAATATCGGTTAGTTCGTCGGTGGCCAGATCGGCCAGGTCGTCACGGGTGTTGATACCCGCTGCATTGAGCTTTGCAATCAACTCAGGAGTCAGGCTCTCGACATCACGCAGGTTTTGCGAGACACCTTCGGCATTTTCTTCCTTGACAATTTCCATGGTCAGCAGCGCAGCCTTGGCGCGCGTGCGTAGCTCATTGACGGTGTCTTCGTCAAACGACTCGATATCCAGCAATTCCTGTAGCGGCACGTAGGCCACTTCTTCGAGGCTGGCGAAGCCTTCGGAGATCAGGATGTCGGCGACTTCCTCGTCTATATCGAGCTTTTCCATGAACAGCTTGCGGCTGCTGGCGGTTTCAAGCGACTGCTTCTCAAGCGACTCGTCGGCCGTCATGATGTTGATTTTCCAGCCCGTCAATTCGGCTGCCAGACGCACGTTCTGGCCGCCACGACCAATCGAAATAGCCAGGTTTTCTTCATCAACCACCACGTCCATGGCGTGGCGCTCTTCATCCACCACGATGGACGACACGTTGGCAGGTGCCAGCGCACCGATTACGAACTGGGCCGGGTCTTCGCTCCACAGCACGATGTCGACGCGCTCACCAGCGAGTTCGTTGGTCACGCCATTGACGCGGGTACCACGCACCCCGACGCAGGTGCCAATAGGATCAATACGTTTGTCATGTGACAGCACGGCAATTTTTGCGCGTGAGCCGGGGTCACGGGCGCAGGATTTGATCTCCAGCAGGCCTTGCTCGATCTCGGGCACTTCCTGGCGGAACAACTCGATCATGTACTCAGGCGAGGTGCGCGACAGAATGATGGGCGCGCCACGCAGGGTGTTGTCGACTTCCATAATCATGGCGCGCACGCGGTCACCAGCGCGCAGGTTTTCTTTCGGGATCATGTCGCTGCGACGCAGGCGGCCTTCGACGCGACCGGACTCGACAATGATGTCGCCCTTGTCCATGCGCTTGACGGTGCCGACAAAGATCTTGTCGCCACGCGACATGAAGTCACTGAGCAGCATTTCGCGCTCGGCATCACGGATTTTTTGCAGAATGACCTGCTTGGCTGCCATGGTACCAATGCGGCCAATTGGCATGTTTTCAACCGGTTTTTCAATGAAGTCGCCTTCTTCGATGTCTGCGATCTCGTCACGCGCATCGCTTATCAGCTCTTCTGCTTCAGGGTTTTGCAGACCGGCCTCATCCGGCACCACCAGCCAGCGGCGGAAGGTTTCATAGCTGCCGCTGTCACGGTCAACTGCAACCCGGATGTCAACTTCACCGGGGTAGTTTTTTTTGGTGGCTTGCGCAAGGGCGAGCTCGACCGCGCCGAAAACCACGTCGCGTTCGACATTTTTCTCGCGCGAGATGGCATCAACCAACATCAACATTTCGCGATTCATTTCACAGGCCTTTCACTCTAATTTTCAAAATTGGTTTCTTGGGAAGTCCTGGCACCCTTTGGCTTGCGCCCCTTGAAGTCCACCACCGGAGCCAGCCGTGCCTGAGCAATCTCATCCAGCGTGAAACCCAGTGCCTGTAACGGTGCAGGCACTCTTTTCTTGCTAATCTTTTGCCCTGGCTTGGCCGCTGGCTGATCGCTCCAGACGATTTGCCAAGTACCTGCCGCATTAACAGATTCAGCGGATTCAGCGTGCTCCAGCGTTCCCCGAAATTTTTTCTGCTTGGCCGATATCGTCGAACCAGCCGTTGCTGCTATACCAATAGGCGCTTTAAGGGTGATGTCTATCAACTCACCGGCAAAGCGCTCAAAATCTTTCTCACTGCGCAGCGGCCTGTCGATTCCGGGCGAGCTAACCTCAAGCCGGGAATACGCCGCAGCGTCCACTTCCAGTACAAACTGCAGCTGGCGCGTAACTTTTTCACAATCTTCAGCATTGATGAACTGTTCGTTATCAAGCACATACGGCATGTCAATCGTCACGCGCAACAAGCCACCAGCGGTGCGTTCAATGTCCACCAGGTCATAACCCAGTCCGGTGACGGTTTGTTCAATCGTTTCGTTGGTACTTTGCGCGGCCATGCAAGATCAAAAAAATGCAGTATCTAAAAACAAACGCCCAAAAAAAATGGGCGGTGAAAACCCGCCCATTTGGTCGTGAAGTTCGTATTGCGTGAAGTTCGTATTGTAACCCGTGTGGGGTTATTGGGGTGCTGCGGCGCTTTTAAAGTGGAACAAAGGGCAAATAAAATCGAAAAAACCGATAAAGCGCGCATGCGACAATTCTGCAAGATTTTTAAGAAGGATAGTCTATGGGTTTTCTAGCTGGCAAAAAATTATTAATCACGGGCGTATTGAGCAACCGCTCCATTGCCTACGGCATTGCCAAGGCCTGCCACGCACAGGGCGCAGAACTGGCCTTCAGCTACCAGGGCGAGCGCTTTAAAGACCGCATCACCGAATTTGCCGCCGACTTTGGCAGCCAGCTGGTGTTTGACTGCGACGTGAGCAGCGATGAGCAGATTGCGCAGCTGATGACTGACCTGACCCAAACCTGGCCCACCTTTGACGGCTTTGTCCACGCCATCGGCTACGCCCCGCGCGAAACCATTGCCGGCGACTTTCTCGACGGCCTGTCGCGCGAGGGCTTCAAGATTGCCCACGACATCAGCGCCTACAGCTTCCCCGCCATGGCCAAGGCTGCCCTTCCCTACCTGAACGACAAATCGTCCGTGCTGACACTGACCTATCTGGGCGCTGAACGCGTGGTACCCAACTACAACACCATGGGTCTGGCCAAGGCCAGCCTGGAGGCATCGGTGCGCTACCTGGCCGAATCACTCGGCAGCAAAAAGCGCGGAATGCGCGCCAACGGCATCAGCGCCGGGCCGATCAAAACCCTGGCTGCCAGCGGCATCAAGGGCTTTGGCAAAATCCTCAGCGTGGTGGCACAAGCCTCACCGATACGCCGCAATGTGACGATTGAAGATGTCGGCAACGTCGCCGCATTTTTGCTCAGTGACCTGGCTGCGGGTGTCAGCGCCGAGATCACCTATGTCGATGGCGGTTTCAGTAATGTTGTGGGTGGGATTGCGGATGCTGAAGCGGGTTAACCCGCAGGCAGCTACAAAACTAGTAGCAGTCAGGAATTTGAGCTATATTTCACTCCAAGCTTGTGCGTAACCCCCCCACTGTGACAAAAACGTGACCAGGAGATATTCCCTATGAGTGCCAAGGAAAATGCCGCTGTCGGCCAGCTGTTTGAACTGCTTGAATCACGCTATGCACTGCGTGTTTTGTGGGCCTTGAAAGACGGCCACCCTCAGACATTTCGCCTGCTGCAAGACAGCATCGGAAGAATCACCCCCAACACACTCAACACCCGTATCAAGGCGCTGCGCGCCGCCGGGCTGCTCACGCACGGCAGCGCTGGTTATACCGTCACCACACTGGGCGCAGATTTGCTCAAGCGTCTGGGCGAGGTGCAGACATTCGCAAGCAAGTGGTCGGCCAGTCTGATCAAGAAAAAATAAGCTGCCATCGAGGCACATTGCACCCTGGCAATTCCGCACCGCCCTAGGCGCACTACCCGCTGAATTGACACCACCAACCGAATCTCTTTGCCCTTGAAAAGGCCTTTGCGGGCCTCAAGTGGGGTTATTCCTTGATCGTCTTTACCTGTGTTGAAGCATGTCTGAAAACCCGCAACCCGAACAAAACCAATCCGCCAGCGGCATGAACGCCGGTCTGACAGGTGCGCCCAGCCCCGAGGAGCTTGAAGCAGCGCAGGCCGCCAACGAGTTTGATGCGCTATGCGTGGCGCAGGCTGAGGTCGCCACGCTGACGGCCAAAAACACCGAACTGGCTGACAGCTACTTGCGTGCCAAAGCCGAGGCTGAAAACGCCCGCCGCCGCGCCGATGATGAAATCAGCAAAGCCCGCAAGTTTGCAGTCGAGAGCTTTGCCGAAAGCCTGCTGCCGATAGCCGACAGCCTGGAAGCGGGCCTCACCATCAAGGATGCAACGCCGCAGCAAATCCGCGAAGGCGGAGAAGCCACACTCAAGCAACTGAAAAGCGCACTCGAACGCAACAAGGTGATGGCCATCGACCCACCCGCCGGCACTAAATTTGACCCACACCAGCACCAAGCCATCAGCATGGTGCCATCGGAGCAAGAGGCCAATACAGTTGTTGGCGTGCTGCAAAAAGGCTATCTGATTGCCGAGCGCGTGCTGCGCCCGGCGCTGGTGACGGTGAGCGCACCCAAATAAATGTTGTTTTGAAATACTTCAACATAGCCACACCTCTTAAACATCATTATTTTTGAATCGAACGGAGCACATCATGGGAAGAATCATCGGCATCGACCTGGGCACGACCAATAGTTGCGTAGCCATCATGGAAGGCAACACGCCACGGGTGATTGAAAACTCCGAAGGCACGCGCACCACGCCGTCCGTCGTTGCTTACCAGGAAGACGGCGAAGTGCTGGTCGGCACCTCGGCCAAGCGCCAGGCCGTGACCAACCCCAAGAACACGCTGTATGCCGTCAAGCGTCTGATTGGCCGCAAATTCACTGAAAAAGAAGTCCAGAAGGACATCGCTCTCATGCCTTACACCATCGTGGCAGCCGACAACGGCGACGCGTGGGTTGAAGTGCGTGGCAAAAAATTGTCTGCCCAGCAGGTCAGTGCCGACATCCTGCGCAAGATGAAAAAAACCGCCGAAGACTACCTCGGCCAGCCTGTTACCGAGGCCGTCATCACGGTGCCCGCTTACTTCAATGACGCGCAGCGCCAGGCCACCAAAGACGCGGGCCGCATTGCCGGTCTCGATGTCAAGCGCATCATCAACGAGCCTACCGCTGCCGCCCTCGCCTTTGGCCTGGACAAGCAGGAAAAAGGCGACCGCAAGATTGCCGTCTATGACCTGGGCGGCGGTACGTTTGATATCTCCATCATCGAGATCGCCGACGTTGACGGCGAAAAACAATTTGAAGTGCTGTCCACCAACGGCGACACCTTTTTGGGTGGCGAAGACTTTGACCAGCGCGTGATCGAATACATCGTGACCGAGTTCAAAAAGGAAAGCGGCATTGACCTGAGCAAAGACGTGGTCGCCTTGCAGCGCCTGAAAGACTCGGCTGAAAAAGCAAAAATCGAGTTGTCCAACAGCGCTGCAACCGAAGTCAACATTCCCTACATTGCACACGATCCGGCTTCCGGCCCCAAGCATTTGCTGGTCAAGTTGACCCGTGCAAAATTGGAAAGCCTGGTTGACGAGTTGATCGAGCGCACGATTGCGCCTTGCCGCATCGCGATGAAGGACGCAGGCCTGAGCGTGTCAGATATCCATGATGTGATTCTGGTCGGTGGCCAGACCCGTATGCCCAAGGTGCAGGAGAAGGTCAAGGAGTTCTTCGGCAAGGAGCCGCGCAAGGATGTGAACCCCGATGAAGCGGTTGCCGTGGGCGCTGCGATTCAGGGCCAGGTGTTGTCGGGCGACCGTACCGACGTGTTGCTGCTTGATGTGACCCCACTGTCCCTTGGTATCGAAACCATGGGCGGCGTGATGAGCAAGATGATCAAGAAAAACACGACCATTCCGACTAAATTTGCACAGACCTTCTCGACCGCTGAAGACAACCAGCCGGCCGTGACCATCAAGGTCTTCCAGGGCGAGCGCGAGATTGCATCGGGCAACAAGGCGCTGGGCGAGTTCAACCTTGAAGGCATTCCGCCGTCAGCGCGCGGCACGCCGCAGATTGAAGTGTCCTTCGACATCGATGCCAACGGCATCCTGCACGTAGGCGCGAAAGACAAGGGCACCGGTAAAGAAAACAAAATCACCATCAAGGCCAACTCCGGTTTGTCTGAAGCCGAGATCCAGCAAATGGTGAAAGATGCCGAGCTTCACGCCGAAGACGACAAGAAAAAAGTCGAATTTGTGCAGGCCAAGAACAATGCCGAAGCCATGGTTCACAGTGTGAAGAAATCGCTGGCTGAATACGGCGACAAGCTTGAGGCAGGCGAGAAAGAAAAAATCGAAGCTGCCCTCAAGGACATGGAAGAAGCCCTCAAAGGCGAAGACAAGGCCGCCATCGACGCGAAGAACACAGCGCTCATGGAAGCCAGCCAGAAGCTGGGTGAAAAAGTGTACGCCGACATGGAGGCAT
Source organism: Polaromonas sp. (assembly GCA_038902815.1). GTDB lineage: Bacteria > Pseudomonadota > Gammaproteobacteria > Burkholderiales > Burkholderiaceae_C > Polaromonas. The sequence continues at coordinate 57,394 of JBCKNF010000008.1, read as the reverse complement.
CCAAAGCCGCAGCGGCAGCGGGCCCGGCAGGTGGCGCAGCCCAGCCAGAAGCCAAACCGGCAGACGACAATGTGGTTGATGCCGAGGTCAAGGAAGTCAAAAAGGGTTAACGAGAACCCGACTGGCAGCCTGAAGTGGCGCGATAACTTTCGACGATTTTCGACCGACCCTACATGGCTAAAAAAGACTATTACGACACGCTAGGCGTTGCTAAAAACGCCAGCGATGAAGACATCAAAAAAGCTTATCGCAAACTCGCGATGAAGCACCACCCAGACCGCAACCAGGGTGATGCCAACAAGGCTGCCGAAGAAAAATTCAAGGAGGCCAAAGAAGCCTACGAGATGCTTTCCGACAAGCAAAAGCGCGCCGCTTACGACCAGTACGGTCACGCGGGCGTAGACCCCAACATGCGCGGTGGCCCGGGCGCTGAAGGTTTTGGCGGTTTTGCGGAAGCCTTTGGCGACATCTTTGGTGGTGTGTTCGGTGGCCAGCGCGGTGCTGCGCAGCAGCGCGGCGGCAGACAGGTCTTTCGTGGTGCTGACCTGAGCTACGCGATGGAGATCACGCTTGAAGAGGCCGCCAATGGCAAGGAAGCGCAAATCCGCATCCCCAACTGGGACGACTGCACCACCTGCAAAGGCTCAGGTGCCAAGCCCGGCACCAGGGTGGCCACTTGCACCACCTGCCACGGCCATGGCGTGGTGCAAATGCGTCAGGGCTTTTTCAGCGTGCAGCAAACCTGCCCGCAATGCAAAGGCAGCGGCAAGCTGATCCCCGAGCCCTGCGTGGCTTGCCACGGCGTGGGGAAAACCAAAAACAACAAAACGCTTGAAGTCAAAATCCCCGGCGGTATTGACGATGGAATGCGCATCCGCTCAACCGGTAACGGTGAGCCTGGCACCAATGGCGGGCCGCGAGGCGATTTGTACATCGAAATTCGCGTCAAAAAACACGCCATCTTCGAGCGCGACGGTGACGACCTGCACTGCACTGTACCCATCAGTTTCACCACGGCTGCATTGGGCGGCGAAATTGAAGTGCCCACGCTGACAGGTAAAGCCGCCATAGACATCCCCGAAGGTACGCAGGCCAGCAAACAGTTCCGCCTGCGCGGCAAGGGCATCAAGGGCGTGCGCTCCAGCTACCCTGGCGATTTGTATTGCCACATCACTGTGGAAACCCCCGTCAAGCTGACTGAACAGCAACGCAAACTACTCAAGGAGTTTGATGAGTCTTTGAAAAAAGGCGGGCCCAAGCACTCACCCAGCGAAGAAGGCTGGGCAGACAAACTGAAAAACTTCTTCAGCGCCTGACGAGGGCTGCCTACTTTTTCACGCAATCCGCGTAATAGCGCATCTTGCCCTTGGCATCCACCTGCTCGACCAGGCCGTGAATGTCAGTTTCAAAACTCGGGCACTGGGAGTTGAATTCGCGCGCAAACTTCAAATAATCAACAATCTTTTTGTTGAACACTTCGCCCGGAATCAGCAGCGGAATACCCGGCGGGTATGGCGTGACGAGGCCAACCGTGATGCGGCCTTCAAGCTGGTCAATCTCGACCCGCTCGGTCTTGCGCTGGGCGATGTGGGCGTAGGCATCGCTGGGCTTCATGGCCGGGATCAGGTCGCTTTGGTAGACCTCGGTCGTCAAGCGGGCGATGTCGTATTTGGCGTATAGCGTGTGGATGTGCTGGCACAAATCAGCCAAGCCCATTTGCTCGTATTTCGGGAACTTCTGGCAAAACTTGGGCAGGATGCGCCACATCGGCTGGTTCTTGGCGTAGTCGTCCTTGAACTGCTGCAAGCCCGACAACAGCGTGTTCCAGCGACCCTTGGTGATGCCGATGGTGAACATGATGAAGAAGCTGTAGAGGCCGGTTTTTTCAACAATCACGCCGTGCTCTACGAGGAATTTCGTCACGATGGATGCCGGAATACCGGTTTTTGCAAACTTGCCGTTCAGGTCCAGCCCCGGTGTGATGATGGTGGACTTGATAGGGTCCAGCATATTGAAGTCAGTCGCCATCTGGCCAAAACCGTGCCAGTTGTTGGCCCTGTTTTTAGCGGTCTTGGCGCTGCGTGACTCGCCCTTGATGATCCAGTCTTTCGACTCGCCAATGCCTTCTTCCACCAGCTTGTCGGGGCCCCAGACCTTGAACCACCAGTCGTCGCCGTACTCATCATCAATCTTGCGCATGGCACGGCGGAAATCGAGCGACTCGGTAATGCTTTCTTCCACCAGCGCCGTGCCGCCGGGTGGCTCCATCATGGCGGCGGCCACGTCGCAGCTGGCAATGATGCTGTACTGCGGCGAGGTCGAGGTGTGCATCAAATAGGCCTCGTTGAAGAGGTGCCGGTCGAGCTTGACCTCCTGCGAGTCCTGCACCAGCACATGGCTGGCCTGGCTGATGCCGGCCAGCAGCTTGTGGATGGATTGGGTTGCATACACCACAGCCGTCTTGGGGCGGATACGGTTTTTCCCCATAGAGTGGTAGGTGCCGTAGAAGGGGTGAAACGCGGCGTGCGGCAGCCAGGCTTCGTCAAAGTGCAGGTTCTCGATGTAACCGTCGAGCATACCCTTGATGGTTTCGGTGTTGTAGAGCACGCCGTCGTAGGTGGACTGCGTGAGCGTGAGCACGCGCGGCTTGACCTTGGCTGCATTAAACCCTTTAACCCCTTTGAGCAGCGGGTTGGCGGCGATCTTGGTTTGAATAGCCTCGGGCTCAAATTCGCTTTGTGGAATCGGCCCGATGATGCCGAAATGGTTGCGTGTCGGCTTCAGGAAGACCGGAATCGAGCCGGTCATGATGATGGCGTGCAAGATTGACTTGTGGCAGTTGCGGTCCACCACCACCACATCGCCCGGCGCCACCGTGTGGTGCCAGACCATCTTGTTGCTGGTCGATGTGCCGTTGGTGACGAAAAAGCAATGGTCAGCGTTGAAGATGCGGGCCGCGTTGCGCTCACTGGCTCCAATTGCACCATCGTGGTCTAGCAGTTGGCCGAGTTCTTCCACCGCGTTGCAAACGTCGGCGCGCAGCATGTTCTCGCCATAAAACTGGTGGTACATCTGCCCGACCGGGCTCTTCAAAAACGCCACACCACCAGAGTGCCCAGGGCAATGCCATGAATACGATCCGTCTTCGGCGTAATCCAGCAGTGCTTTGAAAAACGGCGGTTGCACGCCTTCAAGGTAACTTTTAGCTTCACGCAAAATATGTCGCGCCACAAACTCCGGCGTGTCCTCAAACATGTGGATGAAGCCATGCAGCTCGCGCAGGATGTCATTGGGGATATGTCGTGAAGTTTTTGTCTCGCCATAGACATAAATCGGTACATCCAGATTCTTACGGCGCACTTCTTCAATGAAGGTGCGCAAATTCAAAACCGCCGGGTCAAGATCAGGGCCGGGGGTGAACTCCTCGTCGTCAATCGACAGTATGAAAGCGCTGGCCCGGCTTTGCTGCTGGGCAAACTGCGAGAGGTCGCCGTAGCTGGTAACGCCCAGCACTTCAAAGCCTTCGGTTTCTATGGCCTGCGCCAGCGCACGAATGCCGAGGCCGGAGGTGTTCTCGGAGCGGAAGTCTTCGTCAATGATGACGATGGGGAAACGAAATTTCATAATTGAATTCTGTGACGCGATGAAAAACAATGGAGCGCTTGGAAAGCGCAGCGGAACTAACGGAGCCAAACCGAATCAGCGAAGTGTACGAAAATAAAATGGCAACACGCCGTCAGCAGCTTGTAATTGCCTCAAAATGTAGCGCATCATCAACAAAAGGACGAAACATGAGTGAACCAACCATCTGGTGGCTGCTGGCAGGCGGCGCAGTTGTCGCCGAGCTACTTACCGGGACTTTTTTCCTGCTGATGATCAGCCTGGGAATGGCGGCCGCAGCGCTGGCCGCACACGCCGGTGCCGGTACCGTGGTGCAGTTTCTGGTGGCTGCTGTCATCGGGGGAGGCGCCGTGGTCACCTGGTACCTGATCAAGAAAAAACGCCCGTCCGACCCTTCTGCCCGTGCTGATCGCAGTGTCAACCTGGACATTGGCGAGACGGTTTTCGTCGAGGAATGGAGAGCGGACGGCACGGCCACGGTAAAATACCGCGGCGCGAACTGGACGGCGATCCAGCGGCCAGGCAACACCCCCTCGGCCGGACCTCACCGGGTCGCAGAACTGGTTGGAAGCCGGTTGCTGGTCGACAAACTTTAACCCTCAGCACAAGAAAGGTTCTTCATGGAAATCGCCATCCTCATTCTCGTCATTGCCGTGATCTTCGTCACCCGGTCCACCAAGGTGGTGCCGCAGCAAAACTCCTGGGTGGTCGAGCGCCTGGGCAAATACCACGTCAGCCTGACGCCGGGCCTCAATTTCCTGGTTCCCTTCATCGACCGCGTGGCCTACAAGCACAGCCTGAAGGAGATCACGCTCGACGTGCCCAGTCAGGTTTGTATTACCCGCGACAACACCCAGTTGCAAGTCGACGGCATTTTGTATTTTCAGGTCACTGACCCGATGCGTGCCAGCTACGGCTCGGCCAACTACATCGTGGCCATCACCCAGCTTGCGCAAACCTCGCTGCGCAGCGTGATCGGCAAGCTCGAACTCGACAAAACCTTTGAAGAGCGCGCCATCATCAACGGCCAGGTGGTCGCCGCCATTGACGAGGCCGCGCTGAACTGGGGTGTGAAGGTGTTGCGCTACGAGATCAAGGATTTGACACCGCCCAGGGAAATCCTGCTTGCCATGCAATCGCAAATCACCGCTGAACGCGAAAAGCGTGCGCTGATCGCCGCCTCTGAAGGCCGCAAACAGGAACAGATCAATATTGCCACCGGTGAGCGGGAAGCCTTTATCGCCCGTTCCGAAGGTGAAAAACAGGCGGCCATCAACATGGCGCAAGGTGAAGCTGCAGCCATCATGACGGTGGCTGAGGCCAATGCGCGAGCGATTGAAGTCGTCGCCGCAGCGATCCGCCAGCCCGGCGGCGAGCAGGCAGTACAGCTGAAGGTTGCTGAAAAGGCTGTCGAGGCCTATTCACACGTGGCAAAAGATTCCAAAACCACGCTGATTGTGCCGAGCAACATGACTGAGGTAGCTGCATTAATTTCCTCTGTCATGAAGATGGTGCAAACCAATAAAGTCTGACAGGCTCCTAAGCACCGCACTGCTACAATCAAAAGCTTCGCGGAAGGGTGGATGAGCGGTTTAAGTCATACGCCTGGAAAGCGTACGTGGGGTTAAACCCACCGCGGGTTCGAATCCCGCCTCTTCCGCCAGTATGTCTATGGGGTAGAGTGTAAAAAGCACTCTACCCCCCATTAAACCCCCCAAAGAATTTGCGCTTGAATGCGACGGCATAAGCTGTTTGCGTAGGTTGATCGACGCTTGTTTGTTGCCGCAGTGGCGCGTCAGCGCGTAGGGCGTGTACCCGCGAACGGGGAGCGCCGACGGCTGTACGACCGTCTTATGGATGCCTCCCGGATAGCAAGCAGAATTTGCGTTATTTTGTGAAGAAGTCGGTTGCGTCCTATCCTTGCGGGCGCAAACTGGGTGGCGGTGACATCGTGGCCGTGGGCGGCTCGCACATCCGCATCCAGGCGCAAACGTAGACCGGCCGGCAGCCGCCAGCCTCAATCCGGGCTGAGCGTGAATTGCTCAAGGCGGCCGTCCGGCCAGGCTCGCGTGACCACCGTGTAGCGCTGGCGCTCCATCTCGGCGGCATACACGCGCGCATCTATGCCGCCCAGGTGCGAGCGGCTCTGGATCCGGAATTGCTTCAGTTCCCCGGCGCTCTTGAGCGCTGCGGCCGTCTGCGCCACCATGCCGTCGCTAAAGTAGTCGTTCGCGTTTGCCGTGAACAGCTTGCGATCGATCCGCCCGCCCTGCAGCGCCAGCAGTACCTGCCGGTCTTGCGCCGTGCGCGCCGAGTCCTGCGGCGAAGCCGGGTTGAGCAGCATGCGATGCAACCGGGCGGCCAAGTCCGGTGCCACCTCGCCGTAGTCCGCGTTCGTCAGCACCACGATGGCCATGCGTTCGTCAGGCAGCACGAGGCTCGCCGACCCGAACCCAGGCACACCCCCGTCATGACCCAGCACGCGCCGCTCGCCAATCATCCTCACCACCAGGCCCAGGCCATAGCGGGTGCCGGCACCGCTGTTCAGCCGGGTGTCGCTCTCCAACGCGCGCTGGGCCGACGGAGCAAGAAGGCTGCGGTCGATGAGGGCCAGGCTCCAGCGAGCCAGGTCTTCGGCCGTCATGGCCAGGCCACCGGCGCCGAACATCCATCCCGGCGCCATCGGGGTTGCGGGCTCGGGTGCGGCCAGGCCGAGCACGCTGTAGCCGGTGACATCGCCCGCAGTCAGCGCATGCTGGTCGCTGTCGATCACGCTGGCCATCTTCAACGGCGCAAAGATGCGTCGGCGCAGGCCCTCCGCCAGGGGCTCGCCAGCCACGGCCTCGAACACGAGGCCCGCCAGCGCATACCCCGTGTTGCTGTAGCGCCAGCGCTCGCCCGGCGCAAAGTCTTGCGCCTGGCGCGCAGCGCGCAGTACCAGTTGCGACGGCTGAACCGGTACGCGCTGCGCGGGCGCGACGTAGTCGTGGGGCATGTACTCGGGCAGGCCCGAAGTGTGCGACAGCAGTTGGCGCAGCGTGGCGCATCCGGCCGGCCCCAGATCGGCCACGTACTTCGAGGCGGGGTCGTCAAGATTGAGGCGGCCTTCGGTCTCCAGCATCAAGAGCCCCGCCGCGAGGAACTGCTTGCTGATCGACCCGATGCCGAAGCGCATCTCGGGAGTCGCCTGCCGCGGGGGCTGGACTTGGGCCAGGCCATACGCCTTCACATAGGCGATGCGGCCATCGACCACCAACGCAATGGACGCACCGGGCACGCCCTTGGCGCGCAGCGCGGCCTGGACCGCCGCGTCCACCTCGGCACGGGTGGTGGCCGCCAGCGCGGGATTCTCGGCAGCGTGGCATGCCCCGGCCAGTGCCAGCGGCAGCACACACCTCAAGAGCAGCGTGATCACCAAGCACCGCATGGCAAGGAAGCAGTTGGGGCAGAGCAATTCATTTCAGCGGTGGTGTTCATGTCGGTCACCTGACCTACGTCGTAAACATATAGGTTAAACAAGGTCGCGAAACTGTTGTGGGCGGGTGCGGTCATGGTGCAGGCGGGGGAGTTGATGCCTTATTTTGCCTGCGGCCCTCCAGAGTGTCCAGCAGGTGCTGCGTTACTTGCGTCGGCGATTTTCTGGGTCCCTAGGGGGGGTGTGGGGCTGGCAGGCCACACACAACATGATTGGCCGCAGGCCACTGACCAAACACACTGCGCGAAGCGCCTGACTAATGCCACGGTGCAGGCACACGACAATTTCCAGCGTAGGCCACTTTGCATAACGCCTTATTTGGAAACCCGTGAGGGCGCGCAGCGGTGCGGGGCACCACCAGACCCGGAGCGCCAACTCCGGGTCTTCCTTTTGGTGCGCGTCCAATTCAGAAGGCCATTTTTCGGCCAGCCAATGTCAAATCACGGACGGTTTTAGGGGCCGTTCACACCTGGGATAGTGGAGCTTGAAGAGCCCAATGTGTTATTCCGCTACGCTGATGCCCGAGCCACCCATTTCCTTCGGGACGTCCTTCATCTTCGGCAATCCGTCCTTAATTCTCAGCTTCGTCTCCTGATAGTGGACATGGACGCCGGCGTGGTACGGGAAGTCTGGAATGACTGCTGCATACACGTCAGTGAGTCCCATGCCGGGATGCTCAGTGAAGACGTGGCCTCCACACGTTTTGCACCATTTGCGATAACTGTGCGGCGTCTTGTTGTAAGTGCCGATGTTGTCTGCTCCCCGCGTGATCTGCACCGCGTCGGGTTTCCATAAAGTGAAGGCGTTGACAGGCCCCGCCGACCAGCTTCGACACGACTCACAATGGCAATAACCCATTCCGGCTGGCTCACCGCTGACCGTGAACTGAACCGCGCCGCAAAAGCAGCTGCCTTTGTAAGTTTTTCCGTTGCTCATGATGTACCTCTTTGGTGATTTGTACAAAAACAAGATCCGGAGCGCAGGCTTTAGCCAGGATTAACTCCGGTGCGAAATCTCCTAGATTCCTGGATGCCCAACGTAAATTGGACGACTGAATCTTACCTGCGCTCACAACCTAATACAACAAAAATCCCGATCCAGCACAATGCGTAAGCGAGCCGACACCAATATCTGCGCTCCAGCGCACTGACTAACTCTACAACGCCGGCATACAGAAAGCGGTGATGTTGGGTGCAGTGCCCACAGCGCGAGAGGGTTGGCACGCTTTTTGAGGCAACTTTTTGGTGGGATACTTGGCCTCATGCGGTTGAATTTCTTATCCCTCCCATGACGACAAACCTTCCCCCCATCGAGCTCACCCCGCGCGATCTGTCGGCCTATCGCGGCGGTAACACCGGCATCGACTATGTGCACCGCTTCGAGTCGGGCAAGCCGGGCCCGCATGTGATGATCAATGCGCTCACGCATGGCAACGAGTTTTGCGGCATGGTGGCGGCCTGCCATTTGCTGGACAGCGGCGTGCGCCCGCTGATAGGCACGCTGACTGTGAGCTTTGCCAATGTGGCGGCCTACGAGACCTTCAACCCGGACAGCCCTTTCGACAGCCGCCTGATCACCCACAACCTGAACCGCATCTGGTCCTCGGTCTGGCTCGACGGCGACGAGGACAGCGTGGAGCTGCGGCGGGCCCGCGCGATGCGCCCCGCGGTGGTGGCGGCCGACCATATTCTGGACATCCACTCCACCAGCCAGGACGTGGTGCCGTTCTGGGTCTACCCCAGCTTCGAGCGCAATGCCGCGCTGGCGCGCGCGATCTCGCGTCCGGCCGTGCACCTAGTGATGCCCAGCGGCCTGGGTTCGGGCACGCCGCTGGTCCAGCATGGCCGCCACGGCCAGGCCGAGAGCGCGGCCGGGGCGGCCCTGGTGGTCGAATGCGGCCAGCATTTCAAGCAGGCCACGGCCGATCTCGCCGTCGAGGTGAGCCTGGATTTCCTGGGCCATTTCGGCCTGATCGCGCGTGCGCCGGCGCCCATCGCGCCGCAGGCCCGTTACGAGCTGCTCAAGACCCATGTAATCCAGCATGAGAGCTTTCGCTTTGTGCGGCCCTTGATCGGCTTCGAGGTGTTTGCCAAGGACGAGCTGATCGCCACCGACGGCGCGCAAGAAATCCGCGCGCTGTGCGAGGACTGCACCATCTTCATGCCGGCCCGCACGACCATCGTCGGCCGCGAAGGTGTGTACCTGACAAGACCGCTCAACTGAAGCCTCGGGCGGCACTATCGACTACGATAAAGGCCGTCCCTTGGCGGGCCCGGCCCGGTCCGCGACAAGGCTTGTTGCACCGAGCATAGGAGCGCTGCCATGAAGCCCCCAGTTTTTGTCGCCGGCGTCGGCATGATTGCCTTCACCAAGCCCGGCACCAGCGCCTCGTATGAGGAGATGGCCGAGCAGGCGGTGCGCGCTGCGCTGGCTGACGCCGGCCTGGATTATGCTCAGGTGCAGCAGGCCTATGCCGGCTATGTGTATGGCGATTCGACCTGCGGCCAAAAAGCGCTGTACCGGGTCGGCATGACGGGCATCCCCATCGTGAATGTCAACAACAACTGCTCGACCGGCTCAACGGCGTTGTTCCTGGCGCGCCAGGCGATTAAGGGCGGCGCCGACTGCGTGCTGGCGCTGGGTTTCGAGTTGATGCGGCCCGGCGCGCTGGGCAGCGTGTTCAAGGACAGGCCCAGCCCCTTCGACGACTTCGACAAGGTCACTGAGAAGCTGGTGGGTATGGCCGAGATTCCTCTGGCCTTGCGCTATTTCGGCGGCGCCGGCCTTGCCCATATGCGCAAGTACGGCACCGCCCTGGACAGCTTTGCCAAGATACGCGCCAAGGCCAGCCGCCATGGCGCCAACAATCCGCTGGCGCTGTTTCGCAAGGTGCTCAGCGAGCAGGATGTGCTGGATGCGCCGATGCTCTGGCCCGGCGTGATGACGCGGCTGATGGCCTGCGCGCCGACTTGCGGCGCTGCTGCGGCGCTGCTGGTGTCGGACGAGTTCGCGCGCCGCCACAGTCTGCGCCGCGATGTCTTCATCGCCGCCCAGGCCATGACGACCGACAGCCCCGCCACCTTCGAGTCGGGCGACATGATGCGCGTGGTCGGCTACGACATGACGCAGGCCGCGGCGCAGCAGGTGTATGCCAGCGCCGGCATCGGCCCGGACGATCTGGACGTGGTCGAGCTGCACGACTGCTTTGCGCACAACGAGCTCATCACTTACGAGGCCTTGGGTTTGTGCGCCGAGGGTGGCGCGGCGCAATTCATCGCTGACGGCGACAACACTTATGGCGGCAAGGTCGTCACCAATCCATCGGGCGGCCTGCTCTCCAAAGGCCATCCGCTGGGCGCCACCGGTCTGGCGCAATGCTATGAGCTGACGCATCAATTGCGCGGCAGCGCCGAGCAGCGCCAGGTCGAGGGCGCGCGCGTCGCGCTGCAGCACAACCTGGGTCTGGGCGGCGCCTGCGTCGTCACCCTCTATCAACGGGCTTGAACCTATGCAGCCGCGCTGGATGAATGCCGATCTTGAGCTTTGTCTGCGGATTATGAACACGCCGGCTCTGGTAGCAGGCAACAACGCCTTGCCCTTGGCCGACTTTATTGGCTATGCCGGCGGGCCTATTCGATTGATGCGGTGATGGTGCTGTTGCTGCCGATACCGATTTGACCAGACTACTGAAAAAAGTTGCCCCACCGACAACCTTGGCAAACGCAGGTCCAGTGTGGGTCTCGGCTCATCAACCCCGGGTCGGTCAAAGTCGGCAGGTCAATCTGACATCGGCGGCAACAAGCACATCTCAGAACTTCTCGACATACGGCCGCAAATCGAGTTCGAGCGTCCACGCGCTCGGCGGTTGTAGGTGAAGCTGATAGTACGTTTTCCAGCCCTTATTTTACGGGCGCAAGCAGCTATCAAAACAATAGCGACTGTTTCAGGGCTTGCTCTTGTTACGCCTGAACTCCCACGGCGGCACTGGGTCAGCATCACGCCATAGACCGCGCTTGTCAGCTCTGGCCGCATCTTCAGCAGCCTCGTATAGCCTTCGGTCATTGGGTGACTGCTCACGCTGATACTGGCGGTAGAACCAGGCCATGCCGCGCTCGACCTGCACCAGGTTGACATCCCGCCCGTTGACCAGCACCTTACCGATTTGCCGCCCGTAGCGATCTCGCTTGCTTGTCTCCACCTTCACCGTCTTGTCGAAGGCCAGGTCAGACAGTGATTCTTTGGAGCGGTTGCCGAATGCCTGCTTTTTCTCAGGCGCATCAATAGCTCGCCAATACGAACATGCAAATTGCCACAGAATCAGGAAACAAGCTGATACTTTCTCATGCCCTTGTTCGTGGCCGGAGGCTCGTCAGCCAACAAATTAACTGCTACAGTCAAATACTGTCGTCAACTATCCAGGAGGCCATCATGAACAGGAGCGCCCTTGCCACTGTGCTGTTTTGCGTCAATCTGACATTCGGAGCGGTCGCTTTCGCGCAGGAGGCGTCGGTCAAGATACTTTCCCCGGCTGATGGCGCCAAGCTCGACGCCATGGCGCAGAACAAGATCAGCTACGAGGTCATTCCCGGCCCCAAGGGTGACCATACCCACCTTTACCTCGATAGCAAAGAGGTGGCGGTCCTGCGCCAGCTCAAGGGCAGCCACACCTTCGAAACCCTGGCAGCGGGCAACCACGACATCTGCATCAAGGTGGTCAACAAGAACCATACGCCAATCGGCGTGGATAAATGCATCAAGGTGAAGGTCGAATAGCCCGAGCTTGAATCAAAGCGGTTTTTCGCAGGAACGCTCAAGCGTGGGAGATGGAAGATGGACTTGCAGAATCTCGCCTATGCCATCACCCAGGTAGCGCATAACTTCGGCGCGGTGGCCGTCGTCGGCGGCGCCTTGCTGGCGCGCTGGCCGATCCGTCTGGAGCCGGCCATCCAGCACAAGCTGGGCTGGCTGGTGCTGGGGGGCTGGACGGTGCAGGGCGCCAGCGGCATGACCTTCAGTGCGATCAGCTACGCCTATTACGGCCAGTTTCCCGACCTCCACGGCATCGCCATTGCGGCACTGCTGCTCAAGGTGCTCTGCGCGGCAGCGGGTTTTGTGCTGGCGGCGATCTATCTGAGATATTCATTCCGGTGGTCGAATACGCGCTGCGACCATGTCTGGAGTGGCTTGTTCGCCCTGGCTGCCACGGCGCTCACGGCGGCCGCTTTCCTGCGCTGGTTTTCGTGAGTATTCGTCGAACAGCCGCCGACAACAATATCCAGCCTTGGCAGCGCCCGCACGATCTTTCCCCGCGAGCTATCGTGACCTTGCCCCTGTTTTCCGGACTCCATGAGCTGCCCATTATGCGGACTTCCTGTCTTGCTGCTGGGCCGCGATCCAGCGTTGCTCAAACGTCATGGGACTGACGTAGTCCAACGTTGAGTGCAATCTTCTGTGATTATAAAAAGTCAGCCAATCAATCACTTCATCCATGGCCTGCATGTGCTCGCTCATGCACCACCCCACCACCTGGCGACTAAACAGGTCAATGACAGCCGTCAGGTATAGCCAGCCCTCGTCGGTGGCGATGTACGTGATGTCGCTCGTCCACACACGGTTTGGCGCCAACGCCGTGAAGCGTCTCTCCAGCAAATTGGGCGCAATCGGCAGGTCGTGTTTGCTGTCGGTGGTATTGACAAATTTGCGTTTTCCCCTGACCTTGATGTGCACCAGCAGGGCTTCGCCCGTGATGCGCTTGTTAGCCCCAGCCCGACTGGGCTTGTCCGCAGCCTTTCGTCACCAGTGCTTCGCAAGTAACCGCTGGCGCTGACCTCCAACACCTCGCACATCAGCTATGGAGTACGTTTTTCGGGGGCAAGATCACTTTTTCGTCAAGGCCAGGAAAGCTTATTCCAGAGCGACTTTCTTGCCGTCCTTGTAGGTGTACAAGCTGATGGAAGAGTTTTTCAGTTCGCCGTTAGGCAGGAACTCGATGGTGGTGGTTACGCCCTTCATGCTGGTTTTGATCAGCTCGGGGATGTAGACCTTCGGATCGATCGAACCGGCGCGTTTCATGGCATCGACCAGCACGAAGGTCGCATCGTAGGTGTACGGGCTGTAGATCTGGAACTGGCCCGGGTACTTCTTGTCGTAGCGTTTCTTCCACTCGGCGCCGCCAGGCATCTTGGCCAACGATGCACCACCTTCGGCACAGATCACGTTGTTCAGTGTCTTGGCACCAGCGGCGATTTTGGCGATCTCGGCGGTGCAGATGCCGTCGCCGCCGAAGAACTTGGCCTTGCTCATGCCGAGCTGCTCCATCTGGCGCAGCATCGGGCCGCCTTGCGCGTCCATGCCGCCGTAGAACACGGCATCGGGGGCCTTGGCCTTGATGGCGGTCAGGATGGCCATAAAGTCGGTGGCTTTATCGGTGGTGAACTGCTCGTCAACTACGGTCATGCCTTTTTCTTTGGCGGTCTTTTTGAAGATGTCGGCAACACCCTGGCCGTAAGCGGTGCGGTCATCAATAATGGCTACTTTCTTCAGCTTGAGCGTGTCGGCAGCATAAACCGCCAGACCGGCGCCCAAAGCCAGGTCGTTGGCAATGATGCGGTAGGTGGTCTTGTAGCCGGGCTTGGTCAGGTCCGGGTTGGTCGCAGCACCGGTGACGTGGGGGATGCCGCAGTCGTTGTAGATCTTGGAGGCAGGAATGGTGGTACCGGAGTTGAGGTGACCGACCACGCCAGCAACTTTGGAGTCGCACAATTTCTGTGCGGCAGCCGTGCCCTGTTTCGGATCAGCGGCATCGTCTTCAGCGACGATTTCGAAGGTGGCTTTTTTGCCTCCGATCATGACGCCCTGCTTGTTCAGGTCCTCAATGGCCATGCGAACGCCATTTTCATTGTCTTTGCCGTAGTGGGCCTGGGCACCAGACATCGGCGCCACGTGACCTATCTTGACAATCAGCGTATCACCAGCGGGAGCCGCAGCGACAGGGGCAGCAGGTGCAGGTGCAGGGGCGGTGGGCGCAGCTTCTTCTTTTTTGCCGCAAGCAACAACCAACATGGCGGCCAAAGCGACCGCAGTCCATTTCATTTGCATAAATACACTCCAATTAGAAAATGACCGATAAAGGTTGAGAACAGTTTTTTTACCCAACGGCCCCGAACATAACGCAATTTTCGCGCCTGCACCATAGCAACGTCCCTAGTTTTTTATTCATCGTACTTGCGGCGACAACTCCTGCGCCACAGCCTGACTGACCGACTCGCGCACCACCAGCTCGATTTCTTCGCGAAGTCGCGGCCCAAGGGCCTGGGTGTGCGCCAGAATCACCCGCCCTACGGCTTCCCGCAGTCGCCTTTCAAGCACCAGGTCAACTCGCTGCATCACGCGGTGTACCACCTGGTCTTCCAGCAATTCGATCGCCGCAGGCGTGGAGGCGGGAGGCATCCGCTGCTCCTGAGCCATGACGGGTTGGACGACATCCGTCAGGGTAGGCACAAAGCGTGGTGGCATGGGCAACTGACTCATGCGGCTTCCCGGCTTGCTGACAGGTCGTTTTGTTTCAATGCGTAACCCCTGTCTTTGTAATGTTTCCAGCGCTGGCGACCGACAAGCCTGTCGTTTTCCTGCACTGAGACCACTTCAATGAAGCGCTCAAAGCGTTCAAAGTCATCGGGTACGCTTTGCCCGAGGTTGATCAAAACCCTGTCTGCCGGGCATCTTTCAAGCTGCTCGGCCAGCAGCACGGGGGTCGCCGCCAGCATCTGCCGGTTCGATGATGCCATGCAATGCGCTACAAACTCGGTGGCCGAAAAGCGCCACAGCAACTGGTCAAGTTCCGTCAAAAGCCCAGATTCTGCCGTCACCACGGCCCGGGCACCTGCGCGGCAGGCTTTGCGCAACAGGCGGCAGGTATAGGCCAGCTTGTCGGGCACGTTGAAATGAAATTCAATCTCGGTCATGCAGCGCGCGGCTTGCTGTTGGGTTTGCTGACGGGTTTGATTCTGGATTGCCGAGATTTTGCCGGGGCCTGACCCAGCAGGTAGTCCAGCAGCAGGCCAACCGGCCGGCCGGTCGAGCCTTTGACCTTCCCACCTTTCCAGGCGGTGCCCGCAATGTCCAGATGCGCCCACGGGAATTTGCTGGTGAAGCGCTGCAAGAACTTAGCTGCAATGACAGCGCCACCGGCACGGCCTGCCACGTTGGCAACATCGGCAAAATTGGTTTTAAGCCCTTCGGCATATTCTTCATCCAGCGGCATGCGCCAGCACAGATCAAGCGAAGACTCCCCGGCTTCAAAAAGCGCCTTAGCCAAGGCATCGTCGCTGGAAAACAAGCCGCTGCGCACGCCGCCAAGCGCCACCACGCAGGCACCCGTTAGCGTGGCGATGTCGACCACCGCCTGCGGCTTGAAGCGCTCGGCATAGGTCAGTGCATCGCACAGCACCAGACGGCCTTCTGCGTCGGTGTTGAGGATTTCAATCGTCTGCCCACTCATGCTGGTCACCACGTCGCCGGGCTTGATGGCGCGGCCAGCAGGCATGTTCTCGCAGGCCGGAATCAGCCCCACCACGTTGATGGCCGGTTTTAATTCGGCCAGCGCCCTGAAGGTGCCCAGCACGCTGGCCGCACCGCACATGTCGAACTTCATCTCATCCATCTCGGCGGCGGGCTTGATGGATATGCCACCGGTGTCAAAGGTAATGCCCTTGCCGACCAGAACGACAGGGGCTGCGGTTTTGGCAGCGCCAGCGTAACGCAGCACGATAAAACGCAAAGGCTCTACCGAGCCCCGAGCCACAGCCATGAAGGACCCCATGCCCAGTTTGGCGACTTCCTTGGGGCCCAGAATATCAACCTTGATCTTTGGCAACTTGCCCAGTGCTTTCGCCGCACCTGCAAGCAGGACTGGTGTAGCGTGATTGGCAGGGCGATTACCCCATTCTCTGGCCAGCGCAATGCCTTTGGCCAGGCCAACACCCTTGTCAAAACCTGGTTTGACCTTGGCCGCATCAGGAACCGCCACCACAACACGCTCAACCGGCGTGGCGGTCGCCTTCGACTTCGTGGCGCTATAGACATAGGCCCCGTCGCCAGCAGCCACCACAGCAGCGCGTACCGCATCGGCAGACAATGCAGGCAAAGCGCCCAGACCCAGCAGCACGCGTTTCACGTTGCTTTTTTTGAGTGCTTCCATCGCCGCAAGCACCGCAGTCCGCACATTTTTTGTACTGCCATCGCCAACCCCGACCAGCACCAGTCGCGTAGCCGCAATGCCTGCCGGACGGTAGCTGACCAGCAACTTGCCAGGCTTGGCTTCAAAATCCCCAGCCTTGATGGCCTGTGCCGCCAGTTGTGATGCCGGGTCATTACCGGCTATGGTTGGTGGAGCCAGTAGCACCAGCGCATCGCATTTTTCAGCGCAAACACGAGCAAGGGTGAATGTTTTAAGTTCAAAGTCCATAATTGAAGGTCTAGCCAATCAGAAAATTAGTGAAATAAAAGCAGCATAAAGCGATTTCCCAGTCAATGATATTCCAATCTTCGATTCGCAGAGAACTGGCGCGCAGCTTTGGGGCCACGCTGGTGGTCATCATCACCATTGTTCTGACGATTGTGCTGATCCGCACGCTGGGTCAGGCATCAAGAGGCATCATCGACCCCCAGGACGTGATGCTGTTCATGGCCTATTCGGCGCTCGGCCGCCTGCCGACCATACTGACACTGTCGCTCTTCATCGCCATGGTCGGCACACTGACACGCATGTACCGCGACAGCGAAATGGTGGTCTGGTTCACCAGCGGGCAGAGCCTGACGGTTTTTTTGCGCCCACTGTTTCGCTTTTCATGGCCTGTTCTGCTCATCATTGCGCTGGTGTCGATGTTTGTCTGGCCCTGGACAAACCAGCAAACCAAGGACATGAAAGAACGCTATGAAGGCCGTAGTGACGTTGATCGGCTGGCACCCGGTCAATTTCAGGAGTCGTCGGACGGTCGACGAGTATTTTTCATTGATCGGGATGCGTCGGTTAGTGACAAATCAAGTAGTAATGTCTTTATTCTCGCAAATGAAAATGGAAAAGAGTCCATCACTTCAGCCGCTTCGGGCAAAGTTGAAACTCGCGGCAAAAACCAGGTGCTGCTGCTCAAAAATGGACAGCGCCTGGAAAATGAAATCGGCAAAACCGCCTTCAAAGTCACTGACTTTGAAGAATACGCTAGCAACACAGGGGATAGCGTTGAAATCAATGCCAATCCAGATGACTCAAAATTACTCTCTGTACCGGTCTTGATCAAATCGTTCAATCGAGCCAATGCCAGCGAATTGGCCTGGCGAATCGGGCTTGCACTAGGTGCCATTAACTTCGTGGTGTTAGCCGCCGCACTGGCCAGCGTCAACCCGCGCGGTGGGGGCAGTGGCAACCTGATTTTTGTGGTGCTGACCTTTCTGGTCTACAACAACCTCATCAACCTCGGGCAAAGCTGGATTTTTGCTGGTTCTGTGAGCTTTGCTGCCCTGCTGGTGATGCTGCACGGCGGGATTCTGCTACTGGCTTTGGCCTGGCTAGCCAAGCGCAATGCAAACTGGACCCTGCAGTCAGCACTGCGCACGTTGCGCAGGCAGCGCAAACCAAGCCGTAAAGCCGCAGAAGAAAGCCCAGCATGAAGACCATTCGTCGCCTGATATACGGCGAGGTACTGGCCTCCATTGCGCTGGTGGCGACAGGTTTTCTGGCGCTGTTCTTCTTTTTTGACCTGGTCGATGAGCTGCAATACCTGGGTAAAAACAACGGCTTACCAACGGCAAATGATATTTACCAGATCCGTCATGCGCTGGCCTATGTCGCTCTGCTGGTGCCCAACCGTCTCTATGAGTTGCTGCCGATTTCGGTATTGATAGGCACCATTTTTGTGATGTCCAGGATGGCGCAAAGCTCCGAATACACGATACTGCGCACCAGTGGCCTTGACCCCTGGCGCGCCCTGAAATTGCTGCTCGGCCTGGGTGCCTTTTTTGTGGCCTTCAGTTTTGCGATCGGCGACTATATTGCGCCTGCCAGTGAAAAGGCTGCGCAGTTGCTAAAGGCCAAGTATCAAAACACCATCAGCGTCGGGCAGACTGGTGCCTGGCTAAAGGAAAAACAGCCCTACAACACCTATGTTGCGAACGTCAAAAAACTCTCGACCAGCAACGAGATGCTGGACGTACAGGTCTTTGAATTCAACAACAAGGGGGCGGTGGTGTCGGTCACGCGGGCCGCCATAGCCACTTTTGCTGATGACCACTCCTGGCTGCTGAAGAACGCGATACGCTCGGAATTTGATATTCCGATGACCAGCCAGACCGCGACCGACAGCAGTGAAAGATCGATCCCCAACGACAGGCAAAGTGCCGGGATCAACCGTACCCGGACGGACAACTTTCGCTGGCCCACAGGCATCACGTCAGAGATGGTGTCGGTGGCGCTGCTCAAGCCGGAGCGAATGGCTACCTACGATTTGTTTGCCTACATCCGCCATCTGGATGCCAACGGCCAGGCCGCGCAGCGCTATGAGATCGAGTTCTGGAAAAAGGTTTTTTACCCGCTCAGTTGCCTAGTGATGGTGATGCTGGCCCTGCCTTTTGCTTACCTGCACTTTCGCTCTGGCGGCATCGCCGCCTATGTCTTCGCTGGTGTGCTGATCGGTATCAGCTTTTTCCTGCTCAACAACCTGTTTGGCTATGTTGGCATCCTGCAAAACTGGCAGCCGTGGCTGGCAGCCGCAACGCCGGGCCTGCTCTACATGGCTATTTCGCTAGCAGCGTTTGGCTGGCTTGTACTAAGACGATAAATGAAGTGATAAACCCAATGACACCAGCCAGCACCGGCATTATTCTTTTGGCCCATGGCTCGCGCGACGAGCAATGGCGTTTGCCCATCGAAGCCGTGGCCTTGCAGATAAAACAGCGTGAACCAACTGCACAGGTACGCTGCGCCTATCTCGAACTGTGTACCCCTTCACTGCTAGACGCAGCCATTGAGCTAATAGCTGGCGGTGCCCTGCAGTTAAAGGTTTTTCCGCTTTTTCTGGGTCTAGGCAAGCACGCCAGGGAAGACTTGCCACTTCTCATCGAGCAAATTCGCACCGCTCATCCAAGTGTGCAGGTCGATTTACTCCCCACAGTAGGCGAGTACGCGCAAATGACTACTCTGATGGCAGATATCGCCCTGACCCCATCACCTCGGCATAATGAAACCACTAATTAGCCTGGATTCGATATGAACCTTCATCAATTCCGCTTTGTTCAGGAAGCCGTTCGCCGCAACCTCAACCTGACTGAAACCGCTCGAGCGCTGCACACCTCACAGCCCGGTATTTCCAAGTCCATCATTGAACTTGAAGAAGAACTCGGCATTGAAATCTTCGCCCGTCACGGCAAACGCTTAAAGCGCGTAACCGAGCCCGGCGACCATGTACTTAAAAGCATTGAAATCATCATGCGCGAGGTTGGCAACCTGCGGCGCATTGGCGCGCAGTACTCCGCGCAAGACAGCGGCACGTTGTCGATTGCCACCACCCACACGCAGGCACGCTATGTGTTGCCGCAGCCAGTTGCAAAACTGCGCGAGGCCTTTCCCAACGTCAACGTCAGCCTGCACCAGGGCTCGCCCGACCAGGTAGCCAAAATGGTGATTGATGAAGTGGCTGAAATCGGCATTGCGACCGAGTCACTGACGCAATACACCGAACTGATTACCCTGCCCTGCTACGAGTGGCAGCACATGCTGGTGCTGCCCATGGCGCATCCGTTGGCTGGCAAAGACAACATCACGCTGGAAGACCTGGCTACCGAGCCACTGATTACCTACCACCCTTCCTTCACCGGCCGTAGCAAGATTGACGCTGCCTTTGCCGCCAAGCGCCTGCACCCCCGGATTGCCCTGGAAGCGATTGACTCGGATGTCATCAAGACTTATGTGCGGCTCGGTCTGGGGGTCGGCATTGTGGCTGAAATGGCCGTCAAGGACGATGGCACAAACAGCGACTTGCTGGCGATTCCGGCGGGCAAGCTGTTCGGTGTCAACGTCGCACGCGTGGCCTTCAAGCGCAGCGCCTACCTGCGCAATTTTATCTATACCTTTGCACAACTCCTGAGCGAGAAACTTGAACGCAGCGTGATTGAAAGAGTCATGTCGGGCCATATCAGCGAAAACCATGAACACTAGCACCTTCACAGAACGCACACCGCATCTGCAAACCAAGCTGCCTGCCGTCGGCATCACCATCTTCACCGTGATGTCTGCATTGGCAGCAGAGAAAAACGCCGTCAACCTTGGTCAGGGTTTTCCGGACTTTGAATGTGACCCAGCCCTGGTCAATGCCGTCACCGATGCCATGCAGCGCGGTCTGAACCAGTACCCGCCCATGCCCGGTGTGCCGGTACTGCGCGAAGCCATCTCCAGCAAGCTGCTCAAACTGCACCGGCAGCGCTATGACCAGAACAGTGAGATCACCGTCACCGCAGGGGCTACGCAGGCCATCATCACGGTCATATTGGCAGTCGTCCACCCCGGCGATGAAGTCATCGTGCTGGAGCCCTGCTACGACAGCTATGTGCCGAACATTGAACTGGCTGGCGGAAAAGTTGTGCGCGTTCCCCTGACACCAGGCAGCTTCAGGCCTGACTTTGACAAAATCAGCGCCGCCATCACGTCCAAGACACGCGCCATCCTCATCAACTCGCCACACAACCCGAGCGCTAGCGTCTGGACTAAAGCCGACATGCTCAAGCTGCAAGACATACTTGCGCCCACCGACGTGCTGCTCATCAGTGACGAGGTGTATGAGCACATGGTGTTTGATGCCGACAAGGGGCAGCTGCATCAAAGCGCCGCGCGCTTCCCCGGCCTGGCCGCGCGTGCTTTTGTCGTCAGCAGCTTTGGCAAGACCTACCATGTCACTGGCTGGAAGGTCGGCTATGTGGCCGCACCCGCACCCCTGACCACCGAGTTTCGCAAGGTACACCAGTTCAATGTATTTACCGTCAACACCCCGATGCAATACGGACTGGCGAGCTACATGCTTGACGAACGCCCTTACATGGACTTGCCAGCCTTCTACCAGCGCAAGCGTGACCTGTTTCGCAGTGGCCTGGCCAAGACCCGCTTCAAGCTGCTGCCCAGCGAAGGAAGCTACTTTCAGTGCGTTGATATATCAAAGGTGAGTGATCTGAACGAAGCCGACTTCTGTAAATGGCTGACGACAGAAATTGGCGTGGCGGCGATTCCGTTGTCGGCGTTTTACGGCGATGGGTTCGACCAGCGCGTGGTGCGTTTCTGTTTTGCCAAAAAAGACGAAACGCTGAATGCTGCCTTGGCGCGGCTGGCAAAACTATAAAATTTTTTGGTTCACCAGCTCATCCAGCCCTGCGCGCGGTGACAAAATTTGCAAATCACCCATTGGGTGCAAGCACAACAAATCTTTGTCGCCGGAGATCAAACGGCTCACTTGGGCCGCGATGGCGGCATGAACAAAAGCATCGTCTTTGGGGTCGCGGGAATAGCCGCGCTGTGCGATGGCCATTGTCACATCCACCCAGATGGCCCCTGCGCTGGCTTCATCGAGCACACTGCGGCGGCGCTCCATTGGCAGGTAGCGGTCGAATTTTGGCAGCCAGATACGGGTCTCCAATTCGGCAAAGGTGGCATTGGAAAACACCAACTTGCCTACCGCCAGCAGCCTATCGACAAAGGCAGCAGGGACGCTATTTGGCGATAGCGCGGCACTCAACAGTACATTGGTATCAACCACGACCCGCGCATAGGGGCCTACGTCCTGCCGTTCAACTCTCATCGGCTAACAGCTGTTCCAATATCTCCTCGGTGAGTCCAGCGGCCGCGGCACCTTCTGCTGTCTCGCGCAGGGTCTTGCGCAAACGGTCGGCATAAAAAGCTCGCATGGCTTCGTAATCCTGGGCGCTGACCATCACGCCCACCACACGGTCATGGCGCATCACGCGCACCGGCTCGCGCTGCACGCGATCCAGAAATTCGCCAAAACGAGTTTTGGCTTCATTGGCGGTATAGGTTTGCATGGCATGGCCTCGCTTTCAAGGGGTTATGGCTGCAATGTAGCAAAATCGCGCGATTCGGTCAAATCGTGCGACTTTTAATGGAATGGCGGCTTGGCCCCATTCATAAAGCCAGCGTAGGCAGTGCCCACCCTACGAATCAGCAAGACCTGAGTAGTTACAACCAATCAACTATTGAGTTGCTGCCAAGCCTTCTCAAGCCGCTTGATGCTGACTGGCTGTGGCGTGCGCAACTCCTGCGCAAAAAAGCTCACCCTCAGCTCTTCCAGCAACCAGCGAAACTCCTGCATACGCGCATCGCTTGCGCCTTTGCGCTCGGCTACCAAGCGCCAGTAACGTTGCTCTTGGGGCTTCAACTCTGCCATGCGCGCCGCATCACGAGTCGGGTCAGTACGCCATTTTTCAAGCCGCGCGGTAATAGCCTTCAAGTAACGCTGGAAGTGCTGTAGTTGCGTATAAGGCGTAGCCGTCAAAAACTTTTTGGATACCAGTCGCTGTAACTGCTGGGCCGCGTCCTGCGCAGCATCCAGCGCATTTTTGGTGTCCTTGATCTTGCGTTGAGCCGCTGCGTATTCAGTCAATATGCCTGCGGCAAGGCGCGAGATTTCGCTGGCAATCAGGGTCAACCTGCCGCGCCCTTCTTCCACGCGCTTTTTAAATTCAGCTTCGTTGGTTGGCAGCGGGGCTAGCAAAAACGCACGGTCTAGTGCGACTTCAAGAATCTGGCCACGCAACTCGTCAACCGTGCCGCCGCCCGAGTTATCTGGCGCACGGCCCACCAGCATGTAGCTGGCGGCCATTTTTTGCAGGTCAGGCAGGTTCTTCTCCAGGTACTTGAGTGCATCTTTTATTTGCAGCGAAAACAGTCGTCGCAAACCGGCGCGGTGCTTGGCCAACGCCATCTCGGGCTCGTCAAACACCTCAATCGTCACAGCGTCAACCAAGTCAATCAACGCCGGAAAACCAATCAGCGTTTGCGCGCCTTTTTTAATCTCCATCAGCTCAGGCAGCTCGCCAAAGCTCCAGGCGGTGTAGCGCTCAGGCACCTTTGCGCTAACTGGATCTGCTATGTTTTTAGTAGCTTGTCGCGCCTGTATTTGTTGGGCTACAGAAGTTTTTTCATCTTCAAAATGGCCTAGATCAGTGCTTTTTTGGTCTTCAACAGCAAAATTCGGTAGATTCTTCAAACTAGCCAGCGCCTGGAACGCACCCCGCGCCTGCGAACCGAGTTCACCCTTCAGTCCGCCCAAACTGCGTCCCGTTCCAAGCTGTCGGCCATGCTCGTCCAGCACACGGAAGTTCATGAACAAATGCGCTGGCAGCATCTCCAGCTTCATGTCGCCACGCTTGATGTCGAGCGAGGTCGCGGCAACCACCAGCTTGAGCACGGCATCCGTCAAGGAGCCCGTGCCAAATACTTCTGCCTGATTCAACTGCTCTGCCATGCGTGCAGCGGTGTCAGGTAAAGGCACGAGGCGCGAGCGTGGCCTTTGGTGCAGAGTCTTGATCAGCGCCTGCACCTTGTCTTTCAACATGCCGGGCACCAGCCATTCGCAGCGCTCTTCATTGACCTGATTCAGCGCAAACAGCGGCACGTCAATCGTCACGCCGTCTTTGGCGTCCCCTGGCTCATGCAGATAGGTGGCAGTGCAATCGATACCACCCAGCCGCATGGTCTTGGGGAAGGCTTGCGTCGTGATGCCTGCAGCCTCATGCCGCATCAGCTCTTCACGCGTCAGCAACAGCAGATTCGGCTGCTTTTTAATCTCGTCCTTGTACCATTGCTCAAAGCTTGCGCCGCTACAAATATCAAGCGGCAGTTGCTGGTCGTAAAAAGCGTAAATCAGCTCCTCATCGACCAGCACGTCTTGCCTGCGCGCCTTGTGTTCGAGGTCTTGCACCTGGTTGATGAGCTTTTCATTGGCAGTCAAAAACGCCAGCTTGGTGTCCCAGTTACCAGCGACCAATGCTTCGCGGATGAAAATTTCGCGCGCAGTGACCGGATCGACCCGGCCAAAGTTGACGCGCCTGCCGTTGTAGACGACCAAGCCATAGAGCGTTGCGCGCTCAAGCGCGGTGACCTGCGCGGCCTTTTTCTCCCAATGCGGATCGAGTAGCTGCTTATTGAGCAGATGCCCCGCCACCTGCTCTATCCACGTCGGGTCAATGTTGGCAATGCCACGGCCAAACAGGCGCGTGGTTTCCACCAGCTCGGCCACCACAATCCAGCGGCCCGGTTTTTTGGCTAGACGCGCACCCGGATGGCGGTAAAACTTGATCCCGCGTGCGCCCAAGTACCAGTCTTCCGCATCGCTCTTGCAGCCGAGGTTGCCCAGCAAACCGCAGAGCATGGAGAGGTGCAACTGCTCGTAACTTGCAGGCTTGCTATTCAGTTCCCATTTCTGTTCACCGATGACGCTATGCAGTTGCGAATGAATGTCGCGCCACTCGCGAACGCGGCGGATGTTGATGTAGTTCTCGCGCAGCAGGTTTTCATGCTGACGGTTTGTCAGTTTGTGCACCGCGTCGTGGCCGCCCCGGCTGTCGCCCAGCCACTTCCACAGCTTGAGGTAGCTTGAGAATTCGCTCTTCTCATCATCAAACTTGGCATGTTGCTGATCCGCCTGCGCCTGCTTGTCCATCGGCCGGTCGCGCACGTCCTGCACGCTGAGGGCGCTGGCAATCACCAGCACTTCGTCGAGTGCGCCGCGCTCTTTGGCCTCCAGGATCATGCGGCCCACGCGCGGGTCCAGCGGCAACTTCGCTAGCGTCCAGCCTACTGGGGTTAGCTCGTTTTCTGCATTAACTGCGCCCAGCTCGGCCAGCAACTGGTAGCCATCGACAATCGCGCGTTTTTGCGGCGGCTCGATAAATGCAAAATCTTCCACCGCGCCCAAGTGCAACGCCTTCATGCGCAAGATCACCGAAGCCAGCGAGCTGCGCAAAATTTCAGGGTCAGTAAAACGCGCGCGCCCTAAAAAATCTTGCTCGTCATAAAGCCGTATGCAAATGCCATCCGCCACGCGCCCGCAACGCCCTGCCCGCTGATGGGCCGCCGCCTGCGAAACCGGCTCAACCAGCAACTGTTCGACCTTGCTCCTGAAGCTGTAGCGCTTGACGCGCGCTGTACCGGCATCAATCACAAAGCGGATGCCGGGCACGGTCAGCGACGTTTCGGCCACGTTGGTCGCCAGCACGATGCGCCTGCCGGAGTGGCTGTCGAAAATGCGCTCCTGCTCGGCCTGGCTCAGGCGCGCAAACAGCGGCAACACTTCAGCGTTGCGATTCAGCGGCTGGTGCGCAAGGTGCTTGCGCAGGTGGTCAGCCGCTTCACGAATCTCGCGCTCGCCGGGCAGAAAGATCAGGATGTCGCCAGCGCTGTGCGGGCTTAACCAAAGCTCATCGACTGCGTCGGCAATCGCATCGTTCAGGTCGTAGTCGCGCGACTCTTCATAAGGACGATAGCGCTGCTCGACCGGAAACATCCGCCCGGAAACCATGATGATCGGAGCCGGCCCTTTTGCAGACGCAAAATAATCCGCAAACCGCTGCGCATCAATCGTGGCCGAGGTGATGATGACTTTGAGGTCAGGCCGGCGCGGCAGCAACTGACGCAGGTAGCCGAGCAAAAAATCAATGTTCAGGCTGCGCTCATGCGCCTCATCAATGATGATGGTGTCATAGGCATTGAGCTGCGGGTCGGTCTGCGTTTCGGCCAGCAGTATGCCGTCGGTCATCAGCTTGACCGAGGCATCACGGCTCAGGCGATCCTGAAAGCGCACCTTATAGCCCACCACATCGCCGAGCGGCGTTTTAAGCTCCTCAGCAATACGCTTGGCCACACTTGAAGCCGCGATGCGCCGGGGCTGCGTGTGGCCAATCAATTTGCCGCGCTGACCGGCCGGGTAGTTCAGCTTGCCCCGGCCCATGCTGAGTGCAATTTTCGGTAGCTGCGTGGTTTTGCCTGAGCCAGTCTCACCACAGACAATGACGACCTGGTGCGCCGCTATGGCGGCGGTGATCTCAATGCGCCTGCCAGATACAGGTAGCGATTCGGGAAACTCTATACGCAGTGGTTTGGCTGAAGATGGCAAAAGGGCACTTCTATAAATTCATTTTTCGGGCGAATTGCGGCGTTGGGCGGTACTCGCAATCCTCACGTACCTGAAGTACGCTCCGGTTGCTGCGTTCCGTCCGCCTTGCACTTCATCCCGAAAATCTGAATTTCTAGAAGTGCCCAAAAGTAAGGACAAGGACGGCAAGGCCATAAAGCCATGATCAAAAGCCTTGGATTATCGGCTGTCGGCTCCTAGTGCTTTACACTTATTTGAATCGGCCCATAGCGCCTTAGAGCTCCACCAGAACCCAAAACCCGAAAGCGTGTCTATGTCTGCCGTCTTCAACTTCACGTTTGTTCCCTGGTTCCGGTCTGTTGCGCCGTACATCCACACGCATAGAGGCAAAACTTTTGTGATTGGCGTTGCCGGTGAGGCGATTGCCGCCGGCAAGCTGCAACACATTGCGCAAGACCTGGCGCTGATACAAAGCATGGGCGTGAAGATCGTGCTGGTGCATGGCTTCAGGCCGCAAGTCAACGAGCAGCTCAGGGCCAAGGGCCACGAGGCCAAGTACTCGCACGGTATGCGCATCACCGATGAAGTCGCACTTGACTGCGCGCAGGAAGCCGCTGGGCAGTTGCGTTATGAAATCGAAGCCGCGTTCAGCCAGGGCCTGCCCAACACCCCCATGGCCGGTGCCACGGTGCGTGTGATCTCCGGCAACTTCATCACCGCCATGCCCGTTGGCATCGTCGATGGCGTGGACTTCAAGCATTCAGGCCTGGTGCGCAAGGTCGATACCGCAGGCATCATGCGCACGCTGGACTTTGATGCCATGGTGCTGTTGTCGCCCTTCGGCTATTCGCCAACTGGCGAGGCCTTTAACCTGACGATGGAGGAAGTCGCCACCAGCGTGGCGATTCAACTACAGGCTGACAAGCTGATTTTTCTGACCGAAATTCCGGGCATCCGCACCAACCCCGACGAGCCCGAAAGCGAAGACAATCCCGTCGACACCGAGTTGCCACTGGCCGCCGCCGAAAAGCTGCTGGCCCAGCTACCCGACCCGAAACAACCCACCGACACCGCGTTTTACCTGCAACATTGCGTCAAGGCCTGCAAGGCCGGTGTCGAGCGTAGCCACATCCTGCCGTTTGCAGTCGATGGCTCGCTACTGCTGGAGATTTACGTGCATGACGGCATAGGCACCATGGTGATTGATGAAAAGCTTGAAGCGCTGCGTGAAGCCACCGCCGACGACGTAGGCGGCATACTGCAACTGATAGAGCCGTTTGAAAAAGACGGCACCTTAGTCAAGCGCGACCGCACCGAGATCGAACGTGATGCTGGCAACTACACCATCGTCGAACACGACGGTGTGATCTTTGCCTGTGCAGCGCTCTACCCCTACCCCGAAGCCAAAACCGCCGAGATGGCGGCCCTGACCGTATCACCCCAAAGCCAGGGCCAGGGTGATGGCGAAAAAATCTTAAAGCGCATCGAGCAACGCGCCAAAGCCGCCGGCCTGCAAAGTATTTTTGTACTGACCACGCGCACCATGCACTGGTTTATCAAGCGCGGCTTTGTGCAAGTTGACCCCGACTGGTTGCCCGAAGCCCGCAAGCGCAAATACAACTTGGACCGCAAGAGCCTGGTGCTGGTTAAAAAGCTGGGGTGAACAGCTATTCTATTTGTAGCGAATGTGCTTAATTGGAGTCTGACCCTAATTGTTCTACAGTACTAGGATGCTTGCCGGGTCACAATCAACGCCATACTGACCACCCTTTCCTGAGAACCACACCATGAGGCATATTGAGCGGCACAGAACGTCTCGTATCGGCTGGCTGAGGGCTGCTGTACTGGGGGCGAATGACGGCATCGTATCCACCGCCAGCCTGATGCTCGGTGTTGCGGCTGCGCATGCGAGCCAGAGCAATATTCTGATCACCGGCATTGCCGGACTCGTCGCCGGGGCCATGTCAATGGCAGCCGGGGAATATGTTTCTGTCCATTCGCAGGCTGATACCGAGAAGGCCGACCTGGCACGCGAGCGCGCCGAGCTTGAAACCGATGCCGATGGAGAAAAACGCGAACTGGCGGCCATCTACGTAGGCCGCGGGCTTGATCAGGCGTTGGCACTGCAAGTTGCTACGCAGCTGATGGCGCATGATGCCCTGGGTGCTCATGCGCGCGATGAGCTCGGCATTTCAGACACCCTGAGCGCGCGCCCTATCCAGGCAGCGCTGGCATCTGCAGCCAGTTTTGCAGTCGGCGCAGTGCTACCTCTTGCCGTGGCGACTCTGGCATCCGGCAACAACCTGCCTTATTGGATTTCGGGCACTTCTCTTGTTTTTCTGGCCTTGCTGGGTGCGGTTGCCGCCCGCGCAGGCGACGCCAGCGCCCTGACCGGGGCTTGGCGTGTCACTTTCTGGGGCGCACTAGCCATGGGCATCACGGCAGGTATCGGTGCAATGGTCGGGGTAGCCGTTTAAGCCGTTCGAACATGGTTTGTGGTTTTCTTTTAAAGTGCAACAACCTTCATACTTGCAGCGAAAGAAAAACCGAATGATAAAAATCTACTCATGGCCCACGCCCAACGGTCACAAAGTCCACGTCATGCTGGAGGAGTGCGGACTTCGCCTTGGCCGGGACTGGGAAGCAATACCCACCAACATCGGCACAGGCGACCAGTTTAAGCCTGAGTTTCTGGCTATCAGCCCGAACAACAAGATACCGGCCATGCTGGACCCAAACGGGCCAGACGGAAAACCCATGGCGCTGTTTGAATCCGGCGCCATCCTGCTCTACCTGGCTGCCAAGACTGGCAAGTTTCTGCCCAAAAGCGACCGCATGAAGTTTCAGGTGCTGCAGTGGCTGATGTTCCAGATGGGCGGCGTCGGTCCGATGATCGGCCAGACGCATCACTTTCGCATCTATGCGCCCGAAAAAGTCGACTACGCTATCAACCGCTACAGCAATGAAACCAAGCGGCTTTACGCTGTGATGGACAAACAACTCGCGAAAAGCAGGTTCATCGCCTGCAACCAGTACAGCATCGCCGACATCGCCATTTACCCGTGGCTGCGCAACTGGCAAAACCAGGGCATAGACTGGGCCGATTACCCGCACCTTCAGGCCTGGTTTAATCTGGTTGGCGAGCGCCCTGCCGTGCAGCGCGGCGTGAAGGTGCTGGCAGACCTGAGAAAGCCACTGCCGGACGAAAAGGCACGCGAGATCCTGTATGGCAAGACGCAGTATCAGAAGCGCTGAAGGGGCCCACCGCGCAAATAATTCGCAGCGGCGTGCCATGGAGGGCGCGCTTCGGCCTATAATGCGAGACTTGTCGGAGTGTGGCGCAGTCTGGTAGCGCACCTGGTTTGGGACCAGGGGGTCCAAGGTTCGAATCCTTGTACTCCGACCAAAGAATTCATTCAAAAAAAGCTCACTCTGTGGGCTTTTTTCGCATGTGCAGCTGGTAACTGCAAGCGATATTCACATCTGCCCGTAGCTCAGTTGGATAGAGCAACAGCCTTCTAAGCTGTAGGTCGGGGGTTCGATCCCCTCCGGGCAGACCATTACCGATGCATCACGCGTCAGTAGAGGTGCCGTGAGGCCAGCATCAAAACTTCACATACTGATAGTCAAGCGGATTGGCATTGATGCCGCGATCCGGTGGCGCAATCCAGCCAGCCATCTTGCCGGGTTCGGTAACGCGCTGCATCAGGCTTTTCACGAAGGCCGTATCTAGGAGGGTTGGCAGCCACTGGTTTTTTTTCGCTTCAAATTCTGCCGCGCTGATCGGCGTGCCTTTCGGGTCTGTGTGCGCGCCAGCCCAGCTGCCAACCATGCGGCGAAAGCGCGTTGAAGGCAGCGCAAATTCAAAATCAACGCCTGCGCGCTTTAGCCCCAAGTTCCAGCGCGTCAACCCGACGTTGCAGTCCTTGACGTATTCGATGCGGGTGATTTCGTTCATGCCCTTGCGGGTTGGAATCGTCTCACTTTTCATGCCGCCAATATTGCCAGGCGAAGCGTCGGGCACCTGGATGCTCATTTCACTTTCAAGCTCGACGTGGTCGGCAAACTTGGCTTCATCCGGCCGACCCTTGATGCCGTTGGCAAAGTAGTTGGCGGCATTACTCGACGTCTCGGAGCCGAACAGGTCGAGCGACGAGGTAAACCAGAAATTCATGAACTTCTGGACGGTCGGCAGGTCGATCACGCCGGCCTTGCGCAGGGTGTCGACGTTGTCGGTGTCCAGCTCTTTCATGACTTCCAGCGTGCGCTTGATGATGCGGCCAATGCCAGTCTCGCCGACAAACATGTGGTGTGCTTCTTCCGTCAGCATGAAGCGCGTAGTGCGCGCCAGCGGGTCGAAGGCGCTTTCGGCAAAACTCTTGAGCTGGAACTTGCCGTCGCGGTCGGTGAAGTAGGTGAACATGAAGAACGACAGCCAGTGGTCCATCGGTTCGTTGAAGGTGCCCAAAATGCGCGGCTTGTCGGCGTCCCCACTGTGGCGCATCAGCAGCTCTTCGGCTTCTTCGCGGCCATCACGGCCAAAGTGCGCGTGCAGCAGATAAACCATGGCCCACAGGTGGCGACCTTCTTCGACGTTGACCTGAAACAGGTTGCGCAGGTCGTACAGCGACGGCGCGGTGTGGCCCAGCAGGCGCTGCTGCTCGACCGATGCCGGCTCGGTGTCGCCCTGCGTGACGATCAGACGGCGGAAGGCGCTGCGGTATTCACCCGGCACTTCCTGCCACACGTCCTGGCCCATGTGGTCGCCAAAACCAATCTTGCGGCCCGGTACCTGGTCGGCCATGAAGATGCCCCAGCGGTAGTCGGGCATGGGGGTGTAGCCGTAGCTGGCCCAGCCAGCCGCATCCACGCCAACGGCGGTGCGCAGGTAAACGTCTTTGGCCTTGAAGTCGCTCGGGCCCATCTCGTCCCACCAGTTCAAAAAGGCGGGTTGCCAATGTTCCAAGGCACGCTGCAATTGGCGATTTTCGCCTAGGCCGACGTTGTTGGGAATCAGGGCTTGAAGGTCTATGCTGCTCATGGTGTTCCTAAAGATGAGAGGATGGCAATTTTTCGACGCGCCGCCCCTAGAAAAATTAGCCCCCTCCGTGGTGAAAGGGGCAGCGCACCGCCGAAGGCACGTGCAGCGAAAAGCGTGGGGGCTAGGCTATATACGCTTCCAGTCGAACTTCGCCTTTTTCCCGGTGCCGAAGAGCTTCAAGGCGCCCTCCTCGCCCACCGCATTCGGGCGAATGAAAATCCAGTTCTGCCAGGCTGACAAGCGGCCAAAGATGCGTGTTTCCATCGTCTCTTTGCCGGGAAAGCGCAGCGACGCTTCCATGCCGGTCAGAGCATCGGGCGAGAGTGATGCACGCTCTTCCAACATGATGCGGATCTCGTCATCCCAATCAATGTCGTCAGGCGTCAAGGTGACCAGGCCAAAGGCCAGCGCCTGATCCGCACGCAAGGCGCTGTCACCCAAGTTTTGCAATTGCGTAATGGTTGATGCGTCTTCGCAGAAGCGGGTCTGCAAACGCGTCAAACCATTGACCGCCGGGAACCAGCCAAAGTTGGCGGCGGTCAATTGCAGCGTGGGCGCGGCATCGGGCGAGTCCGGCAAGTCCAGCATGTAAATGCGATCGCAGGCCAGGGCCAGTTCATAAAACGTACCCGCAAAGCATGAGCCCGAATCAACCAGCGCAATCAGCGAGCGGCTGGTGACATCGAGGCGGGCCAGTGTGCGGCGCAGCGCGCCTGTGGTTTCTTTCACCAGCCAGTGGTCTTTGAGGTTTGCCAACACCTGATCCATCTTGACGACCAGGCCTGCGTCACCCGTGGTCTTGATGACCCAGGTGCCGACTTCAAGCTCGTTGCTGCGCAGGTGCAGGATCACATCGTCCAGCTCGCGCTGCAGTTTGAGCGGATACCAGTTGGCCCCCGCCGCTTGAATCGCATCAGGCGTTGATTCAATCGCAGCCGTCGGTGCCTTGATCGTGATGGTCGCCTTGCGGCTGCTGCGGTGAACCGCTGCATCAACGCTGCTGTAGTGGTAACCGGCATCGTCGATCAATGGTTTCAAGGCCGTTAATTCAATGCCTTTTGAGTTTGCAGCGCGCCTGGACTGCTTGCGAAGCGCTTTAATTTCAGTAGCCAGCAGCTGGCCGAACTGCTGCGGCTTGGCGTGTTCATCAATCAGCTTCCAGTCCCTGGCGCGGTCAGCCCGCACGCCTTCGGATGTGGTGCAGAAAATATCGGCGAGGTCGCGGCGCACCTTGCGCTTGTCGATCACGCGTGTCAGGCCGCCAGTGCCGGGCAACACGCCAAGCAGCGGCACTTCAGGCAGGCTGACGGTGGACCAGCGGTCGTCCACCATGATGATGCGGTCGCAGGCCAGGGCCAACTCGTAGCCGCCGCCAGCGCAGGAACCAGTCACCGAAGCAATTGTTTTCAGGCCATCGTGGCGGGACGAGTCTTCAAGCCCGTTGCGGGTCTCGTTCGTGAACTTGCAGAAGTTGACCTTCCAGCCGTGGCTAGACAAACCCAGCATGTAGATGTTGGCACCCGAGCACCAGATCTTTTCTTTGCCCGACTCAAACACCACCACCTTGACGAACGGGTGTTCAAAGCGGATGCGGTTGATGGCGTCGTGCAGTTCGATGTCCACACCCAGGTCATAACTGTTGAGCTTGAGTTTGTAGCCGGGCTTGATGCCACCGTCTTCATTGATGTCGAGCTTGAGTTTTGCCACGTCGCCCTCCAGCGTCAAAGTCCAGTGCTGGTACTTCGTTGGATGCGTGGCAAAGCGCACCATCTCGCGCTCCTGGCCTGCTATGGTGTGGGTAAATAAAAGTGCTTCAGTCATGGCGTTCATGGGGGGATGTCTCTAAATTGCAGCATACTTCCATACGATTAGTTTATGGCATCTTTTTTTGTCGAAAAAGAAAAGGGCACTTCTAGATGAAACTCACAATCCTCGTAGGTACCATGACCAGCACCGCTGACTATGTAGCGCAGGCCATTCAGATGGATTGCGCTGATCTGGTGAGTGCTATCGAGATCGAGATGATGGACGATCTGGATATCAGCGTGTTTGATGCAGACAAAGCGAAAGATGTGATATATCTCATTTGCACTTCCACCTACGGCCAAGGCGATGTGCCAGATAACGCGCGTGCGCTGTACGAATCAATGGCTGCCGCGCCGCAGTTTTTAGGCCATGTGCGCTACGGCGTGATGGCACTGGGTGACCGCACCCACCTGCAAACTTTTTGCTTTGGTGGCAAAAAATTCGATGAGCGTCTAGCTGATCTAGGCGCGCAACGCATCGGTGAAGTCTGGTGCCACGATGCCAGCAGCGGCACCATGCCCGAGACCGAAGGCACCGAGTGGTGCCGCCAGTGGCTGACTACGGCACTGCAAGCCGCCTGAAAACGATTAGAAAACGAGACCAGCCAAGCACATGCAAACCAGCAGCGCAGACCATACCGCCAGCCCACCGCTGGTACACATACCTCGCAGCTACAACGCAGCGCACGACTTGCTGATGCGCAACGCCAGCAGGCCCAACAAAGTCGCTTTCATCAACGCGGTGACTGGCGAGCAACTGACCTACGGTGAGCTTGAAAGCCGTGCCTTCCAGTTTGCAAACGCCTTGCGCAGTGAGGGTTTCGCACCCGAGAGCCGGGTACTGATTGCCATGCTGGATACACCGCAGTGGCCGGTGGTGTTTTTGGGCTGCATCCTGGCGGGCGTGGTGCCGGTTGCAGCCAATACGCTGCTGACCACGCTGGACTTTGACTTCATGCTGCGCGACTCACGCGCCCAGGGCCTGATCGTCTCTGCACCGCTGCTTCCCGCGTTTGAGCCGCTGATCGGCCAGATCCCCACGCTGCGCAGCGTGATCGTCGCCGGCGTCGAAGATTCAATACCCCATACGACCCTGGACCAGGCGCTACGGTCGCAGGCAGCTACCAAAAACGTCGCTGCCACCTGCGCCGACGATGCCTGCTTCTGGCTCTATTCCAGTGGTTCGACAGGTACACCCAAGGGCACCGTCCACCTGCACAGCCACCTGATCCAGACCGCCGAGCTGTACGGCCGCGGCGTGCTGGGTATCAGGGAGTCGGACGTGGTGTATTCCGCTGCCAAGCTGTTTTTTGCCTACGGTCTGGGTAATGGGCTGACCTTCCCGATGAGCGTGGGCGCGACGGCCATCCTGCTGCCGGTGCGACCGACGCCAGTCGAGGTTTTCGGCATCCTGAAAAAATTCCAGCCCAGTATCTTCTACGGCGTGCCCACGCTTTACGCTGCCATGCTGGCCGACCCGGGCCGCCCGTCCAGGGCAGAGCTGAAGCTGCGCGTCTGTATCAGTGCTGGTGAAGCGCTGCCCGCCGAGATTGGCAAAAAATTTACCGCGCAGTATGGCGTTGAGATTTTGGACGGCATTGGATCCACCGAAATGCTGCACATCTTTTTAAGCAACCGCCCCGGCCAAGTGCGCTACGGTAGCACCGGCATGGCCGTGCCCGGTTACGCCCTGCGCATCGTAGATGACGATGGTCATGAGTGCCCAGCAGGCGAGCTCGGCGAGCTGCAAATCAGCGGCCCCACCAGTGCCATCATGTACTGGAACAACCGCAGCAAAACCAAGGCCACCTTTGCCGGTGAATGGACCAAAAGCGGCGACAAGTACACGCTAGATAGCGAAGGCTACTACACCTACGGCGGGCGCAGCGACGACATGCTCAAGGTCGGCGGCATTTATGTCTCACCGTTTGAAGTCGAAGCCTGTTTGATGACACACCCTGCCGTGCTTGAGGTTGCCGTGATTGGCGCGATGGACGCCGACGAGCTTGTCAAACCCAAAGCCTATGTTGTCTTCAAGGCCGGCCAGACGGCGAGCATTGAAGACCTCAAGGCCCACGTCAAACAGCAGCTTGCGCCCTACAAATACCCGCGCTGGATCGAGTTTGTGAGCGAGTTGCCAAAAACGGCTACGGGGAAGATTCAGCGGTTTAAGCTGCGGCAGGGTTAAAACAGCGACCTCACACCAGGCAAGCCGACACCCCATCAGAAATACAGGGTAATTCTTAATTGAAATTGCGCACAATCAAGCTATTCTCGACAGCATCCACAAAGGAGTTTAAATGTCATCACGTCGCCTAGTTCTTACCCGTACTGCCGCTGTTATCGGTGCAGCATCCACTGGCCTGTTGCTACCCGGCATAGTGCGCGCACAGGCCGCCAAGGTGCGCGTCGGCCTGATGTTGCCTTACACCGGTACCTTTGCCCAACTCGGTGTCGCCATCGAGAACGGTTTTCGCCTGGCCATCGACCAGCAAGGCGGCAAGCTCGGCGGCCGCGAGATCGAGTGGTTCAAGGTGGACGATGAGTCCGATCCGCCCAAAGGCATTGAAAACGCCAGCAAGCTGGTGCAGCGCGACAAGGTTGACGTGCTGGTGGGCACGGTGCACTCTGGCGTGCAAATGGGTATTCAAAAAGTGGCGCGTGACAGTGGCGTTTTAAGCTTGATCCCTAACGCTGGTATTCACGCCGCCACCCGCAGCCTGTGCGCGCCCAACGTGTTCCGCACCTCCTTCAGCAACTCGCAGCCGACCCGCGCGCTGGGCAAGCCCATGGTGGACAGGGGCCATAAAAAGGCCGTCTGGATCACCTGGAAATACGCCGCCGGCGACGAAGCTTTTGAAGGCTTCAAGGAAGGCTACAGCGCAGCCGGCGGCACCATCATCAAGGAACTGGGCCTGCCCTTCCCCCAAGTCGAATTCCAGGCGCTGCTGACCGAAATTGCCGCGCTCAAGCCCGATGCCGTGG
Organism: Polaromonas sp.; assembly: GCA_038902815.1. Taxonomy (GTDB): domain Bacteria; phylum Pseudomonadota; class Gammaproteobacteria; order Burkholderiales; family Burkholderiaceae_C; genus Polaromonas. The sequence goes on along the minus strand of JBCKNF010000008.1, from coordinate 21,319 downwards.
CCTGCTTCTTTGCCGGTGCCGGTGCTGCCAAGTTCATCCGTGACTACGCCGCGGCCGGCCTCAAGGGCAAGATTCCGCTGTACGGCTCGGGCTTTCTGACCGAAGGCGTACTCGACGCCGCTGGCCCCGCCGCCGACGGCATCATCACCTCACTGCACTACAGCGACTCGCTGGACACGCCGCGTAACAAGAAATTCCGTCTCGACTATGCCAAGGCTTTCAAGGCACAGCCCGACGTGTACGCGGTGCAGGGTTATGACACCGGTCTGCTGCTGATCCATGGCGCCAACGCCGTCAAGGGCGACCTGAACAACAAGCCTGCGCTGTACAAGGCCATGGAAAGCGCCACCATCGACAGCCCGCGCGGCAAGTGGACCATGAGCAAGGCGCACAACCCGGTGCAGGACTTCTATCTGCGCGTCGTTGAAAACAAGGAAAACAAGGTGCTCGGCGTGGCCGCCAAGGCGCTGGCCGACTCCGGCGCCGGCTGCAAGATGACTTGAGGCACTTTGCAAAGCCGCAATGGGAGGTTTCTGAACCTCCCATTTTTTTGTCAATGAAGTATTGAAGCCATGGATTTCGCCACTTTCCTGATTCAGTTGCTCAACAGCGTCCAGTACGGCCTGCTGCTGTTCATGCTGGCCGCCGGTCTGACGCTGATTTTCGGCATCATGGGCGTGGTCAACCTGGCGCACGGCAGCTTTTACATGCTGGGCGCCTACCTGGCCTGGTCGCTCAGCACGCAGTTCGGCAGCTTGAGCCTGGCCATCATCGCCGGGGTGGCGCTGTCGGCGATTTTCGGGCTGGCGCTGGAGTGGCTGCTGTTTCGCCACTTCTACCAGCGCGACCACCTCGACCAGGTGCTGCTGACCTTCGGCCTGATCTACATCTTTGAAGAGCTGCGCTCCATCGTCTGGGGCGACGATGTGCATGGCGTAACTATCCCGGAGCTGCTCAGTGCGTCGATTCCGCTGACTGAGAACCTCTCCTACCCGGTGTATCGCCTCTTCATGTCGGGCGTATGTATTACGTTGGCCGTCGGCCTGTACCTGCTGATTTCCAAAACCCGGCTCGGCATGAAAATCCGCGCCGGCGCCTTCAACCGCGACATGGCCGGTGCGCTGGGCATCAACATCAAGCTGATCCACGCCGTGGTGTTTGCACTCGGTGTCACGCTGGCTGCAGTGGCCGGCATGATCGCCGCGCCAATAGCCACGGTCTACCCCAACATGGGTTCGCAGGTGCTCATCATGTGTTTCGTGGTGGTGGTGATTGGCGGCATCGGCTCGGTGCGCGGCGCGCTGATTGCGGCGCTGCTGGTCGGGCTGGTGGATACCTTTGGCAAGGTGCTGTTGCCGTCCGTGGCTGGCATGTCGGTCTATCTGCTGATGGCGGCCGTGCTGCTGTGGAAGCCTGAAGGCTTGTTCAAGCAATGAGCACGATGAAAGCCAATCTTGAAGTCTTGCCGCGCGGCGTGCAGGTCACGCTGGCGCTGGGGCTGGTCGCCCTCGCCGCCTTCCCTTTTGTCGGCACCGACTTCTATACCCAGATGGTCACGCGCATGATGATCATGGCGATTTTTGCGATGAGCCTGGACCTGTTGCAGGGCGTGACGGGCCTAGTGTCGCTGGGCCATGCCGCCTACTTCGGCCTGGCCGGGTATGCCCTAGCCTTCCTCACGCCGCAGGGCGAAGCTGTCAGCCTATGGTGGACCTTGCCGCTGGCCGTGCTGGCTTCCGGGCTGGCGGCGCTGATCATCGGATTTTTTGTCGTGCGCACCCACGGCATTTATTTCATCATGGTGACCCTGGCCTTTGCGCAAATGGTGTTCTACCTGTTTTTTGACAACAAGGTGCTGGGCGGCTCGGACGGCCTGTACATCAACTTCAGGCCCGACGTGTCCTTTTTCGGCTGGATGCCTTTTGACTGGTGGCGCCTGGACAACAAGCTCACGCTGTACTACTTCACGCTGGCCGCCCTGCTGGGCGTCTATGCCTTTTTGCACCGCCTGCTGTGGAGCCCGTTCGGCCGCACGCTGGCCGGCATTCGCGTCAACGAGCACCGCATGCGCGCCATGGGTTACGGCAGCTACCGCTACAAGCTGACGGCCTTCACGCTGGCCGGCGCGCTGGCCGGCCTAGCCGGTTATCTGTGGGGCGCGCAAACCGGCTATATCAACCCGGAACTCATGGGTTTTCACATGAGTGCCCACGTCATGATGATGGTCATTTTGGGCGGCATGGGCAACTTTGCCGGCGCGATTGTCGGCGCGTTTGCCTTCGAGTACCTGCTGCATGTGTTCAAGGACCTGCCGCAGGTCGGCAGCGTCAACCTAGGCAAGCACTGGCAGTTGTGGATGGGTTTGTTCATTGTGCTGCTGGTGACATTTGCACCGCGCGGCATCCTGGGACTGGTGGAACGTTTTGGAAAACGAAAAGAAGGCATGGAATGAGTGAGGTTCTGAGTGACGCCGGGCCGCCCCAAGGCACGAACGCGCCCTCGGGGGGCAGCGTATTACACGAAGTGAAAAGCGTGGGGGCTATTCTCTCCGCCAAAAACCTGAGCAAACGCTTCGGCGGTCTGGCGGCTGTCAACGATGTCTCGCTCGACCTGCAGCGCAAGCAGATCCACGCCGTGATCGGCCCCAACGGCGCCGGCAAATCAACACTGGTCAACCTGCTGTCCGGCGACCTGCCGCCCACGTCGGGCTCGGTCCGGCTCGGCGAGCAGGACATCACCGGCTGGAACCCCGAAAAAATCTCGCGCCAGGGCCTGGGCCGCAGCTACCAGAAAACCAATATTTTCCTGCCCTTCACGGTCTGGGAAAACGTCCGCCTGGCCGCCCAATCGCGCCAGCCGCATGCTCTGCACTGGCTCAGACGCGCTGCGAATTTGGGAGCTGTCAACGCACGTGCAGAAAGGGCTATCGAGCTTTCCGGTCTTCAAAACCGGACCAGCGCCATCGCCGGCACCATCAGCCACGGCGAGCAGCGCCAACTGGAAATTGCCATGACGCTGGCCACCGAGCCGCAGGTGCTGCTGCTCGACGAACCACTGGCCGGCATGGGCGCGCTGGAGGCCGAGCGCATGATGGCCTTGCTGCTCAAACTTAAGGCCGAGCACGGCATCCTGCTGGTCGAGCACGACATGGACGCGGTCTTCACGCTGGCGGACCGGCTGACCGTCATGGTCAACGGCCAGGTGATTGCCAGCGGCACACCGGCAGAAATCCGCGCCGACGCCGGCGTGCAGGCTGCTTACCTCGGGGAGGAGCACCTGTGACGAATCCCGTGAACCCGTCCGACCTACTGATCAACGCGAAGAACCTGCACACCTATTACGGCGCCAGCCACATCCTGCGCGGCATCAACTTCTCGGTGGCACGCGGCGAAGCCATAGGCCTGATGGGTCGCAACGGCATGGGCAAAAGCACCCTGCTCAAAAGCATCATGGGTCTGGTCCAGCCGCGCTCGGGCAGCGTCGACATCCTCGGCAAACCGATGCTGGGTCGGGCATCGTATGAAATTTCCCAATTGGGCATTGCCTATGTGCCCGAGGGCCGCGGCATCTTCGGCAACCTGAGCGTGGTCGAAAACCTCAAAATGGCCGCGCGCGCTGGAACGCGGGGGCAGAGAGACTGGACGTATGAACGCGTGCTGGAGACCTTCCCGTGCCTGAAAGAGCGCCTCGGCCTCGGCGGCCAGCAACTCAGCGGCGGTGAGCAGCAGATGCTGACGATTGGCCGGGCACTGATGACCAACCCTGACGTGCTGATTCTTGACGAAGCCACCGAGGGCCTGGCACCACTGATTGCAAAAGACATCTGGCGCATCTGCGCACTGATACGCGAGACCGGCATCAGCAGCGTGATCGTCGACAAGAACTGGAAGCACGTCACGCAGGTCACCGACCGCAACGTGATCCTCGTCAAGGGTGAAGTGGTGTTTGAAGGCAGCTCACCCGAGTTGCATGCACAGCCTGAATTACTACAGCAGTATTTGGGCGTTTAATTCCATTCCATGCGCACCCAAGTCGCCATCATCGGTGCCGGCCCTTCCGGCCTGCTGCTCGGAGCCCTGCTCCACAAGGCCGGCATAGACAACATCATCATCGAGCGGCAAAGCGCAGACTACGTGCTGGACCGCATACGCGCCGGCATTCTGGAACAAGGCACGGTCAACCTCCTCAAGCAGGTCGGTGCCGGCGCGCGGCTGGATGCTGAAAGTACGCTACACCACAGCATAGACATTGTGTTTAAAAACCAGCGGCACAGCATTGATGTCTCTAGCCTGACCGACGGCAAGGTCGTCACCGCCTACGGCCAGACCGAACTCACGCGCGACCTGATGGACGCACGTGCGCTGGCAGGCCTTGCTAGCGTGTACCAGGCAGGTGAAGTCAGCATCCATGACTTTGACGGCAAGCAGCCCAGGGTGCGCTACGTTTTGAACCGCCAGCACATTGATGTGGCCTGTGACTTCATCGCCGGTTGTGATGGCTTTCGCGGCGTGTGCCGGGCCAGCGTGCCGAAAAATGCTATCACTGAGTTCGAGCGCACCTACCCTTTCGGCTGGCTCGGCATATTGGCCGATGTGCCGCCCGTGTCGCCGCACGCCATCGTTTACGTCAACAGCGAACGCGGCTTTGCGCTGTGCTCCATGCGCAGCCTTACGCGCAGCCGCTACTACGTGCAGTGCCCGATAGATGACAAGGTCGAGCAGTGGACAGACGACATCTTCTGGGATGAGATCCGCCGCCGCGTTGACCCCGACCTGGCCTCGCGCATCATCACCGGCCCGTCGATCGAAAAAAGCATCGCCCCGCTGCGCAGCTTTGTGGCCGAGCCGATGCGCTTTGGCAGCCTGTTCCTCGCAGGCGACGCCGCCCACATCGTGCCACCCACTGGTGCCAAGGGTTTGAATCTGGCCGCGTCAGACGTGAAGTACCTGTCGGATGCACTGATCACCCACTACCGGGACAAAACCGACAGCGGCGAGGCGGGCCTGGACAGCTACTCCAGTCGCGCCCTTCGCCGCATCTGGAAAGCCGAACGTTTCTCGTGGTGGCTGACCTCGCTGCTGCACCGCTTTCCGGACACCGATGCAGGCTTGGGAAGTTTTGGACAAAAAATGCAGGAGGCCGAACTGGAGTATCTGGTCAGCTCAAAAGCCGCGTCAACCGTGCTGGCTGAAAACTATGTCGGTTTGCCGATGTGATTTATGAAAAACCACCTTCCAGGCAAGCCACTTTGCGCCCGCTAAAAGGCGTTCGCGTCCTCAGCCTGGCCCTCAATATGCCCGGCCCTGCCGCGCTAATGCGTTGCAAGGCGATGGGTGCAAGCTGCGTGAAGCTGGAGCCACCGGCACCCAGGGGAGCGCCAGCAGGTGTGTCGGGCGACCCCATGAGCCAGTACAACCCGCAGGCTTATGCAGAGCTGCACAAGGGTATGCGCATCATCGCGGCAGACTTGAAAACCGAAGCTGGCCAGAAGGCTCTGCACCGTGAGCTGGCCAAGGCAGACATCCTCATCACGTCCTTCCGTCCATCGGCGATCGAGAAGCTTGGCCTGGGGTGGAAGCCCTTGCACAAGCGCTACCCCAGCCTGTCGCAAATCGCCATCGTTGGCAGCCCGGGGACACGCGCCGAAGAGCCAGGCCACGACCTGACTTACCTTGCAGAAAACGACCTCATCACCGGCCTTGATTTGCCCGCCACACTGTACGCCGACATGGGCGGGTCATTGATGGCCAGCGAAGCCGTGTTACAGGCCAGGCTGAACCAGCACGTCACAGGCAAAGGCGTGTTCATTGAAATTGCACTGTCAGATGCTGCGACTTATTTGGCGCTGCCACGCCATTGGGGCCTAACGAAATCGACGGGAGCTGTCGGTGGCGCGCATGCGGGCTATGGCGTGTATGCGTGCAAGGATGGGCGGGTGGCCGTAGCTGCACTTGAGCCGCATTTTGCTGCCCGTCTGTGTGAAGCAGCGGGCATGGGGTTATTGGGGTCAGACGCCAATTTCATTGCGATGCAGAGCATCGCACCCGGCGGGCGTGCCAAAGGCGCGATGAATTTGGACTCTGACCCCAAAAACCCCATTGGCGACTTTTTTCGGAGCCAAACGCGCAGGCAACTGGACCGCCTGGCCGCATCAAAAGACCTTCCCATTCACACCCTGAAATAAGAACTTGCGCGCGGCAGTTTGAGAGCAGAAACCGTGGACTGCCTCCCTTATTACCGCGCAACTCCGATTCCACCAACGATTGCTTGAATTCGGTAGTTGACCAATTTGATTAAATTTTTCTTGTAAAGCACCGCTTTCCACTTCACAATAGGCCATGATTAAGACTTTTCGCCACAAAGGCTTGGAGACTTTCTTTCGTCGTGGCACCAAGGCAGGCATTCAAGCCCATCATGCCGCGAAATTGCGCATCATGCTGACAGCGTTGGACTACGCGAAGAGGCCGGAAGACATGAATGCTTCCGGCTGGCGGTTTCATAGGTTGAGCGGTGACCTGAAGGGATTCTTCTCAATCACCGTTAACGGCAACTGGCGGGTTATCTTTCGCTTTAATGGCAAAGACGCAAAGCTGGTTGATTACTTGGACTATCACTAAGATAAGGAACACTACATGACTCGTATGCACAACCCTGCGCACCCCGGCGAAGTGCTGCGCGAATATTTGCCGGAAACATTAGGCGTGGGCGAAGTCGCCGCACGGCTCGGGGTTACGCGCCAAGCGCTTTCTGCGCTGCTTAATGGCCGCGCCGGTGTGAGCGCGCAAATGGCATTACGCCTGGAAGCTGCGCTGGGAACCAGTGCCGAGATGTGGGTGGAGATGCAAGCGGGATATGACTTATGGCAGGCAAGGCAACGCACCAAACCGAAAGTCGCACGGATCGCAGCATAAGGCTGTTCTAGTGGGGTGCCGGGAATCGCGTTTTCTGTGCAGGAATTTCTGGCGTAATAACATCAAGCCTGGAGTTGGAATCAATCACCTTAGTGCAGGTAAGCTTGAAAGCATGGCAATACCAATTGTCTCCCCAATTGAGACGGAGAGAATATTGGAGCTAATCAATGAAAAACTTTCATTGATTGAAAATCTCGACAAAACCTTAACCGCCTCCCTGCCCTAAAAAGCGGCGTCGGACACGCTGATAATCGCATCCAATATTTGCGACACTCGTCTGCCGGCTTCACCTCGAACGAGGAACCCAAGCTCAAGCGAATAGTTGAATGACCACTGAGTCATATTCGAAGACCCGACATAACACTCGTTATCGTCAATACGAACAACCTTGGCGTGAAACGTCTCATTTTCATTGCTATCTTCCCGTGAGATCCTGAAATCAAAAATTTTGACGTCAAGCACCTCCAAGTCTGCCATACAGTTAGCAAGCGCCTCTGGGAACGGCCGCCTGACAATAAGTTCTTTGCGGACCGTGGTACCAGTGGTGGTATAGAGTTCCAAAATACGCGCCATGCCAGATTTATCAACGAACGGGGTCATAACCGTTAAGCGATGACGCGCACGTTCGGCCAGTCCAATCAGGGCGTGGGCAGTGGTTTGCATCCCCGAAAAACCTTCTAGACTTCTTTCGAGAATATCTACGAGCTGGCTAGGTAGTGCCGGTTTTGACACCACTACGGTTACGTCATCGTCCTTTTTATAAACCTGCGACAGGTAGACGTTGACGCCATGGAGCATAAGCCGCAGCTTAGTTGCGTCTTCGCTGGAGCAAATTGCGGCCCAACCTCCAAACGCACTCTCCTTGAACACCCCCACCGAGGCACCAGCCTGCAGTGCGTCGCGAAGTGGCGGCAGCTTGGCAAAGCTAATGCCTGCGGTCGATGCGATCGCCTTAAGAGGTATCGGGCCGACCATCGCTCCGCGATCCAACAAACCGAGTACAGGCACGACCAACTCGGCATGCCTGGCAAGCACCTTGAAGCAAACGTCAAGGGCCAGCATTAGCGTGCGCAATGTCCAGGAAGCCAGAAATTTCCAGTCCTTGATGATCTTTGTCTTCTCGTGGAGCGGGGCCGCCTCGCAAAACGGCGCGTGATAGCAATTGGTTACTAGCGAGGCAAGAGGTCTCTGGCACCATAACGCAATCTGGGCACGCTCCAGGCTTGTGAGAGTTGGTGTCGCAGAGGCTTCCGAAGCCACACATTAACGTCTTTGGTTGCAAAAGGTGTTCAAGAAATGTGTTGTTAAAGTTGCGCCATAGTGCTGACAGATTGCCCAAGTCCATCGTCGTGCCGTTGCGGTAAACGACAAAAGCTAGGTCTGCGGGGAACAGGTACTCGCTGATAGAGCCCAGGTCCAAGCCAGAGAACTCCGAAATCGACCTCATAAAGACGTGAGCGTAGGTATGCAAGAGGGTGTACACGTAGCGATACGTTGATGCGGGCCCTGGGTGCAGCTCCGAAAAATACTTTCCGAAAGGTGCGGCAAGCTGAAGAAGGTGTGCACCTAGCTTTAATTCGCCGGCGGGGTCCCACTCCGGCAGGTCAGCAAGCCCGAGTGTCCCTAACCACGCGTACACCACTTTCGGGTCAAGGCGTACATAGAAAGCCTCGTTCGCCTGAGTGACTACGTAGATGGGACGCTTTCCGTTTCCAAGGGTTGGAAACAGATTGAGTCGAACTGGGTAGAGGACCGTTTTCCCAGACTCATTTTTCTCGATGAGTGGCTCATTGGACATGCGCGTGAAGCCATGAGTAAACCGGCACAGATCAAACTCACGAATCAAGCCAAAGTCTGCCATCCCAGCCTGGACCATCAGCCGCTCAGTCGCGGCTTGCTGGGTAGCTCTGATCGCGTCGGTCTTTGGGGACAAATCTTTGTCCAAACGGTTGAACCGAACAAATGGCGCACGACCGTCGAGAGTCACGGTTGCATCGAGCTTGCTCTGGCTAAGTGCCGCGTGTTCCACCGCGAGAGTAAACGGGTCATATCTGCTACCAAAGTCAGTCCGCCGTCTAGCCTGGCTCAAAAGAGCTGGTGGTATCTCTCTCTCCACGGGAATCAACCCAGGCGTGGCGCGCCATTCTTTTGTCATCGCGTCAAGACTATCCCTTGTTTGTTTGGTCAACTCAGGACTTGCGGCAATCACCGGATTGGCCAACATCTGTTGATAGAACTCGTGCTGTTGGATCTTAGTTTTGTATTGCTCACCGCCGCGACGAAGTACCTCAAGCATACTTTCAACGGTAGGAACGACAACGCCCATCCCGTACTTTTCCGCAGCAAAGCCAGCTAGTTCCTCATGCTTGCCTTCTTGCAAAAGCTTCAACAAATCATGTTGATCCTTTGAGAAGACCACGAATTGCTCCGAGTGGGGATAAAAAGCGGCCGAAGCGCGATACGAAATAGGTTCCATCCGCCGCCACTTAGGTGGTCGTACAGTGCATTCGTCTCCCAGGATTTCCGTTGTCACTTTATCGTTCTGAATCCACGTGTCACCGTCTTTATGCCCATCTTCGCATTCAAAAAACCACTGGCCAATGCGAGGTGACTTGTCGCGCAGAAAGAACTTCCTACTGCCGCACCAGCAGGCCTGGATTGGGCTACGCAATGCCTGAGTGTCCTTGTTCCACTCCCACTTGCCAGGGGATGGCGCCATCCAATTGCCCGACCAATGAATGAACACCACGTCAAGCTGACGCCAGCGGCATTTGCCTTTATGTGCGGGGTCTTTCGCCTCACACTGCCCCGATGACAACGTGCTCAAGTCGTCCGAAGCCCTCTTGACGCTATCAAAATCTTTGAACCGTTGGCAGGTATTGCACACAAACGCCAAGGGTGCTGGGACATAGCCCATTGCCAGCGGGTCCACTAACTCAAAGGTCTGGGTTGGATTTGGAGGATGAAACCGACCATCCCGCAAAAGCATCAGGCTCAAACACTGTGCAGGCATTGCAGCGTGCTTCGCAGTGCCTCCTGTACTGGCACGTGCGAACCAGTTCTGCCAGACCTCACGCACACGCAGATGAATTTGTTCAGCCGTCTCACGCGAAATGGCTGCAGTGACTTGTCGCTCCTGCTGGTCTGGAATGGAAAGGCAGGCACCCATACCGCCTTCAAACGTAAACAGGGCACCCGGAGCATACGAAGAAGCCAATTGACTCCTGGACCTGACCATCGAGGGGGCCTTGGGTGTGGCGGTCTTTTCGGGTGCACCAACGGTGGCACCCTTTGCTTTACGCATATTTGTCATCTGTATCTCCCGATTCACCGCCTTCTGCAACACCTTGCCTCATGAATACCATCACTTTTCGTGCAGCGCCCGTTTCCAGCCATCTGCCATTCAGGTCTTTATTGCCAAAATGAATATTACCCACCTCATCTACATCCCGCAATGAAGTCATCGGCTTGTCCATCACACTCGGCTGTTCGTTAAAGTAACTCGACATTTTTTGCTCAGACTGCAACTCGTTGCTGGCCCACCCTTGAAGCAGGGAGTAGACCTTGTTTGCAATGACTCGTTGGTGGTGCTCCTTGACTTCCGGCGCGAAGTCTTCGTTGTCAAGCCCAATGGCGCGCTCAATGAATTTGCAGAGTCCATCAACCAATTGCTTTTGTGATGCCTCTTTTTTCATTACCTTGTTGACAAAAGGAAGCCAGTTGAAATCAACCACCTTTTGTTTATCCTCGGGCTCCGCATTTGTTATGTCCTGCATGTACCGTACGCCCGTCAGATACGCTTGGATAAAGCTTGGAAGGACGCGTTCAATTGCTCGACCGGCCCAGCGGTCAATCGCAGCTGGTTGCACCATACGCTCCAAAAACCTGTGGAAACTGTCAAACACCTCAACGATGTAACGGTCACGTCTCCGCTGTGGAGTGGGCACCAAGACGATGAAGCCCACATGAATCCGTCCAACGCGCGACGAAGCCTGGATGTATTCAGCAATGTCCGACGGCATTCCTGCAAAGAACATTGCATTGAACTCGTCCACGTCCACGCCGTGCGATATTGCTGATGTCGCGATGACAGAGCGCAATACTTCGGCAAGACCATCCATTGGTTTTCCGGGAGCGGGGCGATTCTGAGCCTCTTCTATAGTGTGCTGGATTTCACCTTGGGAGACTGAACCTGAAATTAGTTTTGTCTTCAAATCCCCAATATCTAGGTGACGCTCCGCGTGGCGCTTGCGAGTTTCTTCAAACTCGGCAGCCATGATTTGATCGCCACCCTTTTTATTAGTGACATAGGTCAGCGCAATCCTGTGCAGGTCTATCAGCGTGGCCAGCTCAGCGTCTGAGGCGGTGACAATTCTGGCGCAGTACATCTTATTGAGCTGCCCCTGAGAGATGCCCTCAGCCAATCGGCCCCTCAGGGACTTGATGAGCTCTGCGTCGCCAGAATTCAGACCAATCAGAAACTCAGAAATCAGAGTGTGAAAATTGGACAAGACCGACACCGTTGTCGCAGTGTGCGGTCTGCCATTGGTCATGAACGCCACATACACGCGGCTCCACACGGCCCACTTCTCAGTATCACTGGTTTCAAATGAAAGTCTTTCGGTATCAGTGGCGGGGGGTGCCGCTGGACCGGCATAGAACGACTCGTAAAGACTTTGGCCTGGAAAAGGAAACTGCATCGCGGGCACTGGACGCTGGTACAGGTGCTCAAGCTGGCGCTGCGGTTCGGACACCGTAGCGGACGCGGCGATGACCTTGGCGCGCCTACGAGTCTGCCCGTCGGGCTCGTAGGCAAGCAGCATGTGCAGAGATTTCCCAACTTCACCCAGCACAGCATCAAGCAAGGACTCGAACAAGCCCGCAAACGTTCCAAGGGACTCGTCCAATAAGTGTGCCTCGTCTTGGATGAGCAAACTGGGGAAAGGGTCGTGGAAGTGTTTTATGCCATCCGCGTAGGCCGGGTAAAGACCTTCACAGCCGTGTGCATTTGGCCCCTCGGCAAAGTCTCTTGGTTCCATCGGAACCTTTAAGCGGCCAGTAGTCGAGTTTCTCCACGGGGCAGCCCCAAGCATGCCGTATATGCGTCTCAAGGTGGTCGGAAACTGCCCTATGAGAGCCAGTTTGTCGACAGTACCCAAAAGCACTGAGGGTGCCAAGTCATATATGTCGGCGTCGCAAATATAAAAGGGCAACGGAGACCATCCGCCCGCATTTGTCTCGCATTTTTCGCTGGTGCAGACGTGACCCAGTGTGTTGCCTAACGCGGGGGAACAGACGAAGCGCAGTATCTGACTTACAGAATGGGCAGCTTGGGATTTTGTTCCAAGCGGCATTTTGAAGCCCGTAGTTGACGCTGTTTTCCAGCAACTCTTTCTCAACATCTAGGGTCGGTGCCTTGTCCTCCACCGCCGGAATAAAGTCCATGCCGGCAGCTCGATGGTTGTTGGGAGAGCCACCGCTTCCAACCCAAAATCCGATTGCAAAGGGGTCGCCGGGGTACCCATACTTGCGCCTGGCTCGCTCCGCCTTTGCGAGCACTTTGGAACAACGCTGAGCTTGTTGAATTGTCAGCAGCCGCAATGGATAGCGGAGCATGGCGGTGACGCCTTTAGTTTTGCCCCGCAGACGGTCAAAAAATAAGTTAAGCACCAACAGTCCAAAAAATGCTTCTGACTTACCCCCGCCCGTTGCGAAATAGAGCAATGTCACTGTGTCATCGCGCTCCCGATCGTATTCGTGTCGAAAGCATGTCATACGGCTGGCCATGGCCGGAACATTTGCAACAACGAAAGCGATCTGGAACAAGCGCCAAGCACCACTGTCGTCAGGCAGCTTGTCTTTCATCAAGTCCGCCATCGCCTCGTTCATTGAAAGCCAAGACTCAAACAGCACGGCTTTCTCGTTGGACTGTGGGCCACGTACTTTTGTCTTACTCCACTCCTTGCGGGACTCATCCAGTATTCGAAGACCCGCCTTGATGGCCAAAATCTCTTTGCCCCAAGCAAGCTTGTCTTGGGCAAACCCGCCTTGCTCACGTTGCAGCCCCTCCACGTCACCAGTCGCAAGACCTTCGTCAAGCTTGACCTTGGATTGCAAGGTTGAAAACCAGTTATCCAGTTCCGACGCGAGCGGAAGTAGATCATTAAGCCCCTCTGGTTTACTGAGCGCACGAATGTTCGGCTTTACCGCAGCATAATTAATCGGAACAATTCGGGGCTGGGTGTATCTCGGCGACCATGTCGTGCGGAGCACGATATCCTGTGGCATATCAGAGCTCAGGCGCTCAACACCGCCATTGAACCCGGTTGCGGGGTAATCCAGGTACTTGTTGTATCGATAGGAAGCCTCAATTCGCCCCAGCTTCAAAGGTGAATGCAACGTCTTAGGCATCGATGCCTGGAGATCAACTTGGAACACGGCTTCGTCAGTCTCGTCCCAGCTTTCGACGGGAGGAAATGAGCCGTTTACCAGAGAGACATGTACGTTTGCCAAGCCGGTCTTGAGCCAATCGGGTGACACTCTGGCGTCCCAACCGAGTTGAATCAACGGCACAGCGATTGGTTTTTCCGAGGCGCGTACCTTGACCAAGAATGCATCCCATCCCTTGTACTCAGAGGGGTAGACCTTGATGCCCGCACGGTAACCCCAGTCTTGACCTTCCGGACTTTGTGCCCAATTTGTGACGACTGTCGCGACGGCTGCATTGAGCGCATCAGCTGCAAGTTTGCAAGTTGCAAGAATTTCAGGTTTGGTATCGCTAGGGTTGATTGTTAGCGCCGGCAACAACTCTTGAGCAATGGGTATGCGAATCCACTTGTGTGGAATATCCATTGGATGAAAATGCGCGTCGTTGAGGACGAGCCCCGCTTCGCCCCAAACAACGACACCCTCCTCCGTCTTTTCCTCTGAATCGTCTACCGGGGCCACGGACTCCTCAAGGAACAGGGTCTTCAGGTCCTTTGGCAGCCCTAGCTCACGGTGCACCCTCTCGCGAATTAGTGTCTCTGTCGCTTTCCAGTCCGGGTGTTCACCCCTGCGTTTGTAACCTGCGCCCATTTCTGCCCATTTGCCATTCAAGGCGGCATATAGGACGTCTTTCAGGTGCTTTTTGGTGAGATCGTTGAGCCTAAATCGCATCACGCAATCGGGCCGAGACATATCGGTAGTACGGGGAAGTACGCGGACATAGACCTGCAGCCGGGGCTTAACGACAATCTGCCCCGAAGCACCTTGCTTTATTTGAAAGTCCAGTCCGTGCGCGCTGATGTGGATAGGTTGAGTAACTTCGTCGCTCTCACCCAGCGTCGCAGGTCTTGGTAACAGAAAGGCCGAACTAAACAGCGAACGCGGCCTGGAACCAAATAATACATCTCCATCCGGGCCATGCCCACTGATGCATCTGAAAGTTAGGTTTACTAGCGCATCAACAACTGCCTCTTTAAGAGTCGTCGAAATTTTTGACGGGTCAGCGCGCAACAACATTTTAGACATGGATTTCCTCGAGATTTGGCCTCTTAATGGCCTCAATCGTGTATACGTTTTCCTCGGCACGCGAAAACAAATACTCAACTACCTCAGGCTTCATTCTGTTGTGCACCACAGCCGATTCAGGCTCCAACAGCATGCGAGCGTAGGCTTTAGAAATCTCTCTACCATCGGCTCTTCGAGTGCCGCGGAGGGGTTGGATCACCGCCTTCCAAAAATAGACCGCTTCGACGTCCGACAAACCAATTGCTTTGGCAAAGGCCTTGAAGTGATCGGCTTTTTGGGGTGCCTTGCTTGTCAAATCCTCAAACTTGGCCGTAAGTAAGCTTGCAACGTTCAGCCAGTTTTTGATTGAGCCTTCTGCTGGGAGACCGTTTGGAGCATCAGTAGAACTCAGAATTCTCTGCCTCAGTTCGCGCGCTTGGTCTAGCGTATTTTTATTTGGAAACGTCTCTTCAATGGCTCGAAGAATCCGGTTGTGGTACTGCCTGAGCGAAGTCTCAAACAGCTTGTCGTGGCTGATATCAATACCGGCTTCCTTCAATGACGCTTCGGTCAACTCTCGTAGTTCCCCGGACATCAAAAACAGACGCTGACCTTCTTGAAGACTACTCACTTCAACCCTCCGGAACCCTCGGGTTTGGGTGTAACCATACAAGGGGTCATACACATAGACTTGGGCACCGGGACTACGCCGAACAGAACTTGAGTTCTCGAGAACAAGCTCCCAGGCATCCGGATCTTTGCTGTCATCTTCAGAAATTGCAGCCGATAGTCCCTGCTCAAATGAAAAAGTTGGCAGAACAAAGTCCGCCCGAGTGAACAAGGTTCGGGCATCTACATCAGGAAAGTCCGGGAGCTGTTCCAACAGCGGCTTGACCCGTGAGCCTAGCTCGGAAAATGCCGGTAGCTGGTCAATAGACTTCAAGGTTGCTTTGAGATATGCAGCGTTTCTGCGTGTGAGCAGCACATAGGCTGGCGAGGAGATGCGCTCATCGAGTATCAAGCTTCTGATTGAAACTTCATCAAGCCCCGCAAATATGATGGTCTCGTTCTTGCGGGCGCCCAGCTCAGCATCAAGCGAGCCAGAGACGACCATCCGCACGCAGTCTTTCAACACCTCAAAGCCTGCACCTTCTGGGTATCCGTCGTAGGTTTCGAAGTACCTCTCGGCCAGTCTTCTGGAAGTCGGCTTGGTAAACACAACACAGCATTTTTCTGCGCCCCCTGTATGTTCCTGAATGAGCTTGGCCAAATGGCGAGCAAAGGGTGTTCCATTTGCATAGTCGGCCCAAAGTGCATCGCACTTCTTGATGATTTTTTCGAGTCGCAGTTTTTCAGAAAAATCGGGTGCGGTGAGCAATCGATGCAATTTTGAGCGGTATGTAGGCCAGGTGTAGAGCTCTCTGACAGCCATTGGTACGCCGGTCTGGTCCAACCAATCAATGAGAACCCGAGTGCTTGCAGGAAGGGATGCCAATCGAGATAAATACCGAGAGACCTCAGCAAGCAAATCCTGGCTGATTTGGTCTGAGGCTGTGGACTTGAGCTTATCAACCTGCGCAATGAGCTCTGCCGCGTGCGTGTCAGTGAAGAAGGCCCGAATTTCCTTAGGCGTAGGACTGAGAGGCTCAACAAAGTCTTTCGCGATGAAACCTTCTCTTACAGTCCAACACGGGTAGCCCCTCACCGCCATCCCTGCGTTAGAAATAGTTGTGGCGTGAGCGTCACCTTTGGTCACACGGCGCGCTAGCTCCTGCAGCAATTGATTCTTAATAAATGGCTCATCAGCGATGATGCAGACACCTGGTCTGTTGGCCGGCCAAATATCTACGATGGTCTCAAGAAATCGCACTGTGGATCGAACCCATTTCGGATTATTTTTTCGGGCGACACGTGTTACATCGACCAGAATGCAATTCGGCTGGCCTAACTTCTTCAAAGACTTCAGCGCCTTCTCAATATCCTCCTGTGAAGTACGCCAACCTAACCCAAATATTGCATCAGGTGCATAGTCAGGCGCTCCCATTTTGGATATCGCGCCAGCACTCAATGCTCTGGTATGGTCGCCGTCACCTAGTCTGGTCTTCAGGTTTTTTAGTAGGTCACCTTCACAAGACTTCCAGCCATTGAAGGTTTGATCCGAATAGTAATGTGGCAGCACCTCGCCAATCGTCGGCAGTAACTCAACCCCGTCAGCCGAACGAACGCTCCTTAACGAAGTGAAGAAAGTATCTTTTTCTGGACAAGAAACAGTCACCTTTAGATTTGGTGGCTCTCCTCGGCTAGGTTCAACCAGCCCTGCGAATAGCTTTGCAAGCGCGATGCGGTCAATTTGTGCGTGGTTCAAATCCTGGAAAATATTTGCCCTGGCCGGATAAACCAAGGTACGAACGCCTCGCTTGTCCCCCTGGTGCCATCTTGAAACCGTAGCCACCGCATGGATGCAGGCCAAGCTGCGAATCGAACCAGGCCAAAGGAGTGAGAACTCGAACCGTCCCTTTTGAATGCTAAGCAGCTGCCCAGATAGTTGCTCTATTGTCTTGCTTACCTTGAGGGGCGCCGCGTCGATATTGCGAAACAAGTTAAACCCGAGTTTTGCGGGCTCGCCATTCGAGGCTTCAACCACCGGCTTTTCCGCGACGGTCGTCTCTGGAGGTATGTCATTTTTGGTAGGTCGAATGGGCTCTACGGCCTTAGAGCGCTTGCTTAGCAACTGTTCCAGGATCTTCTTTTTCTTGTCCGCGTCATCTTGAGGCTGCTCCCAGCGCGCCTTCTTACCTGTGTTGCCAAGGTTGGGCCTCATGCGTCCACCAGGCTAGTAAATTGCGTCATACCCGCACCTCGTATCATGTTGTTCGTCCAGACCAAGCGCTATGCGAATGGCGGCATTTATCTCTGCATTTTGCGCTATTGCAGCCTTCAAATCAGCGGGGTCGGGCAGGGGCAATTCATTGATCTCTCCCACCGCTACGTTTGTGGCACCTGATATCGCTCTGTATAGGCGATTGACTAAATCAGAGTTCACTAGGTCCGCCATAACTTGCGGACTCCAAGTGCTGCTGTCCTTGGCGACCAGCGCAATGACATGGTTTTCCGCCACAAAACCGCCTTCTTTGACCTGCCACTCGTTAGGTATGGCGCACGCAATGAGGCGGTGAGCCTGATCGCTTGATGTCAGGCGTTGAAGAACCACGCTGGGGGCTCTGATAACACTGGAATGGTTGGGGTCCGACACCTCCACAAAATAGTCCACTCGGTCAAGTTTGTGAGCTCTGCCGTGCTCAAAGCCTGCAACCGTAATGTCCCCGGCCCAAACAATAGGCACGACACGAGACGGGTCCTTGCGCTTTGGCCGCTTGGGAAAGCGTCTACGCTCATCCCGATAAGGAACCAGATGCCCAACTCTCGGGGCATACCCGTAGTCGCAGAGCCTGCTAGTCCACTGTTGTGCGGCCACCAGCAGGGCAGCATCAGACACGGAGCGCGGTATTGGCCAGGGCATCCCATTTGCCGACAATTGGCTGCTGCCAACAGGGAGGTAGTCACCTTCCGGGCTCAGCACACAAATTTCAGTTAAGCATTCCCGTTCAAATTCCGTAGCAGCATCACGCTTACTTATCAGTGGCTTGGATTGAAGAACCGTAATCACGGCCTCCTGTTGAACCGCAATAAACATCGAAGAACGCTCGATTAGCATGTCAATTTGGAGCACATCGCTGTGTTTGATGATGCTGCTGCGCAACTTCGAAAATGAAGCGCCAGACAGGAAACTGGTGGGCGTTAGTAACCCTATGAGTCCGCCTGGGCGCACCATGTCCATGGTCTTACGAATAAACAAGCCGTAAATGTTGGGCTGATTGCGAATCACGTCACCAAAGTCAGCGGCATATTTTTTGGTTTCAATGGCATTGAGTTTTCGGTAAGGTGGATTGCAGGCAACAACATGCGCTTTGGGGTTTTCGCCCGCTTCAACCAACAAGCCATCGCCCTTGGTGAGTGAAAAGGTGGGCATAAAGCCGCTCGCGACAATATGCTCAGACAGTGCCATCAGCAAGAACTGCTTCGAAATGCCCAGAAGCGTTTCATTCAGGTCAGTGCCACTGATTTGTTTTTCGACCTTTTTGAGGATTTCGATGGACGGCAAACCTGCTTGCGCCAGTTCTGCTGCCATACGTTTTGCAATTGGCATCAAAAAAGCGGCACCTCCGCACGCCGGGTCATGCCAGTGGTGCTCGGTGAGTGACGCGCCTCGCGCCACCAGGTCGTCAATCACCCTGTCGGCAAGTTTTGGGGGCGTGAAATACAGAGCTTGCTCGGAACGCACTTCGTCGCCAACCCAAGTGGCGTAGGCAGTAGCGAGCCAAAACGCTGCGTCGTTGAAGGGCTGGGCGATGAGCCATTCAGCAAACCTTCGCACGCGCACGTTTTGCAGCAGCGCAGTGGTGCCGTATGGCGTGTTTTGGACAAGATGCGCAAACTCTTTTTGTCGCCAAAGGTGCAAAACGGCTTTGACCATTCGCCGGGCGCCTTGCGGGATCGCCGCAGCCTCAACGCCCAACGCGCGTACGACTGGATAAAATTTGAGTTTCGATGCAGGAATTACCATGTTCTTGGACGCGGTTCAAAACGGGTAACACTTTTTCGGGTGGCCTTCGATTAAGTCATAGGCAAACCGTCTAAAAGTCACATTGCCAGTATTACCCAAAAACGGCACTTTTTGAACTACACCCAAAAAACCTATTTCTGTACCGTCATCTGGCCGCGAACTTCACCGCCTGGCATGGCCGCAGTATGGATGTTGGCATACCACTTGCCAGCCATCAGGTCAGCCGCTTGCGCAGCCGTCAGTGTGGCGCTGCCTTCCATGGCATTGGCAATCGGATTGGCCCAGCCGAGTGCCACACCCGCATTGGCACCGACAGCTGCCGGGCCGTGAAAGTGACCAGCCGTTGCAGGGCCGCTCAAGCCGCTGTAGTTGACCTTCCAGCGCAGCAGGTTGGTGTCCTTGTTGAACATGGCATCAACCGAGCCGCTACCGGCTCTGGCATTGGGCGGCACCACGTTTGCGCCGCGAAGCTGTGTGGTCAGCGCCACCTGATTCGACCGAGCCATCATCGAGCCGCAACCCGATATGGCGACGACCGCACCAGCTGCAACCAGGGTAAGTGCGGCAAGGCAAGCGCGGTTGATTTGACGACGTGTTTGCATGAGGAACTCCTGCGTGTAAAAGGCTGATTGTCAGGGTGGGCGCTTTAACTGCCGTCATGCTTCAGATGAATTCTTCAGTATCCACTTCGCTTGTGCCTTGCGCGCTGTAGCGTGGGCCGGTGACGGTTTGCTGGTTTATCAATGCCTCAAGCCGGGCCAGCAGGTCTGCAGAGAGCGCCATACCGGCAGCACCGAGGTCATCATGCAAATGCTCTAGGCTGGTGGTGCCAGGAATGGGAATGATGTGCGGAGCCTTTTGCAGCAACCACGCCAGGGCCAGTTGCGACGGGCTGCACCCCGCCTCTTTGGCAAGCGCCCTGTAAGCGGGCAGCAGCTTGAGGTTGGCGGCATAGTTATCTAGCAGAAAGCGCGGCATCTGGCGGCGAATATCCCGTGCATTCAGCGCTGTTACGTCGGTCAGATCACCACACAAAAACCCGCGCCCTACCGGACTGAACGCGACGAAGGCGGTGCCGAGTTCACGGCAGGCATCGAGCACGGCGATTTCAGGGTTGCGCGTCCAGAGCGAATACTCAGTCTGCACGGCGGTGATGGGGTGTACCGCATGGGCCTTGCGCAGCGTAGTGGCTGACACCTCAGACAAACCAATGCTACGAATGTGCCCTTTTTGCAGCAGCTCGCTCAGGGCCCCCACGCTGTCTTCAATTGGCACCTTTTTGTCCCAGCGATGCAGGTAGTAAAGGTCAATCACATCGGTTTGCAGGCGGCGCAGGCTGTCTTCGCAGTTTTTGCGAATGGTTGCAGGGCTGCCGTCAATCTCGCGCACCAGCTTGCCGTCACCCGCTTTGTCCACACCATGCATGCCACATTTGCTGGCCAGTGTGAACTTGTGGCGGTGCGTCCGGAGCACATTGCCGAGCAGTGTTTCATTGGCACCAAAAGCGTAAAGCGTTGCGGTATCGAAAAGTGTCACGCCTGCATCCAGCGCGGCCAGCAACACACGTTCGCCCTGCTCTTTTGATACCGGCTCGCCATAGGCATGGCTGAGGTTCATGCAGCCGAGGCCGATTTCGCTGACTGCAAACTGTCCGAGTTGTCGGGTTTTCATGGTCACCTTACGTTTTTAATTCGAGCTTGGTCTAGCCTTTGAGCTGCTGCTCCAGGTCATGCAAAACCTCATAGCAGGCCAGCACTTTGGCCACGCTGCTGTTCGGCTCGCGGTTTTCGCGGATGGCCGCAAAAAATTCACGATCCTGTAGCTCGATGCCGTTCATACTCACGTCAACCTTGCTGACATCAATCTTTTCATCCTTGCCATTGAACAGGTCGTCGTAGCGCGCCAGGTAAGTCGCGTTGTCGCCGATGTAGCGGAAAATGGTACCCAGCGGCCCGTCGTTGTTAAAACTCAGCGACAGCGTGCAGATGGCACCGCTTGCCGCCTTGAGCTGGATGCTCATGTCCATCGCAATACCCAGCACCGGGTGAATCGGGCCCTGAATGGCATTGGCTTTGACGATCGGGCTGCCGCATTGGTAGGCAAACAAATCGACCGTATGCGCGGCGTGGTGCCACAGCAAATGATCCGTCCACGAACGCGCCTGGCCCATGGCGTTGATGTTGCTACGGCGGAAAAAATAGGTTTGCACATCGAGCTGCTGAATGTTGAATTCGCCCGCAACCACCTTTTTATGAACGTACTGGTGACTCGGATTGAAGCGCCGCGTATGACC
>JBCKNF010000007.1:0-75201 GCA_038902815.1 Polaromonas sp. | reverse complement strand
AGCTTTTTTAGCAGGGGCTTTCTTCGCCGCTACTTTTTTTGCCGGTGCTTTCTTTGGAGCAGCTTTTTTAGCCGCAGTTTTTTTCGCAGTTGCCATAGTTTTCTCCTTGATCACGTTGCAATGAGCACTTCACGTTTGGAGTACGTAAAGCGATTCATGGCGTTGGGAGTCGGATAAACCGGTCCCAGCGCCGCGAACACAGTAACAATGCCTGGCGACCATTATTTGGCGCACTCTGTGGTGCAATCGTCAAGCATTGAAATTCTTGAAATCATGTTGTTCTTGTGTAATCTCAATTCGGTCAATTAGTCCCAGGACAGGGCACCGCCCGACTGGTATTCAATGACGCGGGTTTCAAAGAAGTTGCGCTCCTTCTTCAGGTCAATCATTTCGCTCATCCACGGGAACGGATTTACTTCGTTCGGGAACAAGGTCTCTAGGCCAATCTGTGTGGCACGGCGATTGGCGATATAGCGGAGGTAACCTTTGAACATCGAGGCGTTCAGGCCCAGCACACCACGCGGCATGGTGTCTTCGGCGTAGCGGTATTCGAGCTCGACAGCTTTCATGAACAGCGCTTTGATCTCTGCCTTGAACTCTGCTGTCCAGAGGTGCGGATTTTCAAGCTTGAGCTGATTAATGAGGTCAATGCCGAAGTTGCAGTGCATGGACTCGTCGCGCAGGATGTACTGGTACTGCTCGGCTGCACCGGTCATCTTGTTCTGGCGGCCCAACGCAAGAATTTGAGTGAAACCGACATAGAAGAACAGGCCTTCCATCAGGCAGGCAAAAACAATCAGCGACTTGAGCAGCGTCTGGTCTGCTTCGGGCGTGCCGGTTTTGAACAGCGGATCAGAGATGACTTCGATGAATGGAATCAGGAACTGGTCTTTGTCCTTGATGGACTGGACTTCGTTGTAGGCATTGAAGATCTCAGCTTCATCCAGGCCCAGCGATTCAGTGATGTACTGGTAAGCGTGGGTGTGAATGGCTTCTTCAAAAGCCTGGCGCAGCAAATACTGGCGGCACTCGGGCGCAGTGATATGGCGATACGTGCCGAGCACGATGTTGTTGGCGGCCAGTGAGTCTGCCGTGACGAAAAATCCGAGGTTGCGTATGACCAGGCGGCGCTCGTCGTCGGTCAGGCCGTTAGGGTCTTTCCAGAGTGCGATGTCGCGGGTCATGTTGACTTCCTGCGGCATCCAGTGGTTGGCGCAGCTGGCAAGGTATTTTTCCCAGGCCCATTTGTATTTGAGCGGCACCAACTGGTTCACGTCGGTCTTACCGTTGATGATGCGTTTGTCCGAAGCCTTGACGCGTTTGGCTACTGCGGGATCGGCTGTTGGCTGCGCACTTGCAGCGAGAGGAGCGACGCGAGCGACAGCAGGCGTAAAAGGCCCGTCGTTCAACATGCGAGTCTGCGCTTGAGGTGCGGCAGAAGAAAGTGGCGGAAGCTCCATCGAGCGGCTCTCTAGCAGGCCGCTTGCAAGTGTATTTTGCGATGATGGTTTGATTTCTTCGTCCCAGGTCAACATAAAGGTTTCCAATACTTTGAGATTATGAAAGCAGCGATGGAAAATGAAAAGTGTTCATTCACATCGCAGCAAAATTGTGTTGCTCAATTACATCGCTTGATGACATCGAACATGCCATCAAGCGATTACGAAAGCAATTACGAAAGCAATTGTGAAAGAGCTTCATCGGCAGCATTTTTTACTGGCAGGCCTCGCAACCCGAATCATCGATGGCGCAAAACTGGATGTCGGTTGCAGGTGTTGCATTCATCTGTGCCTGCGCTGCAGCAGCCGCTGCCTCGAGTGCGCTGATGCCGCCAACCGCAGTTGCAGCACCTGAAGAGACGGAGTTCATCTTGCCTGCAGGCACGGTTGATTTCTCGGCGTGCGTTGCACTCTGCGTGCGCAGGTAGTAAGTGGTTTTCAGTCCACGCAGCCAGGCCAGCTTGTAGGTCTCGTCGAGTTTTTTACCAGATGCGCCAGCCATGTAGATGTTGAGCGACTGTGCCTGGTCAATCCATTTCTGGCGGCGCGCTGCGGCTTCGACAATCCATTGGGTTTCAATTTCAAATGCTGTTGCGTAAAGTGATTTGATGTTTTTCGGTACACGGTCAATGGGACGCAACGAACCGTCGTAGTGTTTGAGGTCAACCACCATCACATCGTCCCACAGGCCCAGGCGTTTCAGGTCGCGCACCAGGTAATGGTTGATCACCGTGAATTCGCCAGACAGGTTGGACTTGACCGAGAGGTTACCAAAGCAGGGTTCAATGCAGGCATCCACGCCAATGATGTTGGCGATGGTGGCGGTTGGCGCAATGGCGACGCAGTTGGAGTTGCGCATGCCGTCTTTGGCAATTTTTTTGCGCAGCACTTCCCAGTCCAGTGTTGCCGAGCGGTCGACTTCAACATAACCGCCACGCGCTTCCAAAAGCAGGTCCAGCGTGTCGAGTGGCAGTATGCCCTTGTCCCAGAGCGAACCCTTGTAGCTGGCATACTTGCCGCGCTCTTTGGCCAGTTCAGTCGAAGCCCAGTAAGCGTGGTAGCAGACGGCTTCCATGGACTGGTCTGCAAACTCGACGGCTTCTTGCGATGCATAAGGCACACGCAATTCATACAGGCAGTCCTGGAAACCCATGATGCCAAGGCCAACCGGGCGATGCCGCATGTTGGAGTCGTGCGCTTTCTTGACTGCGTAGTAATTGACGTCGATCACGTTGTCCAGCATACGCATGGCGGTGGTGATGGTTTTTTGCAGCTTCGCGTGGTCAAGAACTTTGATGCCGTCGGCCCCATCCTTCAGGTGCTGTACCAGGTTGACGGAGCCGAGGTTGCAGACAGCGGTTTCGGTGGCACTGGTATTGAGCGTGATCTCGGTGCAAAGGTTGGACGAATGCACCACGCCGATGTGCTGCTGGGGTGAACGGATGTTGCAGGCATCCTTGAAGGTGATCCATGGATGGCCGGTTTCAAACAGCATCGACAGCATCTTGCGCCACATGTCGGTGGCCTGCAGCTTGCGTGACGGCTTGATCTCGCCGCGCTCGGCTTTGGCTTCGTAGGCGGTGTAGATTTTTTCGAAGTCCTTGCCGTACTTGTCGTGCAGATCTGGCGTGTCATTGGGGGAAAACAGCGTCCAGCTGCCTTTTTCGATGACGCGGCGCATGAACAGGTCGGGAATCCAGTTGGCGGTGTTCATGTCGTGGGTGCGGCGGCGGTCATCGCCGGTGTTCTTGCGCAGCTCGAGGAACTCTTCGATGTCCAGATGCCAGGTTTCAAGATAGGCGCAGACCGCGCCCTTGCGCTTGCCGCCCTGGTTGACGGCGACTGCCGTGTCGTTGGCGACTTTCAGGAAAGGCACCACGCCCTGCGACTCGCCGTTGGTACCCTTGATATAGGCACCGAGTGCGCGCACTGGTGTCCAGTCGTTGCCCAGGCCACCTGAAAATTTGGCCAGCAGAGCGTTTTCTTTAATTGCATCGTAAATACCGCCCAGGTCATCAGGCACTGTGGTGAGGTAGCAAGATGAGAGCTGCGAGCGCAGCGTACCGGCATTGAACAGGGTTGGCGTGCTTGAGATGAAGTCGAACGACGACAGCACTTCGTAAAACTCGATGGCCCGCTCTTCGCGATTGATTTCATTCAGCGACAGGCCCATCGCCACGCGCATGAAGAAAGCCTGTGGCAACTCGATGCGCTGCTTGCGCACATGTAGAAAGTAGCGGTCATACAATGTTTGCAGGCCGAGGTAGCCAAACTTCAGATCGCGCTCGGGCTTGAGCGCCGCGCCCAGGCGGGCCAGATCAAACTGCTGGAGCTTTTCATCTAACAACGCGTTTTGCACACCCTTGGCGATGAACTGCGGGAAGTACTCTGCGTAGCGCGTCACCATTTCTTCCTGGGCCACTTCTTCGCCCAGCACTTCGCGGCGTATGGTGTGCATCAGGAGGCGGGCTGTAACGTAGGTGTAGCCAGGGTCTTTTTCAATCAGCGTACGGGCTGCCAGGATGGAGGCCTTGTAGACCTCGTCGATCGGCACGCCGTCGTACAGGTTGCGCATGGTCTCGGCAACGATGGGGGCAGGTTTGATGTCTGTACCAAGGTCGGCGCAGGACGCTTCAATCAGGGCCTGCAGGTTGCGCAAGTCAAGCTCAACTTTTTTGCCGCCATCCATGACATGGATAAGCGTGGCAACGGGTGCTTGTGCCCGTGACTGGTGGGCACGCTCCTGCGTGCGTTTTTCGCGGTACAGCACATAGGCGCGGGCGATTTCATGGTGGCCACCGCGCATCAGGCCTAGCTCGACCTGGTCTTGCACGTCTTCAATATGAAAGGTGCCGCCGCTTGGCCGTGAACGCATCATGGCGCGCATGACGGCCTGCGTCAGGCCGTCAATCGTTTCGCGAACGCTGGCCGATGCGGCTCCCTGCGTGCCATGCACTGCGAGGAAGGCTTTCATCATGGCGACCGCAATTTTGTTCGGCTCAAAAGGAACAACGGCACCATTGCGCCGGATGATCTGGTAGTTGCTGAAAGGGTTGGATGGGGTGCTGCTGTCGGCGGTGTGCGGGGGAAATGTTGGCGCGCTGGTGGCGGTGAAGATGGTGCTTTGAGCTGTTTGCATGTGCATCCTTTGGATATGCTTTTGAATTTTTCTTGAAAACTGTCGGTGTTCTTTGGCCGTGGCTCACACACTATACCTAGTGTCTGAAGCTTATTCAAGCACTACAGGTAGTGTTTTGAGAAGAATTTTCATTAACACTTTTGGCTACGCTTTTATACCCCCTTGACACCGCATGGATGCTGCGTTTGGCCATCAACGCCGCCTGCTCAAGATACCTTGCGGGATTCGGGAAAGTACTTATCTGGCGCGGCTAGGCTGCGTTGTAGCAAGGGCCATTTAAACCCCGGGCCAGGGTCCAGCTTGCGGCCGGGTGCAATGTGTTCATGACCAGCAATATGTGTGATGGGATACTGCACCATGATGGCCGCGCACAGTCCGCCCAGGGTTTCGTACTGAGCTGGCTCGAAGGCATCACCCTCCAGCCCTTCCAGTTCAATGCCTATCGAGTCATCGTTGCAGTTGTCGCGTCCGCGGTAGCTGGATTGCCCGGCATGCCAGGCGCGCTCATCGCAACTGACAAATTGCCAAAGCTCGCCGCCGCGTGCAATAAAAAAGTGCGATGAAACCTGCAAGCCGCGTATGCCCTGAAAGTAGGCGTGCGCCTCAAAGTCGAGCTGGTTGGTAAACAGGCGCTGCACATGGCCATTGCCAAACTCGCCAGGCGGCAGGCTGATGGAGTGGATGACGATCAGGTCAGTCTGCGCATTGTCCGGGCGCTGCCCGAAGTTGGGCGATGCCAGCGCCCTTGCATGGCGGTACCAGCCCTGGTGCCAGAGCGGGCCGGCAGCGGGGACTTCAGCGGTGGTCAAGGCTACCTTCTTCGGCTCCGTCTGCGATGCCCGCCTGCTCTGCCGGGTTGTCGCTGTCCGGCATGGCGATGTTCAGGCGTGCGATGCGGTAGCGGATTTGCCGCAGGCTCAGTCCCAGCCGGGCGGCAGCAGCGGTGCGATTAAACCGGGTGTCAAGCAGCACCTGGCAAAGAATGCTTCGCTCCTGCGCGTCCAGGTAGTCCTGCAGGTTTTCAGGAACCACCACCAGCGCCGGATCGGCGGGCCTGTCCATGCCAGCATCTAGGTGCAGCACGCCGCCCTCACTCAGCGCCATGGCGCGGTGCAATATGTTCTCTAACTCCCGGACATTGCCGTTGAACGGGTGTGTGCGCAGTTGCTGTAGCACTGATTCGTCCAGACGCGGAACGGTAAAACCCGACTCCTGGCAGATCCGCGCCAGCAAGGCATCGCAGAGGTCAGGCAGGTCGTCACGCCGCTCGCGCAGCGGCGGCACGGCAATCACAATCACATTGAGTCGGTAATACAAATCCTGGCGGAACCGGCCAGCCTCAACCTCGCTACCCAGCTCTTTGTGTGAGGCGCTGACGATACGGACATCAACAGCATCTTCCTGCGAGGAGCCGAGCGAGCGCACCACCCGCTCCTGTATCGCCCTGAGCAGCTTGGACTGCATGGCGACTGGCAGGTCGCCAATCTCGTCCAGAAACAGGGTGCCGCCATTGGCCGCCTGAAAATAACCCATCCGGTCCTGGGTGGAGCCGGTGTAGGCCCCTTTGCGCGCACCAAAAAATTCGGCCTCCAGCAGGTTCTCAGGAATCGCGCTGCAGTTGACGGCAACGAAGGGGCCAGCTGCCCGGTGGCTGCAACCATGCACGGCCCGCGCAACCAGTTCCTTGCCTGTGCCGGATTCCCCCTGTATCAGCACCGGAGCCATGCTGCCCGCCACTTTGACAATGCGCGTTTTGACCGATTGCATGGCCGGTGAGTGACCGACTAGGCGCTGCAAAACGCTGCCAGCCGCGTTGGCCTTTGAAGGGTTTGTACTGTTTGAGACGCTCTGACGCGGGCCTGAGACGGATGCGCCGCTGTTGGTGTTTCCCGTAGCGCCTGAAACTGCCTGCAATGCCGCTGATGCAGCCGCCTTCGATCCCTGTATGGCCGATGCCACCACTGCTCGCAACTGCTTGAGGTCAACCGGCTTGGTCAGGTAATCAAAAGCACCTGCCTTCAGGGCTTCGACGGCATTTTCAGCCGAGCCATGCGCTGTGATGACCACGCAGCGCTCTGCTCGCTGCTGGGTCACCATGTCGCGCAGCAGTTCCAGTCCCAGGCCGTCGGGCAGACGCATGTCGGTGATGACGGCGTCAAAGCGCTGCTCCTGTAGTTTCTGGCGTGCCTGCGCCAGATCCCCTACGGCTTCAACCCGGTAGCCTTCACGCAGCAGCGTGAGTTCGTAAAGCGTACGCAGATCCGGCTCATCATCAATGACCAGAATGTGCGCGGGCTGTGGATGGGATACGTTGATGTTGGGTTGCATGGTTCTCAGGCAGACAGGGCATCAGTGGAGCTTGGCTTGGCGCTCAGGGGCTGCGCGCCGGACCGAAAGAGGACAAAAAATTCATTCCCTTCGATGGCATGGCGTACGGCCCGCTGGTAGCCGATCAGCGCGCCATAGCGCTCGCACAGCTCCCGGCAAATATACAGGCCCAGTCCGCTGGAACGGCTTTCCGATGAAAAGAAAGGTTCAAACAAATGGGCCTGCACGGTTTTTTCAAGCGGCGCACCATCGCTCCAGACTGACAGCCGTGCCCGATAGGCTCCTAGGCTTGTGCTCACTTCGATCGAGTGGGCGGTCGGGCTGGCGTAGCGCAATGCATTGTCCAGCAGGTTGATGAGAATGCGCCGCAGGTGCTCGGGGTCAAAGGCAATCACCGTGTTGCCGGCATTGACTGCTATGAGCGTTTGCTGCCTGGCTCCGGTCTGTGCTGTCCAGTCAGAAGCCATGCGCATGACCGCCTCGTCCAGCATCACCATGCTGCCGTACTGTTCGGGGTCAGCTGCCTGGGCGCGCGAAATGTTCAGCACATCGTCCACGATTTTTGCCAGCCGCTGCGCGTTTTGACGGACCATCGCAGTGAGCTGCCTGTGCGCCGGGTCTTGCAGGTCTTCTTCCAGCAGGGCATTGGCCTGCGAAATCGCTGCCAGGGGGTTGCGGATTTCGTGCGCGACAGCGGCAGACATGCGGCCCATCGCCACCATCTTTTCAGTGCGGACCAGGGCTTCCATCTCGCGCAGGTCTTCCAGAAACATCACGCACAGCCTTTCATTCATGTTGTCCTGCGAGGCTGCCAGCCGGGTGCGCACATGCAGCCGCCGTGCATTGCGGGAGGCGTCCTCCATGCTCACGTCCACCTCTTGCGGCGTTTTGAGCAGGAAGGTCATGCGCATGATCTCGATCAGCGGTTGCCAGGCCGCTTCGGCAGCCAGCACAAAAGGTGCCATGCGGGTGACACCATGCGTTGCCAGCAGGCGCCGGGAGGCCGGATTGGCTGCACGCACCACACCGTTGGCATCAATCACCAATACGCCATCGGTGAGGGTTTCAATCACCAGCTCGTTGACTTGGGTTTGCATACGCGCCACCGACTGGCTGTTTCTTGAACGTTGCTCCTCGCGCAGCAGTCGCAATGCCAACTGATTGGCCAGCAGCGCCAGCACAAAAAAACCTGAACCACTCAAACCCGATTGCAAAAACCGCGACGGCAATCCGCCCGGCGACTGAAGCGAAATCCACCAGGCATCGAAGAGTAGATAAAGCGTCACGCTGGCGGCTGTGCCAAAGGCCAGTACTATCGGCCCCAACACAGATGCCAGCAGTACCGGCAGGGCGTATAGCGGGGTGTAGTTGATGCCGCTGAACTGCAAAAAATTGAGTGCTGAAAACGCCACCACATCGACACCGATGGTGGATACCCATTGCGCATCAAAGGTTCTTGTGGGCGGCTTGGGTCTGGCCCACAGCCGCACCGCTAGGGTGGCAACAAAGTAGGCGATACAAACCGATATCGACCAGCTGTTGCTGACATTGCCCAGAGCGTAGATGGATGCCTGCAGCACAACCAGCACGCTGGCAATCGCGACCCGGGCCGACATGAAGGCGCGCCACAGGCGGCCAAACGAGCCGATCTCGACCTCAGCTTCCCAGGCACCGGACATACCCTCCAGCGGGCCAAACCAGGAGCTGGAAGCCTCTAGCTGCTCTGGCCGATCTGGCCGCGTCTGTGACATCTAGCCTGCTGCCTGCTGCCGATGGGCAGCGGAGCAATAAATGCCGCCCGGCCCTGCAAGTGCTTCTGCGCGCGGCAGATGCACGCCGCAGACATCACAGGCCACGATCTCGGTCGGCACCATTTTTTGATTTGGTTTTTTGGTGGCTGCTGCATTGGCTTTTTCGCTGATGTCCGTGCGCCGATTACTCTTCCAGAGCCAGATCACTACAAACGCAATCACCAGAACCAGTAAATACTTCATACGCGCTTTAAAACAACTTCAAGCACAAAGCGCGAACCCGCATAGCTGAGTAACAGCAGCCCGGAGCCCAGATACAAAACCCGCACCGCCGTTGGCCCGCGCCAGCCAAGGCGCGCGCGGCCAAGCAGCAGGCCGGCAAAGGTCAGCCATGAGAGCACTGAAAAAACGGTTTTGTGACTCCATTGCCAGACCAGGCCAGGCCCGTACAACTGCTCCGCAAATAGCCAGCCAACCAGCAAGGTCGCCGACAGCAATACAAAGCCGGCTTCGACAAAACGAAAGGTTAGGCGTTCCAGCGTCAGCAGCGGTACACCGGCATCGTTTTGCGCGGCCAGGCGTATCGAGCGCTCCGAGCGCGTCATTAACCAGCCGTGTACCGCCGCAGCAGCAAACAGGCCATAAGAAGCAACGCCTAGCGCCCAGTGCAAAGGCAACCAGGGCGAAGCGACCCTGTGGTAGCTCATGCCCGGAAAAACAACCGATAGCACGACCGCAACGCTGCCAATGCCTGCCAGTGCCCAGTGCGCCTGCATCTGGGGAAACAGGCGGCTTTCAATCGCATAAACGCTCAACACCAGCCAGACTGTCATTGACAGCGTTGCGGCAAAACCAAAGCGTGGCGGCTCGCCAAGCAGGCCTTCGGCAAGGGTGATGGCGTGCAACAGCCAGGCGGCAAACAGCACGCCGCGCAGCGCGGGCGGGCTCAAGCGTTTGGCAGCCAGCGCAAGCACGGTGTAGCTCACAGCCGCCCCCGCAGCCGCTGCCAGACCCCACCATGCGCTAAAAGCTAAAATCATGCCTACAGTTTAGCCCTTCAGTTCACCCAATTTATCCAATTGCTCCATATTCGTGGAGTCTTAACTCCAATGGCCTCAGCCCTTACCGACAAACTTTCCCGCCTTGTTAAAGAAATGCGCGGCCAGGCCCGTATCACCGAATCCAATGTGCAGGACATGCTGCGCGAGGTGCGCATGGCCCTGTTAGAGGCCGACGTAGCCCTGCCGGTGGTGCGCGACTTTATTGCCCGCGTCAAGGACAAGGCGCTGGGCCAGGAAGTGATGGGTTCGCTGTCACCCGGCCAGGCGCTGGTGGGTATCGTCAGCAAAGAACTGGCCGCTACCATGGGCGAAGGCGTTGCCGACATCAACCTGGCAGTCCAGCCGCCGGCCGTGATTTTGATGGCCGGTTTGCAGGGCGCCGGTAAAACCACGACCACAGCAAAATTAGCCAAACACCTGATCGAAAAACGCAAGAAGAAGGTGCTGACCGTCTCGGCTGACGTGTACCGGCCCGCCGCCATTGAACAATTGAAAACCGTCACTGCGCAAGCCGGGGCCGAGTGGTTTCCGAGCACGTCCGACCAGAAGCCGGCCGACATTGCCCGCGCCGCGCTGGACTATGCCAAACGGCATTTCTTTGATGTGCTGCTGGTTGATACCGCTGGCCGTCTGGCGATTGACGAAGCCCTGATGGCCGAGATCAAAGAGCTGCACGCCGTGCTTAACCCGGTTGAAACCCTATTTGTGGTCGATGCCATGCAGGGCCAGGATGCGATCAACACCGCCAGGGTCTTCAAGGAGGCGCTGCCGCTGACCGGCATCATCCTGACCAAGACCGACGGCGATTCGCGCGGTGGCGCGGCACTGAGCGTACGGCAGATTACAGGTGCGCCCATCAAGTTCTCAGGTACCAGTGAAAAGCTCGACGGCCTCGAAGTGTTTGATGCCGAACGCCACGCGGGCCGCATTCTGGGCATGGGCGACATCGTCGCGCTGGTTGAGCAGGTTGCCGCAGGCGTTGACGTAGCCGCCGCACAAAAGCTAGCCGCCAAAATCAAGTCTGGCAGCGGCTTTGATTTGAGTGATTTTTTAAGTCAACTACAGCAGATGAAAAATATGGGCGGCCTGTCAAGCCTGCTCGATAAACTGCCTGCGCAAATGGCTGCCAAAGCCGGCCAGGTCAATATGGACAAAGCCGAAAAAGATATCAAGCGCAAGGAAGGCATCATCCAGAGCATGACCCCGCTGGAGCGCCGCAAGCCCGAACTCATCAAGGCCACCCGCAAGCGCCGCATCGCCGCAGGCTCAGGCGTTCAAGTGCAAGAGGTCAATCGCCTGCTCAATGAGTTCGAGCAGATGCAGGGCATGATGAAAAAGATGAAGGGCAGCGGCATGATGAAGATGATGAAGCGCATGGGTGGCATGGGTGGCATGAAGGGCATGCCGAAGTTTTGAATTTTCCTTGAATTTTAAATACTGCATCACTAGAAAACAACATGCCACGTTTTGCCGCCAACCTCACCATGCTTTTCAATGAGGTTCCCTTTCTCGATCGTTTTGAGCGCGCTGCCCAGGCCGGCTTTGAGGCCGTAGAGTTTTTGTTCCCCTACGACTTCAAGGCCGACGAGATCAAAAAGCGGCTCAATGACAACGGCCTGACGCTGGTGCTGCACAACCTGCCTGCTGGTGACTGGGCGGCGGGTGAGCACGGCATCGCCTGCCATTCCGACCGGGTGGACGAGTTTCGCGCCGACATCGCACGCGGCATCGACTATGCCATGGCGCTGGGCGTCGGCCAGCTCAACGTGCTGGCAGGCAAGGCGCCCGCCGGCGTGCCCGAGAGCGTGCTGCGCGAGACGCTGGTCGGCAACCTGGCGCACGCTGCCACGGCGCTCAAGGGCGCCGGGCTCAAGCTGCTGATCGAGCCGATCAACATCTATGACATTCCGGGGTTTTACCTGAACCGCACCGTCCAGGCGCTGGCTCTTCTGGATGACGTGGGTGCCGACAACGCCTTTGTGCAGTACGACATCTACCATGCGCAGCGCATGGAAGGCGAGCTGGCCGCCACCCTGCAAACAAACCTGGCGCGCATCGGCCACATTCAACTGGCCGACAACCCCGGGCGCCATGAACCGGGCACCGGCGAGATCAATTACCCGTTCTTGTTCGCGCACCTTGACCGCATCGGTTACAGCGGCTGGATCGGCTGTGAATACAAACCCGCCAGCAGCACCGAAGCCGGTCTGGGCTGGCTCAAAAGCCTCACGCCATAACCCGCTTGACACCGAAGGCCCCAAAACGCCGTGCCGTGCTAAGCTGCCGGTTCGCCTTTTTCCAACTACCCTGAGAAAACCCTATGCCCGGACTGCTGCCTAACGTTGACCCTGATGGACTGCTTGAATTCTCGGTGGTGTACACCGACCGCGCGCTGAACCACATGTCGCGCAACTTCCAGGGCGTGATGACCGACATCTCCGCCATCCTGAAGGAGGTGTACAACGCGCCCTCCGCCGTGCTGGTGCCCGGCAGCGGCACCTACGGTATGGAAGCCGTCGCCCGCCAGTTCGCCGCAGGCAAGCATGTGATGGTGCTGCGCAACGGCTGGTTCAGCTACCGCTGGACGCAAATCTTCGACATGGGCAACATCCCCGCCTCGTCCACCGTGCTCAAGGCACGCCAGACCAGCAAGGGCGCGCAAGCCCCGTGGGCGCCCGCACCGATTGCCGAGGTGCAGGCCGCGATTGCCAAGGAAAAGCCCGCGCTGGTGTTTGCCCCGCACGTGGAAACTGCCGCCGGCATGATCCTGCCCGACAACTACCTGAAGGCCGTGGCCGACGCCGTGCACGCCGTGGGCGGCCTGTTTGTGCTCGACTGCATTGCCTCAGGCGCGATGTGGGTCGACATGCAAGCCACCGGCGTGGACATGCTGATCTCGGCCCCGCAAAAAGGCTGGAGCAGCTCCCCCTGCTGCGCCATGGTCATGCTCAGCGAGCGTGCCCGCGCCGCCATCGAAGGCACCACCAGCTCCAGCTTTTCCTGCGATTTGAAAAAATGGCTGCAGATCATGGAGACCTACGAAAAAGGCGGCCACGCCTATCACGCCACGCTGCCCACCGACGCACTGACGCGCCTCTCCGCCGCCATGAAGGAAACACAGGCCTACGGTTTTGCCAAGGTCAAAGCCGAGCAGCAGGATCTGGGCAACCAGGTGCGCGCCCTGTTCGAAAGCCGCGGTCTGCCCAGCGTTGCCGCCGAAGGCTTCCAAGCCCCCGGCGTGGTGGTCAGCTACACCACCGACCCCGACATCCAGTCCGGCAAAAAATTCATCGCCGAAGGCTTGCAGACCGCCGCCGGCGTGCCGCTGCAATGTGACGAAGGCGCCGACTTCATGACCTTCCGTGTCGGCTTGTTCGGGCTGGAGAAGTGGCACCAGGCGGACCGCACCGTGGGGCAACTGGCTGGCGCGCTCGACCGGATCGGGCTGGTGGAGAATGTTGCTGCTGAGGCCATTGCTGCCTGAAGATTGGCCGGCTCCGGCACTCCCCTTTCACCCTTTAATTGATGAAGAGATGTATAAATGAAATGCGCATTGGTAGGATCCCGTTTCTTTGCCGCCTCGGTTTTCGAGGCGCTGCGCAAGGAAGAAGGCATAGCGTTCACCGGCATCGTCGCTCCCGCTGAAGATGATCGGTTGGCACTGGCCGCGCGAGCGGCCGGCGTCGCTGTGCATGTGCTCGACAACCCCAAGATGGTGCCTGGCGAGGCCATTGCCGAGGGCACCGATCTCATCATCGCCGCGCACACGCACGCACGGGTGAGCGACGAGGCGCTCGCGCGTTCGCGCCTGGGCGGCATCGGTTATCACCCCTCGCTGCTGCCCCGACACCGTGGCATTGCAGCCGTCGAATGGACGATTCTCGAAGGCGACCCGATCGCTGGTGGCTCGGTCTATCACCTGGCCGACGGCTGGGACGCTGGTGCCATCGCCGCTCAGGACTGGTGCTTTGTCGCCAAGGGCGAGACAGCGCGCGAACTATGGGAGCGCGCCTTGGCGCCCATGGGTATTGCCCTGTTGAGCAAGGTGGTCCATTTCGCCCGCTTGCAAGGTCACCTTCCCGCCAGCCTGCAAGATCCGCGCTTCGCCACCAGAGCGCCCATGATTCGCAAGACTGTCGTGCTGACCGAGGAGGTCTCTGCGACGACCACAGCGCTAGGAGAAAAGGGGTCAGGCTCGAATTCCCCAGCTTGACGAGTGTTATTGGGGTCAGACACCAATTTCGCTGCGGTGCATCGCACCGCACCCTCCGGGCGAGCCGTAGGC
Organism: Polaromonas sp.; assembly: GCA_038902815.1. Taxonomy (GTDB): domain Bacteria; phylum Pseudomonadota; class Gammaproteobacteria; order Burkholderiales; family Burkholderiaceae_C; genus Polaromonas. Next base: position 61,138 of record JBCKNF010000007.1, on the reverse strand, counting down.
TAGTCGAATTTGGGCTCTGACCCCAAAAACTCCCACGCGGCCACATGGATGCCTACGGCGCGGTTATCCCTGAGAACAATGCAATGCCGCCGACGCTTGGCGCGTCCAAAGTATAGGCATTGCCTTACACTATTTTGAGTCTGCAATGGCGGTTCCGCGCATCCGCCAACCCTAAGATAATGCACAGTTAAAACTGCGCAGAAATTTGCGCCTAACTTTTTTGGGAGTAGTTATGAGCTTAGGTCGATCGCGGGTTCAAAACGGCATAGGCATGCGCACGCTGGCAGCCGCGACAGGCGCGGCGGCTGGCGCAGCCGGTGATGCAAGTGCGGCTGGAACTCCTAAAACTCTTGGAACGGCTGGCGCAGCGGCTGCATTTCCGCCTGCTTGGGGCGGTAGCGACAACGTGGCCCGCACCGGTGCATTCAGACCGTCGGCCAACATTGCCTCACGCGGGCCCACTGCCTTGAGCAGGTATCCCGGCGCAATCTCCGCGCCTACAACAAACGGCCGGGCAGGCTTGCCATCGGCCGCGATCAGCGCAGCGCCCTGGCCCGCAAGGCTGGAGATCACCCCCAGCAGCGCAAACCGCTCTGCCGGGCCGGGCCCCTCTGCGGCCGGCGCCATGGACTGCGGCGCGCTAAGCAAACCGGCAATGGCTGTCTGGCGCGCAGAGGCGTCGCCTGTAGGAGCCGGGCTCGTCGCATCGGGTAAAACGACCGCTTGTGTTGGCTCGCTCGCACGCAGCCCCCAATACACGGCACTCGCTGCTGCCAGGGCCCATAGCAGCCCCGTGACAAGACGGAGCATCCATTTTGTTTGCATTGAAAGATTATCGCTGAAGACCCAAAATTTCAGATCGACCCGTCATGGCCGTTCGGGTGTCAAGTGTTCAACAGCGTCGCGCCTGACACCGTTGGCACAGCGCGGCTTCACACTGATTGAGCTCATGGTGGTGCTGGTCATCATTGGCGTTCTGGCTGCGCTGATCGTGCCCAATGTGCTGGACCGTGCCGACGACGCGCGAGTTACCGCCGCGCGGACAGACATCAACAACCTGATGCAGGCGCTCAAGCTGTACCGGTTAGACAACCAGCGTTATCCCAGCGCCGAGCAAGGTCTGCAGGCTCTGGTGGCCCGGCCGACGGCAGGCTCCATCCCCCCCAATTGGAAGCCCACCCTCGAAAAACTGCCTAACGATCCTTGGACCCGGCCTTACCAGTACCTCAACCCCGGCATTCAGGGCGAGATCGATGTGATGTCACTCGGTGCGGACGGCCAGGCGGGAGGGGAAGGCAAAAATGCGGATCTTGGCTCCTGGCAATAGGCTGTTGACTTCCACGCTTGCCGGTGCAGTGTCGGTATCGCGTTCACGCGCCTGCATGATCCGCGCATCATTGGGCTTTACCCTGTTGGAGTTGCTGGTGGTGATCAGCATCATCGCGATAGCTTCGGCAGGCGTCGCCTTTGCCATTCGGGACAGCGCCCAGACGGCTCTTGAGCGCGAGGGTGAGCGCCTGGCCGCGCTGCTGGAGACGGGCCGCGCGCTCTCGCGAACCAGCGGTCAGGCCCTGCACTGGCGCGATACACCGAAAGGTTTCAGGTTTGAGGGGGCCAATTCGGGCAAGCTTCCGCAAAACTGGTTGAGTCCGCACACCAGCGTGCAGTGGGACGCTCTCGTGAACCCGCGCGTGCTGACGCTCGGCCCTGAGCCCATCATCGATCCCCAGACGGTCACCTTGGTGCACGAGGGCCGGACACTGCGCGTCGGAACCGACGGATTGCACCCTTTTGCGATTCGGCCCGGGTTCTGAGTCATGTTGTGCCGACGCCCTCCCCAACCTAGGGTCCCTAGCCGGCCACCGGCAGGGGGCTTTACGCTGATCGAAGTACTCGTAGCGCTGGTCATCGTGGCGCTAGCCCTGTTTGCCGGAGTGCAGGCCAGCAGCGCACTCATGCACAACGCGCAACGCCAGAGCAACACACTGTTGGCCCAGCTGTGCGCCGAGAACGAGCTCATCAAAATGCGGCTGACCAGACAGATGCCGGCTGTCGGCGACAACGTTTTCACCTGCCTACAGGCGGGCAAGCCGTTGGGCGGAACCTTGTCGGTCTTTACCACGCCCAACCCGAACTTTCTGCGCGTCGAAGCCCATGTGCGCGACGGCACCGACGCCCCGGCCCCTCCGCTGCTGACGGTCATCACTGTCGTGGGTCGTTTCTGATGTCCGCTCGCTGCAGGCCGATACGCGGCTTCACCCTGATCGAACTGCTGGTCTCCCTCGCCGTCATGGCCCTGCTGGCGCTGCTGAGCTGGCGCGGCCTCGACGGCATGACTCGCGCGCAGGTCAACATGCGAGAGCGCATGGACGAGGTGCTTACCCTGCAGATCGGTCTGACCCAATGGTCAGCTGATCTCGACGCGGTGATGGAAACGGCGCAGGTCAGTGGCATTGACTACGATGGCCGAGTGCTGCGCCTGACCCGGCGTGACACCAGCAGCGAAGGCAGCCCCCTGCGCGTCGTCGGCTGGGCACGACGTGTGATCGAAGGCTCCGCAAATGGGCGGGGCAGTTGGGCGCGCTGGCAATCCCCACCGCTGCATACCCGGGCCGAACTACTGGACGCCTGGGCGCAGGCTCAGCTTTGGGGGCAAAACCCGGGCGCTGCGCAGAAGCAGCGCGAGGTCGCGGTCGTCGGTCTGGATCAATGGCAGATTTTTTTCTTTCGCCACAACGCCTGGAGCAATCCGCAGTCCACGGCCAGCGCCACGGAGGCGAGCACGGCCCCAGCCGGCGTCGCCTTGACACCCTCTGCGCCAGCGGCCAGCGCCGCCTCGATATCCTCTGCGCCAGCGGCCGGTAGCGCCCTTGCGCCCTTGCCTGACGGCATCCGGCTGGTGCTGACCCTGGCCTCCGGCCAACCCTTGACAGGCGCCCTCACCAAAGACTGGATAAGGCCTATTCTTGGAGGCGGGAAGTCATGAGCCCCCACGCTCGGCACTGCGTCTGCTCGCTGCCCCCCGAGGGGGCCTCGCCCGCATTCGGACGGCCCGCCGGCGGGCGCGTCATGGCATGTCACACGGCACGTCGATGTCGCGGTGCGGCGCTACTCGCCGCCATGCTGACAGTGACGCTGGTGGCAAGTTTTGCGGCAACTGCGTTGTGGCAACAGTGGCAGGCGGTTGAAATTGAAACCGCCGAGCGTGACCGGGTGCAGGCGGCATGGGTCCTGACCGGGGCGCTGGACTGGGCCCGTCTGATCCTGCATGAAGATGGCCGTAGCGGCAACACTGACCATTTGGCCGAACCCTGGGCAGTGACACTGGAGGAGGTCAGGCTATCGAGCTTTTTGGCCGCAGACAAGAAAAATACCGCCAGCGCTATCGACAACCAGCTCAATGTCTTCCTGTCTGGCCAGATCGAGGACATGCAGTCGCGCCTGAACGTGACGAACCTGGTGGACGCGGGCAAAACGTCTGCGCCGGATCTGCTGGCGTTCACCCGCTTGTTCAATCTGCTCAACCTGCCCCAGTCCGAGTTGCTGAGCCTGACCGAAAACCTGCAACTTGCCTCCGATAGGAGTCCGGCGGGCTTCTCTGACGCGACAGCTTTTCTGTTGCCGCAGCGACTGGAGCAGCTGGCCTGGCTGGGCCTGTCTCCCGCGACCATTTCGCGCCTGAGCCTTTATGCGAGCGTGCTGCCTGTGCGCACGCCGGTCAATCTGAATACCGCAAGCGCTGAGGTGATCTACGCGAGTATTCCTGATCTTGAGATGGCTCAGGCCCAGCGCATGGTGGCCGAACGCGCGCGCAGCCACTTCCGCAACCTGGAAGATGCCGCCCGCTTTGCCGGCGGAACTGTCGTCCGTATCCATGCGGGTCAGCACAGCGTGGCATCACGTTTTTTCGAAGTGCGTGGACGCCTGCGTCTGGAACAGACCCTGATCGAGGAGCGCTCCTTGTTGCAACGCGACGGCCTCAATATCCAGACCAAGTGGCGCGACCGCGCGTCACTTGGGGCAGGCAACGCAGGCCGTTCGCCTTCTCTGCCATGAGCATCGAACGGCCGTTGAAGCGCCAAACCGCTGCCCCGCGCCGGGCCGGATGGAACGGTTTCGGATCCGCAAAGCCGGGTGCGGTAAGGCACAGATCAGATGTAAACTGCAGCCCTTTTCCTGTTGTCCGCCTACGATGCTTTCGTTGATTGTTGCCCTTGGGTCTTCCAAGCCTCCTGAAGGGGAGTACCCGTTTGCGCTCTCCCGCGACGCCGCCCCAGGGCTGCAACTCAGGGACGAGGGTTCCGGCGCGGACGACGCGCTCGTCGAGCATGGCAGCGCACTCCTGGCTCTGCTGCCGCGCGCGGCTGAGGTGGTGGTGGTGGTGCCGTCGCATAGGCTGTCGTGGCATGAGATCGTCTTGCCCAGAGTCAACAGCGCACGGATGCGTAGCGCCCTCGAGGGCCTGCTTGAAGAACGCCTGCTTGATGATCCGCAAACCCTTCACTTTGCCCTGGCGCCAGGCGCCGCTGGCGGCAGCAGGGTCTGGGTCGCGGCCTGCCAGCGTGCCTGGCTTTACACGGCCCTGCAAGCTTTTGAAGCTGCGGGGCATCGCGTGGCGCGGGTGGTCCCGGCGTATGCCCCTCTGCCAGCGGGCAGCACGCCCATCCTGCATGTTGTTGGTAACTCCGATAGCGCCTGGCTGGTGCGATGCGCCGATGACGGCGTGCAGACCCTTCCTCTGGGTCCCGCTGCGCTCACGGCGCTAAATTTGGACACGGCTTCAGGCTTGCCCACCGCAGAACCGGCTGTGGCCGCGCTGGCAGAGGAAGTTCTGGGCAGCCGGGTGCGGGTGCAGCACACCGCGCAAGGCTTGGTGGACGCTGCAAGATCGGGTTGGGATTTGGCGCAGTTCGAGCTGACCTCTACCACCGGCACGCGCGCCGCGAGGCGTGCCGCGCAGGTCTGGGCCCAGTGGTCAGGCAGCGCAGCATTGCGACCGGCCCGCTGGGGCTTGGCCATGCTGCTGCTTATCCAACTGATCGGTATTAACGCCTGGGCATGGAAGGAGCGCTCTGCGCTACAAGCCAAGCGCGCTGAGGTCCGTAGCTTGCTCACACAAACCTTTCCCAAGACCACTCTCGTGGTGAACGCCCCGCTCCAGATGGAGCGCGCAGTCGCGGCGCTGCGACTGGCCACGGGCGCGATGTCGAGTCGAGACCTCGAACCCATGCTGGCCGCGGTAGCGCAGAACCTGCCGATGACGCGCAAAGTGTCTGCGGTCGGTTTTGCGGCCAACGTATTGACACTTAAAGGATTGCAGCTGTCGCCGACCGAAGCGAACGCTTTGACCCAGGCCCTGGCAGCAACCGGCTACGCCAGCCTGGAGGGCGGTGATGGCTGGACCATCAAGCCTGATGCCAAAGCCGGAACCAGCGGAGCGACGCAGCCATGAAGCCGGGACTCTCTTCTGCCCTCTCTTTGTTTGCCCAGCGCGGGTCAGCTTTCTGGAGGGCGCGTACAGCCAACGAACGGCGGTGGGTGATTTCGGCATCCATTCTGCTAGGGCTGGCCCTGCTCTGGTCGGTCGCGCTGGGGCCGGCGCTGGGCACCCTGCGCAGTGCCGAGTCGCAGCACCGTGAGCTGGATTCCCGGCTTCAAACCATGCGTGCGCTGGCCGCCGAAGCCGCCCGGCTGCAGGTGCTTCCCCGTGTCAGCGCCGATGACGGGCGCCGCGCACTGCAGGCATCTGTGACTCAGCACCTGGGCAGCACGACGCAGCTCACGCTGGCTGGCGAGCGCGCCACCATCACGCTTAAAAACGTACCCGGCGAGGCACTGGCTCAGTGGCTGCTCCAAGCGCGCAGCAATGCCAGGGCCATTCCGGTAGATGCCCGACTGTCCCTGAACCCAGCCCGCACCGCTTGGGACGGCAGTGTGGTCCTTGCGATGCCCCCGCCATGAAGGCCTTCTTTCGGCCGGCCAGGCGCCCGCAGAGCGCCCCGTCTGCGCGGGCCCCCGTCGGCCTTCGGGTCTGGGCCGGGTGTGGCGCGCTGGCCGGGGCCTTGCTGGCCTTGCTGGTGTTTGCCCCGGCCCGCTGGCTGTCCCAAGCGGTACTAAGCACCAGCGGGCAGCAAGTCTTGCTGGCCGAACCGCGCGGTACCGTCTGGCGCGGTTCAGCCCGGCTGGCGCTGACGGGCGGCGCCGGCAGCCAGGACATCAGCGCATTGCCCGAGCGGGTGCGGTGGACGTTGCGCCCCACTTTCTCGGGATTGCGCGTCGACCTGCTGGCCGAATGCTGCACGCCGAAGGCTCTGGAGCTACGCGTAACGCCGCGCCTCGGGGGTCTGCGGGTTGAGTTGGCGGACGCCCGGGCTGTGTGGCCCGCCGCACTGTTGGCCGGGCTGGGCACGCCCTGGAACACCCTGCAACCCTCGGGTCAAATAATCATGCAAAGTCGCGGGCTCAGCGCCGACTGGAGCGCCGGTCGCGTTTTGTTGACCGGCAGGGCGGTGCTGGATGCCCAGAATATTAGCTCGCGCCTGTCCACCCTGCAGCCTATGGGCAGTTATCGCCTGAGTCTGCAGGGGGGGGGGGCCGACATCAGCCTGAAAATGGAAACACTGGAGGGCAGCCTGCGTCTGACGGGCAGTGGGCAGTGGACGGGCTCGCGCCTGCAGTTTTCAGGAGAGGCCAGCGCTGCGCCGGGGCGCGAAGCCGCGCTGGAGAATTTTTTAAACATCATTGGCAAGCGCAATGGCGCACGATCGATCATCACCCTAGGTTAACTCCCATGAAAAAATATGTTACTTTTTTAATCGCTATAGGCGCTGTGCTTTCCTTGACTAGCGCATCGCTGCACGCGCAGAACGCGGCAGGGGCACGCCGCGACGAACAGGTAACGCTGAGCTTTAACAATGCCGAGATCGCCGAGGTGGCGCGAACCATGGCCGTCATCACCGGGCGCAGCGTCGTGGTGGATCCGCGCGTGCGCGGCACGATGACCCTGAACACCGACAAGCCCGTCTCCAAAGCCGCCGCCTACAACCAGTTTCTGGCGGCATTGCGGCTGCAGGGTTTCACGGTGGTGGAAACAGAGGGCCTGTCCAAGGTGGTGCCCGAGGCCGATGCCAAGCTGCAGGCAGTCCGGGTGAGCATAGACGCAGTGCCGACCGGACCCGGCAACCAGATTGTCACGCAAATTTTCCGCCTGAACTACGAAATGGCCAACAACCTTGTGCCGGTGCTACGCCCCTTGATCAGCCCGAACAACACGATCAACGTGAATCCAGGCAACAACTCGCTGGTCATCACGGACTATGCCGACAACCTGCAGCGCCTGGCACGCATCATTGCGGCGCTGGACGTAGCCAATGCCAGCGATATCGAAATCATCCCGCTCAAAAATGCCATCGCCACCGATCTGGTCCCGCTGGTCGTGCGCTTGCTCGAGTCCGGCGGCGGTCCGGCGGCAGGGCCGGGTCAGACCGATACGTCGTTTCGCACCACGCTGCTTGCCGAACCGCGCGGCAACTCACTGATTTTGCGGGCGGCCAACCCGGCGCGGCTTGCCCTGGTGCGCGCTCTGGTTGAAAAACTTGACCGCCCGCCAGAGTCTGGCGCTGGTCTGGCCGGCGGTAATATCCACGTTGTGCATCTCAAAAATGCCGATGCCACGCAACTGGCCATCACGCTGCGCGGCGCCCTGAGCAGTGAATCCAGCGTCGCCGCCAGCACCACCAGCGTGGTCGGAGCGCCCCGGGTCCAGGCCCCGCCGAGCGGAGTTTTTGGGCTTGGCACAGGCGCTGCGGCAACTGGCCCTTCGGGCTCTCTGGCCGCACGTCAGCCGAGCACAGGCGGACAGATTCAGGCCGACCCGGCAACCAATTCGCTGATCATCACTGCGCCCGAGCCACAATACCGACAGCTACGCGCAGTGATTGACAAACTCGACTCGCGACGTGCCCAGGTATTTGTGGAAAGCCTGATTATCGAAGTCAATGCCGACAAGGCGGCCGAGTTCGGCATCCAGTGGCAGGGTCCGCTAGGCAAAGCGGGAGACAGCCTGATCGGTTTACTCGGGACCAACTTCGGCAGCGGCGGCAACAACATTCTCAATCTGGCCACCCAAGGACTCACCGGCGCCGCGCCCGTGACGCCTGGACCAGGCCTCAATTTTGGCGCCCTGCGGCGCACCAACGGCGTGTATGTGCTTGGTTTTCTGGCGCGCTTTCTTGAGCAAAGCGGCAACGGCAATATTTTGTCCACCCCCAATCTTCTGATGCTGGACAACGAAGAAGCGAAGATTGTCATCGGTCAGAACGTCCCTTTTATCACCGGCCAATTCACCAACACCGGCGGCGGCAACATCGGCTCGGTCAACCCCTTTCAAACGATTGAGCGCAAGGACGTCGGCCTGACGCTGCGAGTGAGGCCGCAGATCAGTGAAAACGGCACGGTCAAACTGACGATTTTTCAGGAGGTCAGCAGCGTGCAGGCGTCCTCGGTGAACTCGCCCTCCGGGCTGATCACCAACAAGCGGTCCATCGAATCCACCGTGCTGGTGGACGACGGCGCCATCGTGGTGCTCGGCGGGCTGCTGCAGGACGAATATTCGGGCAACCAGGGACAAGTGCCGATCCTGGGCGATATTCCGTTCTTCGGCAACCTCTTCAAAAGCGAGTCGCGTGGGCGCAAGAAAACCAACCTGATGGTGTTTCTGCGCCCGGTGGTGCTGCGCGACGCTCAAAAGACCGACTCGGTCACGCTGGACCGTTACGAGCTGATGCGCGGGCTTCAACTTGACGCCCAGCCTCCGGCCAGCGTGGTCGTTCCCATCAACGACGCACCCGTGCTGCCGTCGCCCGCCCGCCCGCTCAGCAGGTTGCCGATGGAGCCAGCGCCTACTTCCGCTCCTGCAAGGGCGCCCTGACGATGCGTTACCTCCTGCCCTACGCTTTCGCGCGCACCTCCCAACTGCTGCTCGGCGAGGAAGGAGGCCGTCTCACGCTGTGGCTGCACGCAGCCAGCGATCGGCAGGCCATCAGCGAGCTGGTCCGCCAATATGTGCAGGAAGAAGACTCTCTGGTGGTGGAGACACTGGGCGTGAACGAGCTGGCGCAACACATCAGCAGCGCCTATGCGCTGGGCGAGTCCAGTGCCGCCGCTGTGGTCAGCGAGGTCGAGTCGGACGCCGATCTCTCTCGCATGATGCAGGAATTGCCAGCCGTCGAAGATTTGCTGGAGACCAGCGACGACGCTCCCATCATTCGCATGCTCAACGCCCTGCTCACGCAGGCTGCGCGCGACGGCGCCAGCGACATCCACATCGAGCCCTATGAGCGGCATTCGGCGGTGCGCTTTCGCGTTGACGGTACGCTGCGCGAGGTGGTGCAGCCGAACCGGGCTTTGCACGCGGCCCTGATCTCGCGGCTCAAGATCATGGCGGACCTGGACATCGCCGAAAAGCGTCTGCCGCAGGATGGGCGCATCAGCCTGCGTATCGGCACGCGTGCCGTCGACGTGCGCGTCTCTACCCTGCCCTGCGCGCACGGCGAGCGCGCGGTGCTGCGCCTACTGGACAAAAGCGCGGGCAAACTCAGCCTGCCCTCGGTGGGCATGCAAGGCGATACGCTGGCGCGGTTTGAATACCTGATCGCCCAACCGCACGGCATCATCCTGGTGACCGGGCCTACCGGCTCGGGCAAGACCACCACGCTGTATGCAGCGCTCGGCAAACTGAACCCCTCGAGTGCCAACATCATGACCGTGGAAGATCCGATCGAGTACGAGCTGCCCGGGGTGGGACAGACCCAGGTCAACCCCAAGATCGACCTGAACTTTGCCAAGGCCCTGCGCGCCATCCTGCGGCAAGACCCGGACATCATCATGATCGGCGAAATTCGCGACTTTGAAACGGCGCAGATCGCCATCCAGGCCTCACTGACCGGCCATCTGGTACTGGCCACGCTGCATACCAACGACGCCGCCAGCGCTGTCACGCGCCTGACCGACATGGGGATCGAGCCCTTCTTGCTGAGCTCGTCCCTGTTGGGCGTGCTGGCGCAGCGCCTGGTTCGCAAACTCTGCTTGCTCTGTCACGGAACCGGCTGCCTGACATGTGGCTCCACCGGCTACAGCGGCCGCACCGGCGTGTTCGAGCTGCTGGCTACCAACGAAGCCATCCGCCTGCTGATACACGGGCAAGCCAGCGAAGCCGACATCCGCAGCGCCGCCCTGGACCAGGGCATGACGCTGATGCGGGATGACGGTGAACGACTGGTCGCCGCTGGCGTGACCTCGCGCGAAGAACTGGTGCGCGTGACGCGAGACCAATAAAAAAAGCGAAGAAAGCGACTAGCCATGCCAGCCTTTTCCTTCGAAGCCCTTGATGCCGATGGTCGCACCGCCAAAGGCGTGATCGAAGCCGACACAGCGCGGGCGGCTCGAGGGCTGCTGCGCGCCCGGGGCATGGTGCCTCTGGGAGTCAGCAGCGTCGCCCCCAATACCGATAGCGCGGGGCTCAGCATGCATACGGCCCTGTGGCGCTCGCGCGTCTTCAACGCAGCGGCGCTGGCGATCTGGACGCGCCAGGTGGCCGGCCTGGTCGCAGCCGGCTTGCCCCTGGAGCGGGCCCTGACAGCGCTCGCCGATGAGGCCGAGGACGAACGTCAGCGCGGACTGGTTGCCGCGCTTCGCGCCGAAGTCAACGGCGGCTCGACTTTTGCCAAGGCCCTGAGCCAGCACCCGCGAGAATTCTCGGAGATTTACGTGGCGGTGGTGGGCGCCGGCGAGCAAAGTGGAAAACTGGGCCTGGTGCTGGAGCGCCTGGCCACCGACCTCGAAGAACGCCTGGCGCTTCAGGCCAAACTTGTAGGCGCGGCGCTTTACCCGGTCATCGTGACCTGCGTGGCATTTGTCATCGTGCTGTTCCTGGTGGGCTATGTGGTGCCGCAAGTGGCCGCTGTCTTTGCCGGCAGCAAGCGCGCCCTGCCCTGGCTGACGGTGGCCATGCTGACGATCAGCGAGTTTGTGCGGACGTTTGGTGTTGGCATGCTGGTGGCTCTGTTTTTGATGGCGATTTGCGGCCGCTACGCCTTGACGTTCGAGAGTTTTCGCCTGCGCTTTGATGCAGCGTGGCTGAACCTGCCGGTCATTGGCAAGCTGGCCCGCAGCTACAACGCGGCGCGTTTTGCCTCGACACTGGCCATGCTGGCTGCCGCCGGAGTTCCGATTCTCAAGGCCCTGCAGGCGGCTGCAGAAACGCTGCATAACCGCGCCATGCGCGCCGATGCGCTTGACGCCCTGGTGCTGGTGCGAGAGGGTGCGCCGCTGGCTTCGGCGCTGGCGGGCAAGAAGCGCTTCCCCGGACTGCTGGCCATGTTCGCCCGCCTCGGGGAGCAGACCGGTACGCTCGCCGTGATGTTGCTGCGCGCTGCCACCCAGCTCAGCACCGAGGTCCAGCGCCGGGCCATGCAGCTGGCCACGATTTTAGAGCCGCTGCTGATCGTGGCCATGGGCGTGGTGGTGATGCTGATTGTGCTGGCGGTGCTGCTGCCCATCATCCAGCTCAATCAACTGGTCCGCTGAAGGTCAGGCGGTCTGCAAAACCTTGGGGATTCAGATCGCCACATCAGGGAAAGCACGACTCTTGAGGACGCTTTTTGGTGTCATACTTGGCCTCATGCGGTTGAATTTCCTATCCCTCAAAAAAGGAGAAGTTTATGAAAAGTACTCTCGCGCTCGTTACAGTCTTCACGCTGATGGCCCTCGCGCCCCGGGTCGGGGAGGCCCAGCCTTCCCGCTATGAGGGGAAAACAGTCACTATCGTGGTCGGTTACAGCCCAGGCGGCGGGTATGACTCCACGGCGCGCCTGCTCGCCAGACATCTTCCGAAATACATCCCCGGCAAGCCCACCGTTATCGTGCAGAACATGCCGGGGGCGAACAGCCTCATCTCGGCCAACCACATCTACAACGTGGCCAAGCCTGACGGGCTCACCATCGGGACGTTCAACCGCAACCTCCCGATCGGCCAGCTGGCGAAAGTGGACGGGGTGAAGTACGACATGATGAAGTTCGCGTGGATCGGGTCGGCGGCGAGCGAATCCACGATCCTCGCGATCCGCTCCGACCTCCCGTACAAGAATTTCGACGAACTCAAAAAGTCCGGCAAAACCATCGTCATCGGCGCGACCGGACCGGGGGCCAACACCTACGACTTCCCCCTACTCCTGAAGGAATTTCTCGGCGTCAACCTCAAGATCGTGAGCGGCTATAAAAGCAGCTCCGACATCATGCTCGCGATCGAGCGCAAAGAGGTCGACGGGCGCGCCGGATCATTCAGTTCCATGCGCTCCTTCATCGATCGCAAGGTCGTGCATCCGCTTGTGCGCGGGCGCACCAGCGAGCCGGGCATCGAAAATCTCCCGATCGACGAGGATCTCGCCACCACGCCGCGGCAGAAAGTCATCATGGCGCTGCGTTCAGCCCCGGAAGTGATCGGCCGCCCCTACGTGATGCCGCCGGGCACACCTGATGAAGCCGTCAAGATAATGCGGGAAGCCTTCAGGAATGCCATCAATGATCCGGAACTGATCGCGGAGGCCAAGAAAGCAAGGTTGGATCTCAATTTCATTTCCGGCGACGAGGCGCTCAAGATCGTGAAAGAGGTGCTGTCGCAGCCTAAGGACGTCGTCGACGAGTTCAGCAAGTACATCAAGTTCGGCGAGTGATCGAGACCTTTTTCGAGGGCCTGCTCCTCGTCCTGCAGTGGAAGGCGTTTGCCTTCATGCTGCTCGGAGTGGCGCTAGGCTTCTTCGTCGGACTCCTTCCCGGGCTGGGGGGCGCGACCTCGCTTGCGCTGATGCTGCCGTTCATCTACACGATGCAGCCGGTCGAGGCGTTTGCGTTCCTGCTCGGGATGCATGCGGTGGTCTCCACCACTGGCGACATCACGTCCGTGCTGTTCGGCGTCCCGGGCGAAGCATCCAGCGCCGCCCTCATCATGGATGGCCACGCCATGACAAAGAAAGGCGAAGCCGGGCGCGCCCTTGGGGCTGCCCTCATGAGCTCGCTGATCGGCGCGGTGGTGGGCGCGCTCGCGCTCGCCCTCGCCATTCCGGTCGTGCGGCCCCTCGTTCTTACCTTCGGCTCGCCCGAGCTGTTCATGCTTACCGTCGTGGGCCTCGCGTTCATCGCTTCGCTGAGTGCCCAGGACACACGCGGCATGCTGCGCGGTTTTCTTGCCGGCGGGCTGGGCCTGTTGTTCGCCACGGTGGGCCAGGATCCCCAGGCCGGCATCGCCCGCTTTACCCTCGATACGCTATACCTGTGGGGCGGCCTCGGTTTGGTGCCGGTGCTGGTCGGCATCTTCGCGATTCCTGAAATCATCGACCTCGCCGTGCGTGGCACTTCGATCGCCGGTAACGCGCCGCTCGGCCGCCTTAACAGAGGTGCCCTCGAAGGGGTGAAGGACACGTTCCGGCACTTCTGGCTCACGATACGCTGCAGCCTGATCGGGACCTTTATCGGCATCATGCCCGGCTTGGGCGGTTCGGTGGGCCAGTGGATGGCGTACGGCCACGCCACGCAGAGTGCGCGCAACGCGGAAGAGCGCAAGGGATTTGGCGCGGGCGATGTACGCGGCGTGATCGGCCCGGGCGCGGCGAACAATTCAAAAGAGGGCGGTGCGCTCATCACGACAGTGGCGTTCGGAGTTCCGGGCTCCGCGGGCATGGCCATCCTCCTCGGCGGATTCTTCATGATGGGGCTGGTTCCGGGGCCCGATATGCTGACCAAGCACCTGGCGGTCACGTTCTCCATGGTGTGGACGATAGTCCTCTCCAACCTCATTGCCGTAGGCGTATGCTTTCTGTTCCTAGACCGTCTCGCCAGGCTCACCACCGTGCGCGTCCATCTGCTGATACCCGTCATCCTGGTGATGGTTTTCATCGGCAGCTTCACTGACAACAACCACTACGGTGACGTGATCGTGACGCTCGTTTGCGGCGGGATCGGCTATCTGATGGTCCTCGGCGGCTGGCCGCGGGCGCCATTCGTGCTTGGCCTGGTGCTGGGCAAGATCGCGGAAAGCTACCTTTACATCTCGGTGGCCCGTTACGAAGCGGCGTGGCTCTACCGCCCCGTCGTGCTGGTGCTGATAGCCCTCGCGCTCGTGGTGATCTGCTATCCGTTCTTTCAGGCGCGGCGCGGCGCCAAGAGCAAGGACGCGCATGCATAACAAGGCATCCCTGGCCCTCGGCCTCGGCATCATGATTATTTCGGCGTGGGCGGTCTTCAGCGCGATGTACTGGCCGTGGAAGGCCGCGCTGTTCCCGCTCGTTATCGGTATTCCGGTTTTCTGTATGGCCGCTGCGGAAGTCCTGTGGCTGCTGCTCGGCTCCACCTCTCAGAACCCGTTGATGGATGTGCAGCCCTCCGCGGATCTGCCTGAAAAAGTCACGCGCAGCAGGATGCTGGTCGCGATCGGCTGGATGCTCGGCTTGTTCGTCGCGATTGTGCTGCTGGGTTTCCCCATCGCCGTCCCGCTTTTCGTATTCCTCTACGTGAAATTGCAGGGGCGGGAAGGATGGGGGTTGTCCCTCGTCTTTACTCTCGTAGTGTGGGGCATCTTCTACGGCCTGTTCGACCGTCTGCTGCACCTGCCCTTTCCGGCCGGCTGGATCCAGACCTGGGTAGGCTGGACCTAGCGTAGGGCCGATCGCACCGCCGCGCACGACTCGAAGCCCGACTGCAGGGGGTGGGGGTAAGTCCCGCAGCTTTCACCAGCTCGGCGTTGCTGACGATTTCTTCCTTGATGTAGGCGTCAAACTGCTCGGGTTTCATGGTCCAGGCGTCGGCGCCGAGCTTGGCAAAACGTTCCTTCACTTCGGGCGTGGCTAGCGCCTTGAGTGTGACCTGGCCCCAAATCCGCGGTAAATTGTGAAACGGCCCCGACGAGTTTTAACACCGAGGCCGTGCAAACAAAATTAAACCCTCACTTGGCGACGGGCTTCAGGCTAGGCTGAAAGAAGTAACGGGAATCGTGGATCTTGAAGTCGCTGACCATGACATGGCTATAGCCTTCCTGCGAGAGCCGATCCAGCGCAAGGTAACCACCCCGAATCACCTTGCCGAACCCGTGCATGTCATTATTTTTGTATCCGGCATTTCTGAGCGAACTGCCACAATAGGTGATCTCCACAGGAATCTTTGCTTGTGGGCCAGTAAGCCGTGCAATCTCGTCAATCGCCCCCTGGAAGGTTTCGTAGTTTTCTTTGGCAAACACGCCAATAACGCCACCGATAACCACCACCTCAACTTTGGAACCCGCCGGCAGCAAAATCTGCGCCCCCTTCAGTACGTCTGCTAGTTGCTGCAGGCCTGCCTTGGCACTTTCAGGCGTGCCGGACCATTCGTAGGCTATTTTGGCTGGCTTGAACGTCGCCTTGGATAGTTCCGAGGAACCGTAAGGTGCAAATTCGCCAGCTGCCATACCGGAGTTGGGAAGCAAGACTAGAAGGAGCGCCATCAGCGCTCCCCTCAGGGCCGACTGTGTTGGATTCATGGTACCTCTTCTCAGTGAAATGGTTTTACAGATAGACGGTTATAAGGAAATTCAACCGCATGAGCCCAAGTATCTCACCGTATCGCGTCCTCAGAAAACGTGTTTACCCTTAGGCGGCAGGCTGACTCTGCCCAAGAATTTTTGCCCCATTGGGCCAAGCGCCTGCTCATGTATTTATGATACTGTTGCCAAATTCAAAAATGGGTTATCGTTTTTTGTCTGCTCAGTAATCAATTTAACCCCCGCCTGTTCTTCATATGAAAGGAATAATGATGTCTCGTAAAATTAGTTTATTAGCATGTGCTTTACTATCCATCTCCGCAACGTTCGCAGCCACCTCTGCATGCGCAGACGGCAACAAAGTCACCATCATCCATACCGGCGATTTTCATGGCCATCTGATTCCGCGTGCCAATGTGCGCAGTGACAACGTGGGTCGCAAGGAAGGCGGGTTGGCTCGCGTTGCGACCGTCATCCAGCAGATACGCGCCAAAGATAAAAATGCATTGTTGATACACACTGGCGACACCATACAAGGCGGTGCAGAGGTGCTGTTTACCCGTGGGCAAGCGATTGTGGACGTGCTCAATATGCCAGAATTTGGCATTGACGCATTTGCGCCCGGCAACTGGGAATTTGTGTATGGCAGCCAGCGCTTTGTCGAACTTTTTGCCGGCCCAACGCCAGCAGCGCCTTGGGGGACAATTGCTGCCAATTTGTTTATCACACCACCAGCAGCACCAGTTACCTCACCACCAACACCAGCAGCTGCTTGTTCAACTGGTGCCCGCCCCCTTCCGGCTTACAAAATCAAAATGGTTGGCACGGTCAAAGTTGGCATACTCGGCCTGACCACTGATCGCGGCCCTCAAGTTGTGGGCTCATCTGTTACCAGAGGTTTCTGCTTCCTCAGGAATGGCACTGAACTGGATACCGAAGTTGCATTGCAAGTTAAACACCTGCGTGATGTCGAAAAGGTGAATCTGCTGGTAATGGCTTCTGAAATGGGGCTGGCCAACAACATTCGCATCGCTGAAAAAATCGATGGCATCGATGTGGTGCTCTCTTCAGATATGCACGAGAAAACAGGCAATGCTGTCGTCGTCACCAACAAGACCAGTGGCCGTAAAACCATTTTGTTGGAAGAGGGCCAGGATGGCACCATGATGGGCCAACTCACGCTTGAAGTAAAAAACAATGCCGTGACCAAGTGGGAGTGGAAAGCGATCCGCGTGGACGATAGCATTCCTGAAAACAAAAAGGTTGCAGCCAAAATTGCCCAGATCCGTGCAGGCTTTACCGGCGTGAATTACGCCGACAAGGTTAACCCCTTCAACGGAGCCAAGCTTAAGCGTCCTATCGATGAAATCGTTGGCAGCACCGCCGTTGCATTGCATCGCTCGAATTTCTCGAACGAGAATATGCCAGCGATACTTGAAGGTTCATCGCACGGCTTCATGACAGATGCCTTCAAGGCCATGACAGGTGCCGAAATTGGCGCGATTCGCGGTTTCCGCTATGGCACGCATGTTCCAGCCGGCCCTATCCGCTATGAAGATCTGTTCCACTTCATGCCGATAGGTGCGCAAATTGCCCGTGCAAACCTGCCCGGCCAGGCCATCAAAAACCAGATCGAGAATTCCGCAGATGGCGCGCTCAACCCGGACGTATCAAAGTGGACTGGCGGCTGGGTATTCAACTTCAGTGGCGTCACCATGGATTTCGATCCCTACCAGTCGCTCACCGGTGCCGGTGTAACAGCTCATCCGCTCGCTGTTGGACGGGCGTTTAACATCAAGGTAAACGGAACAGATCTGGCACTCAGAAATGCAGATAATACCGCCCCCAAGACCTACAGCTACGCTTCTTACTGGTATGCCGCTGATCCTTGCCTTCTCAACACCATCCTCGTACCCGGCTGCACGTCCGTCAGCGGCATACCATCCAATATCACCCTCCTCAAGGATAGCGATGGCACATCGCTGGATGGTACAGAAGTACTGGTGAAATACCTGCAAAGACCGTATGGCCCGGCCAATCCGGTACTAAACCGCATTACGCTCAAAGACAAAACGAGCGGACTAGCAGTCTCGCTTCCTGCCGCAAAATTCGGCAACCCGGAAATGCAACCACTGCGCGGCGGAAAGCACTAAATAGCCGCACGCAGCCAAGCTTGCGGGGTCTGTTTTTAGGGCTGTAAAAGCGGTTTTTTAAGCGACTTCCAAATCCCGCGTCAGCACCACACCCTTGAGTGAGCGCTGCGGCGCGTCCGTGATCTGGATGTCCACCATCTGGCCAATCAGCCGGTCAGGGCCTTCAAACACCACTGCGCGGTTGCATTCAGTGCGGCCAAACAGTGCGTTGACGGTTTTGCGGGCTGCGCCTTCAACCAGCACCCGCTGCACCGTGCCCAGGCGGCTGGCGCTGATGGCTTTGACGCTGTCGTCAATCGCCGCTTGCAGGCGTTGCAGGCGCTTGAGCTTGACCGCGTGGGGTGTGTCATCCGCCAAGTTGGCGGCGGGTGTACCGGGGCGCGGGCTGTAGATAAAGCTGAAGGAGGTGTCGTAACCCACGTCGTCAATCAGCTTCATCAGCTTTTCAAAATCGTCTTCGGTCTCACCGGGGAAGCCGACGATAAAGTCGCTGCTCAGAGCTAGACCAGGGCGAATCGCGCGCAGTTTGCGGATGGTGCTTTTGTATTCCATCGCCGTGTAGCCGCGCTTCATGGCCATCAAGATGCGGTCGCTACCGTGCTGTACGGGCAGGTGCAAATGATTCACCAGCTTGGGCAAGGTCGCATAGGCGTCAATCAGGCGCTGGGTGAATTCATTTGGGTGGCTGGTGACGTAGCGGATGCGCTCGATGCCGGGGATGTCGCTCACATATTCAAGCAGCGTGGCGAAGTCGGCTATCTCTGATGTTGATCCCATCACACCTCTGTAGGCATTCACGTTCTGGCCCAGCAGCGTGACTTCCTTCACGCCCTGGTCAGCCAGGCCGGCGACTTCGACCAGCACGTCTTCAAACGGCCGCGAAAATTCTTCGCCGCGCGTATAGGGCACCACGCAGTAGCTGCAGTACTTGGAGCAGCCTTCCATGATGCTGACAAAAGCGCTGACGCCATCGACGCGGGCCGGCGGCAGGTTGTCAAACTTTTCGATTTCGGGAAAGCTGATGTCAACCTGCGGCTTGCCCAGGCGTGCGCGGTTTTCCAGCAACTGCGGCAGGCGGTGCAGCGTCTGCGGGCCGAACACCACATCGACATAGGGCGCGCGTTCGATGATGGCCGCGCCTTCCTGGCTGGCGACGCAGCCGCCGACGCCGATCAGCACGCCCTTGGCTTTCAGATGCTTGACGCGGCCGAGGTCGCTGAAGACCTTTTCCTGCGCCTTTTCGCGCACCGAGCAGGTGTTGAACAGGATCAGGTCAGCTTCGTCGATGTCCTGCGTGGACTCGTAACCCTCGGCGGCATGCAGCACGTCCAACATCTTGTCCGAGTCGTACTCGTTCATCTGGCAGCCGAAGGTTTTGATAAAGACTTTTTTGCTCATGGTGCGCTATGAAAATAGTAGCTGGTTACGCCTGTATTTATTTGGCTGGGCAGCCTTTGTTTGATTTCTTCAGGGTTCAAAATCCACACCTGGTGCACCATCCCGGTGTTTTCGCGCGTGTAGTTGACCATCAGCTTGGTGCCCGTTACCGCGCCCGGCAGCACCAGCATGTTGTTGATGTCTCGAATGGTTGAACCCGGTGACAGGCGGTCAGCCTTGCCGTCCATCAAAGCGTTAGGCGTACCTGTTACCTGTAACTGGCCGCGAAAAGCAGTTTTAGGAAAATTACGGATGTTGGGCTTGGCTTCTTCTGCCTGCGCCGATGCGGGCAGAGCGTGAAGGTTGGCGTAGACCCCAAAAATAATCAGAGCAGCCAGCAAGGGGTGGCTTGTGTTGCAGCGGTTCATGGTGTTGTCCAGAGGCTGAAAAAGCGCAAGAAATCTGGTGGTGATAGGTGGACTTGAACCACCGACATCAGCATTATGAATGCTGCGCTCTAACCAACTGAGCTATACCACCGCGACCAGAATTATAACCCTCAGCGGTTTTTAAACACAGCCTTGCGCTTGTTCAAGAAAGCATCCATGCCTTCTTTCTGGTCTTCGGTCGCAAACATGGCGTGGAACAGGCGGCGCTCGAACATCACGCCGTCAGAGAGGCCCGACTCAAACGAGCGGTTGACAGACTCTTTGGCTGCCATGACGGCAAGCTGGCCGAGGCCGCAGATGCTCAGGGCTGCGCCCAGCGCTTCGTCCATCAGTTTGTCCAGCGGCACCACGCGGCTGACCAGGCCGGAGCGCTCGGCCTCCACCGCGTCCATCATGCGGCCCGTCAGCACCAAGTCCATGGCTTTGGCCTTGCCGACGGCGCGCGGCAGGCGCTGCGTGCCGCCCGAGCCGGGGATGATGCCGAGCTTGATCTCGGGCTGGCCAAACTTGGCGTTGTCGGCGGCAATGATGAAGTCGCACATCATGGCCAGCTCGCAGCCGCCGCCGAGTGCAAAGCCGCTGACGGCTGCGATCACCGGTTTGCGGATGCCGCGAATCTGCTCCCAGTTGCGGGTGATGAAGTCCTTGCCGTAGGCATCGGCAAAACCGTAGCTGGCCATCGCGCCAATGTCGGCACCGGCTGCGAAGGCTTTTTCGCTGCCCGTGAGGATCATGCAGCCAATGCTGTCGTCGGCATCGAAGGCCTTGAGCGCGCTGGCCATCTCGTCCATGAGCTGCTCGTTCAGCGCATTGAGCTGCTTGGGGCGATTCAGGGTGATGATGCCGACCTTGCGGCTGTCGGGGCCCTGGGTGGAGGTGATGATGGTTTCAAAAGTCATAGGTGTCCTTGATTAACTTTTATTCCAATTGGAATTAGGGGGTTTTAGGGGCTAGCCACAGGTCTATTTTGGCGGCATCTTGCGCCATCAGCCGCCAGGTGGTCAATGGTGGTGGCAAGGTCAACTCAAGGCGTAGTAAGCGCTTGTCGCGCGAGACCAGCGCGATCACCTTTTTAGCCTGGCCTGCATAGAGCAGTACATCGTCAAGCCGACTCATGCGCCAACCGCTTGCATGAGCAGCCTTGCTTGCTTGCTTTAAAGGCTTTACGGGCTTTATGGGCTTTATGGGTTCTATGCCCAGCCATTCATCGCCCGCTGCAAATCCAGCCTGCTCAAGAGCGCCGCCGCGCAGCACAGTCTTGATGTGCAGGCCGTTTGTTTCACTGACGCGCACACCGAGCCGGTGCGCCAGCTGCGCCGGGTCTTCGAGTACGGACACGCCGTGTTGTTTGAGCAAACTTGCCAGAGGCAGCTCGCCCTTGCCATGCACCCAACTGGCAAGCTCGTGGGCGAACGAGCGACCAGCTACTTCGCGCAGCGCCTCTAGAAAATCAGCCTCACGCATCGGTCCACCCTTGCAGTTTGCCCACAGTACACGCATCACGTCGTCCAGCGTGGCCGCATGGTTTGCACGCAGGGTCAAATCGAAACACAGCGCCACCAGCGAGCCCTTGGTGTAGTAGCTCACCGTGGCATTGGCTGTGTTTTCGTCTTGCCGGTAGTACTTCACCCAAGCATCAAAGCTGGCCTCGGCCACCGACTGCACCAGCCGCCCCGGTGTTTGCGTCACCTGGTTGATGGTCTTGTTTAAAAGCTTTAAATAGCCCGCGTTGTCGAGCAGCCCGGCGCGGCGCAGCAGCAGGTCGTCGTAGTAGCTGGTGAAGCCTTCAAAAAACCAGAGCAGCTCGGTATAGTTTTCACACTCGTACTGGTAATTTTCAAACTCTGCAGGCCGCAGGCGCTTGACGTTCCAGCTGTGGAAATACTCGTGGCTGATCAGGCCGCGCAGGGTGGTGTAGCCCTCGGATGGCTTGAATGTTTTTGTATCACCTGCCGCCTGCAGGCGCGGCAGGTCTTGCCGATTGCAGATCAGCGCGGTGGAGTTGCGGTGCTCCAGCCCGCCATAGGCGTCGTCCACGGCATTGAGCATGAACAGATAATTTTTAAAGGGCGGTTTTTTGACGCTTGTATGCCAAAAACGAATCTGCGCCGCACAAATTTTTTGCGCATCGTTCAGCAGCCGCTGGCCATCAAAGCCCGGCGGGCTACCCGCGACCACAAAACGGTGCGGCACGCCACAGGCGGTGAAATGGCCGCTCCAGAAAAGCCCCATCTCGACCGGGCAATCGACCAGTTCGTCATAGCTGCTTGCAGCGTAGCTGCCAAAACCCTGGCGGTTGATTTTTTGTGCCTGCAAGCTGCAAGCAAGCTGCCACCCGCTGACTGTTTTGGATGGCGGCAGCTCCAGCACATGCTGCGTGTTTTCCTGCCCCTCAACCCGCAGGCAAACGCTGGTGCCATTGAAAAAACCGCGTGTTGCGTCCAGCCAGGCGAGGCGTACCGAGTTGTCAAACGCATAAATGTCGTAATGCAGCACCAAAGGCTTTGCCGGCGTGCATTCAATTTGCCAGGTGCATTTGTCAAGCTGCTGGATAGCTGCCAGCTTACGCACGCCTTGGCGGGCCTGCAGTCCGCTCAGGTTTTTTGAAAACTCCCGCACCAGGTAGCTGCCCGGTATCCACACCGGCAGCGACACGCGTTGCTGCGCTGCTGGATGCGCAATCGTCAGCGTGACACTGAAGGTGTGGGAATGCAGACTGCCGATTTCGACGCGGTAATGCACGGACTGCACAGCAAGCGCCGGAGGCGCCGGGGCCATCAAAGACCTACTTCGCATCAGCCAAAAACTTTTCGATCTGCTGCGCGTTGATCGCACCTGGCACGCGTGAGCCATTTGCAAAAAATAGCGTAGGCGTGCCGGTGATCTTGTGCTTCTTGCTGAAGTCTAGGTTGCGATCCAGTGCTGCCGTGTCGCAGCTGGCCTTGGCGGCGGCTTGCTCGCGAATCATCCAGTCTAGCCAGGCCTTTCCCTTGTCTTTGGCGCACCAGATGTTCTTGGACTTTTCGACGGAGTCCGGGCCCAGAACGGGAAGAAGAAAGATGTGAATCGTTACGTCGTTCACTTTTTGCAAGTCACGCTCCAAGCGCTTGCAGTAACCGCAGTTGGGGTCTTCAAACACCGCCAGCTTGCGTTTGCCGTTGCCGTTCACCACGGTAAACGCATCTTTCACGGGCAGCGCGCCAAAGTCAATTGCGCTGAGTTTTTCAACCCGCTCTTCGGTCAGGTTGCGTTTGACCCGGGTGTCAATCAGGTTGCCCTGGATCAAAAAGTTGCCCTCAGCATCGGTGTAAAAAATTTCGTTGCCGTTGACGCGGATCTCAAAAAGCCCGTTCATGGGTGTCTTGCTGACTTCATCAATTTTAGAAAAAGTGGGCAGGCGTTCCTGCAGGTTTTTGCGAATGGTGGCTTCCTGGGCGAAACTGGGGGCTGCTAGCAGCGTCGTCAAGCTGGTCGCCACTAGCGCCATTTGCGCCGCTTTCCCCATTTTCGCCAATGCCCAGAGTGTTTTTGTAAATCTCATATTTGAATTCCTGTTATCTGAAAAACTGAAAAAACTAAAGACCTGACGCTTGCCGCATAACCCATGTTTTTAACGCGCCACTTCTCGCAAAACCTCTCAATCCCCACTCGCGCAAACCTTGCCAGCGGGCATCGGTTTGCGCAAACAAACCGTGTAACTGGTCGGTGACAAAACTCCTGGCCGCCACGTCTGCTTTGCGCACGCGCTCATAGCGGCGCAACAATTTTTCATCACCCAGGCCGCGCCAGTATTCGCGTTTTGCAATCACACCAGCCAGCGCTAGAGCATCTGCCAGGCCAAGATTCAAGCCCTGGCCTGCTAACGGGTGTACGGCGTGCGCCGCATCGCCTGCCAGTGCCCAGCCAGGGCCGACCCAGCGATCAGCGCTTGACAGTGCCAGCGGCCAACTGGCGCGCTCGCTGGTCAAACGCAACTGCCCCGGCTTGTCGCCGCAAGCGGACTGCAAGGCGGCGCAAAATTCGTCACTTGATAATTTTTGCAGCGCGTCAGCCCGCTCATTGGAGACTGACCACACCAGCGCGACAGAGTTCCCATCAGGGCCACTTATTGGCAAAAGAGCCAGGATTTCCCCATTTTTAAACCACTGCCTGGCCACGCCATGGTGTGCTTGACTCGATTCAAACCGCGCTGCGATGGCTTTTTGTGCGTAGGGCTTAACTGTCCAGGTCGCACCGAATTCGTTGCGGCTGATGCTTTTTTGACCTTCGCACACCACCTGCAATGCGGCTTTGACAGGGGCCTGGACGATCTCGATCTGCGGCTGAAAGCTGATGGCATTGGCCAGTTGCTGCTCCAGCGCGGGAACATCGACTATCCAGGCCAATGCTTCGTTGGCCGCGTTTGGTGCGGTGAAGTCGAGTTGGGGTTCACTGCCTTCAGCGTTCCAGATTTGCATGGCCAGCACCGGCGTTGTGGCGATGCCTTCGGGCCAGCCGCGCAGGCCTTCGAGAAGTTGTTTTGAAGCGCCGTTCAAGGCGTAGGCACGAACATCGAGGTGTTGGTTATTGAAACCAACCAGCGCTACCTTCAGTCGCTCACGCGCCAGCAGCAAAGCCAGTGTGCGGCCCACCACGCCGCTGCCGCGAATACAAACATCAAAAGCTGAAGACATCCGGTATTTTAAGAGGCGGTGCAAAATAGCGCTTTTTATCCAACATCAGGGACATCTCCAAGTGAGTGCAAACCTTATCCAGCCAGATGTTTCCTGCGTCATCTCCCGCCTGTTTGTCTACCCCATCAAATCATGCGCCGGAGTCGAAGTGCAGGAGGCGATATTGACCGAGACCGGTCTTGAGTTTGACCGTGCCTGGATGGTGGTCGATGAGCAGGGCGAGTTTTTGACCCAGCGTGAGCTGCCGCGCATGGCGCTGATCAAGCCGCAGCTTAAAACCTACGAGATGGTGCTGCGCGCGCCCGGCATGCTGGCCCTGCATGTCAAGCTCGATGAGGTCGAGGCAGCAGTGCGTGTGCGGGTCTGGGGCCATGAGGCGGCGGCTTTTGACATGGGCGGCATTGCTGCGCAGTGGTTTACCGACTTTTTGGGCTGCAAGGTGCGACTGGTGCGCTTTGACCCGGATCATCAACGCCTGAGCGACAGCGTGTGGACGGGAAAAATCGAGGCCCGTAACCAGTTCAGCGACGGCTTTCCCCTGCTGCTTATCAGCGAAGCTTCTTTAAGCAATCTCAACAGCAAGCTGATTGCGGCGGGGGCAAGTGCTGTGGCTATGGAGCGCTTTAGGCCGAACATCGTGCTGGGGCATTCCGCAGCGCTTTCGCCGCATGACGAAGACCGCCTTGAGGCCCTGCAAATTTCAACCGATCAGGGCGAGGTACAGCTCAAACCCGTCAAGCCCTGCTCGCGTTGCCCGATCCCGAATATTGACCCTTTGAGCGCCACCAGCAGCCCTGAAGTGCTGGACATGCTGCAAACTTACCGACAGGACGCGCGGGTCAACGGTGCGCTGACTTTTGGCATGAATATGATTGCCAAAAATGGCTGGGATGGTGTTGACCGCCTATTAAAAGTTGGCCAGCCGGTGGTGGGCAACTACCTTTTCGAATAAAGGTGCCCTACACTTTGCAAGCTGTTTTTGAAAGTTTGTCATGAGTCTGAAGTGCGGTATTGTAGGTTTGCCTAACGTCGGCAAATCCACCCTTTTTAATGCCTTGACCAAGGCGGGCATTGCGGCGGAGAACTACCCGTTCTGTACCATCGAGCCCAACATCGGCATCGTGGAACTGCCCGATGCGAGGCTGGCGCAACTGGCAGAGATCGTCAAGCCCGAGCGCATCGTGCCTGCCATCGTCGAGTTTGTCGATATTGCCGGCCTGGTAGCCGGTGCCAGCACCGGCGAGGGCCTGGGCAACAAGTTTTTGGCGCATATCCGCGAGACCGATGCCATCGTCAATGTGGTGCGCTGCTTTGAAGACGACAACGTGATTCACGTCGCCGGCAAGGTAGACCCGATCTCTGACGTCGAAATCATTCAGACCGAGCTGTGTCTGGCCGACATGACGGCGGTTGAAAAAGCCTTGCACCGCTTTACCAAGACCGCCCGCTCCGGCGATAAAGAGTCGCTCAAGCTGGTGGCTATTCTTGAAAAGTGCCAGGCCGCGCTGAACCAAGTCAAGCCGGTGCGCACGATTGACTTTGGCAAGGAAGATCTGCTGCTGTTGAAACAATTCTTTTTAATCACCGCCAAGCCCGTCATGTTTGTAGCCAACGTGGCCGAGGATGGTTTTGAGAACAACCCTTTTCTGGATCGCCTGAATGCCTTTGCCGCGACGCAAAATGCGCCGGTGGTCGCCATCAGCGCCAAGATGGAAGCTGAAATGTCAGAGATGAGCGATGAAGACCGGCAAATGTTTCTGGAAGAACTCGGCCAGACCGAGCCCGGATTGAGTCGCCTGATTCGCGCTGCCTACAAACTGCTGGGGCTGCAAACCTACTTCACCGCTGGCGTGAAGGAAGTGCGTGCCTGGACCATCCATGTGGGCGACACCGGGCCGCAGGCGGCGGGCGTGATCCACACCGATTTCGAGAAGGGCTACATCCGCGCCCAGACGATTGCGTTTGACGACTTCATCGCCTTCAAGGGCGAGCAGGGTGCCAAGGACGCGGGCAAGATGCGCGCCGAGGGCAAAGACTACGTCGTCAAGGATGGCGATGTGATGAACTTCTTGTTCAGCAGCTAAAGGATGAGCACACCCCTGCCTGGCCTCACTGCGTGTAGTCCATCCTCCCCTTGCAGGGGATGCCGTTGGTCGCCCGGCGGAGCCGGATCGACGGCGGCCGCTTGAACGGACTAAGCCAATACCATGAACCAGCCTGTACGTCTGGCCAAACGCCTTGCCGAAATGCTGCCGTGTTCGCGCCGCGAGGCCGAGCAGTACATTGCTGGCGGCTGGGTCACGGTCGATGGTGTGGTGGTTGAAGAGCCGCAGTTTCGGGTATCTGGCGAGCGCATTGAACTGTCAAAAGATGCCAGCCTGCTGGCGTTGGCATCGGTGACCTTGCTGCTGCACAAACCCGCAGACATGGATGCCTTGTCTGCTGCGGCGTTGTTGACCCCGGCGAATCACTCGGGCGAAGACCGCTCGGGTATCCGGCCCTTGAGAAAGCATTTCACCACCATCGAATTTTTAACACCACTTAGCGCGCCCGCCAGCGGCTTGGTGGTCTTCTCGCAAGACTGGCATGTTGCGCGCAAGCTGCGTGAAGATGCCAGCGTGATGGAGCATGAAGTGATTGTTGAGGTTGCAGGCAGCATCAAACCCGGCGGGTTGGAGCGGCTCAATCGCATCGATCACGGCTTCACATTTAACGGCATGTTGTTGCCGCCTGCAAAAGTGAGCTGGCAAAGCGAGACCCGATTGCGCTTTGCGCTGAAAGGTGAAAGGCCGGGGCAGATTGCCTATTTTTGTGAGAGCGTCGGGCTACGCATTGAGGCGATGAAGCGGATTCGCATAGGCCGCGTGCCGATGAGCAGTTTGCAGCCGGGGCAGTGGCGATATTTGTTGCCGAATGAACGGTTTTAGTTACTGGCCAAGCACGCCGGCAAACACTCCCGGGAAGACCCAGATCAGTGCGGCCGTCATCAAAACATACCGTGCAAATTTTCCTATCGCCATGTAGGCCACGCACGGCCAGAACGGAAACTTGAGCCAGCCCGCCACCGCACACAGCGGATCACCCACCGCCGGTAGCCAGGCCAGCAAGCAGGCTTTAGGCCCCAGCTTTTGCAGCCAGCGCATAGCGCGGCCATGGTGTGATGTATGCGAATATTTGTCGACCACCTGGTGTGCGGCGTAACCCATCCACCAGTCGAGTGCGCCGCCCAGCGTGTTGCCTACGGTGGCGACCAGCACGGCTGGCCAGAACATGGCGGGATTTATTTTGACCAGCCCAAAGACCACCGGCTCGGAGCCCATCGGCAGCAAGGTCGCTGAAATGAACGACACGATAAACACCGTGCTCAACCCGTATTCCGGAAGAGCCAGCAATTCGATCAGGTGTTGTGTCCAAGCTTGCATTAATGGGGAAGTATAGGCAGCACAGCCAGTGGGCACTTCAACTGCTGAAATTTTAGGCAGCTACAATTGCCTTCCCATGAACATCGGCCCCTACGCTTTGTCCAACCAGCTGTTTGTCGCACCCATGGCTGGTGTGACGGACAGGCCTTTTCGCATGCTCTGCAAAAAGCTGGGTGCGGGTTATGCGGTCAGCGAGATGGTGACCTCGCGCCGCGACCTGTGGGACACACTTAAAACATCGCGTCGCGCCAACCATGATGGCGAAGCCGAGCCGATTGCCGTGCAGATTGCCGGTACCGACGCGCAAATGATGGCCGATGCGGCTGCCTACAACATCGACCGTGGTGCGCAGATCATCGACATCAACATGGGTTGCCCGGCCAAAAAAGTCTGCAATAAATGGGCTGGCTCGGCGCTGATGCAGGACGAAAAACTGGCGCTTGAAATTATCGAAGCCGTGGTCGCGGCCTGCGCACCACTCAATGTGCCTGTCACGCTCAAGATGCGCACCGGCTGGGCTGCAACGCATAAAAACGCCTTGACGATTGCCCGTGCAGCCCAAAGCGCTGGTGTCCAGATGGTCACCGTGCATGGCCGTACCCGCGAGCAGGGCTACAAGGGTCTGGCTGAATACGACACGGTGGCTGAAGTGAAAGCCGTGCTGCGTATTCCGGTCGTAGCCAACGGTGATATCGACAGCGCTGAAAAAGCCCGTGACGTGCTGGCCTATACCGGCGCTGATGCCGTGATGATTGGTCGCGCGGCGCAAGGCAGTCCGTGGATTTTTCGTGAAGTGGCGCATTTTCTGGCGACGCAAACACATCTGGCGCCGCCATTGGTGCTTGAAGTCAAACGCCTGCTGGTTGACCATTTGCTGGACCACTACACGCTGTACGGTGAGTTCACTGGCGTGCGCAGCGCGCGCAAACACATTGGCTGGTATGTGAAGAGTTTGCCCGGTGGTGGGGCATTTAAAGACCGCATGAATTTGCTGCAAGAGCCAGAAGAGCAACTCAGCGCGGTGCAACATTTTTTTGATGCACTGGGTTCTGTGATGGACAGAATCCCTGGGGTTTTAGTCAATAAAAAACTAGAGGAAGCGCTTGCATGAGCAAGAAACTAATAGAAGAGTGTGTGCGTGCCAGCCTGGAAAGTTATTTCAAGGATTTACGCGGAACTGAACCCGACGGCAGCATGTACGACATGATGCTGCGGGCGGTTGAAAAACCGCTGCTTGAAGTCGTGATGCAGCACGCCGACCAAAACCAGTCGCGCGCCGCCGAATGGCTGGGCCTGAACCGCAACACGCTGCGCAAAAAACTGGTTGAGCACAAGCTCGTTAAGTAGAAGTACCCTAAAAAATGAACGCACTGATTTCTGTGTCCGACAAAACTGGCATCGTCGAATTTGCCCAGGCTCTGCACGCACTTGGCATCAAGCTGCTGTCTACTGGTGGAACGGCCAAACTGCTGCTTGATAACGGTTTGCCCGTCACCGAGGTGGCTGACCACACCGGTTTTCCTGAAATGCTCGATGGCCGCGTTAAAACCCTGCACCCAAAAATCCACGCTGGTCTGCTGGCCCGGCGCGATATGCCCGAGCACATGGTGGCCCTGAAGACCCACGGCATTGACACGATTGACCTGCTCGTCGTCAACCTCTACCCGTTTGAAGCAACCGTAGCCAAGTCCGGTTGCCTACTGGAAGACGCGATTGAAAACATCGACATCGGCGGCCCGGCCATGGTTCGCTCGGCAGCCAAAAACTGGAAAGATGTGGGCGTGTTGACCGACGCATCGCAGTACGCCAATGTGCTGGCCGAACTGAAGGCCGATGGCAAGCTGACCAGCAAAACCAAATTCGCCTTGTCGGTCGCCGCCTTCAACCGCATCAGCCAATACGACGGCGCGATCAGCGATTACCTCTCAAGCATCCAGGCAGACGGCAGCCACAGCCTGTTCCCGGATCAGGCCAACGGCCGTTTTGTCAAGCTGCAAGATTTGCGCTACGGCGAAAATTCGCACCAGCAGGCTGCGCTGTACCGCGACCTGCACCCCGCGCCCGGCTCGCTGGTGCTGGCCAAGCAGTTGCAGGGTAAAGAGCTGTCGTACAACAACATTGCCGATGCCGATGCGGCGTGGGAATGCGTGAAAAGTTTTACACAGTCCGCCTGCGTTATCGTCAAGCACGCCAACCCCTGCGGCGTGGCGCTCGGAAGCGATGCGCTTGAGGCCTACAGCAAGGCTTTTAAAACCGATCCAAGCTCTGCTTTCGGCGGCATCATCGCCCTCAATTGCACGCTGGATGAAGCGGCAGCCCAGCAGATTTCAAAACAGTTTGTTGAAGTGTTGATGGCACCAAGCTTCACGCCGCAAGCGCTGGAAGTTTTCAAGTCCAAAGTCAATGTACGCATACTGCAAATTGATTTGCCGCCGGGTGGCGCTACTCCCTGGCTGCAAGGGCGCAACGCGATGGATGTCAAGCGCGTTGGCTCGGGCCTGTTGATGCAGACGGCAGACAACCAGAAAGTAGCTTTGGCTGACCTGAAAGTCGTGAGCAAATTGCAGCCTACGCCAGCGCAATTGCAAGACCTGCTGTTTGCTTGGAAGGTGGCCAAGTACGTCAAGTCCAACGCCATTGTGTTCTGCTCCGGCGGCATGACGCTGGGCGTAGGTGCAGGGCAAATGAGCCGCATTGACTCAGCCCGCATCGCATCCATCAAAGCGGCCAATGCCGGCTTGAGCCTAGACGGCTCGGTGGTAGCCAGCGACGCCTTCTTCCCGTTCCGCGATGGACTGGACGTGGTCGTCGATGCCGGCGCGACCTGCGTGATTCAACCGGGCGGCAGTATGCGTGACGAAGAAGTGATCGCAGCGGCCAATGAGCGCGGCGTGGTGATGGTGTTGTCGGGTGTGCGGCACTTCAGGCACTGAAACCCAATGAATACGGGCGTGAACAGCTACGGCATTTGTAGCAATCTTATTGCTGTGAAAAGAACCTAGCCGCTGCATCAACCGTGGCTTCAATGTCTTCGGCACTGTGCGCAGAGCTGACAAACCCGGCCTCGTACAAGGCCGGTGCGTAGTACACCCCGGCGTCAAGCATGGCGTGAAAGAACTTATTGAATGCTGGGCTGTCAGTCGTCATCACGGTGGCGTAGTTTTGCGGCAACTGGCCGAGCAAGAAAAAGCCAAACATGCCGCCTTCGCTGTCGCCGCAAAATGGCACGCCTGCTTTGCGGGCAGCGGCTGTCAAGCCTGAGACCAGGCTGCGGGTGCGTTCGCCCAGTGCTTGGTAAAAGCCGGGTTTTTGAAGTTCGCGCAGCGTGGCTAATCCGCAGGCTGTAGCAATCGGGTTGCCTGACAGCGTGCCGGCCTGGTAGACCGGGCCTAACGGGGCGAGTTGTTCCATCACGGCTTTGGAGCCGCCGAATGCGGCCATCGGCATACCGCCGCCAATCACTTTGCCCAGCGCCGTCATGTCGGGTTTGAAGCCGGGAATTAATTGGGCGTAAACGCTTTGCGCGCCGCCCAGTGCGACCCTGAAGCCGGTCATCACCTCGTCGAATATCAGCAGTGCGCCGTGCTGGGTACACAGCTCGCGGCAGCGCTTCATAAAAGGCACGCTGGCGCGCACGAAATTCATGTTGCCGGCAATTGGCTCAATCATCAGACAGGCGGTGTTGCTGCCGTGCAGGGCAAAGGCTTCTTCGAGCTGCGTGATGTTGTTGTATTCGAGCACCAAGGTGTGCTGCACCACTTCAGGCGGCACGCCAGCGCTGGTGGGGCTGCCGAAGGTGGCCAGGCCAGAGCCAGCCTTGACCAGCAGTGCATCAGAGTGGCCGTGGTAGCAGCCTTCAAACTTGATGATCTTGCTGCGGCCCGTGGCACCGCGTGCCAGGCGCAGGGCGCTCATCGTCGCTTCGGTGCCAGAGCTGACGAGGCGCAGCATTTCAATCGACGGCACGAGTTTGATGATTTCTTCAGCCAGTTCGACTTCACGCTCTGTGGGCGCGCCAAATGAGAAGCCGTCAAGCATGGCTTTCTGCACGGCATCAAGCACGGCGGGATGGCCGTGGCCCAGAATCATCGGCCCCCAGGAGCCGATGTAGTCGATGTAGCGCTTGCCATCAGCGTCCCAAAAATACGCTCCTTTAGCGCGCTGCACAAAGCGCGGTGTACCGCCAACGGCCTTGAAGGCGCGGACTGGCGAGTTGACACCACCGGGGATTACTTTTTTGGCACGTTCAAAGAGGGCTGTGTTGCGCGCTCCGGGGTTGAGGGGGTCAGTGTTTGGTTGTTCCATTGGGTGGCAAATTAAAAAAAGTCTTGGTCGGGTTCACAGTCAGGTCGGCATCATCGAGCGTGGGCGCATCTTGGCTCTCGTCGTCGGCATCCACATCGGCTTGCGCCCAGAACAGGCGATCCGGCACGATATGACCCATACCGGGCTGAAAGCCGCCATCCAGGCTGTGATCCAGGTAGGTCAGGGCTTCGGACGTGGCGGCCTGTAGGTCGTGACCGTTGGCTAGCAAGGCTGCAAGGGCTGCCGACAGCGTGTCACCGGCACCGGCAAACGTCGCTTCAAAGCGCTCGAACTTTTCGCTGTAGAGCACGGCTTGCGGCGTTGCCAGTACGTTGTCAATGAACTGGTCCGGCAGAGGGATGCCAGTGACCAGGGTGTAAGGTACACCCATCTCGGCGGCAGCCTTGGCAATGTCTTTGGCTGAAGGGTTGCGCTCGCCGGGCCATTCCGGCAGCAACCAGCGCCACAGGGTGCTGTGGTTGCCTACCAGAATCGTGGTTTGCGGCAGCATGAGTTCGCGAAAGGCATCCAGGTAGCTGTCAATCTCGCTTTCACCCCACCACGACAGATTAGGCATGTAAGCGACAAGGGGTACATCGGCGTAGTCGGAGGCGATTTCTGCGATGGCGCTGATGTTTTCAGGGCTGCCCAGAAAACCAACCTTGATGGCCCCGGCGGGCATGTCTTCAAGCGCTGTGCGCGCCTGCTCGGTCACGGCTTCTTCGTCGAATGCGAAGTGGTCGTAGATCTCGGCGGTGTCCCGCACGTAAGCCCCCGTAACCACGGCCATCGGGTGGCCGCCAGCAGAAGCAATGGCGGCGATATCAGCCGTCAGCCCACCGGCACCGCTGGGGTCGCTGGCATTGAAGGCCATGACGCAGACCGGCACGTCTTCAATGCCTTCGGTCTGCAATTTGCGGCTGTCTGGAGTGGGGGTGGTGGGATTTGCCATAGGCTGCGATTTTGCCCTGTACGCGAATAAGCAACGCTGCCTCTATACAATTGTTGCATTCTATTCGAAGGACACTTAAGCTGTGACTCAAACTATGACCTGGATGTGCTTGATTTGTGGGTGGATTTATGACGAAGAAACGGGTGATCCGGATCATGGCATTGCTACCGGGACGCCCTGGGCTCAAGTGCCCATGAACTGGACTTGCCCTGAATGCGGGGCACGCAAGGAAGACTTCGAGATGGTCCAGATATAAACTATCCCGGCCATCTTGCAAAAGAGGAGCGAAGACAGTGAGCATTACCAGTTCCGGACTCAAGGTTTTGGTCATCGACGACAGCAACACCATCAGGCGCAGCGCCGAGATTTTTCTCAAGCAGGGCGGGCACGAGGTGCTGCTGGCTGATGACGGCTATGATGCGCTGGCAAAAGTCAATGACTACCAGCCCGATGTTATTTTTTGCGACATTATGATGCCGCGGCTCGATGGCTATCAGACCTGCGCCATCATCAAGCGCAATGCCAGATTTTCAAACATCCCGATTATCATGCTCTCGTCCAAGGACGGCGTGTTTGACAAGGCCAGAGGCCGCCTGGTTGGCGCGCAGGATTACCTGACCAAACCTTTCACAAAAGACCAGCTCCTGCAAGCCGTGCAGGAACTGGGTAACGCAAAATTAGGGGTAGCGTGATGACGATCAAAAAAATTCTGCTGATTGATGATTCAAAGACCGAGTTGATGTATCTGACCGACCTGCTGGGCAAGAAGGGTTTCTCGGTAAAGACCGCCGAGAACGCAGAAGATGCCTTTCGTCGTTTGGCCGAAGAAAAACCGGAGCTGATTTTGATGGACGTGGTGATGCCCGGCCAAAATGGCTTCCAGTTGACCCGCGTCATTACGCGAGACCCGCTTTACTCGGACATCCCCATCATCATGTGTACCAGCAAAAACCAGGAAACAGACCGCGTCTGGGGTATGCGTCAGGGTGCGCGTGACTACATCACCAAGCCTGTCAATGCGGGTGAGTTGTTGGCAAAAATCAAAGCGCTGGGCTGATACCCATAAACCATGGCGAATAGAGAAGCCCTCAGAGCATTACAAACCCGCCTTGCTGAAAGGCTACAGCTTGCACGGACACAGGGCCTAGCACCCTCCTGGCTGGCGGTAGAGGCGGGCGGCAGCAAATATCTGTTTCCCATGGGGCAGGCCGGAGAAATCTTTCCCTGGGTGGCAACCCAGGCAGTGCCCTACACCCAAAGCTGGTTTATGGGTGTCGCTAACCTGCGCGGGGGCCTTTTTGGGGTGGTTGATTTGGCAAGTTATGTCAGCGGCCAAACCGCAGCGGTCAAAACCGACTTTGCACGCAACGAGTCGCGCCTGGTGACCTTGAATGCGGTACTCGACATCAACTGCGCCTTGCTGATCGACCGTCTGGCGGGCTTGCGAAAGCAGGAAGCTTTTAGTGACTTCTCTGCAAAAGCCCCGGATGCGCCTGATTTTTTTGGCAACCAGTATGTTGACGGCAACGGTGCCGCCTGGCAGGAGATCAACCTGCAAATCCTCGCTCAGCAAGCGCATTTTTTGACTATTGGCAGCTAGCATTTAGCCGCTAGCGCGTCAGGTTTTCTCCAGAAGGCTCACCATGTCCGTTATCGAAAAAATTCAGAAGCTGTTCAAAACAAGGCCTGCACCGCCCGAGGACAGCATGGACATGGCCTCTGTTGCTGCACCTGAAAGCAGTGACGACGGAGTTGCCCTTAGTCGCCTGGGTTCTGCCGATGATGCCGTGGTGCCTGAGAATCCGGATTTGCTGTCGCTGCCAGTTTTGGGCCGCCGCACCATCGCGCAGCACCAGCGTATTTTGCTGGGCTTGCTGGGTCTGTCGGTGCTGGTGCTGGCTGTGCTGGCCTACCGGGCACTGAACCAGGCCGACACTATTGCGGCGCTGGTGGTCGCTGCGTTGTTTGGATTGTTATGCGCTATCGGCATCGCCCGTGTTCAGTTGCAGGACAGTCGCCAGCGTCAGAGCGTTGCCGAGAAGCAGCAGCTTGAAGCGCGTGGCCAGAAGCAGGATGCCAAGCGCGTCAACGCTGCCAACCAGGCCGCCATTTTGCGTTTGATGAACGAGTTGCAGATCGTTGCTGGAGGCGATTTGACCCAGGAAGCGACGGTGAGCGAAGACATTACCGGCGCTATTGCCGACTCGGTGAACTACACGGTTGAAGAGCTGCGACTACTGGTCGGTAACGTGCAGAACATGGCGACCCGCGTTGCGCAAACGACGGCGCAGGTGGAAAGTACCTCGACCGAGTTGCTGGCGGCATCCACCGAGCAGCTGCGCGAGATTCGTGAAACCGGTCAGTCGGTGCTCGACATGGCATCGCGAATCAACGAGGTGTCCACACAGGCGCAGGAATCATCCCAGGTGGCGCGCCAGTCTTTGAGCGCTGCCGAGTCAGGCCTGAGCGCGGTACAAAACGCCATCGGCGGTATGAACTCCATTCGCGACCAGATTCAGGAAACCTCCAAACGTATTAAACGGCTGGGTGAATCGTCCCAGGAAATTGGCGAGATCACCGAGCTGATTTCGGACATTACCGAACAGACCAACATGCTGGCGCTCAACGCCGCCATTCAGGCCGCGTCGGCCGGTGAAGCCGGACGGGGTTTCTCGGTGATTGCCGAGGAGGTGCAGCGACTGGCCGAACGTTCAGCAGATGCAACGCGCCAGATTTCGGTACTGGTGAAGGCGATTCAAACCGACACCCAGGATGCGGTAGCCGCTATGGAACGCTCCACCCAGGGTGTGGTCGAAGGAGCCAAGCTGTCAGATAACGCGGGTACTGCGCTGTCCGAGATTGACCGCGTGACGCGCCGCCTTGCAGAGCTGATCGAGCAAATTTCAAGCTCTGCCTCCCGCGAAGCTGCATTCGCCAACGTGGTGGCTGGCAACATCCAGCACATTTTTGCGGTGACAGAGCAAACCGGAGAAGGTACACGGTCAACGGCGCAGCAGGTGCGTGATTTGTCCAGCATGGTCGAGGAACTCCGGCAGTCCGTCTCGCGATTCAAGATCGCCTGATGCAGGCCTGATTTTTCCCTGTCCGTGAACTCCGATTTATGAACCGACCTGCCATTTATGCAATCGAATGCTCCGAATTCATCGCCTGCTGAACTCGATCTGGCCGTCAATGATCTCGGGCCACTGGCCTGGGTGCTGGATGAGCTTCGGAAATCCCTGGACGGCGCTGTCAAGGCCTTGAAGCGTTTTGTGCGCGACGCCGAATTGGCGCGTGGCTCCGACCTCGCAGCCCCTGATGCCAACCAACTGCGCATCGCGCGCCAGCAGTTGCACCAGGCCGTGGGTGCGCTGGAGATGGTGGGCCTGGGTGCGCCGGCACTGGTCTTGCGCTCAATGGAAGCGGCTGTGCAAAGGTTTGTCCAGCGGCCTGAACAGTGCAGCCAGGAAGCTGCGGCCAAGGTCGAGCAGGCCAGTTTCGCCTTGACGGAATACCTCGAAGGGGTGCTGGCGGACAAGCCTATTTCTCCGGTGTCGCTGTTTCCCCAATATCGGCAGGTACAGGAACTGGTGCGTGCTGACCGCATACATCCGGCCGACCTCTGGCCTTGTGACTGGCGCTGGCTGGAACCCGAATTGGGCACGCCAGTCGAGCCGCAAAATTACGCTGACGGCGCACGTGCCGTGCTTGACCAGTGCATGCTCCAGATCATGAGGGGCAAGGCACCGCAAGCTGCCGCAACCCTCAAGGACTTGAGCTTGCGCCTTTCAGCCGGGCAGGCAGATCGCCTGCCCAGGATTTTCTGGAAAATTGCAGCAGCTTACTTTGAGGCGCTGATCCATGATCTGCTCCCGGCAGATAGCTATGTCAAGCGCGCGGCATCTCGCGTCCTGCTGCAATATGTATCCCTCAGCAAGGGTGATGTCAGCATTTCAGAGCGGCTTGCACAGGATCTGCTGTTCTTCTGTTCGCAAGCGGTCTCAAACCGCGCAGCAGACACGCCGGTGCTGTCGGCTGTGCGCTCCACTTACGGCCTGACCGGTTTAAAGCCAGTGGACTATGAGGTGGTACAGTTTGGCCGTTTTGATCCGGCGCTGCTGGCGCAGGCGCGCAAGCGAATTGTTCTGGCCAAGGAAACATGGTCGTCCCTGTCTGCTGGTGACGTGAATAAATGCAAGCTTGTCGTTAATCAATTCGGCCTGCTGACGGACTCCCTCGTCAAGCTCCATCCGCCCAGTGAACCTCTGGCGCAGGCACTGACCCGGGCCATAGACGCAACAGCCCGCTCGGCACAAGCCCCGTCGATTGGGCTGTCCATGGAGGTGGCGACCTCGGTGCTGTATCTGGAAGCGGCATTTGACGATCTCGATCCGAACGATCCCCAACTGGCAGTGCGTACCCGGCATCTGGCCGAGCGCCTTGAAAATGTCAGGCAGGGTGGCGAGCCACAGCCTCTTGAAGCCTGGATGGAAGAGCTTTACCGCCGGGTCAGTGACAAACAGACCATGGGCAGTGTGGTGGGTGAGTTGCGCATCTCCCTTGGCGAGCTTGAAAAATCTCTCGATAGATTTTTCCGTAATCCGCAGGACAAGACGGTGCTGACGAACGTGCCGTGGCAACTGGCTCAGATGCGCGCTGTCTTGTCGGTGCTGGGCCTGGACCAGGCATCCCAGGCGGTGCTGCGTATGCGTGACAGCGTCGAGCAAATGCTGAAGACCGAAGTTGACGTGCAACTTGCCCGTTCTGCTGGTACCTTCGATCAACTCGGCAACAACCTTGGCGCGTTGAGCTTTTTGATCGACATGCTCAACTACCAGCCTGCGCTGGCGAAAAAACTTTTTGTCTATAACGAAGAAAAAGACGAACTCAGGCCACTGATGGGCCGCACGCAAAAGGTCGGCGATGCCGCCAGCGCATTGAGTAGCCTGGCTTCTTCTGCTCGCTCCTCGCCTGTTGCGCCAGCAGCGCAGGCGGACGCGGTTGATTTCGAGGAAGACGATTTGCAAGACATCTTTCTTGAGGAAGCGCGTGAAGTTGCAGGCAACGGCCAGCAGGCCATCCTGTCGCTGGCAAACGACTCTCGTGATATCAGCCAGTTAACCATCTTGCGCCGGGTTTTTCACACGCTCAAAGGCAGCTCCCGCATGGTCGGCCTGAATGAGTTCGGCGAAGCCGCATGGGCGGTCGAGCAGCTTTTCAACAGCTGGCTGGCCGACCAGAAACCCGCCAATGAAGATCTGAGGTCTTTTTCGGCTGAAGTCCTCACCGCTTTTTCAGGATGGATTGAAGACATCGCTGCCAACCGTGATGGCACATGGACGGCATCGACTTTCCGGGCCAGCGCAGATGCCATGCGGGAAGATGGTCGTTGGCTGCCGCTGAAATCACCAGTGCCCGCTGCTCCAGCTTTGCCAGCAGCCGACGTGCCTGATACGGTATCGTTTGAACTGCCAGCTGACGAGGCTCCAGTGACTGTAGCGCCCCTGGCAGAGTCGGTCGCAGAAGAAATTAATGGCATCGACTTTGAAAGTCTGGCGGCG
Organism: Polaromonas sp.; assembly: GCA_038902815.1. Classification (GTDB taxonomy): domain Bacteria; phylum Pseudomonadota; class Gammaproteobacteria; order Burkholderiales; family Burkholderiaceae_C; genus Polaromonas. The sequence goes on along the minus strand of JBCKNF010000007.1, from coordinate 22,681 downwards.
CTGTCTGGCCAGTTTGATGCTGCACTTGCCCAGGCTACGCCCCTGGCCGCAGAAAATACTGAAATTGCCGAGCTGTCGTTCGATCTGGATGATCTAGACTTTGCAGACGCATCATCTGAGTCGCCCTTGGCGGGCGCTGACGATATGCTTGATTTGTCGCAGGCAGACTTTGACAAACAGTTTCCGCAAGCAGCCGATCAGCTGAACGCGTTTGTAGAACTCGCGGACATACCCGATATTGCGGGTGTTGCAGAACCCACCATGACCGCAAAAGTTCAAGTACCTGAAGTGGCAGATGCCGAGATGGCTGGGGCATCGGAAGCCCGCGACGACCAGATCAAGGTGATTGGTGACTTGCGCATCGGTATCCCTCTTTACAACGTCTACCTCAACGAGGCGGACGAATGGTCTCGGCGGCTGGTCACCGAGATGGCCGAGTGGGCCATTGAGCTGCATCAGCCGGTCGGTGACTCCGCAGTAGCGCTGGCACATTCGCTGGCCGGCAGTTCGGCCACCGTTGGCTTTGAAGCGTTGTCGACCATAGCGCATGCGCTTGAACACGCATTGCAGCATTCGCAAACACACTACAGTCAGAGTGCTGCGCTGGAGTATTCAAAAGTTTTTGTGGATGCATCCGACGACATCCGCCGCCTGCTGCACCAGTTTGCCGCCGGCTTTTTGAAACAACCTGACGCTGGCGTGCTGGAACGGATTCATGGGCTTGATTTTTCTGCGCCGGTGTCGGTCTCGCCTGAGGATGCGGAAGTGGCTGCGGTTGAAGTTTTTGCGGGCAGTGATGGAATGCGCCGTCAAGCGCGTGCGGCCCAGGTTGATGACGAGTTTGATGCGGTCGATGCCATTGACCCCGAGCTGTTCCCGATTTTTGAGGAAGAGGCCACCGAGCTGATGCTGCAACTCGGCGCTGTCCTGCGCCAGTGGTCGACCCGGCCCGACAACGCCAGCGCACGCATGGAGGTATTGCGCGCCTTGCACACGCTCAAGGGCAGTGCGCGTCTGGCCGGTGCCATGCGCGTGGGTGAAATGGCCCACCGCATTGAATCAGAGATTGAATACCTCGGATCAGAGGCTGCGGCAACGCAGGATTTTGAGCCACTACTGAGCCGTTTTGATGCCATGGAGCACGCCATGGATGCGTTGCGCCGGGCTGATGCCACGCAAACTGCAATGCCTTCCAGCAAAGCTCTGGTTCCGGCACCGCAGGCCACGGCGCTGCAACCTTTGCGTCCGGCGGCTTCAGGCTCGATACGCGTGCGCTCCCAGTTGCTGGACCGCATGGTCAACCAGGTCGGTGAGGTCATGATCACACGCGCCCGCCTCGAGGCCGAGCTGGGCCAATTGCGGGGGTCACTCAACGATTTGAGCGGTAACCTGAACCGCTTGCGCGCGCAGTTGCGCGACGTTGAGCTGCATTCCGAAACGCAGATGCAATCGCGTTTGCAGCAGGCCAAGGAAGCGCAACTCAGCTTTGACCCGCTTGAGTTCGACCGTTTCACCCGGGTGCAGGAGCTGACCCGCATGATGGCCGAGTCGGTCAATGACGTAGCGACCGTGCAGCGCACTTTGCAGCGAACGGTGGAAGCCACCGAGGACGACCTAATTGCCCAGGCGCACCAAACCCGCGAACTCCAGCGCGATCTGCTGCGCACCCGCATGGTGGAGTTCGAGGGCATCTCCGAACGCCTCTATCGGGTGGTACGGCAAGCGTCCAAGGAAACCGGCAAACAGGTCCGGCTGGACCTGCAGGGCGGCACCATCGAGATGGACCGCGGCATGCTGGACCGCATGACCCCCGCGTTTGAACATTTGCTGCGCAACTGCGTGACCCACGGCATTGAAGATCCGCAGACCCGAACCCACGCCGGCAAAGACGCCAGCGGATTGATTACCGTGAGCCTGCAGCAGTCGGGCAACGACGTGTCTATCGAGTTTCGCGATGACGGCGCCGGTTTGAATTTGCCGCGTATCCGGGAAAAGGCGCTCGCTTCAGGTTTGCTGGCCGCAGGCCAGCAGATCAGCGATGACGAAGCGGCCAACCTGATTTTCACGCCGGGCTTCAGCACCGCCTCCCAGGTGACCGAGCTGACCGGTCGGGGCATTGGCATGAACGTGGTCCGCTCCGAGGTCAACTCCTTGGGCGGTCGCATTGAAACCAGCACGGTCGCAGGCAAGGGCACCAACTTCAAGCTGGTACTGCCGCTGACCACGGCGGTCACGCAAGTGGTCATGCTGCGCGCCGGTGGATCGTTAGTCGGTGTGCCTGCCAATGTGGTCGAAACCGTGCGCCGGATCTCGGCGAAGGATTTGCAGCAGGCTTACAACACCGGGGTGCTCGATGTCGCCGGCGAAGCCGTTCCTTTCTTCTGGTCGGGCGCCTTGCTACAGGTGTCCCGCCTAAGCAGCGAGCCGCAAGGCAAGACCGCTCCAGTGGTCGTTTTCCGCAGTGCCGCCCAACGGCTTGCCCTTCACGTCGATGAAGTCCTCGGCAATCAGGCGGTGGTGGTCAAAAACCTTGGACCCCAGTTGTCGCGTCTGCCGGGTCTGGTGGGCATGTCGGTGCTGGCCTCGGGCGCGGTCGTGCTGATTTACAACCCGGTGGCACTGGCATTTGTTTATGGCCAGCAGGCGCGTGCCTGGAGTTTCGACAGCGGTCTGGCCGGCGCCTCGCCGACACCGGTGGCACCGCTGATACTTGTGGTGGATGACTCCATCACGGTGCGACGCGTGATCCAGCGCCTGTTGCGGCGCGAAGGTTACCGCGTGTCCATGGCGGTGGATGGTTTGCAGGCGCTCGAATGCCTACAGGAAGAGCGGCCCACGGTTGTGCTGTCCGACATTGAAATGCCGCGCATGGATGGATTCGATCTGGCGCGCAACATCCGCGGTGATGTCCGGTGGAGAGATATACCCATCATCATGATCACGTCGCGGATTGCCGAAAAGCACAACGAGTATGCCAAAAAACTCGGCGTTGACCATTACCTGGGCAAGCCTTACACCGAAGACGTGTTGCTCAGCCTGATTCGCCATTATTGCAGTCTTGAGGCCGCTTCTTGAGTATGTAAAATCACACCATGACCCTCGATTCAGACCCGATCAACCTGACGCACCATTTCCTGATCGCCATGCCGGGCCTTGATGATGAGACCTTTGCAAAAAGTGTGATCTACATGTGTGAACACTCGGGTCGCGGTGCTTTGGGGCTGGTCATCAACAAGCCGAGCGATATCAACCTCAAAAATCTTTTCGACAAGATCGAATTGCCACTCACCCGTGAAGACCTCACTACGTCGCCCGTCTTCTATGGCGGCCCAGTTCATCCCGAGCGCGGCTTTGTGCTGCACGAGTGCATGATGCCCGGTAACGAGTCGATCTACGCCTCGACCATGACGATTCCTGGCGGGCTGGAGATGACGACTTCCAAAGACGTGCTGGAGGCGCTGTCAAACGGTGCCGGGCCGAAGAAAATTTTTGTATCGCTGGGTTATTCCTCATGGGGCGAGGGCCAGCTCGAATCTGAAATTTCCGACAACAGCTGGCTCACGGTTGCGGCTGATCCGACGGTTATTTTTGATACACCGGTTGAGCAGCGCTACAGCGCAGCTTTAATGCTGCTCGGTTTAGAAAGCTGGATGTTGTCGCCCGTGGCTGGTCACGCATGAGCCTGGGTGAAGCCCCCATTCAGGCCAATGGCCTTGAAACCTTTTTAGCTTTCGATTTTGGCCTCAAGCGCACTGGCGTAGCCACCGGCAACCGGCTGACCTGCACCGCAACGCCGCAAGCCACGATTGCTGCCGTTGGCGACGCGCGCTTTGCCGCCATTGAGCAAAGGCTTAAAGAATGGCAGCCCGATGCATTGGTGGTGGGGGTACCGTTTCATCCGGATGGCGCAGCCCATGAAAACACCGTGCGCGCGCAGAAATTTGCCCGCCAGTTGCGAGGCCGCTTTGGCCTGCAGGTGTTTGAGGTCGATGAGCGCTACAGCACGACAGAGGCCATCTCCAGCGGTGCGTCTGAGCTGGATGCCGCTTCAGCCTGCATCATTCTGGAGCAGTTTTTAAGGAGTCTTCCATGAGTGGACTGGTGGGTCAAAATATGGGTGGCAATGTGGGCGGATTAAGCCTTGACGCAGAAGCGCTGTACCGCGACTTGCTTCGCAACATGCAGCAACTGGTTGCAACCCACGCAGCAATCTTTGGCGCGCCACCCCTGCTGGTGGGCATTGCATCAGGTGGTGCCTGGCTGGCAGAGCGCCTGCAGGTTGACCTTCAGTTCTTGGGCAAACCAGGCACACTGTCGTCCGCCATGCACCGGGACGATTTCGCCAAACGCGGCCTGGCTTCTAGTGGGCAGACCCTGCTGCCGTTTGATGTCAACGGTGCGCATCTGGTCGTAGTTGATGACGTGCTCTACACCGGACGCACGTTGCGCGCGGTGCTCAATGAGCTGTTTGACTACGGTCGTCCGGCCAGCGTCAAACTGGTGGTACTGGTGGACCGTGGTGGCCGTGAGTTGCCGGTGCAGCCCGATCTGGCGATTGCCCGCATTGCCTTGCCCGCGTCGAAAAGCCTGGAGCTCGCACGCGCGGAAAATGGCCAGTTTAGTTTTCAGGTGCAGGATCGATAAAAATGCAAGGAGCTTGAAACGTGTTCTACCGACGAAATCCGCAACTCAATAAAAACGGCGAGCTGATTCACTTGCTGTCCATCGAGGGACTGCCCAAAGCCACTTTGACGCACATTCTGGATACGGCGGCAAACTTCGTCAGCGTCAGCGACCGCGAGGTTAAAAAAGTTCCGCTGCTGCGCGGCAAAAGCGTTTTCAATTTGTTTTTTGAAAACTCCACCCGTACCCGCACCACGTTCGAGATTGCCGCTACACGGCTGTCGGCAGATGTCATCAACCTGGACATTGCCCGCTCGTCGGCCTCCAAGGGCGAGTCACTGCTAGACACGATTGCAAACCTGAGCGCTATGGCGGCCGATATTTTTGTGGTCCGGCACGGCGAGTCCGGCGCGCCTTATTTGATAGCCCAGCATGTCGCGCCGCATGTACACGTCATCAACGCCGGTGACGGCCGCCATGCCCACCCGACGCAGGGGCTGCTGGACATGTACACGATACGGCACTACAAAAAAGACTTCAGCAACCTCACGGTAGCCATCGTCGGCGACGTGCTCCATTCGCGTGTGGCACGTTCTGACATTCATGCCCTGACCACCTTGGGCTGTGCCGAGGTGCGCGTGGTTGGCCCCAAAACCATAGTGCCCGCCGACATGGCGCAAATGGGTGTGCGGGTCTGCAACACGCTGGAAGAAGGTATCAAAGGGGCAGATGTCATCATCATGCTGCGTCTGCAAAATGAACGCATGTCCGGTGCGCTGCTGCCCAGCAGCCAAGAGTTCTTCAAGAGTTTTGGCTTGACGAATGAAAAACTCATGCTTGCCAAACCCGATGCCATCGTGATGCACCCCGGCCCCATCAACCGCGGTGTCGAGATTGACTCGGCTGTTGTGGATGGTGCGCAGAGCGTGATCTTGCCGCAAGTCACATTCGGAATTGCGGTGCGCATGGCAGTGATGACCATCGTTGCGGGAAATGATTCATGAAAATTCTTATCAAAAATGGCCGTGTCATGGACCCGGCTTCGGGCTTTGATCAAAAGGCCGATGTCGCTATCGCCGGTGGTCGCATCGTTTCTATCGGCGACGTAGCGGCTGATTTCACGCCTGCCAAAACCATTGATGCCACTGGCTGCATCGTTGCGCCTGGCCTGATTGATTTGTCGGCCCGCCTGCGCGAGCCGGGTTATGAGCATGAAGGCATGTTGGAGAGCGAGCTGGCAGCAGCTGTTGCCGGGGGTGTGACCAGCCTGGTGTGCCCGCCCGATACCGACCCGGTGCTGGATGAACCTGGCCTGGTTGAAATGCTCAAGTTCCGCGCTGAAAAACTGCACCAGTCGCGCGTCTTCCCGCTGGGTGCATTGACCCGCTCGCTCAAGGGTGAGGCACTGACCGAAATGGTCGAGCTGACCGAGGCCGGTTGTGTCGGCTTTAGCCAGGCCGAGGTTCCGCTAGCCAACACGCAGGTGCTGCTGCGTGCGATGCAGTATGCCGCGAGCTTTGGCTACAGCGTGTGGCTGCGGCCACAAGAAATGTATTTAGGTACCGGCGTTGCCGCCAGCGGTGCATTGGCCACTCGGCTTGGTTTAAGTGGCGTGCCAGTGGCCGCAGAAACCATTGCGCTGCATGTGATTTTCGAGATCATGCGGGCCACCGGGACGCGCGTGCATATTTGCCGCATCAGCAGCGCGGCGGGTGTGGCGCTGGTGGCCGAGGCAAAAGCGCAGAGCTTGCCAGTGACGTGCGATGTCAGCATCAACAGCCTGCACCTGACGGATGCCGACATCGGTTACTTTGACAGCCGTATGCGGCTTGACCCGCCATTGCGCCAGCAGCGCGACCGCGACGCGATCACGCAAGGTCTGCTTGACGGCACGATTGACGCGCTGGTCTCGGACCACACACCGGTCGATGAAGATGCCAAAACGCTGCCGTTTGCCGAGGCCGAGCCCGGTGCCACAGGGCTTGAGCTGCTGTTGTCCTTGGCTTGCAAGTGGCATCTTGACAGCAAGGGCGGGGCGGTCAATTTGATGCGAGCGCTCGCCGTGCTGACCTGCGAGCCCGCCCGCGTGTTAGGCCCAGCGCTAGCCTCGTTTGAAGCCAGCGCTGGCAAGCTGGTGGTGGGTGGTGTGGCTGACGTTTGCGTGTTCGACCCCGCAGCCGAATGGACAGTCGAGCCCAACGCCCTGCGGAGCCAGGGCAAGCACACACCGTTTTCTGGTTATCCGCTACCAGCCAAAGTGCGTTGCACGCTGGTGGGTGGCCGCGTGGCTTTTGAAGCAGCATAAAGGGCACCTCTATAAATTCATTTTTCAGGCGAATTGCGTCGTTGGGCGGTACTCGCAATCCTCACGTACCTGAAGTACGTTCCGGTTGCTGCGTTCCGTCCGCCTAGCACTTCATCCTGAAAATCTGAATTTCTAGAGGTGCCCTAAAAAGTAGCCTGAAAATAACATGACAGAAAGCCTTCGCGCCGCGATGCGCGTGGTACGCCATGTGGCCGAAGCGCTGCGTGATGGCGACATGGTGGCGGTGTTCCCTGAAGGCACCACAGGCTACTGATCCTGCGCGGTCGCAGACCCTGAGCATGCCGGGAAGCTACTTGCGCAGGAGCTGGGAGGTCTCATCAGTAAATCTGCGGAAGAAGTTCACCTTCGCAAAGTTCACCTTCGCCCTTGCTTTTTGGCAAGTAGTGGTATATCGTGCGCGGTGAATGGGCATTGGATTGCCTATTCTTATTACGAACTTTACACGTACGATCCGAACAATTCGGCGAGTCTCACTCGGCTGACCACAAGAAGCGGAAACGATTTCGAACCATCGTGGTCGTCCGATGGGCAGAACATTTCGTGGAGCACGGTTTTCGAAGGACTGTTTATCATGAACGCGGATGGAAGCAATCAACATCTGGTAATCCCAAATGCACGGCAGGGGTCGTGGGAGGAAGTAGGCGTGATGCTCCGCAAGCTCGTTACGCGAAACCCGCGACCAAGGGTCATTGCCACATTGATGCTTGCCGTGGCGCTTGGCGCGTGCGGTGGCTCAGGAGGGGAATCGCCGGCGCCCAATCCCGATGCGAATCTAGCGGGGCGCATCGTGTACGTGCTCGTCGATGGGGGTGTTGGCAGGCTGCTCATCCATACAGTAGCGACCCGCTCCGTCGTCCCTCTGGGTGTCGCGGGAGTGAATCCCAAATTCTCGCCGGATGGGACATCAATCGTATTCCAGACACCTAACGGTATCACGGTGATGAACTCGGATGGTTCGGGTCAAAGAACGGTTAGTTCATTCGGTGGGGTACCTTCGTTCGATCCCACCGGAAGAATCGTCGCCTTCGGTCACCGTGATACGGGAGTCTGGAAGGTCAACGCCGACGGTACCGCTCTTACACAGATCACCAACGATCGCGGCTTCCAGCCCGCTTGGTCGCCCGATGGCAGTCGAATCGCATATAGCGGGATCGGGCCAGTCGCTGGCGGCGTAGGCCTGCAGCTGTTCATTGTGAACGCCGATGGAACCAATCGGCACCAGGCGCTGACAAGCAAGCCGATCAACGATGTCGTGTGGCGACCGTCAGGCAAGATCCTGTTCGGCCTGCTCGTCAATGACAATCCGTTCGATTATGAGATTCACTCATACGATCCGACCAGTGCGACGAGTCTTACTCGTCTGACCACGAGAACCGGCAACGATTTCGAGCCGTCGTGGTCTCCCGATGGGCAGCACATCTCCTGGAGCACCGTGGCCGATGGACTCTGGATCATGAACGCGGACGGAACCAATCAACACCTTGTCATCGCGAATGCGCGACAGGGATCATGGGGGAAGTAGTTCCGATGCTCAGCCAGCACGGTATGCGAAACCCGCGACCAAGGGTCATTGCCACATTGATGCTTGCCGTGGCGCTTGGCGCGTGCGGTGGCTCAGGTGGGGGATCGTCGGCACCCACGCAACCGGTGATCGGGCCGATGCTTTCCTTCCTCGACATCGATGCCCCATCGAGCAGCATAACTATCAACGGAACGGTGCAGCTCGCGGTCAACGCTATTGACCAGGGCGGCAACGCTATCGCTGTGACACTGACGTGGTCCTCCTCGAATACTACCGTTGTCGCGGTGGGGGCCTCGGGGCTCGTGACGGCCGTCGCGACCGGGGCCGCAGTAGTCACCGCTACCGCGAGCGTGGGTGGAGCTACCGTCTCAAGGGCGCTCACGATCAACGTCATGCCGCAATGGACCGGTGCTCCGCCTCCAACGAACGTGATAGTCAACGACCCCAGCAAGGGCCGCGTTCCGGACATCGCTCAGAAAGAACCGAGCATTGCCGTATTCGGTGCGCGTATCGTGGTTGGCTGGAACGACGAGACTATCTCCTTCGGCCAGACCCTGAGAGGAGCCAAGAGTGGCGTGGGCTACGGATTCTCTACCGATGGTGGCGCGACGTTCTGGGACGTCGGGACGATTGGTGGCCAGAACTGGGGTGGGGACCCGTCACTGGCGGTTGATCGCGCGGGCAACTTTTACTTCGGACGACTGGATTTGGTACCGGGCAGCACAACATCGGATCGTATCGCCGTCTTTAAGTCGACGGATGGAGGAGCGACTTTCCCGCAATCCTCAACGGTAAGCAGCGCGTCGCCAGCACTCACCGACAAGCCGATGATTGCCGTAGACAACACCGGGGGGCAATTCGACGGCACCGTCTACGCCAGTTGGACGATCGCTCGCTCAAATGTGCAAACCATCTGGTTCTCGCGTTCCACCAACGGCGGAACGTCGTTCTCAGAGCCTATACAGCTATCAGACGGGGGAAGGGACCAGAATTCCTTCCCAGCTGTCGGTCCCAACGGTGACCTATATGTCCTTTGGTCGGACCTGGTTTCAGGCAACCTGTTTATCCGGAAATCGACGAACGGCGGCGTTTCCTTCGCCCCAGCAGTCCTGGTTGCCACCGCGAGCCTGCTCGGCGAGCTCGAGAGCGAGACGGCGCAGTATTGCGGGAGGGTTCTCAAGGGGAGTATTCGCGTGCAGAGCTCGCCGAGCATCGCCGTGGACCGAAGCGGAGGACCTAATAATGGCATGGTATACGTCGTCTTTGGCAGCCACGGCGCTGGCGCCGACGGAGCGGACGTCTACCTAACGAGATCCAGGGACGGGGGGGCGACATGGAGTACTCCGTCGCGGCTCAATGACGACACAACCAGCAACGACCAGTGGCTGCCGTTTGTTGCCGTCGCGCCCAACGGGTCGGTCGCCGTGAGCTGGTATGATCGGCGGCGCGACGATCAAAACCTACTGATTGATCTCTTCATGCGGATCTCCAGCACCGGCGGAGCGTCATTCGGGCCGAATTTGAAAATCACCGAAGTGTCGTTTCCCCCTCCTGGGATCAATCGCACACTCGGATTCCCGCCGTACACGTGCTACTTCAGCAGCTACAACTTCATGACCTCGGACATGTCAAACTTTTACGTGGTTTGGACGGACAACCGCAGGGTGAAATCAAGCATGATCGATTCGAACATCTTTTTCGCAAAAGTTGCGTACTAGCGCCTTCACTCCACATCGCATGCATTGTTGACGCCGGATGAAAATTGACCAGTTTTTGAGGGTTGTGCCAGACGAAAATTGACCAAGGTGTTCAATCACCTGCTTATTTGTTAAAAAGAAGAAAAGAATTGAAGAATTGGGGTCAGACTCCGATTAGACCTGCTGACGCTGCATCAAGCCGAACCCATCGATGCAACTCGCGAGCTGTGCGGTACCACACTGTGCTGTTAATTAAATTGGTGGTTAAAAAAATTCGCATAAGAACTGAATTCGGTCTACATTTAGTTCATGCAACTTACCAACCAAGTCCAACCCGTTGTGAGTCTTAAAGCAAACGCAGCCGAAACTGTGGTGCTGCTTAAAATTTTGGCCTTGGGCAACGCACAGGTAGAAGCTGGGCGCGTCACCCCTGCGAAAGAAGCCTTCGCGCAAGTACGTCGTAGCCGAAAAATGACCACATCCGAATAAAAACAGGCGTAGACAGCTATTAAATTAATAGCGTTTGAGTTTACTTAAAACCAACCCGATCCAGCATTTGCTGCACCTTGGTCTGATTGGCGCCAATCACGCTGACCGGTATGGTTTCACTTTTGAAGTTGCCGTTGCTCATCGCTTTCAGGGCGGGATTCACAATCTGTACACCTACCACTGTGGGCCATTCATTGTTGCCGTTGGCAAAATAGTCTTGTGCCTGCGGGTTGGCCAAGTACTCCAGAAACTTGATGGCGTTGGCCGGATTCTTTGCATTTTTGGCCATGCCGCCGCCTGCAATATTCACATGCGTTCCCCATGAGCTTTGATTCGGAAACACCACGCCGACGCGCTCTGAGATAGCCTTGTCCTCGGGGCTGGACGAGCGCAGGATGCGTGCCATGTAGTAGGTGTTTGTCACCCCAATGCCGCACTCACCAGACGCGACGGCTTTGATCTGATCGCTGTCACCGCCCTTGGGTGCGCGTGCCAGGTTGTCGACCATGCCCTTGAGCCATTCCTCGGCCTTGACCGGGCCGAGGTGTTCGGTCACTGCGCCGAACAGGCTCAGGTTGTACGGGTGCGAGCCGGAGCGTATGCACAGCTTGCCCTTGTTTTGCGGGGTGGCTAGCTTTTCGTAGCTGTCCACGTCTTCGCGCTTGACCTTGAGCTTGTCATAAACAATCACGCGGGCGCGGGTTGAGTAGCCAAACCATGGCGTGCCCTTAGGCGTGGCCTTGGCGCGGTACTGGGCAGGAATCGCGGCTTCCAGCGCTGGCGATTTGACGGGCCGGAACAGGCCGTCCACCTCACCCTTGTACAGGCGGGCGGCATCGACCAGCAAAATCACATCGGCGGGCGATGCTGCGCCTTCAGCCTTCAGCCGTGCCAATATGCCAGCGTCGTCTGCGTCCACCCGGTTGATCTTGATGCCGGTGGCCTTGGTGAAATTGTTGTACAGGGCCTCGTCAGTGGCGTAGTGGCGGGCAGAGTACAAATTGAGTACTTGGTCTTGTGCCAATACAGGGCCGGCAATCAACAAGGCCAATGAGGTGAGGAGGACGGACTTAACGACGTTTTGCAGGTTTTCCAGCATGATTCCGCTCGGGATGAAGTGATGATTCAGGCACGCGCAAACGTCACCACATGCTCCACCTCGGCACGTATGCCTATCCACTCACCAATGTGGTGGTCGTGGTGGCTGGGTACATGGGCCAATACCGTTTGCCCGCCTGCAAGGCGAAGCGTGTACAAAAACTCGGAACCCCTGAAGGCCTTGCGGATGATCTCGGCTTTGACCGGTGCGTCGTCGTCATGCACGATGTCGTCGGCGCGTAGCAGCACGTCGCATTTGCCATCCGGGAAGGCAGCGGGCAGCGGGCATTCAAGCACGTCTGTCAGGTTGCCAAGCGGGGTTTGCACCACGACGTCCGCGCCAATCTTCGCAATCGTGGCGGGCGCAAAAACGCCATGCCCGATAAAGTCGGCCACAAAGCGCGTGGCAGGACGGTGATAGATGCTGTAAGCGTCTTCCCACTGGTGTAGCTCGCCCGTTTGCATGACACCAATCACGTCGCCCATGGCAAAGGCTTCAAGTTGGTCGTGCGTCACAAAAAGGGCAGTGGCCTGAGCAACTTTCAAAATATTGCGCAATTCGTGCGCCAGGCGTTCGCGCAAATCGACATCGAGGTTTGAAAACGGCTCATCCAGCAGCAGCAGGCGAGGGCGCGGGGCAAGCGCCCGAGCCAGTGCCACGCGCTGCTGCTGGCCACCAGACAGCTCATGCGCAAAGCGATGCTGGCTAGCTTGCAGTCCCACCAGGGCCAGGACTTCTGCCACCCGCGCCTTGCGCTCTGCGCTGGGCAGGTGGTGGATGCCAAAGGCCACGTTGCGGGCCACATCCATGTGCGGGAAAAGCGCATAGTCCTGAAACACCATGCCAATTCGCCGTGCTTCAGGTGCGCGGTGTTCGGTGCTGCTGCTGACCAGTTCACCATCCAGCGTGATGCTGCCCGCGCTGGCGCGTTCAAGGCCTGCGATCGCCCGTAGCAGCGTGGTTTTGCCGCAGCCTGACGGGCCAATCAGCACACCCAGTTCGCCCGCGCGCAGGCCAAACGACACACCGGCTACAGCAGGGTGGCTGCGGCCCGGGTACTGGACTTGCAAGGCAGAGATTTTCAAAAACATCTCTCAATTGTAGATGCGTACAATTCTGATTTACGCTCACCCGCATCTTCAGCATTCTTTTTCCACTCCTTCACCCCCCTTTCCTTCACTATTTCTATTTATGCGTTTGATGGCGCGTTTATCCCTGTTGCTCCTGGTTGGTTTGCTGGCCTTGCCGGTACTGGCTGTGCTGGCATCCATGCTGCAATGGAACGCGCAAAGCAGTCAGATTCTGAGCGAGATGTCGCAAACCGTATTGCCTGACTACGCCTGGACATCACTGCGCCTGTGCCTGATGGTCGGCATCGGCGTGGCGGTGGTGGGCAGCAGTACCGCAGTGGCCGTCAGTCTGTTTGACTTTCCCGGTCGCCGTTTTTTTGAATGGGCGCTGCTGCTGCCGCTGGCTGTGCCGGCTTACGTGGTGGCCTACGCCTATACCGACTTTTTGCAGTATGGTGGCCCACTGCAAGTAGCTGTGCGGGCGGCAACCGGCTTGCAGGGCCACGTGTTCCCGGACGTGCGCTCTTTAAGCGGTGCTGTGTGGGTCTTTGTGTTTGCACTCTACCCCTATGTGTATGTGCTGGTCCGCAGCGCTTTGGCCGAGCGCGCAGTACACCTGATGGAAGTTGCACGCTTGCTGGGCGCTCCCTTGAGTCGCCGCATACGCGCTATCGCCTTGCCACTGGCCCGCCCGGCCGTCGCGGCAGGCGTGGCTCTGGCGCTGATGGAAACGCTGGCCGACTTTGGCGTGGGCAGCTACTTCGGCATTCAGACATTCACCACCGGCATCTACAAGGCCTGGCTGTCCATGGATAACCGCATTGCTGCGGCCCAGTTGGCCACCATGCTGCTGCTGGTCGTGTTGCTGCTGCTCAAGCTGGAGCATAGAGCCCAGCGCCGTATGCGCTTTACGGGCAAGGGCGTCGTAGCGGCAACGCACCAGGACGCGCAAGCCAGCGTGCTGACGGGCCGCGCTGCCGTGGCTGCCTGGCTGATTTGCGCTGTGCCGGTGCTGGCTGGTTTTGTATTGCCGGTGGTGTTTATGTTGCGGCCCTTATTGATTGATCTAGCAGCTGATGGGTCGGTGCTGCCATGGCGGTCTTTTGTGCAATGGTCGTTCAACAGCATCGCGCTGGGTGTGGGCACGGCGCTTCTGGCCTGTGCGATTGCGCTGCTGCTGGCTTTTGCATTGCGCACCCGGCCCGACTGGCTGATGCGCGCCGTGGTGCAGGTCGCCAGTCTGGGTTATGCCGTGCCGGGTGCGGTGATTGTGGTGGGCCTGCTGCTGCCAATTGGCTGGTTGCAGTCGGTAGCGCCGCAAACCAGCGCGGGTTACTGGATCACGGCAACCATCATCGGTATTGTCTGGGCCTACCTGGTGCGCTTTTGCGCCGTGGCCCTGCAGTCGGTGCAAAGCGGTTATGCGCGGATACCCGGCAGCATGGACGACTCGGCCCGGATGCTCGGCGTACATGGCCCCGCACTGTTTGCCAGAGTTCACTGGCCATTGCTTAAACGCAGCACTGCCGCCGCCGGGCTGCTGGTATTGGTGGATGTGATGAAAGAGTTGCCCGCAACGCTGGTGCTGCGCCCCTTTAACACCGACACGCTAGCCGTGGTGGCCTATCAGCTGGCGCGTGACGAACGGCTGGGCGAAGCCGCCCTGCCATCGCTGGCGCTGGTACTGGTCGGGTTGATTCCCGTCGTGCTGCTGGGTCGCACCCTGGGCAAACCAGCCGCATAGTCAGCTTGGTCAGGCCGCTATTTCATAGGCTATAGGGCGCTTCTAGAAATTCAGATTTTCGGGATGAAGTGCAAGGCGCACGGAGCGCAGCAACCGCAATGTACTTCAGGTACATGAGGATTGCGAGCACCGCGCAACGCGGCAATTCGCCCGAAAAATGAATTTATAGAAGTGCCCTATAATTTGAGGCTTCGCGGCTGTAGCTCAGTTGGATAGAGTACTTGGCTACGAACCAAGGGGTCGTGGGTTCAATTCCTGCCAGCCGCACCAAAAAAAGAAAACCCTGCAATGAAAGTTGCCGGGTTTTTTCTTTGCGGATCTGTTTTGAGGCACAAATTCCCAAGCCTGAATGCTATTCTGGTCGGCCATGAGCAAAGCCTTTACCAAAGAAACCCAATCTGATGCGGTTGACGACGATGACGGCCTGGTTCTGCCGCCGCTTCCGGCTGGCGGCAAGAACTACATTACGCCTGTTGGTTACGAGCGTTTGCGCGCAGAACTACTGGGCCTGATTGATGCTGAGCGGCCGCGTATTGTCGAGATCGTTCACTGGGCGGCCAGCAATGGCGACAGGAGCGAAAACGGTGACTACATCTACGGCAAAAAGCGCCTGCGCGAGATTGATAGGCGCATCAGGTTTTTGACCCAGCGACTTGAGATCGCCGAAATCACCGACCCCTCGGTTCACCACGGCTCAGACCAGGTATTTTTTGGTGCCACAGTGACCTATGTGGATGACGCTGGCGTGGAGCGCACGGTGACCATCCTGGGCATTGACGAGGCTGACACCTTGCAGGGGCAGACCAGTTGGGTCTCGCCAGTTGCCAGGGCGCTGACCAAGGCCAGGGTGGGTGATGAAGTGAGTCTGGTAACGCCGCACGGCGTGCAGTTGCTGGAGGTATTGCGGGTTGAATACCCAGCCCCAGTAAAGCCAGCCTAGTGAGGCAAGCCTTTTTTAGGAACCCGGTTTGGCCCGCTGCACACGCAGCACAGACGGCGTGCGCTTGACGCTGCGCAGCACCGACGCAAGGTGTACGCGGTCGCGTACCGCAATGCCAAAGCGCAGTTCTGTTGCATCTTGCGCACGCTCCTGCCCCATGTTGACATGCGTGATGTCGGCTTCTGCGCCGGCCAGCGCTGCGGCGACGCGCGCCAAGACCCCTTTGCCGTTTGATACCGTGACCTGCAAGGCGGTTTCAAAAACGCGCGACGGCTCGTCTGACCAGTCCACCGCGATGAACCGTTCGCTGTCCCGGTGCTGCAAGCGCTTGGCGACCGTGCAATCATCGGTATGCACCACCAGCCCCTCGCCGTGCCCCAGGTAGCCGAGTATGCTGTCGCCCGGAATCGGCTTGCAGCAGGTGGCAAATTGAACCGATGCACCTTCACTGCCGTCCAGCACCAGCGCGCCCTGCGACACCGACTCATGGGCGGTGTAGCGCTCGCGGCTCATTAGCAGCGCATCGGGTTTTACGCCTTTCTCGGCGAGCAGGCCGACCATGCGTTTGGCCACCATGCTGGCAATTCGTTTGCCCAGGCCAATATCGGTGAGCAGGTCAGCCCTGGACCGATTGCCACTGAAGCGCAGGATTTTTCCCCATATGACGCGATCAGCTCCAGAGTCTTGCGGCAGACGCTCAATGCCTTCTGCCCGCAGCGACTGGAGCAGCATTTTTTCACCCAGCTCCTGCGACTCTGCCAGCGCCATGGTCTTCAGGTAGTGGCGGATTTTCGATCTGGCCTTGCCGGTTCGCACAAAGCCAAGCCAGCCTGGATTGGGGTTTGAAACCGCTTCAGTGATGATCTCGATCACGTCGCCGTTGTGCAGCTCAGACCGCAGGGGAACCTGCTCGCCATTGACCTTGGCCGCCACTGCGCGGTGGCCGATGGCGCTGTGAATGGCGTAGGCAAAATCAACAATCGTCGCGCCGCGCGGCATCGCTATGATCTGACTTTTCGGCGTGAACACATAGACTGCCTCGGGGAAGAGATCAATCTTGACGTGATCCCAGAACTCGGCTGCGTCACGCGTTTCATGCTGGATGTCGAGCAGCGACTGCAGCCACTGTGTACCCAGGCGCTGCGAGGCATCGCTTTCAGGGTCAGAGGCCTTGTACAGCCAGTGCGCCGCTACGCCGGATTCCGCCACCACATGCATGGCCTCGGTACGCATCTGGAATTCGATGTTGGTACCAAAAGGCCCAACCAGCGTGGTGTGCAGCGACTGGTAGCCGTTGATCTTCGGGATGGCGATGTAGTCCTTGAACTTGCCGGGCAGCGGCTTGTACTCCTGGTGCAAAACACCCATGGCGGTGTAGCAGGTTGTCAGGCCGTCAACAATGACCCGGAAACCATAGATGTCTGTGACTTGGGCAAAAGACAGGTGTTGTTCATCCATCTTGCGGTAGATGGAATACAGCGTTTTTTCCCGTCCTGATATTTCGACCTTGATTTTTGCGGACGCAAAGGCGGTTTCAACCTCGGCCTGTACCCGTTTGATGACATCGCGCCTGCGGCCTCGCGCCTTGAGCAATGCCTTGGTGAGCACGCTATAACGCCAGGGGTGCAGGTGCTGGAAAGACAGATCCTGCAGCTCGCGGTAAGTCGTGTTCAGACCCAGGCGGTGTGCAATCGGGGCATAGATATCGAGGGTTTCGTGCGAAATTCTGGTCCATTTGTTGCGCGGCACATCGCCCAGCGTTCGCATGTTGTGGGTGCGGTCGGCGAGCTTGATGAGGATGACGCGGACATCGCGCGCCATTGCCAGCAGCATTTTGCGGAATGACTCAGCCTGGTTTTCTTCCTGGGTGTTGAATTCCAGTTTTTCTAATTTTGTGAGGCCATCAACCAGCTCGGCAACCGGCGCACCAAAGCGCTCGATCAGCTCTGGTTTGGTCACGCCGCAATCTTCAATCGCATCATGCAGCAGCGCGGCCATCAGCGCCTGTGCGTCCAGCTTCCATTCGGCGCACTGCTGGGCTACAGCAATCGGATGGGTGATGTAGGGCTCACCACTGTTGCGGATCTGGCCCAGATGGGCTTCATCTGCAAACCGGTAAGCGCGGCGGACATTGTCAATGTCTGCTGCCGGCATGTAGTCCAGCTTTGCTGTGAGTGCGGCAAAGCTGGCCGCTGCCGCATTGGCTGCGGCAGGGGTCGGTTTGCTGACCAGCTTGGGTGAAAGCAGTGCACTCATACCTCAAATGTATCGCGCTGCGTGTAAAACATAAACCAAACGGCCTTTGCGGGCCTTTGCGGCGACAAAAACCAGGTGCTGAAATGCAAAAAGCACCGCTAGGCGGTGCTTTTTGACGGGCCTTAAGCGCCGGGCGTTCAGCCGGGGACTTTTTTCAACATTTCCAGGCCGATTTTGCCTTCGGCAATTTCACGCAGGGCTGTTACGCCAGGCTTGTTTTTGCTTTCGATTTTCGGTGCATGGCCCTGGGTCAACATGCGCGCACGGTAAGTGGCGGCCAGTACCAGCTGAAAACGGTTAGGGATTTTTTCGAGGCAGTCTTCAACGGTAATACGGGCCATGGTGATCTTTCGGTAATCCAAAAAAATGGTGCCAAACAAGTGGGTGTTCAGGGAATATGCAGCGCTTCAAAGGTGTCAGCGCGGGCGCGACGTTGGGCTGCAAACTTGAGCCGCTGGGCATGAACAATGGTTTTCAGGTCGAAAACCGCTCGCTCGAACAACTCATTGATTATAACGAAGTCGAACTCCCTGGCCTGCGTCATCTCGGCAGCCGCGTTTTTCAGCCGCAGTTCAATCCCCTCGGCGCTGTCTTCACCGCGTCGTTGCAGGCGCGAGCGCAGCTCTTCCCAGCTGGGGGGCAGGATAAAAATCAGTACCGCGTTGACAAAAATCCGCTTGATGTTGATGGCCCCCTGAAAGTCGATCTCCAGAATGACATCTGCGCCATGTGCCACCCGCTCTTCAATAGCCTGGCGTGATGTGCCGTAGCGGTGGCCATGCACATGCGCCCATTCCAGAAACGAATCGCGCAGCACCATGCTGTCAAATTCTTCAGGCGACAGGAAGTAATACTCCCGGCCATGCTTTTCCTGCCCGCGCGGTGGTCGCGTGGTGTGTGACACCGCAGGCTGGACGCGCGAGTCCAGCTCCATCAGCGCCTTGACCAGGCTTGATTTGCCGGCCCCGCTGGGGGCAGCAACCACAAACAAATTACCGGGATAGTCCATGTTTAAAAAGCTTGATGGGTAACTGATTTTAGGAACATGCCTGCGCTCTCATTCTATGTTCTGCACCTGCTCACGGATCTGCTCTATCAGCACCTTCATGTCGACAGAAATGCGCGTGAGTTCAAGCGATGCTGATTTTGACCCCAGCGTGTTGGCTTCGCGGTGCAGTTCCTGAATCAGAAAATCAAGGTGTTTGCCAAGCTCGCCGCCGACTTCCAGCAGCCGGTCAATCTCGTCCAAGTGGGATGCCAGCCGCGTGATTTCTTCCGCCACGTCGATGCGGATGGCAAAGGCGGTGGCTTCTGCAAGTGCCCGGTCCTGTGCGGCCTCGGGCAGAACCTTGCCCGCCTGGCTACCCAAGCTATTGGGTAGCCCCATGGCTTCTTGCCAGCGCTCCAGAAACCGCGCCTTTTGCATCTCGGCCAGCTTGGGCACCAGGGGTTGCGCCAATGCCGACAAAGCCCGCAACTGGCTGGTACGCTCTGTCAGGGTTTGTTTGAGTCGCGCCCCTTCGCGCTCCCTGGCCTCCAGCAGGGCCTTGAGCGCTTTTTTCGCCAGCTTGAGCAGCTCGTCGCTGTAGTCGTGCGGTTTTTTGTCCTCATTGGTGGCAATGCGCAGAACGTCCGCCACACTCAGGCCTGCTGCCTGGGGGAGCCACGACTTGATGCTGTCTTCAATCGAGGCCAGGCGCTGCAGCGTGCCGGATGAAGGCGCGCGCAGATTGCTGGCCGATGTGCTTTCCAGTGAAACCCTCAGCTCCACCTTGCCGCGTTTCAGCTTGGCCGTCAAAAGATCGCGCAGTGCCGGTTCGGCTTGGCGCAATTCATCGGGCAAGCGAAAAGCGAGGTCCAAAAAACGGCTGTTGACCGAGCGTATTTCCACGCCAATCCGCGAGCTGGCATGGCCTGCGGCTTCGCTCTCAGGAGCCGGACTTGCCGCGTTTGACTGGACGGCTGCATAGCCCGTCATGCTGTAAACTGACATGGATTGATACGCTTTTTTACAAGAACAGGACTGCACAAGCAGGCGAAAAAGCAGAAGTTAACAGCTGAAACAACCGATACGCGGTGTTAGCCTTCTGCCCATTTTTAAATTATGTCAAAGGTCAAGCCAGCACCCTTACCACCCGATACCGTCATAGGTGGCTACCGGATTGTCCGCAAGTTATCGGCTGGCGGCTTTGGTGTAGTTTACTTGGCTGTTGACAACGAGGGCCAGCAGGTCGCCATCAAGGAGTATCTGCCGTCATCCCTGGCGGACCGCCCGCCCGGGGAGTTGCTGCCGCAGGTGCTTCCCGAGAAGCTCTCGCTGTATCGCCTGGGACTTAAAAGTTTTTTTGAGGAAGGCCGCGCCCTGGCGCAGATTTCGCACGGCTCCGTAGTCAGCGTACTGAACTTCTTCCGCGAGAACGAAACCGTCTACCTGGTGATGAATTACCTGGAGGGCGGCACGCTGCAGGACTTCATCATCACGGCGCGCGACCTGAAAAAGCAGAAGGTCTTCCGCGAGTCAACCATCCGTTCGCTGTTCGATGAAATCCTGCACGGTCTGCGCATCGTGCATCAGTACAAGATGCTGCACCTCGACATCAAGCCCGCCAATATTTTCGTCACCGACGACAACCGCGCGGTGATGATTGACTTTGGTGCCGCACGCGAGGTCTTGAGCAAGGAAGGCCATTTCATCCGCCCCATGTACACGCCGGGTTTTGCCGCGCCGGAAATGTATCGGCGTGATTCGTCAATGGGTCCGTGGACCGACATCTACGCCATCGGTGCCTGCATCTACGCCACCATGCGCGGCTACCCGCCCAACGACGCGCCGCAGCGGCTTGAAAAAGACCGCCTGTCGCTGGCCCTGTCGCGCTTGCGTGGTGTGTATTCAGACAACCTGATCGAGGTGGTCGAGTGGTGCATGTCGCTGGATCCGCTGTCCAGGCCGCAGTCTGTTTTTGCGCTGCAAAAAGAATTGAGCCGCGAGGGCGAACACCGTTACACCAAACTTACTGTCGGCGAAAAAGTCCGCCTACAGTTCGATAACATGGTGTCTGACACCAAAAATCCCCGCCCGTAAAGCCACCGGCTTTGCGACCAAATTCAAATGAAATTCTCCGTCTTTCAGATCAGCCGCAAGGGTGGTCGTAAAAAAAATGAAGACCGCATGGGCTACTGCTACACGCGCGAATCGGGCCTGTTTGTGCTGGCCGACGGCATGGGCGGCCACCCCGAAGGTGAAGTCGCGGCGCAACTGGCGCTGCAAACCATATCGGCCCTGTACCAGCGGGAAGCGCGGCCGCAGATTGAAGATACGGTTAAGTTTTTGTCTGCCGCACTCATGGCCGCGCACCACCAGATCATCCGTTATGCCAGCGAAAAAGGCATGCTGGATAGGCCGAGCACCACGCTAGTGGCCTGCATCCTGCAAGGCACGGGCGCGACCTGGGTGCATTGCGGTGACTCTCGCCTGTATGTGGTGCGCGACGGCGAGCTGCTGACGCGCACGCGCGACCACTCCTATCTGGAGCGGCAAAAAGGTGACCTTAACTTTATCAAGACGGATCGTATCAACCGCAACATTCTTTTTACCTGCCTGGGCTCGCCGATCAAGCCGGTGTTTGATATTGCCGGGCCAGTGGTTTTGCAGCAGGGCGATAAATTGATGCTCTGCTCGGACGGCTTGTGGGGCAGTTTGACCGATGCTGAAATTATCAAACACCTGGCCAGCAAGGGTGTGTCCGATGCCGTACCCGACCTGGTCGAAAACGCGCTGCGCGTCGGTGGTGAGCACAGCGACAACGTCACCGTGCTGGCGATGGAGTGGGAAACCCCCGATGCGTTTGAGTCCACTCGCGGCATCTCCACCGACAGCCTCAAGGGTGGGGTTTTTGCCTCCACCATTCAGGCTGGCGGGTTGGGCGTTGATGACCTTGACGGTCTTGATGAGGCATCGATTGAAAGATCCATCGCTGAAATCAACGAGGCCATACACCGCTCGGCTGCCCGAAAAGCCTGATTCCTCCCCTGCGTACACCCGCAGCTCCTGTTTCTTCACTAGTTGGGCATTGTTCGCCAGAAAGCTTGTTTCCCCATGACCTCATTCGCCAGAAGCGGCGCACGCGCCCCAGACGCATTGCGTGTCGTGCGCATCACCCGCCACTACACCGCCTACGCTGAAGGCTCGGTGCTGATTGAATTTGGCGGCACGAAAGTGCTGTGTACCGCCTCGGTTGAAGAGAAGGTACCAGGCCATAAAAAAGGCAGCGGCGAGGGCTGGGTCACGGCTGAATACGGCATGCTGCCGCGCGCTACGCACACCCGTAGCGACCGCGAAGCCGCACGCGGCAAGCAGAGCGGCCGCACGCAGGAAATCCAGCGCCTCATTGGCCGCTCGATGCGCAGCGTGTTCGATCTGAAAAAGCTCGGTGAGCGCACCATCTACCTTGACTGCGACGTGATCCAGGCCGATGGTGGCACGCGCACCGCCAGCATCACCGGCGCATTTGTTGCCGCGCAGGATGCGGTCAACCGCCTGCTGGCCGATGGCAAATTGAAAGAGACCCCCATCCTCGACCACGTAGCCGCCATCTCCGTCGGTATCGTGCAGGGCACGCTGCTGCTCGATCTGGAATACCTTGAGGACTCCGCCTGTGATACCGACATGAACGTGGTGATGACAGGCGCGGGCCATTACGTTGAAGTGCAGGGCACCGCAGAAGGCGCGGCTTTTTCGCGCAAAGAGATGGACGCGCTGCTGGTACTGGCTGAAAAAGGTATCAAAGAATTAGTTGCCCTGCAACAGCAGTCACTATCAAAATAGTAGCTGATCACACCCGTTTTTATTGGCTTACAGCCACTTTTACAGCATGAAAATCGTCCTCGCATCGAACCATCAGGGAAAATTGGCTGA
>JBCKNF010000006.1:0-107709 GCA_038902815.1 Polaromonas sp. | reverse complement strand
CTATCTGGCCGCACTGACGATGGTGATCAACCTGATCACCGATGTGTTGTACAAGTTTGTTGACCCAAGGGTAATGCTGAAATGACCACCGATATCTTGCAAGCACTACCCAAATCGCCCGGTGTCTGGGCCCAGGCCTGGACACGGCTGAAGACTGACCGCGTCGGCATGGTGTCGCTGTATGTGGCGCTGTTCTTCATTGGGCTGGTGCTGCTGGCGCAGCTGGGCCTGGTAGCCCAGAATTGGCAGAAGGAAGTCGGCACGCCATTTGCGCCGCCGCACTTCGTCGGCAAAATTACCGACGGCTCGCAGAGTGCGGTGGTGGACTCGATTGGCGGCCCCAACGTGGACATCAGCGACGTGGACCCGCTGGCACCGCGCTACCAGGAATGGGCCGAGCGCGCCGCCCAGTTCCAGACCATCACTACCGTGAAATCGGACACCCTGCCCTTCGGCGGTGACCAGCTCGGGCGCGACGTGCTCAGCAAGGTGATCAAAGGGGCGCAGGTTTCCATCACCGTGGGCTTGGTGGCTGCGCTGGTGGCGACGCTTATCGGCACTTTCCTGGGTGCCATTGGCGGCTACTTCGGTGGGCGCATGGATGACTTGCTGGAGTGGGTGTACAACGTGTTCACCGCGATTCCCTACATCCTGCTGGTGTTCGCGCTGGCGGCAGTGATCAAGTTCGGGCCGTTGGCGGGGGCCTTGAGCGGCATCTGGACCGTGGTCATTATTTTGAGCCTGGTCGGCTGGACCGGCATTTACCGACTGGTGCGCGCCGAATACATGAAGCACCGCGTGCGTGAGTACGTGCGCGCAGCCGAAGCGATTGGCGCCTCGCATGCCTCGCGCATGTTCACCCACATCCTGCCCAACATCAGCCATGTGGTGCTGGTGCAGTTAAGCCTGCATGTGGTGGGCTTCATCAAGGCCGAGGTCATCCTGTCCTACCTCGGTTTGGGCGTGCCGATCGACATGGTCAGCTGGGGCACCATGTTGTCGGAGGCGCAGATCGAACTGGTGCTGGGCAAGTGGTGGCAGCTGGTGGCGGCCACCACCTTTATGGCGGTATTCGTCACGGCCTTTGCGCTGTTGACCGATGCGCTGCGCGACGCGCTTGACCCCAAACTTCGCTGAGGAAACCATGAAGCATTTGATTAGTGTGCAAAACCTGCGGGTCTCCTTTCGCATGAGCAAGACCGACACCGTCGAGGCGGTCAAGGACGTGAGCTTTGACATTCCGGAGAACAGCACGGTGGCGCTGGTGGGCGAGTCGGGCAGCGGCAAGAGTGTCACCGCCATGAGCATCGTGCGCCTGTTGCCCGACAACGCCATCATCGACGCCAGCAGCAAAATTCTCTACAACGGGCGTGACTTGTTGAGCGCACCGATGGCGGATATGCGCGCCCTGCGCGGCAAGGACATCTCGGTGGTGTTTCAGGAACCCATGAGCTCGCTCAATCCGGTGTTTACCGTGGGCGAGCAGATTGCCGAAGTGCTGCGCATCCACTGGCAGATGAGCGCCAGGCAGGCGCTGGACCGCACACTTGAGCTGATGACCGAGGTCGGCATCCCGAATCCCAAGGAGCGACTCAAGTCCTACCCGTTTGAGCTCTCGGGTGGCCAGCAGCAGCGCGTGATGATTGCCATGGCGATTGCCTGCGAGCCTAAACTGCTGATCGCAGATGAACCCACCACGGCGCTCGATGTCACAGTGCAGCGACAGATCATGGACTTGCTGGCGCGCCTGCAACAGCGTCAGAAAATGAGCGTGTTGTTCATCAGCCATGACCTGGGTTTGGTCGGTGAAATCTCAAATCAAGTGGTGGTGATGCGCAGCGGTGAAGTGCGCGAGGCCGGCGACGTGGCGACCATCTTCAACGCTCCAACTGACGCCTATACCAAGGCCCTGCTGGCCTGCCGACCCCGGCTGGACGCACGGCCCCGGCGCCTGGCGGTGATTGACGACATCGTCAACAACCGGCCCCTGGGCACCGAGCAGCGCGTCAGCGCGCCCGCCAGCGGCCCGCCCCTCATCGAAGTCAAAGGTTTGCGCAAGGACTACCTGCTCAAGACCGGTCTGTTCAAGCGCAGCGTGTTCAGTGCGGTCAAGCAGTCTGACTTTTCGCTGTACAAGGGACGCACGCTGGGCGTGGTGGGCGAATCGGGCTCAGGCAAGACGACGTTGGGCATGATGCTGACCCGCCTGACCGACGCCACGACAGGCAGCATCATGTTCGAGGGCATTGACCTGGCCCAGCTGAGTGCCGCCGAGATGCGGGTCTACCGCCGCCGCATCCAGATCATCTTCCAGAACCCCTACGCTTCGCTGAACCCGCGCTTCAGCGTCGGCCAGATCTTGATCGAGCCGATGCGCATTCACGGCATTGGCAAGAACGACGACGACCGGGCGCGCCTGGCGCTGGCCATGATAGCCAAAGTGGGATTGAGCCGGGAGTCGTTTGGCAAGTACCCGCACGAGTTTTCAGGCGGCCAGCGCCAGCGCATCGCGATTGCACGCTGCCTGACCATGAAGCCCGAGATCATCGTCTGCGACGAAAGCGTCAGCGCGCTGGACGTGAGCGTGCAGGCCACCGTGCTCAACCTGCTGCTGGACCTGCAGGAAGAATTTGGTTTGACCTATGTCTTCATCAGCCACGATCTGGCCGTGGTGAAGTACATGTCCGACGAAATCCTGGTGATGAACCAGGGCGAGATTGTTGAACGTGGCAGCTCGGAAGAAATCTATGCCCGCCCCCAGCATCCCTACACAAAACAATTGCTGGGCGCCATTCCTCGTGGCCTGGTGGCACAACCCCCGGCCGGCGTTCATTGATGAAAAACTTTTTGGCCGCTTCGGGCGCTGGCTACATGGTGGCTACATGAGAAAAAACGCTATGAAAATAGTAGCGTCTAGTGCTACTTAATTAATAGCGAACTAACTACTATTTATATAGGCTGGTGCCTGGAACGGGAATCGAACCCGTACGCCCGCTATGAACGAAGCGGCGGATTTTAAGTCCGCTGTGTCTACCTATTTCACCATCCAGGCGCAGGGCAGAGACTGGAGGCGCGGCCCGGAGTCGAACCGGGCTAGCCGGATTTGCAATCCGGTACATAACCGCTTTGTTACCGCGCCGTATTCTCAACCAAGCAAGGCAGTGCCGTGCTTAAAAAATTCCAACTAAACACATTCAACAGATTCAAAAGAACCAGTGAAAAAGGACAGCATTTTGAAGTGCTGCCCTTTGAATTGGAGCGGGAGAAGAGTCTCGAACTCTCGACCTCAACCTTGGCAAGGTTGCGCTCTACCAACTGAGCTACTCCCGCGATAACAGCCTAAAATTATAGCGTACTTTATCGCACCTCCCGCAAGGCACGCCAAAAAGTCTCTCAGTGTTTCACTGTACCCGCAATTTCTGCTGGCACCACCACCACGCTTAGCGCTGCCGCTGCCGATACGGCCAGCGCGATCTCTTCATCGGTCAGTGGAACCGGTTGGCGCTCCAGCGCGATCTGCAGCACCTGGTCAATCCATTTGACAGGAATGATCTCGAGTCCGTTTTTGACGTTGTCCGGAATTTCCTGCAAATCCTTGGCATTTTCTTCGGGGATCAACACCGTCTTGATGCCTCCGCGCAGAGCAGCAAGCAGTTTTTCTTTCAGCCCGCCAATAGCCGTGACCTCGCCTCGCAGCGTAATCTCGCCGGTCATGGCCACGTCACCGCGAACCGGAATGCCGGTCATGACAGACACAAAAGCGGTCGTCATGGCAGCCCCAGCGCTAGGGCCATCTTTAGGCGTGGCACCGTCTGGTACGTGAATGTGAATATCACGCTTTTCAAACATATCGTCCTTGATGCCGAGCATCTTCGAACGGCTGCGCACCACGGTGCGTGCGGCCTCTACGGACTCCTTCATCACGTCACCGAGTGAGCCCGTGCGCGTGATGACACCCTTGCCGGGCATCATGGCGGCCTCAATCGTCAGCAAATCACCACCCACTTCGGTCCAGGCCAGACCAACCACCTGGCCGACCTGATTTTGCTGCTCGGCACGGCCATAGTTGAATTTACGGACACCGAGAAATTCGTTCAGGTTGTCTGGCGTGACCACCACCTGCGGTGTCATCTTTTTGATCTGTATGCCCTTGACGACCTTGCGGCAGATTTTGGACAGCTCACGCTCCAGCGAGCGCACGCCAGCTTCGCGTGTGTAGTAGCGCACGATGTCGCGCACCGCCTGCTCCTGCACTTCAAGTTCTTCAGGCTTCACACCGTTGTTCTTGACCTGCTTGGGCAGCAGGTAACGCATCGCAATGCTGGTTTTTTCGTCTTCGGTATAGCCCGACAGGCGGATCACTTCCATGCGGTCCAGCAGGGCTGGCGGGATGTTCATGGAGTTTGAAGTTGCCACAAACATCACGTCACTCAAGTCGAAATCGACCTCAACGTAATGATCGCCAAAGGTGTGGTTTTGCTCCGGGTCAAGCACCTCCAGCAATGCACTGGAAGGGTCACCCCGAAAGTCGGTACCGAGCTTGTCGATCTCGTCGAGCAGAAACAGCGGATTGCGCGTCCCGGCCTTGGCCAGATTTTGCAGAATCTTGCCCGGCAGCGCGCCGATGTAGGTACGGCGATGACCACGGATTTCGGCCTCATCACGCATACCGCCCAGCGCCATGCGAACATACTTGCGGCCTGTGGCCTTGGCAATGGATTGCCCGAGCGAAGTTTTACCAACACCAGGTGGGCCGACCAGGCAAAGAATCGGTGCCTTGAGCTTGCCAACGCGCTGTTGCACCGCGAGGTATTCAACAATACGCTCCTTGACTTTCTCCAGACCGAAGTGGTCTTCGTTCAGCACGTTTTCGGCGTTGATGAGGTCGTGTTTGATCTTGGTTTTTTTGCTCCACGGCAAGCTGGTCAGCACGTCAATATAGGAGCGCACCACCGAGGCTTCAGCCGACATGGGTGACATCAGTTTGAGTTTTTTAAGTTCACTCTCGGCTTTTTTGAGCGCTTCTTTCGACATTTTGGCCGCTTTGATTTTCTTTTCGATCTCTTCAATGTCCGCGCCTTCCTCGCCTTCGCCCAGCTCTTTCTGGATCGCCTTGACCTGCTCGTTCAGATAAAAATCGCGCTGGTTTTTTTCCATCTGGCGCTTCACGCGGCCACGGATTTTTTTGTCAACGTTGAGAATGTCAACTTCACGCTCAAGCTGCTCGAAAAGGTTTTCAAGACGCTCCCTGACCCCCGACAGGTCAAGAATCACCTGCTTGGCATCGAGCTTTAGCGGCAAGTGCGCCGCAATGGTATCGGCCAGGCGGCCCGGATCATCAATACTGGAAATGGACGTGAGAATTTCAGGCGGGATTTTTTTATTCAGTTTGACGTAGTTGTCAAACTGCTGCATCACAGCCCGGCGCAGCGCTTCGATTTCAATGGTCTTATCAGCTGCAATGGCAGCCGTTTCAATCGGCGTGACGTTGGCGCTGAAGTGCTGCTCGCCGTCTTCAATCTTGTTGACCTTGGCGCGCTGCTGGCCTTCCACCAGCACCTTGACCGTGCCATCAGGCAGCTTGAGCAATTGCAATATCGTGGCAACGCAGCCAACTTCAAACATGTCTTCAACCGAAGGCTCATCCTTGGCGGCCGCTTTTTGCGCTACCAGCATGATGCGGCGCTCGAACTCCATCGCCGACTCAAGCGCCTTGATGCTCTTGGGGCGACCAACAAACAGCGGGATCACCATATGCGGGAAGACAACCACGTCGCGCAGCGGCAGCAGCGGAAGGTCGATGGGCGTGGAAGGCAGTGAAGTTTGTCCGGACATATGAGCCTTATTAGACCTTAAAATAGTTGGGTTTTCACGCCTTTTTGGCAACTTCGCGGTAGACCAACAGGGGCGGCTTGTTCTCTTCAATGGTGGACTCATCCACCACCACCTTGTCAACATTGCTGACATTCGGCAGATCAAACATGGTGTCGATCAGCGACTGCTCAAGAATCGAGCGCAAACCGCGCGCGCCGGTCTTGCGGGCCAGCGCCTTGCGGGCAATCGCCTTGAGTGCGGACGGGCGAATCTCAAGATCAACACCCTCCATCGACAGCAGCTTGCTGAATTGTTTGACGACTGCGTTTTTGGGCTCTGTCAAAATTTGCACCAGCGCGTCTTCGCTCAGTTCAGCCAGGGTTGCCACCACCGGCAGACGGCCTACCAGCTCGGGAATCAGGCCGAACTTGATCAAATCTTCCGGCTCGACTTCCTTGAACGAGTCCGTCAGGCTACGGGATTTTTTGCTTTTGACGACAGCGCCAAAACCGATGCCGGAAGCCTCGGTGCGATTTTCAATGACCTTTTCAAGCCCCGAAAAAGCGCCGCCGCAAATAAACAGGATGTTGGTAGTGTCAACCTGCAGAAAATCCTGGTTCGGGTGCTTACGCCCGCCCTGTGGCGGCACCGACGCCATGGTGCCTTCAATCAGCTTGAGCAAAGCCTGCTGGACACCTTCACCCGACACATCGCGGGTGATGGACGGGTTTTCGGACTTGCGTGAAATCTTGTCGATCTCGTCGATATAAACAATGCCCTGCTGGGCGCGTTCAACTTCATAGTTGCAACTTTGCAGCAGTTTCTGGATGATGTTTTCCACATCCTCGCCAACATACCCGGCTTCAGTGAGTGTCGTGGCATCAGCCATCACAAACGGTACGTTTAGCGTGCGTGCCAGTGTCTGGGCCAGCAGTGTCTTACCAGAGCCGGTCGGGCCGATCAGCAAAATATTGCTTTTCGTCAGCTCGACATCATCTTTTTTGGCCTTGTCCTTGTGGCGCAGGCGCTTGTAGTGGTTGTACACGGCGACGGCCAGTATGCGCTTGGCCGACTCCTGGCCTATGACGTAAGCGTCCAGCTTGGTCTTGATTTCCAGCGGCGTTGGCAAGTCGCTGCGCGTTTCGCGTACGTCGTCGCCCGCAGGCAGTTCGTCACGGATGATTTCGTTGCAAAGATCTATGCATTCATCACAGACAAAAACCGAGGGGCCAGCGATGAGTTTTTTGACTTCATGCTGACTTTTACCGCAAAAGGAGCAGTACAAGGTTTTTTCGCTGGAAGAGCCTTTTTTTTCGGCCATTTGTTGACTTGCCTTGTGAAGTGGCTGGGAAAAACCTGTTACGAACGATTAACCAATGATAGCCCGCAGCGCCCGGAATTTCAGGGCCGCTTGGAAATCACCTGATCGACCAGGCCGTATTCTTTGGCCTCGTCGGCAAACATGAAGTAGTCACGTTCGGTGTCACGTTCGATTTTTTCAACGCTCTGGCCAGTATTGGCGGCCAGAATACGGTTCAGCTGGTCACGGGTTTTAAGAATGTCACGGGCATGGATCTCGATATCGCTTGCCTGACCTTGCGTGCCACCAGAAGGCTGGTGAATCAACACGCGGGAATTCGGCAAAATGAAACGCTTGCCTTTGGCACCTGCCGCCAACAGGAACGCGCCCATGCTGGCCGCCATACCGACACACAGCGTCGACACTTCCGGCTTGATGAACTGCATGGTGTCATAAATGGCCATACCAGCCGTCACCGAGCCACCAGGGGAGTTGATATAGAAAGAGATGTCCTTGTCAGGATTGTCGCTTTCCAGAAACAGCAACTGCGCCACCACCAGATTGGCCGTCTGGTCATTGATCGGGCCAACCAAAAAGATAACGCGCTCCTTGAGCAGCCGCGAATAAATGTCATACGACCGCTCGCCGCGCCCGGACTGCTCAATCACCATGGGCACCATGCCCAGGCCCTGGGTTTCCATGGCACCGCCGTAAATGCTGCTCATACTGGTTCTGGACATCTGGTTTTCTCCAAAGATTCTGTTGCGTTGATTTGCGTTGACTGGTCTTGATTTAGTTTTGAGCCATCAGCTCGTCAAATGACACTGACTTTTCAGTCACTTTCGCCTTGGACAGGACAAAGTCGGTGACGTTGTTTTCAATCACTACGGCTTCGACTTCAGCCATGCGGCGGTTGTCGCTCAGGTACCAGCGCACCACGTCCTGCGGTTTTTCGTAGCTGGCGGCCAACTCTTCGATGTGCGCCTTGAGTTGCTCAGGCTTGGCCTGCAATTCATTCGAGCGCACCAGTTCAGCCACGACCAGGCCCAGGCGCACGCGCTTTTCAGCTTGTGGACGGAACACATCTTCTGGAATCGGTGCCTTGTCGGCATCCTTGACACCACGCTGCTTCATGTCAGCCCGGACAGCTTCAATCATGCGATTGAGTTCGGACTGTACGCTGGAGTTGGGCAGGTCAAGCTCCGCGTTGGCGATCAGCGCGTCCATCACCGCATTTTTGTTGCGGGCCAGCAGGCGGGACTTGACTTCACGCTCGAGGTTTTTCTTGATGTCGGAGCGCAGACCGTCAACCGATGCATCGGCAATACCCAGCGATTTGGCAAGCGCATCGTTCACTTCAGGTAGATGCGCGGCTTCGAGTTTTTTGACCGTGACCAGAAAGTCAGCTTGTTTGCCGGCAACATCTTTGCCGTGGTAATCAGCAGGGAAGTTCAAAGGGAAAGTCTTGCTGTCGCCGCTTTTCATGCCACGCACGGCTGCTTCAAATTCCTTGAGCATCTGGCCGTCGCCGATCAGGAACTGGAAGGCTTCCGCCTTCCCGCCAGCGAAGGTTTCGCCGTCAATCTTGCCTTCAAAGTCAATCGTAGCGCGGTCACCGTCCTGCGCGGGTGCATCCGCTGCGCGCTGCGCAAAGGTACGGCGCTGCTTGCGCAGGATGTCTATGGTCTTGTCGATGGCCGCGTCGCTGACATCAGTGCTTACTTTTTCGATTTCTGCGCCCGTCAAGTCCTTGATTTTCACGTCTGGATAGACTTCAAAAATCGCATCGAACAGCATGTTGCCCTCGGGCGCGCCTTCTTTTTCACTGATACGGGGCTGGCCTGCCACGCGCAGCTTGGCTTCATTGGCTGCGACTGAAAACGCCTCGCCAACCTTGTCGTTCATGACTTCGTAATGAACTGAATAGCCATAGCGCTGGGCCACGACGCTCATCGGCACTTTGCCGGGACGAAAACCGTCCATCTTGACGGTGCGTGCGAGTTTTTTCAAGCGGGTATCGACTTCCGACTGGATGATGCCAACCGGCAGGCTCAGAGTGATTTTTCGTTCCAGCTTCTCGAGGGTCTCAACAGTCACAGCCATGGTATTTCCTAATCCTAAACAAGGTCTAACTATTCAAGCAGGTCATTGCCATGCATTGCTATGGCAATGCCCGGCAAAGCTGCATATCTTCAAAGGTGGTGCGCGGGGCGGGACTCGAACCCGCACAGTATTGCTACCGTCAGGACCTAAACCTGGTGCGTCTACCAATTTCGCCACCCGCGCGCCTGAAACAAGAAACGGGGCCAAGCAACAGTCAGATTTACCTGACTTTCACCGCCCCCGTCTGAAATCGGTCAACTTTCTATTTTAGCCTAAGCGACAATCGGCGGCATGAATTCAGGTATCAGCCATTACGAGAATTTCCCGGTGGCATCTTTTTTGTGCCCGCCTGCGCTACGTCCCGCCGTCGCAGCGATTTACTGGTTTGCGCGCACCGGTGATGACCTGGCCGATGAAGGCGATGCCCCGCCGCAAACCCGGCTGGCCGATCTGGCCGCTTACCGGGCTGATCTGATGGCCTGTGCTGCCGGCAAGCCAACGTCTGTTCGCTGGGCAGCGGTTTTTAATCGCCTGCAGCCCATGATGGCCCAATTTGAATTGCCTGTCGGCTTGCTGGACGACCTGCTCAGTGCATTTGAGCAGGATGTCGTCAAAACCCGCTATGCCGACAGCACCGAGCTTCTCGACTATTGCCGCCGCTCCGCCAACCCGGTTGGCAGGCTGCTGCTTCATCTCTATGGTGTCAAAGATGCCGTCTGCCTCGCGCAAAGCGACTGCCTTTGTAGCGCGCTACAGCTAATCAATTTCTGGCAAGACCTGAGCATTGATATTCCGCGTGGCCGCATTTATTTGCCAGCGACAAGCTGGCTGGCCCAAGGCGTGACTGAATCAGAACTGCTGTCGCTCGATGTGAATGTGGCAACCACAAAGCTGGTTCAGGCGAATATTGTCTGGGCGCAATCACTGATGCGCGAAGGCAGCCCGCTGGTCAAGTCCATCCCCGGACGGGCGGGCTGGGAACTGCGGCTGGTTGTTCAGGGCGGTCTGCGCATTGCTGAAAAAATTGAACAGCTCGGATTCACGACCTTGAAAACCCGTCCCAGTCTAGACAAATGGGACGTGGTGGTGATGCTGTGGAGAGCGCTCTGGATGACCCCCAAACCGTCATCCTTAGATGGGACAATCTCTTCATGACTCCCGAGCAATACGTTCAGCAAAAAGCCGCGGCATCCGGCAGCAGTTTTTACTACGCTTTTTTATTCTTGCCCAAACAGCGCCGCGCCGCCATCACCGCGTTTTATGCCTTCTGCCGCGAGATTGATGATGTGGTCGATGAGGTGGTTGACCCCGGCTTGGCGCACACCAAGCTGGCATGGTGGCAGGCCGAAGTCGCGCAGTCTTATGCGGGCCAGCCCAGCCACCCGGTGATGAAAGCGTTGATGCCTTTGGCCGCCAACTACAGCATTGAAGCACGCCACCTGCAGGCCGTGATTGAAGGCTGCCAGATGGACCTGGCGCAAAACCGTTACCTCGACTTTCCCAATTTGCAGCGCTACTGCCACTTGGTCGCAGGCATTGTGGGCGAAGTCGCCGCACAAATTTTTGGCCAGACCGACCCCGTAACCACCGCTTACGCCCACAAGCTGGGCCTGGCTTTTCAGCTCACCAACATCATCCGCGACGTGGGTGAAGACGCGCTGCGTGGCCGCATTTATTTACCTGTCAACGAGCTGCAGCAGTTTGATGTCAAGGTACACGAGATATTGAAGCGCGAGTATTCAGACCGCTTCACCGCGCTGATGAAGTTCCAGACCGAGCGCGCGCTGGCCACCTACGACGAAGCACTGGCCATGCTGCCACCACAAGACCGGCGCGCACAAAAGCCGGGGCTGATGATGGCCAGCATTTACCGTACCCTGCTGCGCGAGATTGCTCGTGACAACTACCAGGTGCTGCACCAGCGTGTCAGTCTCACGCCACTGCGCAAGTTTTATCTAGCGTGGAAAACACAGGCGTTTGGCCGTGTTGTCTAAACTGAAACTGGGGCAATGAAGGTAGCCGTCGTAGGCGCAGGCTGGGCCGGTTGCGCTGCCGCCGTTGAAGCCACCCGACTGGGCCATCACGTCACATTGTTTGAAGCATCACGCACGCTGGGCGGCAGAGCACGCCGGGTTGATGTGATGCACAAGGGCAAGCTACTCGCGCTCGACAACGGCCAGCACATTTTGATCGGCGCCTATGCCGAGACACTCAAGCTCATGGCCGATGTTGGCATCGACATCCCACGCAGTTTGTTGCGGCTGCCGCTCACGCTGCAATTCCCTGATGGCAGTGGCCTTGCATTGCCCAACTTGCGCGCGCCGTTCGATGCGTTGGCAGGCATTCTTGCCGCGCGTGGCTGGTCGTGGCTTGACAAGTTGTCGCTGTTAAAAGTGGCTATCGGCTGGCAATTGGCGGGCTTTCAATGCGACGCGCAGCAGTCAGTGACGGCTCTGTGCAAAGGCCTCACGTCGGCTGTCATGGCCAGCCTTATCGAGCCGCTGTGTGTGTCGGCCCTGAACACCCCCGCAGAGCGGGCCAGTGGCCAGGTTTTTTTGCGTGTCATGCAGGACTCACTGTTTGCTGCGAATAGCATCAAAGGCGGCTCCAATCTGCTGCTACCGCTAGTTGACTTGAGCGCGCTAATGCCCAACGCCACTTCCGCGTGGTTGCAACGCGATGGCAGTGAAGTCAAACTGGGTGTACGCGTGCAGTCGATCCGGCACGCTCAGAATCAGTGGCATGTTGCCACGCAAACGTCCGCGGTGCCTGAAGCACAAAAAGCATCCAACACCTTTGACGCAGTCATCCTTGCCTGCCCACCGACGGAAGCGGCGCGACTGGTGGAAGGTGCAAACCTGGCTTGCGATGCGTGGCTGGCCCAAACCCAAGCCTTGCAGCACGCAGCCATCACCACCGTCTACGCCATAGCACCCGGCGCGCGCCTAGGCCAACCCATGCTGGCCCTGCGTTCCAGCAGCAGCCATCCGGCACAGTTTGTGTTTGATCGCGGCCAGCTCGGCGGCCCGCCAGAATTGCTGGCCTTTGTCATCAGCGCCAGCGTTGGCGATAGCGCCATCTTGAGCCAGCGGGTAGCAGCGCAAGCCGCAGATCAGCTCGGGCTGAAAGACCTGCAGCTTCTGCAAACCATCGTCGAGAAGCGAGCCACCTTCGCCTGCACCCCCGGCTTGCAGCGGCCCGGTATGCAGCTTGCGCCAGGCCTACTGGCCTGCGGTGACTATGTTGAAGGGCCCTACCCGGCCACACTTGAAGGCGCGGTGCGGTCTGGTTTGGCGGCGGCGCGAAGCATCTCCCACGCAGACTATGACAAAGGAGCCGGGAAGCCATGAACGCAGCTATAAATTTCAAAAAACTGCTACCCGCTTGGGCTGCTTTTACTGAGCAAAGCGACGAGCGCCGGCGCGTGCCATGGCCACTGCGCTTGAGAATGCGAAGGCCGCCGGCGAGCGCTACTGCGGCTTGCGAGACGACCAATGCACGTGCACGATGGTCCATGTGTCACCGGTCTTCTGTAGCAAGGTGGTCTCGGTTCCCAAGATGCGCACATCCTTGCCCTTGAGCTTGGTGAGGGTTTCGGTTTCCGCCCAGATCACCGCCAGATTGCGGTCTCGGCGCTCCGTCTGCTGCAACACCTTGCGCGTCGAGGTTTGTGCGAACTTGATGTCTGCGGGCAGATGATGGCTGGCGTATTCGGCGCGCGAACGCTCCACGTGGCCTGACTCGTAGATCGTGACGTCGGGCGCCAGCAGCTCGGTCGCCCGGGCTTGGTCCCCCGCCGCCAGCGCCGCGTGAAACGCCGCTACGGCGTCCTTCGGCTCACTCGCATGCGCGACCGTCGATAACACCATGAACACCATGACAAAGACTGCTTTGCACATTGTGAGGTTTCTCCTTGCATACCTTGCTCGATGCCTGATCATGACACGCAATGGGCGGACCGGGGTCGCCCAGCGCCGGCCGCATCAACAGGCCTTTTTGACGAACTCACGCAGGTGCTTGGCCTGCGCCTTGAGTGACGGAATGTGCACGTACATCATGTGCCCGGCCTCGTAGTAGTGCTTGCTGATGTTGCCGCTCAAGCTCTTGTCCAGCGCCATGTGGTTGAGCACGTAGTCGCTGGCGAAGTGGGGCGTGGCCAGGTCGAAGTAGCCCGAGGCCACGTACACCTTCATGTGCGGGTTGTTGCAGATCGCCTTGCGCAGACTCTCGGCCACGTTGAGGTGCTGGTCCTTGGAGCCGAAGTCCCAGCTCATGTAGAGCTTGGAGATCATGGTGTAGGGCGTGTCGCTCTCGAACTTGAGGTCGTGGCGCAGGTAGTCGTTGATGCACGCCGCGTAGGCGCCGTCCAGGTTGGTGTGGGCCGGGTCGGACTCGAAGTTCTCACCGGCGGCGTCGCGGTCAATGCCCTTGAAACGGCTGTCCAGTCGGCCCACGGTGCGGTGTTCATCGCGACACAGTTCCTTGCAGAAGCGGTGGATCTGAATGCGCAGATTGGTCGACGCGATGTAGTCCTTGCTCAGCCCGGTGTACTGCACCAGCTTGGCAGTGATGGCTTCGCGCTGCGTGCTGCTGAGCTTGTCACCGAGGAACAGCGCGATGTTGTACTCGCCCTCGGCAAAGGTCTCGACCTCGTCGAGCAGCGCGCGCAGCGACTTGGCTTGCAAGCGTTTGTCCAGCCGCTTGTGGTACCAGGCCGTGGCGGCGTAGGTCGGCAAAAACAACACGTGCGCCAGGTCGTGACCGTTGATGAAGCGAAAGGTGCTGAAGTCGAGCGCAGTCGAGAACAGCATCAGGCCATTGAGGTACATGCCGTACTTTTCTTGCAGCAAGGACGACAGACCGGCGGCGCGGGTGGTGCCATAGGACTCGCCGGCGATGAACTTGGGCGAGGCCCAACGCGCGTTGCGGGTGGTGTAGAGGCGGATGAACTCGCCCACGCTGTCCAGATCGCGCTGGTAGCCATGAAACTCCTTGACCTTCTCGCCTTCGAGCATGCGGCTGTAGCCGGTACCGACCGGATCGATGAACACCAGATCGGTCTCGCCCAGCAGCGAATAGTCGTTGTCCACCAGTGCATAGGGCGGAGGTGGCGCATTGCCCTGATCGTCGAGCTTGACGCGTTTCGGGCCCAGAACGCCCAGGTGCAACCACACGCTGGAAGAGCCCGGGCCGCCGTTGAATGAGAAGGTCAAGGGCCGTTGGCTGCGGTCTTTCACGCCATTGCGGGTGTAGGCAATGAAGAAGACGGTGGCGCGCGGCTGGTCGGCCTCGCGCTTGCCATCCTTCTCGCTGTCTTCCTTCAGCACC
The DNA here is from genome assembly GCA_038902815.1 of Polaromonas sp. Taxonomy (GTDB): domain Bacteria; phylum Pseudomonadota; class Gammaproteobacteria; order Burkholderiales; family Burkholderiaceae_C; genus Polaromonas. The sequence goes on along the minus strand of JBCKNF010000006.1, from coordinate 93,164 downwards.
ACGGTGCCGCAGCGTACGGTGTAGCTGATGGCCTCGCCGTTGATGCGAATCTTGTGCTGGCTGGTGACGATCTGGTCGGCCGGCGCGGTGACAGTGGGCTTGGCGCTGACTGGCTCAGGTTCGGGCTTGGTGGGCGGCATGGTGGTCCTGGTCGGTTGCGTCCTGAGCTGCGTGGCACTCAGGTCTGGTTCGTGCCGCCTTGTGGGCGGGTCTGGGAGCTTGATTATCACCACCACCCGTGGCCGCCGGGCAGGCAGGGTTTTCTACCTTGCCCGACAATCGAAAGCCCACGCAGCGACAGATAGCGACGGATAGGCATTTCAACCGCATGAGGCCAAGTATCGCAGCGTAAACCGTCCTGAGAAAACGGGCTTTCCCTGAGGTGACTGTCTGAATCCCCAAGAATTTGCCGCACCTATCGGCACAAACGACAGGTCCGACGGCCTACCGGCACAGCCCGACCCCGACGCTGCCATTGTCACCATTCGCAAGTTCAGGAACTTAATTGAACTCTGACCCCCATTGTTTTAAAGCTAGGCGAGAATAAGCCATGTCTTTCGCCACCGAACCCACGTTTTCCCATGGGCAACCAGCCAAGGCGGTATCAACCACCGCCATCCTTCTTTGCAACCTTGGCACACCCGACGCACCCACCGCGCCTGCGGTACGCCGCTACTTGGCCGAGTTCCTCAGCGACCATCGCGTGGTTGAAATCCCCAGAGCGATCTGGTGGCTGATATTGCACGGCATCATCTTGCGCGTGCGGCCCAAAAAGTCAGCCGCCAAGTACGCCAGCATCTGGACGAAAGAGGGCTCGCCCTTAAAGGTCTGGACGCAAAAGCAGGCCACCATGCTGCGCGGCTACCTCGGCCAACGCGGCCACAGCGTCGAGGTGCGTTACGCCATGCGCTACGGCAACCCGTCGATTGCCTCACAGCTTGATGCGCTGAAAGCCGATGGTGTGACCCGCGTGCTGATACTGCCTGCCTACCCGCAATACAGCGCCACCACCACGGCCAGCGTGTTTGATGCGGTCTACACCTGGGCCACCAAGGTGCGACATTTACCAGAATTCAGATTCATCAACCATTACCACGATGCGCCGGGCTACATCGACGCACTGGCCGACAAAATCCGCGCTCACTGGCGCGTCAATGGCCAGGCCGAAAAGCTGCTGATGAGCTTTCACGGCGTGCCCGAACGCAGCCTCAAACTGGGCGACCCTTACCACTGCGAATGCCATAAAACGGCGCGCTTGCTGGCAGAAAAGCTGGGCCTTGAAAAGGACAGATACCAGCTCACGTTTCAATCCCGCTTCGGCAAGGCCAAATGGTTGCAGCCTTACACCGAGCCGACGCTCATCAAGCTGGCAGAGGCGGGTACAAAAAGTGTTGACGTGGTGTGTCCCGGTTTTACCGGCGACTGCCTGGAGACGCTGGAAGAAATCAACATGCAAGCGCGCCACGCATTTTTGCAGGCAGGCGGTAAGGAATTTAATTACATCGAATGCCTGAACGACAGCCCGCTGTGGATAGCTGCACTGGCAGAATTCACCGCGCAGCAGCTTGCAGGCTGGCCAACACAGGTCACACCTGACGACGCAGACAAGCGCGCCGCTTCACGCGCGGCAGCTCTGGGGCTGGGTGCGGCGCAATAGCCCGCACTTCCGATTAACCCGATGGACAAACTACGCATCGACAAGTGGCTCTGGGCCGCACGCTTTTACAAAACCCGTTCATTGGCAGTTGATGAAATCGACAAGGGCCGTGTGCGCATCAATGACCTTGAGGCCAAGCCAGCGCGTGAGGTCAAGGTCGGCGACACGGTAGCGCTGCGCCAAGGCCCGGTGACGCGCACACTCACCGTGCTGGGCATCAGCAACCAGCGCGGCGCAGCCCCGGTTGCGCAACAGCTTTACCTTGAAACCGAAGCCAGCATCAAGCTACGCGAACAAGCCGCAGAGCAACGCCGCCTGCACCCAGAGCCCGCCAGCAGCCAAGAGCACGGCCGCCCCACCAAACGCGACCGCCGCACGCTGGACAAAGGCTGGGGGTAGCCACTGGCTGGCCTGCCGTTACGCTGCGCGAACTTTCTGGCGCACCGCCGAGCGCTTGGCCAACTCGATTTTTGCAATCGCGTTGCGGTGTACCTCGTCTGGGCCGTCGACAATCCGCACGGTGCGCTCGTGCGCGTAGGCCTCAGCCAGAGAAAAATCACCACTGACACCAGCCGCGCCATAGGCCTGGATAGCCCAGTCAATGACCTTGCAGCTGACGTTGGGCGCAACCACTTTTATCATCGAAATCTCGGCCCTGGCGGCCTTGTTACCCGCCACATCCATCGTGTTGGCGGCGTTCAGGGTCAGCAGTCGCGCCTGGTCGATCATGCAGCGCGACTCGGCAATACGCTCGTGCCAGATCGACTGCTCAGACAGCGGCTTGCCAAATGCAACACGCTCTTGCAGGCGGTCAACCATCATTTCCAGCGCGCGCTCGGCAGCGCCGATGGAGCGCATGCAGTGGTGAATGCGCCCGGGGCCAAGGCGGCCCTGGGCAATTTCAAAACCCTTGCCTTCGCCGACCAGAATATTGTCAACTGGGACGCGCACGTCTTCAAGCAGCACTTCCATGTGGCCGTGCGGTGCGTGGTCGTAACCGAAGACGGTCAGTGGGCGCAGCACCGTCACGCCCGGTGTGTCTCGCGGCACCAGCACCATGGACTGCTGCTCGTGGCGGGCCGCCTCAAAGTCGGTCTTGCCCATCACGATGAAAATCTTGCAGCGCGGATGACCCGCGCCGGTGCTAAACCACTTGCGGCCATTAATGACGTAATGGTCAGCGTCGCGACGGATGCTGCACTGTATATTGGTCGCGTCCGACGACGCCACAGCTGGCTCGGTCATCAGGAAAGCGGAACGTATTTCGCCAGCCAGCAAAGGCAGCAGCCATTTTTTCTTTTGCGCATCGGTGGCGTAGCGCTGCAGGGTTTCCATATTGCCGGTATCAGGTGCCGAGCAGTTGAAAACCTCAGCCGACCACATCACCCGGCCCATGACTTCGCACATCGGGGCGTAGTCGAGGTTGGAAATACCGCCATGGCCTTCGTACTCGTGCGCCATGAACATGTTCCAAAGGCCAGCGGTACGCGCCTTGACCTTCAACTCGTCAATCACCTTGAGCGGTTGCCAAGGGTCACCAGCACGGCGAAATCCTTCCATTTCCGCGTGATACCGACCTTCGTTCGGGTAGATATGCTGGTCGTAGAACGCAACCATGCGTTCGAGGTAGTCTCGGGTTTTGGCAGAGGTTTCGGCGAACATGGGGTCTCCTAGGGAAATGGGAAGTTTCAGGTTTTAAGCCTGTATTTGAACAGGCTTAACGGCGCAGAGGGGTCACGAACGTGACGTGGCATCCCGCTCTGGCCCCTCCCGAAAAGCGTTTGCTATCGCCCGCAAGATTGCATCCCAGATGCCTGGATCCTGAAGTATCGGAATTTCCCTGCCCAGTAGATGGGAAAGTTTGCCATACTTGGCCTCATGCGGTTGAATTTCCTTCCGTCCATCGCCCGCCTACAAGGAAAATTGATGTTTCGCCAGAAATACCTAGACTACGCCGAGATCACCGCCCAGCTTGCCGAATGGGCCGCTTTATATCCGGACATCGCCCATGTCAGCTCGCTTGGCAAGAGCGCAGAGGGCCGCGACATTCCCCTGCTCACCATTGGCCACCACCCCGACCAGGCCCGCCCCGCGGTCTGGATCGACGGCAATATGCACGCCTCGGAAGTCTGTGGCTCTAGCGTCGCGCTGGCCATTGCCGAAGACATCCTGGCCCTGCATGGCGGCGCTAGCACGGCGGGCGGCAGCGCTTTTCCCGCCCACATGGCAGAGGCGATCAAGGAGACTCTGTTTTACGTGGTGCCGCGCATTTCGCCAGATGGCGCCGAGCAAGTCCTCAAGCGCGGGCGTTACGTTCGCTCCAGCCCGGTCAACGACCGCGTCAACAAAGGCCACGCGCACTGGGAAACCGTGGATATAGACGGCGATGGCATGGCCGGCTACATGCGCAAGATGGATCCCGAGGGCGAACTGGTGGAGCTGCGCAGCGATAGCGGCGAAGTCTTGGAGCCATCGGTGTTGGTGGCGCGCATGCCAGAGGACCCCGGCCCCTACTTCAAGCTCTACCCCGAGGGGCGCATTGTCAACTTCGACGGCCGCACCATTCCGGCGCCCTCCTTTCTCGCCGACAATCTGTACGATTTCAACCGCAACTTCCCGTACTCCTGGGCGCCCGAGCCACAGCAAGTCGGCGCCGGCCACTACCCCGGCAGTGCACCGGAGACGCGCGCCATCCTCGATTTCGCCACCGCGCACCCCAACATCGTGGTCTGGCTGAACCTGCACACCTTTGGCGGCGTGGTCATTAGGCCACTGGGCGACAAACCCGACGCAAAGATGGACCAGGGCGATCTGGCGATTTTTGAACAGGTTGAGGCCTGGATGACAGCGCACACCGGCTACCCCACGGTCAGCGGTTTCCACGAATTTCTGTACAAGCCCGACAAGCCCCTGCACGGCGACCTGACCGATTACGCCTACCACCAGCGCGGCGCCCTGGCCTACGTGGTGGAGTTGTGGGATTTGTTCAAACAACTGGGTATTGAGCGCAAAAAGCCCTTCGTGGACCACTACACCAAGTTTTCGCGCAAGGACACCCACGCCCTGGCCGAGTTCGACCGCCTGCACAACGCCAGTCGTGTGTTCGGCGCCTGGAAGAAGGTCGCCCATCCGCAACTGGGCGAGGTCGAGGTCAACGGCTTCGACCCGCGCGTGGGCATCTGGAACCCGCCCTATGAGCGGCTGGCGGACACCTGCAACACGCAAAGCGCCGCCTTCTTGCGCGTGGCGGCGCTGGTGCCGCGTGTCAGCATCGCCGTGGTCAAGCAGGAGCGCACGGGCCAGCACACCCGCATTGAGCTTCGCATCGTCAACCACGGTTATTTGGCGACCTATGGCATTCCGTCGGCCAAGACGCTGCCGCACGCCGAGCCGCTGCGCCTGAGCGTGCGCGGCGAGGGCGTGACGCTGCTGGCACCGGCCGAGGCGATTGTCGAGATCGGCCACCTGGACGGCTGGGGCTCGGGCCTGCACGGCGGCTCCAGCATCTTCATGCCCTGGACGCGCGGCAATGGGCATGAGCGCTTCGTGACGCTGGTTACCCAGGGCAGCGGCACTTTGCACGTCACGCTGGGAAGCTGCCGGGTCGGTTACCGTGGCGTCGAAGTAAAAATAGAATGAGGGGCGTGGTTCAAAAAGCCCATGATTTACATGGGCTTTTATCAATTACTGGCGGAAACGGAGGGATTCGAACCCTCGATGAGGCTCTACACCCCATACTCCCTTAGCAGGGGAGCACCTTCGGCCACTCGGTCACGTTTCCAGTAAAACAATTATCTCACGACTTGAACGCCGGTTTTTGCCTTGTTTCAGGCTGCTGGCTGATCCAGATCAAACGCCTTGTGCAGGGCGCGCACAGCGAGTTCCATGTACTTTTCGTCGATCACCACGGAGGTCTTGATTTCGCTGGTGGAGATCATCTGGATGTTGATGCCCTCTTCACTCAGCACGCGGAACATCTTACTGGCGATGCCGACATGGCTGCGCATGCCTATGCCGACAATGCTGACTTTGCATATCTTTGCGTCGCCGATGATTTCATGCGCGCCCAGTTTGGGCATGACTTGCGCCTTGAGCAGGTCAATCGCCTTGGCGTAGTCGTTACGGTGTACCGTGAAGCTGAAATCGGTTTTACCTTCTTTGCTGATGTTCTGGATGATGATATCGACTTCGATATTGGCATCGGCAATCGCGCCCAGAATCTGGTACGCAATGCCTGGCGTGTCGGGCACGCCAAGTACGGAAATTTTGGCTTCGTCGCGGTTGAATGCAATGCCCGATACGCTGGCTTGTTCCATGTTTTCGTCTTCCTCAAAACTGATCAAAGTGCCTGATTTGGCCTCAATGTTGATGTCAATGTCCCAGTCGGTAAAGCTCGACAGTACGCGCAATGGCACCTTGTATTTGCCGGCAAATTCGACCGCACGAATTTGCAGCACCTTGGAACCTAGCGATGCCATCTCCAGCATTTCTTCAAAGCTCACGGTTCGCAGGCGGCGCGCCTCGGGCACCACGCGCGGGTCGGTGGTGTAGACACCATCTACATCGGTGTAGATCAGGCATTCGTGGGCCTTCAGGGCTGCTGCAATCGCCACAGCCGAGGTGTCAGAACCACCACGACCCAGCGTGGTGACGTTGCCGCCCTCGTCGACACCCTGAAAGCCGGTGATGATAACGACGCGGCCCGCGTCCAGGTCAGCACGCACTTTTTTGTCGTCAATCGACTCGATGCGTGCCTTGGTGTGCGCGCTGTTGGTTTTGATCGCCACTTGCCAGCCCGCGTAGCTGACGGACGGCATTCCCTCGGCTTGCAAGGCGATGGCCAACAAGGCACTGGAGGCCTGCTCGCCCGTAGCGGCCAGCGCGTCAAGCTCGCGGCCATATGAATCGCCGGGTTTGGCAGGCGACAGCTCTTTGGCCAAGCCCAGCAGGCGATTGGTCTCGCCACTCATGGCGCTGGGCACAACCACCATCTGGTGACCAGCCCGCGCCCATTTGGCGACGCGCCTGGCCACATTGCGAATACGCTCGGTCGAGCCCATTGATGTGCCGCCGTATTTATGAACAATCAAAGCCATATTGAAGTGTTTTGGGGTAGCCAGTGGAGGCTGGAAAAGCTTTTGATTATAACTAGCCAAGGTTTTGCGAGTAGTGCAAAACCGGGCCAGCACGGGTAACGTGGCCGCCAGCTACCTTGAGGTGAATCTGATGGCCGCGAGTGGTGCAAGCGGCAACTTGCAACAGCAGTTGCTCTAACTGCGCGGCGCTGGGTGCCGCCTGGTGTTGCTCGCGCAGCCAGTGGCGCAGCACATTGGCCTGGCGCATGGTTGACAGGCCTTGCAGCATTTTGATCGCTGGCGGCATACCGATAGTGCCCAGGTCTTGCGCAGCCAATTCAATCAAAAGAGCCTGTGCCTGCGCTGCATGTTGCGCGCTACGGGCAAAGGTCTCACGAAACTGCGGAAAGGCCTCTTCAATCACCGGCAACAGTCGCGCACGAATGCGGTTGCGGGTGTAGCGCTCATCCGCATTGCTGGGGTCTTCAACGAAATCAATTTTTTCTTGCACCAGCCAGGCGCGCAAACTTGCAGCAGGTGTTTGCAGCAATGGCCGGTAAAACGCCACACTGCCACGCACAAACTGCGCAGCCATGCTTGATAAACCCGGCAGCCCGGCCCCACGGCTCAATGCCAGCAACAGCGTTTCAACCTGGTCATCTGCATGTTGACCAAGCAGCACGCCTTTGAGTTGCAGGCGCGTCGCCGCAACGCCCAACGCCGCATAGCGTACACGCCGCGCTGCGTCCTCCGGGCTTTCACCGCTGGCATGTGTTGCATCAACACGCACGACTTCCAGCGGCACCTTGAGGCTCCCGCATAGCGCTTCACAAACACGCACAAAGTCGTCTGCTGCCGCCTGAAGCCCGTGGTGAATGTGGATGGCCTGTACCTGACCAGGCCAACGCTGGGCGGCGGCAAGCAGTAGCGCGGTGGAATCGGCACCACCGCTGTAGGCAATGCCCAGAGGTGTTGCAGGCGTGTGTAAAAAAGCGGCAAGTGCAGCACTGGCCGGATTGGTTGCCGGCGCGGCTCTACCGGATAACGCAGCCAGCTTACTTGGCTGCGTCGGCTTTGGTGTCGGTGTATCGGCCATAGCTCTGCAGGCGTTCGTAGCGGCGGTCCAGCAGTTCCTTGACCTTCAAATCACTGACCTGCCTGAACGCATCATTGAGCGCGCGCTTCAAAAAAGCCGCCATCTGTTTGTGGTCACGATGCGCGCCGCCAACTGGCTCGCTGACGATCTTGTCGATGACACCCAAAGCCTTCAGACGATGCGCCGTGATGCCAAGGGCCTCGGCGGCTACTTCGGCCTTTTTGGACGTCTTCCAGAGAATGGACGCGCAACCTTCGGGGCTGATGACCGAGTAAATCGAGTATTGCAGCATCACCACCTGGTCGGCCACCGAAATGGCCAGCGCCCCGCCGGAGCCGCCCTCGCCAATGATGGTGGTGATGATGGGTACTTCGAGCTGCGTCATTTCAAAAATGTTGCGGCCAATGGCTTCCGACTGGCCGCGCTCTTCGGCATCAATACCGGGGTAGGCACCAGGCGTATCCACAAAGGTAAAAACTGGCAGCTTGAACTTTTCAGCGGTCTTCATCAACCGCAAGGCCTTGCGGTAGCCCTCGGGTTTGCACATGCCGAAGTTGCGCAGGCCACGCTCTTTGGTGTCACGCCCTTTTTGATGCCCCAGCACCATGCAGGCCGTGCCGTTAAAGCGGGCCAGCCCGCCAACAATCGAGAGGTCGTCTGCAAAATGCCTGTCGCCGTGCATCTCGACAAAATCAGTGAAGATATCGCGAATGTAATCGAGCGTGTAGGGCCGCTCGGGGTGGCGGGCTATCTTGGTGATTTGCCAGGCGGTTAAATCACTGTATATGTCTTTGGTCAGCTGCTGGCTTTTTTTGGCGAGCTGGTCAATTTCTTCTGAAATATCAACGGCAGATTCCGTTTGCACATAACGCAGCTCTTCAATTTTTTCTTCAAGCTCCGCAATCGGCCGCTCAAAATCGAGGAAGGTCTTTTTCGCCATGTCTTGCTCCTCAGGGCATCAAATCAGTTTAGTTCAGCCAGTACGGCTACCGGGTCAAGCGAGCGCCAAATATACCAAGTGGCCACACTACAGTACGGGGCCCAGGCGGCAGCCACCTCACGCGCATCGCTGCGGCTGACGGATTCGCCTGAAAAATAATTTTTACTGATGCCGTTGATAAGGCCCACATCATCCAGCGGCAACACGTTGGGGCGGCGCAAATAAAAGATCAAAAACATCTCGGCCGTCCAGCGGCCAATGCCGCGAATGGCAATCAGCTCGGCAATGATGGCTTCGTCGTCCATCGCGTCCCAGCACTTGACGTTAACGCTGCCCGCGTCAAAGTGGATCGACAAGTCAACCAGGTATTCAACCTTGCGCGCGCTCAGGCCAGCCGCGCGCATGTCGTCCACCTTGAGCTTGAGCACATTGGCAGGTGTCATTTTCTTCGGCAGCGCTTCAAACTTGCGCCACACCGTCTGCGCCGCCTTGACCGATATCTGCTGGCCCACAATGCTGCGCGCCAGCGTGTTGAAGGCATCGCCACGCGACTGTAGGCAGGCATCGCCAAACTGCGGAATCAGCCGCTTCATCACGCGGTCTTTTTTGGCCAGATGCTTGCAGGCATCCAGCCAGTATTCGGGCGTGTTGTCGGCTGGGGCGGCCTCAACCGAGGCGGCAGTTAACGCTGGTTTTACTATCTTTTTCATAGCTGGTCACGCCCGTAAATAGGGCATTTCAGCCTAAAATATGCCGTAAAAATCATGTTTTTACCTCCCAGGTGGTGCCCGTTGGCGAATCTTTCAGCACAACACCTTGTGCCAGCAGGTCATTACGGATGCGGTCGGCAGCAGCGAAGTCTTTGCCCGCTTTGGCGGCTGCGCGCTGCGCAATCAGGGCTTGAATGCTGGCATCGCTCAGTGTTGCGCCGGCTTGCAGATAGTCGCCCGGGTCGCCTTGCAGCAAGCCGAGGCAAGCGCCCAAGCTTTTAAGCAAACCAGCCGACTCGACTGAGCCGGTTTTGTTGACTTCGCCAGCCAGATCAAACAGCACGGCCATCGCTTCGGGTGTGCCAAAGTCATCGTCCATTGCCGCTTTGAAGCGGGCAGCAAAAGGCTGGCTCCAGTCGATGCCCACCGTTGCTGGCACCACCCGATTGAGCGCGGTGTACAGGCGCTTGAGGGAATTGCGGGCGTCATCGAGATGGACATCGCTGTAATTCAACGCCGTTCGATAGTGGGCCCGAACCAGAAAAAACCGAACCGTCTCGGCATCGTACTTGGCCAATACCTCGCGGATCGTGAAGAAATTGCCCAGGCTCTTGGACATTTTCTCGTCGTCACGCGTCACGAATCCGTTGTGCATCCAGAGGGTGGCCAGCGGCTTGCCGGTGGCGCCCTCGCTCTGGGCAATCTCGTTCTCGTGATGCGGAAACTGCAGGTCAGCGCCGCCGCCATGAATGTCAAAGCTGTCACCCAAGGTGGCGCAACTCATGGCCGAGCATTCAATGGCCCAGCCGGGACGGCCCAGCCCGTAGTCGTAACCCAAGGCCATGCTGTCCCACTTGGCGTCGTCAGGTTCTGTTTCCTTGGATGCCTTCCACAGCACAAAATCCAGCGGGTCATCCTTGCCGTCCAGCACCGCCACCCGTTCACCCGCCCGCAACTCGTCCAGTGATTGGCCGCTGAGCTTGCCATAGCCGGGAAACTTGCGCACCGCGTAGTTCACGTCGCCAGTGGACGCCTTATAGGCCAAACCCCGGTCTTCCAGTTTCGTGATCAGACTCAACATCTGCGGCACGTACTCTGTTGCGCGCGGCTCCAATGTGGGTGGCTCTATGCCCAGCTTGCCCATATCAAGTTGCATCGCCGCAATCATCTCGTCGGTCAGCGCGCGAATGGTGACCCCTCGCTCCACGGCGCGCCTGATGATCTTGTCGTCAATGTCGGTGATATTGCGCACATAGGTCACCCGATAACCGCTGGCTTTGAGCCAGCGCTGCACCACATCAAAAACCATTGCCATGCGGGCATGACCGAGATGGCACAGGTCGTAAACCGTTATGCCGCACACATACATACGAACCTGACCGGGAATCAAGGGTAAAAAATTCTGCACGTCACGCAACAGCGTGTTGTAAATCCGAAGGCTCATGAATGGGTGTGGAGTCGTGGCGTAGGTTGCAGCGTGCTGCCAAAAAGAGGGCTCATATGGCTCGTAATTGGGTCGCAAACGAGGGCGCAAATGAACTATACCCCTCAGCTACAATCCACCAGTATATCCAGAGTGCTTAGCCACGCTAAAAGCAGTAAAAAAAAGCAGAGTTCCTATGTTCAAACCAGCATTTCATTCAAAGCAAACACCACACGCCAATTCCCGCGCCGATTTACCCAGCGCCCTGCGAATGCTTTTTTTGGCGGCTACGCTTTCCGTCTCTTTTGTCAATCTGGCATATGCCGATGACTACAGCGATGTCAACGCCTTGATCAAATCCGGCAAGCTCGCCGAAGCCCTCGCCCAAGCCAACCAATACCTGGCCGGCAAACCACGCGACCCGCAAATGCGCTTTATCAAGGGCGTGATTCAAACCGAAGCCGCCAAGCCTGCCGACGCGATTGCAACCTTTACCCAGATCACGCAAGACTACCCCGAGCTGCCCGAGCCCTATAACAACCTGGCCGTTCTGTACGCAGGCCAAAACCAGTTTGACAAGGCGCGTGCCGCGTTAGAGATGGCCATTCGCACCAACCCCAGCTATGCCACGGCACATGAAAACCTGGGCGACGTGTACGCCAAGCTGGCCAGCCAGGCCTATAGCAAAGCCCTGCAACTCGACGGCGGCAATACCGGCGTGCAGCCCAAGCTGGCATTGATTCGTACCCTCTTCACCACCGGGGCTGGAAGCCAAAAATCCCCGGCAAACCCTCCTTTGGCGCCGGTTTCGGTGCCTGGAGTGATCGGATGACATCCAGCAAATGGTCCAGCGGCCAGCGCGCCTGCCTGGCACTGGCCGCACTGGGCCTGGTGGCCAGCCAGGCCTGGGCGCAAAACGCAGCCCCCGTACCCAAAGTGAAATTTGCAACCAGCGCCGGCGATTTTGTCGTCGAGGTCTATCCCGACAGGGCACCGAAAACGGTCGAGAACTTCCTGCAGTACGTGAAAGACAAGCACTACGACGGTACGGTGTTTCACCGCGTGATCGACAATTTCATGGTCCAGGGTGGTGGCTACGACGCCAGATACGCCGAGAAAAAAACCCGCCCGCCCGTACCGCACGAAGGCCGCGAAGCGCTGGCCAAAGGCGGCGACAAAAACGTTGTCGGCACGCTGGCCATGGCCCGCACCAACGACCCGAATTCCGCCTCGGCGCAGTTTTTCATCAACGTCAGGGACAACGACTTCCTGAACCCGACCGTAAATGCCCACGGCTATACGGTGTTTGGCAAAATCGTCAGCGGCATGGATGTCGTCAACAAGATTAAGGGCCTGCCTACTGGCGCTGGCGGCCCCTTCCCGAGCGACGTGCCCAAAACACCCATCGTCATCACCTCCGTCACTTTGGCGAAATAACCCCCTTCAGGAAAAATCATGAGCAACCCAAAAGTAGAACTCCACATCAAAGACCACGGCGTGATCACGCTGGAACTTGATGCCGCCAAAGCTCCCAAAACCGTCGCCAATTTTTTAAGCTACGTGGGCAAGGGCCACTACAGCAACACCGTGTTTCACCGAGTGATTCCCGGCTTCATGGTGCAGGGTGGCGGCTTTGAAGTCGGCATGAAACAAAAGCCGACTGATGGCGAAATCGAAAACGAAGCCACCAACAGCCTGAAAAACGACAAGTACACCGTGGCCATGGCCCGCACCAACGCACCGCACTCGGCCAGCTCGCAGTTTTTCATCAACGCATCCAACAACAACTCCCTGAACCACACCGCACCCAACGGCTCCGGCTGGGGCTATGCGGTGTTTGGCAAGGTGGTGTCGGGTAGCGACGTGGTCGACAAGATTGAAGCCGTCAAAACCGGCAACAAGGGCGGCCACAGCGACGTGCCGCAAACCGACGTGGTGATCGAAAAAGCTGTGGTGTTGTAAGCGTGGCAGAGCTGACCGCTCCGCCCGACTGGCGCACGGTCGATTTCATTTCAGACCTGCATCTGCACGCCAGCGAGCCTGCTACGTTTGCGGCCTGGCAGCACTACATGCAAAGCACACCGGCGGATGCGGTTTTCATACTCGGCGACTTGTTTGAGGTGTGGGTGGGTGACGATGCCGTGAGCGATACCGTGGGCGATCACTTGGCTAGCACTGCCGCAAGCTTTGCAGACCAGTGCGCACAAGTACTGAGCGAAGCAGCCACCCGATTGCCCCTGTTTTTCATGCATGGCAACCGCGACTTTCTGGTCGGCCAGCGTCTAGCGGACTTGTGCAACATGACTTTGCTGGCCGACCCGACGGTGCTGGTTTTTCTCTCATCGTCAGACCAGCGTTACCTGCTCTCGCACGGCGACGCGCTGTGCTTGGACGATGTCGACTACATGCAGTTTCGCCAGCAGGTGCGCTCACCCGAATGGCAACAGGCTTTTCTGGCCAAGCCACTCGCCGAGCGCCAGACGATTGCGCGCGGCCTGCGCCAGCAAAGCGAAGCCAAAAAACTTGTCAGTACTGACTACGCAGATGTAGATGCGGACGCCGCGCTGCAATGGCTACAGGCGGCCAACGCCAAAACGCTGATACACGGCCACACCCACAAGCCTGCAACCCATCAGTTAGATGCCGCTCATCAACGCATCGTGCTCAGTGACTGGGACGCCAGCGCCACACCACCACGCGCCGAGGTGTTGCGCTTAAGCTTGGGCGTGTTCGGCTTGCAGCGCATAGCCTTGCAGTAGCAACCGCCATGCTGAACGTCTTGGCTAAATTGCTTCGGCGATTCACAGCACCACAGCGCCACATCCCCGAGGCGTTGTGGCAGAAAACGCTGGCAAGCTACCCGTTTCTAGCCCGCCTTTCAAAGCCAGATCAACTGCAACTCAAACGCTTGAGCAGCCAGTTTTTAGCCAGTAAAGAATTCAGCGGCGCACACAAGCTTGTGGTGACAGACAGCATGGCACTGGCGATTGCAGCACAAGCCTGCCTGCCCGTGCTGCACCTGGGCATCCGCTATTACGACGAGTTCAAGGGCATCGTGCTGCACCCCGGCCCCATGCTGGCACGCCGCGAAACGCGCGATGCAGCAGGCGTGGTGCATGACTACAGCGAAGAGCTGGCAGGCGAGGCGATGGAAGGTGGCCCCGTGACCTTGAGCTGGCAGGATGTGGCCGCGTCAGGTGAGTCAGCCGATTCAATTGCAAGAGGCTACAACGTCGTCATCCATGAGTTTGTTCACAAGCTAGACATGCACAGCTCGGCTGGCGGCAGCGCCAACGGCTGCCCACCCCTGCCCTCACGCGCCGCCAAAGCGCACTGGCAAACCACCATGCAAGCGGCCTATGCAGCGTTTAAAGAAAAGCTCGCCATAGCCGAGCGCTTTGGTGGCGAGCCGCCCTGGCTCGATGCCTACGGCGCGACATCACCCGCAGAGTTTTTTGCAGTTGCGTCAGAAGCCTACTTCGTCAACCGCGAGCAGTTTGAACATGAGTTTTCGGATTTGGCGCTGCTGTTTGATGGTTTTTATCTAAAAAAAGCCGCCTTTTAGGGCTTCGGCTGGCACTTGCCCGATGCTGCGTAGAGTTATTGGGGTCAGACGCCAATTTCGCTGCGGTGCATCGCACCGCACCCTGCGGGCGAGCCAAAGGCTCGGCGAATTTGGACTCTGACCCCAATAACTCTGCAGTCGCTGCTGCCCGTTACCGTTTCAGCAAAACCTTCAGCGCGTTTTGCACACGGCGGGCGTTGCTGCCTTCAAAGTCACCGGCCAATACCTTGGCGGTGTCTTCACCCCAGGTTTCAATCGGCGCTGGCGCATTGCGCTTGGTCAGCAGTTGCAACTGCAACATGCGACGCGCGCTGATGTGCTCTGCGGGCGTTGGCAATTCGGCAGCCATTTCCAGGCGCAGCAGTGATTCAGATGCGTCTTTGCCCGATGCAGTGCTGACGGCTTTTACCCAGCTACCGTGCACGGCTGGCGTGATGGCTTTGCCCAGGTCTTGCACGCTGGGCAGTTGCACCGGGTCGCGCTTTTCCCATGCGCTGAGCAGGTTGATGAGCACCTCGCCGTGGGCTTGCATGGCGAGCTTTTTAAGGGCCATGTTGGCGGCTTCAAAGGCTTCGCGCTGGGCGCGGAAGGCGGCATCGCCAAGGCGCGGGCCACGCTCTTCAAACGCTGGTCGATCACCACCACGCGAACCACGATCTTCACGCGGGGCACGATCCTCACGATCACCACGGTACGGCTCAAACTTGTTGTCAGTACTCTGCCGCTGGCCACCTGGCTTGCTGCCGGGGCCACCACTGCGTGAATCTTTACGGTCACCAAACTTGCCACCACGGCTGTCACGGGGAGCTTCAGCTTTACGCGCACCGGGCCGGTCATCGCCACGCATGGCGACTATGGGTTTTGCTGGGGCCTTCTTCGGTGCAGGTGCTGGTGCTGACTCTGCGGGAACCGTTGCACTCTCGCCTGCTTCTGCAAACTCTGCCTCAGCGACGTGCTCGGCCTCAGCAAGCGTTTGTGTTGCTGGAACTTCTGTTGCGGGATCTTGCTCTGCTATGGTTTCAGTAGCTGATTGCGCCGATTCTGATTGGGCTGCAGGTTCTTTTGCCTCTTCAACAGCGGCTACAGGTGCAGTAACAAGTGCAGCAACAACTGATGCTGGCGCGGGCACCTGCCCCCGAACAATCGCTTCAAGCGCTTTGGCAGCAGCATGAATTTGCGCCACATCACCGCTGGCCGTCGCAGCTGCAACGGCTTTGGATGCATCGACCACCATGCGATCAAACTCGCCCAGTGCTGTGGCGGCTTTTTCACGTTCTGCTGTCTTGCGCTGGAAGGCATCGTCAATCGGTTTACGGAAAGCGTCCCACATTTTTTGCTCTTGCTTGCGCTCGATGGGTACGCCCTGCGCCTCATGCTGCCAGCGCTGCTGTAGCGACTTGACGGCATCAATGTGCAGCACCGCCTCAGCGCCCAGCGCCTGGGCTTCTTCAATCATGGCCTTGCGGCGTACCAGGCTTTCGGCGCGTGCGGTTTTAAGCGGCGTGTCGGCAGCGTCCATCGCGGCCTTCCACTGCGGCTGGATTTCTGCAAAGGCCTTTTCACTCAGGTGCCCGGCCTCGCGCCACTTGTCTACAAAACTATTCAGGCTGCGGATCTGCGCTTTCCAATCAGTGTTGGCCTGGTTGGCATCAGCCCAGGCCTGTACTTCGTCAATCAGTAGTTTGCGCTCGGCCTTGGTGGCCTCAAGTTGCTCTTTGACGACCTCTAACCACGCTTCAACAACCTTGTGGGCTTCGTTGCAGGCATCGTCAAAACGCTTCCACAGCGCGTGGTTGGGCGTGCCGCCCTGGTCGGATGTTTTCCATTGGTCGCGCATCACGCGCAGGGTGTCTTGCTGCTTGCGGCCACCGAGTGGCTTGGCAACCAGGCCTTCAGCCTTGACGAGCAGCTCTTCGCGGATCTGGTCAGCACGCCAGCGCTGCCAGCCTTCAAGTTCGCCTGCGGCCGTGAGTGCGGCGTGGGCAGCGGCTTCCAGCTTGCCGTCGATGTTGCGAATGTTTTCTTTCAAGGCCTGACGCAAATCGGCGGCAACTTTGGGCGTGGCCTTGCCGTGGCCTGCGCCCACTTCGTGCTCCAGTTTGGCAAGCACGGCCTGCACGATGGCGCTGGATTTTTCGCGCATGTTTTTGAGCACGACGGGGTCAATTTTTGCTTTTGGTGGGCGCGCACCATCAACCGATGCCACAGCTGCCTGGCCACGCGCGACGCGCAGCTCGTCAGCCCACACGGGCACGGCAGGCAAAGGCGCGGCGCTGTCTTCTGCCGCTTTAACGGCAACTGCAATCGCGCCCTGAAAGGCTTCCCAAACGGCGAGCAACTGGCCGCGTGATGCGTCCAGCAGTGGCGGAAATTTAGCGTCAACGCTGGCCCAATTTGCGTCAAGCGCAATGTCATTGGCCTGCGATTGCCAATGGGCTACGTCGGCCTGCAATGCTTCGAGTGCCGTTTTTGCGTCAACCCACGGCTTGATGGACAGCACCTCGATGCGCTGCGCAATCAGCACGGCGGCTTCGCGCTGCACCTGGGTGCGGTGCTGCAGGTCTTCAATGGTTTTAACGCGCTCGGCCAGTTGCACTTTGAGGCTAGCCAATGGTTCTTTCGACAGCGGCGCGCCAGCTTTGGCGGCATCGCGTTGCCAAGCCAGTGCGTCCGCCAGATTGAGTTTTCCGGTTGCCAGCAGGCCTTGCGCTTTGGCGGCCCACTCGGCAGCAACAACTTCTTGCCCCTTGCTGCGCTTGACTTCATCCAGCTTTTCTTTAAGCGGCTTGGCAGCGCCCTTGTCGCGGTTGGCGAGGACTTTGTACACCTCGGCCATCTGCTCGGCGCTTGGCTCGGTGGTCAGCCACTGGCGAATGCGCGCTGCACGCTCGCCCGATGTAGGGGCTGAAAATGCGCCGCCCGTCAGGCCGTCAAGGGGATGAACATCTGCTGCTTTGGCAGATGGCTTAACAACTGGCTTTACGGCGACTGGAGCAGCGGGTTTGGATGAATTGAACATGGAGGAAAAATCAGAATGGAAAGTACGCAAAAAAGTGCGCAAGGAAAATACGCAAGGTAGGCGAGTAAAAAATAACCCGGCAAGCCTTATATTTTCGCCTATTTAAGGGCGCTTCTAGAAATTCAGATTTTCGGGATGAAGTGCAAGGCGCGTGTCGCATCGCCCTTTGGGCTCATGCGAGGGTCGGAGGGGTTTTTAGAGTCAGAGTCCAAAAACCCCTGAGCGGCAAACGTCAAGCCCAAAAAAGAACCCCGGCCAGCTTGACTGTCCGGGGTTGGCGGCGAGCGTTTAAACCCATGCCGTCGGGTTTCGCAAAGAAGAGATGAATCGTCTTCAGTGCGGTGAAAGCAAATGATTGCCTTCAAGTTTTCCAAGGTTGTTATACCTCGGTAGATGCTCGAAATGAATCAAGCCATTGCAGGTTAAGCCCGGGGCGACTGGCCTGCAAGGCAAACTTTTCAATCACAGAGATGGATGTGATTGCCGCTGACTTGTTGAAACACGGGCGTCAAAAGTCCGGGTTTGTAAAAGCTTACGAAACAGGCACGAACGAAAGTTAGAGCGACTCGTCAAGATAAGCGCCTAACCCCTTGATTTAAAGCAAATTCACTGAAAAATTGAACTTTTATGATCCAAACCAATATAACAATATGATTTGTTATTATTGACAGGTTATTAAAGAGGTCAATAAAATCCAGCCAGTCCCAAAAATACTGGGGACAACCCGAATACGCCGCCGAACCTGAAGCCAGATCAGCGGATGCATTTGGGAATGGATGGCGACCCAATCAAAGCCTGCTAGGCTCCCGACGCAAGAAGGGCCCTGACATGCGCCAGAGAAGGAGTGCTATGACAGCGCAATTAAATATCAGTTTCAATACAGCCAAAGCGGCTGTAGAGACCAAAGCCGCCAGGAAATCGCATCTCGGCAAGGCCAAGGTACACCTTGAGAACATGCGGGCAAGCGCGGTCAACATCGCCGACGACATTGCACAGGGCTTTTTTGAAATCACCCACAACGGCTTTGCCCTGCTTGGCTTGGCTGTGGTGTTTGGCGTTATCACCCTGACCGCCCGCCCCGATTTGCGTGACGCAGGCGAAACCCGGCTGATGACCTGGCTACAGGAGCGGCGCGATGCTTCTATTGGTTTTACCGAAATTAACGCAATTGACCGCGCCACCGCATCCAACCCCCAAGACCTGCCCAAAGCACAGGCGGCTGTTGCCTACTGGTTAAGCCGCAAGTACGGTGTGGCCCCGGAGCCATTGAGCGTGCTGGTATCCAGCGCATTTGAAATCGGCCAGCAAGCCAAACTGGATCCAACACTTATCCTGGCCATCATGGCCATAGAGTCAGGCTTTAACCCGTTTGCGCAAAGCCCGGTCGGTGCCCAGGGCTTGATGCAGGTCATGACCAACATCCACCATGCAAAGTACGAGAACTTCGGCGGCAAGCTGGCCGCTTTTGACCCGGTGACCAACCTGCGCGTTGGTGTGAAAGTGCTGCAGGAATGCATTGCCCGCGCCGGCTCGGTTGAGGCGGGATTGAAATTCTATGTAGGTGCAGCCAACCTGGAGAACGATGGCGGTTATGCGGCCAAGGTGATGGCAGAACACGCCCGGCTGCTGACCGTAGCCAGTGGCAAGGGTTTGTCGCCGTTTCATGCCAGCCCTGCGCCAGTGCGCTCAGTGCCGGTCAAGGCCGAGCCTGGCGAAGCCGATAACGTCAATGAAAGCGTCAAGGGCAGCGACAAAGATCGAGTATGAAGTGCCCTTTCTGCGCTAACCTCGAAACACAGGTCGTCGAAACCCGTATCTCGGAAGACGCAGACTTCATACGCCGCCGCCGCCAGTGCGGCGCGTGTGAAAAACGCTTTACCACCTACGAGCGGCCCGACGTGACCTTTCCGGCGATCGTCAAAAAAGACGGCAGGCGCACCGAGTACAAACGCAGCAAAATCCTGGACTCCATGAACCTGGCGCTGCGCAAGCGGCCCGTCAGCACCGAGCAAATCGATTCCGCCATAGAGCGCATCGAAGAAAAGCTGCTGAACCTGGGCCTGCGCGAAGCCCCGTCAACGCGTCTGGGCGAGCTGGTCATGCGCGAGCTGAAAAAGCTCGACAAGGTGGCCTACGTCCGCTTTGCCAGCGTGTACCGGAGCTTTGAGGACATTAACGAGTTCAAGACGCTGGTGGATGAGGTGAGGCGCTGACATCAAGGGCAACTGAGCTTCGTACGGACGGTGCGGAGCCGACCTGTGCTGCTGATCACAATCTGTCGCAGATCCACAGGGGTTGCGGACGGCGGGCAGACCGTGAGCGTTCCGAACTGGGGTCCGCCCGACGTGTATTGGGTGGAGCCCATCGGGGTAAACGACACATAACTAGCCACCGGGCCATTGCCTGTAAACCGGATGGGTTGCGGCAAGGCCTGCTGGCGTGACAAAACGGCCTCGCCCGCGTCCCGAGAAGCATTGTTGTTGGCATCGTGGAACACAATCCAACCCTGCTCCCAACCCCCTGTCGTGATGCAAGCGTCACCCGTGGCGGACTTGCACACCACCGCGCGAGAATTGCGCTTGATGGCCTCACTGCGCGCCAAGTGTGCACTGGCCACAAAATTGTTGGTAAAAGCGGTCAGCTTGTTGCTCAAAATGGCTTCATTGAACGACGGCACCGCCACCATGGCCAGAATCGCCAGGATCGTGATCGTGACCAGCAGTTCGATAAGCGTGAAGCCGCGCTGGCAGACCGCCAGGGTTTTTTGCGTCCTTGACGGCTGACTGCAATTCATGACCTGGCTGGGTTTCACTTCTGGAGGTACCAGTAGAGCCGCCCCTTGGGCTGGACCACCGAGCCCAATTCCTTGGGCGGCGATCCTTCTAACGGCGAAGTCTTGCTGCAGCCGATGCAGAACGGAACGGTCTGGCCGTTGTCCAGCGTCACGCGGCCGGCCACGGGCGACGGCGGCAGGCCGTCGCCGGTAACGTCTTCGTAGCGCAGACCCGTGCCGTTCGCACTCCCGACGTTCAGATAGTTGATGTTGTAGACGCGCGTTTCTCCCAGGTTGTTCGTACACGCGTTGGCTGCCGTGACCGCCGGCTGGTGCGTGTTGAACGTGACCACGCCAAAGACCGTAATGGCGGACGTGACGACCTGCTCGGTCAATGCCAATCCAAGGTACCAGCCCTTTTTGGTACCCAGATCCGCATCCGACGGCATCGCACTGGTGAGGATGCCCAGCAGCGAGTTCTTGCAGAGCAGGTTGGCGCCGCAAGTCGCATTTTCCGCCGTCAGCCAGCCGGCATCCTCCGGCTTGTCCTGCAGCATGAAGAAGTAGTTGGTCACGCTCTTGGACGCGAGGTACTCCTTCACCGGCTTCTCGCGGTCGCCCGAGCCGAGAAACAAGTAGTAAGTGAGGTTGTCGGTGGTGGCCACGCTGGGCGCGAACATGAACTTCCGGTTCTTCGTGCTGTCGGTACACGCCGCCGGCGTGTCGCAGCCCAGCGAGGCAATTTTGGTCATGCTCCAGCCGGCCGGCGTAGCACTGCCGAAGGTCATGCGGTAAACGTTGCCTCCCAGATCGGCGGTGTAGGCGTACTTGATCATGCCCGCGCTGTCGCGCACGATGGTCGAGTCGGCGATCACGGCACGGTCGGTGGCGAAGGCCCTGACCACGGCGCCCGTGGCTGCGTCGAGCACGAAAACTTTGTTGCCCTTGGTCGCCGCGACGCTGCAGTTGTGGTTCTTGGTGCCATCGTCAGAGTCTTCGCACGTGTCGTAGCCGCCGCCCATGATGAGCAGGGGCGAGGTTCCTGAGCCGTAACCTGATGCGTACATCGACTTCAACGACGACCAGGTCTGTCCAATGCTGGCGTAGTCGGCGCTGCAATCGGTGTTGTCAAGCTCATTGGGGCAACCTTTTTTCCACAGCAGCGTCGGACTGCCCGGGGTCGTCACGTCGAAGGCATAGAAAGCGCGGCCGCCGTGGCGCATGGTCGCGTAAACATAGGTTTTGGTGCTGCTGCCGATGGCGCCCTGGAAGGCCGTGATCGGCCCGTCGAAACCATAGTCCTTGGGCTGCGCGTCGGAAATGGTGGAGGTGGGATGCGAGATGGCCGGGAGGTTATCGCGCAGCCGCTTGATCTTGCCGTAAAACTCCGGCGGCATGAACGACCACAATTCGGCGCCTGCCACATAGGTGCTCCCCCCCGAGGTGATGCTGCCCACGCTGCTGTCCGTCGGACTGCCGCGATTGCCGTTCACGGCGCGCAGCACGCCATCGTTGCCGCCGTAATACACCACGATCGAAGGCGACGCATCGGTGCCGTGATTCACCGGCGCCGGCCTGGAGTGCACGACGTCGCCATGGACCGAGGGTCGCATCGCGGTAAGACCCTTGCTGAGCTCGTCGGGTTCTACGTTGTTGGTTCCGCGCGCCCAGTTGATAAGGTCATTACGATCCGTGCCTCCGGAATTCAGCAATGCTTGCGTGATCGCGACGTTCCCCGTCGTGAAATCGGTCATAGCCGTGCAACTGGCAAACACCGGCGAACAGGTCTTCACCGTCCGCGCGCTGGGTGTAGAAAATCGAAGTCTGTAGGCTTGGGCGCCCTTCTCAACGATGTTGCCGTCCGGGTAGTTCGAGCTGTTGGCACCGGTCACTGCCAGGCAGCCACCGCTGGGCTTCAGCTCCCAATAATTGTCTATCACATTGGGCGTCCAGTAGCTGCGCGCACACTCGCTGATGAACCCGGTCAGGTTGTTGATGGCGCCAATGCCGTCAGCGTCTTGCAGCCTGAGAACGCCGTTGATTTGACCAAATTTGTATTGCTTCAGGTTGCCATCCCAGAGAGGAAGAAAATTCTTCTGCGGCCGGAACATGCCGATGTACACCTGGTTCAAATAGGATCCCTGGGTGTTGACGCTGACCGGCAGGCTCACGGCGGCGAACACGCTGTTGACCGACTGGATTTCGCTCAGGGCTATCTTGATGGCGGCCTCCAATTCCGCAAAGTTGTTGGTTGCAAAATACTTGCCCCCACCGACCTCGGTGGAGCCCATTTTGCTCAGATGGGCTGCGTACTCGCCGTTGCAAGTGGGCCCCAGAACGCCAATGCTGAATGTGGTGATGCCCTGCGCCTTCATGTAACGCGCCCAGTTCAGGGCATAAACCCCCTTGCCTTCCGCCGTCTCGAGGGTATTGGTGCCGCAGGACGTTTTAATGGTGTCGCTGATGACGGTTTTTTGCAGCGTCGTTGCTGCCGGGCTCGCCCGCTTGAGGACATCCAAACTTGTGCCGTTCAGCGGCCTCAGCGGGCTGTTGTCCTCGTTGGTCCCGTCGCCGGGCGTGGAATTGTTGCGATAGGCATTGCCGATGAAAATCACGTTCTTGCTGGCGCACCCTGCGGAAGGCGTCATGCTGGAATAGTTGCGGCCCGAGACGCCGGTCTTGCCAGAGTAATAGGCCCAAGCCTCCTGCATCGCCGCACCGTTCGCGGCGTTGTTTGCCTTTATGACGTAATCATTGCTGCCCGAAATATCCCAATTGCGGATCCACTCCAGCATGTTGGTCTTGTTGGTGGCGTTGAGCGGCACAATGGGCATCATCAGGCAGCCCCCCGTTCCGCCGACACAAGCGGGTGAAAAAGTAGGAGGGGTGGTGGAGGGATTGAATTGCTTCATCCCGCTGGCATTGAACCCCATGATGCCGATGTTGACCTTGGCGGTCGAAGCCGCATCCAGCGACTTGATCGCGCTGTACAAGGCGCATTGCTCCACGGCACCCGCGGTCCGGTCAAGTTTGGTTAGGTCCGTCGTGACCGCGCTGTCCGTGCGCACGACACCGGCCGGCGTGATGCTACAGCGCTGGGTGGTCACGCTGGCGGAGAAATTGGCCGAATTGTCGAGGACAAACAGGACATGAGGCGCATCCGTTCCGGTCGGTGGCAGACCCGCGAACAAATCAATATCGGCGGCCCTAAGCTGCACATGGGCCAGCAACAGCGTTGCGGCAAGCAGGCCCCGCAAGTGATTCGAAGTCATCAATAGCTCCTTATTTCCTTATCCTCGGGCCGCGTCATGGACACGCCGTTTCTTTCTGGGTTTGCGACAGCAGCACGCGCACGCCCTGGCGCACCCGCACCGAGGCGCCGGAAGCGGCATCGGTCACGGTGGCATCGATGTCCCACTCGGTATTCCAGGTCCAGCCGGAGGACATCGCCGCGCCGAGCTCCACGTCGCTCGGTGCGGCCACGGTCGCCTTCAGCGCGCGGATGCAGGTGGGCACCGCAACGGCCACCGTGTAATCGTCGATGCCATCCTTGTTGATATCGACTTTGAACGACTGCTCGCCCAGGGCGTTGGTGAAGGGCGCACTGATCAGTTTCTCGACCGCCAGGTTGGCAGCGGCAAGCGCTTCTTCGCGCACCTGCATGTTGCCCACGGACTTGAGGTTGGTCGAGCTGAGGGTGAAGGCATTCACGACAATCAGGGTGATCAGCACCAGCATGATGAGCCCGATGATCAGCGTGGCACCGCGTTGGGTGCCTGCGCCGGCCGACCGCCGGGCGCCGAAGACGAATGGCCGCTTCGTCATGGCGTTTCCCTTCGGGAAGAGACGTTGGTCAGCCGAACGGTCTGGGTAAACAGGTGGCGCTTGTAGCCATCGCAATAGGGGCCCAGCAACGGTGCGGCATTGGGGGTCACACTGGCGGGACAACTGGTCGTGGTCGCGGCAGGGCAGTTGCTCCCGAGGCAATACACCTTGGAATCCGTGTACCCCGAGGTCGGCTTTTCGCTGCGCACGAGCACATAAAGCTTCACCGCCACCGCGTTGACCAGCTGGGCAGCCGTGCAGGGCGTGGCCGTGGTGCAGCGAATATAGTTGCCGTCCGGAATGCCATCACCGCGGTTGCGGGGGCTGGTCAGGTTCGTCGTATCCGCCCAGTTGATGGCCGCAGTGAAGTTAACCGCCTCGCCCGAGTCGCTGACGTTGTCAATGCCGTACTCGACGCGGAAACCTTCGATGCCCTCGATCAGGGCTTCCGCCGACTTGTGCTGGGGCACGTCGGAAACCACACCGAATTGCGAACGCATCAAGGTGGGGATGCCGTCGCCGGCTGTTACCGCATGGTTCCGGATGTAATAGAGGTTGGAGACGAACTTGCGCCGCTCGGCCGTCGTTGCGCAATCCCTGTTTTGCAGGTTAAAGAGCGCCGCATTGCTGTCCAGCACATACGCGGGGTCGGGGGTGGTTGATCCGCAACGGGCCGTCTGGAAATAAACATCGTCGGCCGTGATGGCCGAACAGCCTCCAACGCCGGGGACGCAGGTCTCGGCATGACGGACGAAAAGAACGTCGGTTCTGGCCTTCGGACTGGTCACCCTGTTCGCGCAGACCGACAGCGTCGGCGACGGAACCACCGCAGGGATTTCGTAGCCCTGTACCGGGATGCCAATCAGGTTCGTCCTGTGCGATATGGATGGTGGCTCGGTGTATGGCGCCACATTCCATGACGCGTAATCCAGGCAAGGATCCGGGATCGCCGTCGGCACACCGATTGGCGCTGCAGCAACCGTCATGTCATCAAACTGGGGAACATAACCGCCCCAATACCCGGCATGGGTGATGTCGGCCTGTAGCAACTGCAATGCGAAGCGGCCATTTTCGATCAGGCGGTTGGTCTTGCTTAACTCGCTGTTGTTGCGGTTGACGTTGATCAGCAAAGTGATCAATGCAAGCACGATCAGCAGGCCAATGGCCATCGACACCATCAGCTCGATCAGCGTGAAGCCAGTTTGCGACAATGGACGGGCGGGCCTGGTCATAGCAAGGTCGCAATCCGCACCAGGGTGGTGACCGTGCGGCGGCACAGGTCATTGACGCAGGAGCCGCTCGCGCCGTTGTAGCTGTTCTCACCGCAAGCCACGGAAGCCGGCGGCGCCGCGATCGGCGTCAGGCCCTGCCAGGCGACGGTCACCAGGTAATCGCCATCGACGCTCTCCACACAACCGCGGCCGCCCACCATCGCGCCCACCTTCGTGGCCCCGGCATCCATCGTTTCGCCTGCACCTTGCAGGGCATTGCACCATTCACCCAGGTCGCGCTGCACGACGGTCGCGGTCGTTGTGGGGCAGGTCATCCCCGCGCCCAGCGGGTTCACCGCGGTCGTCATATAGGAATCCACGTTGTTGCGGTTGGTCGCCATGCGGCTGGCCATGTCATTGAGCAGCAGCAGCGCCTGGCTGCGCTGGTAGGACTCCATCTCGGAAACCTGCAGGCGGACTTGCAGCCCGGCAATGCCCAGCAGGCCGAAGGCGATGATCACCATGGTGACCAGCACCTCGATCATGGAGGCGCCGCGCTGGACGCACGGCGTTCCGGGCAAAAGCCGCTCTACCATTTTTCGGCCGGGGTCTTGACACCCTCGCTATTGAGCGTGAGCGCGCCGTCACTGGCCTGGGCGCCCGCCGCCGTGAAAGTGATGGTGAAAGAGGGCACCGTATCGGTACCGACCGTGATGTCATAGCCGTATCTGGCGCCAACGTCGGCCGGCAAGGTGTAGCCGCTCGACGTCAGCACCGCCTTCGTGGCATAAGCGCGGTTAGCCAACAGAAACTGCAGTTGGCGATTGGCAATGTCCAGCATCTGGGCCTGGGCGGCAGAACGATTGGCCCTGACGATGTACTGGGTGTACGACGGGTAAGCCACGGCCGCCAGGATGCCCACGATGGCCACCGTGATCATCAGCTCGATCAGGGTAAAGCCCCGAGACTTCATACGCTTCATGAGGTTTCCTTTTTCCACTTTTGAATTATCAAACCGGGACGTTTGGCACCAAGGGCCGAACCGATATAAGGTTAGCCCGTCCGGACAAGTGGTAAAAACGCGGTATGCCCTTGTCGCTTTCAGATCACAAAGCCTTCGCTCTGGCCCAAGAGGAAGCCGCACTAGCCCTCCTGGTCAGCCCGCCGAATCCCCGGGTGGGGTGCGTGCTCACGTCGAGTGACGGCGCGGTCATCGGCCAGGGCCATACCCAGCGTGCCGGTGGCCCGCATGCCGAAATCATGGCCTTGCGTGATGCCGCCGACCACGGCCATGCAGTCGCCGGGGCAACCGCCTACGTCACGCTGGAGCCCTGCTCCCACCACGGCCGCACCGGCCCCTGTTGCGACGCCCTGATCGCCGCCGGCATCAGGAAAGTGGTGGCATCGATTGCCGACCCCAACCCACTGGTCTCGGGCCAGGGCTTTGCGCGGCTGCGGGCTGCGGGCATTGAAGTTGAAGTCGGCCCCGGCGCAAAGAAGTCGCGCGCGCTCAATATCGGGTTTTTCAGCCGCATGATTCGTAAAACGCCCTGGGTGCGGATGAAAATCGCGGCCTCGCTGGATGGCAAAACAGCGTTGCTGAACGGTCAGAGCCAGTGGATCACCGGCGAGGCCGCGCGCGCTGACGGCCATGCCTGGCGCGCCCGCAGTTGCGCTGTGTTGACTGGCATAGGCACGGTGCTGGAAGACCGCCCGCGCCTTGATGTTCGGCTGGTAGCCACACCGCGCCAGCCGCATGTGGTGGTGGTCGATAGCCGGCTCGAAACACCGCTCGATGCTCCTCTTTTTATAGCTGATCGCGCCCGATTTATATACGCCGCAGTGCCAAATGATGCGAAAAAAGCAGCTTTGGAAGCGCGCGGGGCAAGCGTTATCTACCTGCCCGGCAAAAATGACAAAGGCGAGGCATCAGGCAAGGTTGACCTTGCCGCCATGCTGCGCGACCTCGGCCAGCGCGAGATCAACGAGCTGCACGTTGAGGCCGGCCACAAACTAAACGGTTCCCTGATCCGTGAAGGCCTGATTGACGAATTGCTGCTGTACATGGCCCCCAAGCTGCTGGGTACGGCTCAGGGCATGGCTTCATTTGGGCCGCTGCAAAGCCTTAGCGAGGCTACTGAATTGCGGTTTTTATCGACTGAAATGGTGGGCAATGACCTGCGGGTAAGGGCCTGCGTGGCTGGGCGCGACCAGTTTTAACCCAGAATCATTGAATCCCTGCGAAAATAGCGCTATGTTTACCGGAATCATCACCGGCATGGGGCGCATCGTCGCCATCCATAGCCTGGGCAGCTCTTCAGACCATGGCAAGCGACTCACCATCGAAACGCCTGCCGGTTACCTTGATGACGTGAGCCTGGGGGACAGCATTGCGCTCAATGGTGCGTGCCTGACAGCGGTGTCGCTGGACCTTGCCGCCAACCAGTTCAGCATCGACATATCAGCCGAATCACTGGCTAAAACCAGTGGCCTGGCGCAGCTGGGCATCGTCAACCTTGAAAAAGCCCTGCGCGCGCATGATCGCCTCGGTGGTCACATCGTGTCTGGCCATGTGGACGGCATAGGCAGCGTCACACATTTTGCCGAGGTCGGTGAAAGCTGGGAGTTGCGCATCCTGGCCCCCAAAGAGCTGGCCAAATACCTGGCCTACAAAGGCTCCATCACCGTTAACGGCGTGAGCCTGACGGTCAACAGCGTTAAAGACACCGCTTCGGGCTGTGAAGTCAGCATCAATCTGATACCCCACAGCGTGCAAAACACCACGCTCGGCGAGCTAAAACCAGGCTCAACCGTGAACCTTGAAATTGACCTGATCGCACGCTATGTCGAGCGCATGCTCCAGGACGGAAAGAAAAACTGAACCATGACCATTGCCATTTCCCCCGTTGAAGACATCGTTGCCGACATGAAGGCCGGCCGCATCGTCATCCTGATTGACGAAGAAGACCGCGAGAACGAGGGCGACCTGGTGCTGGCTGCCGACCACGTGACGGCAGAGAGCATCAACTTCATGGCGCGTTATGGTCGTGGCCTGATTTGCCTCACGCTCACACGCCAGCGCTGCGAGTTGCTGCAACTGCAACCCATGGCTACGCGCAACGGTACCAAGCATTCGACGGCATTCACGGTATCCATTGAAGCGGCCGAGGGCGTGACGACGGGCATTTCTGCCGCAGACCGCGCCCGCACAATTGAGGCAGCGGTTGCCAAAAATGCGAAGGTCAGCGACTTGGTGCAACCCGGTCACATCTTCCCCTTGCAGGCGGTTGATGGTGGTGTGCTGATGCGTGCGGGCCACACCGAGGCAGGCTGCGACCTGGCAGGCATGGCCGGTTGCTCGCCTGCCGCCGTGATCTGCGAGATCATGAACGACGACGGCACCATGGCACGCCTGCCCGACCTGCTGCTTTTTGCGGCAGAACACAAGCTCAAGATAGGCACGATTGCCGCCCTAATCGAACACCGCAGCCGCAATGAATCACTGATTGAAAAAATCGGCAGCCGCCTACTGACCACCGCCTTTGGCGAATTCACCGCACACGCCTTCAAGGACAAACCCAGCCAGGGGCTGCACCTGGCGCTGGTGAAGGGCCAATGGGCTGCAGACGACACCGTACCGGCCCGTGTGCATGAGCCACTTTCAGTGCTTGACGCGCTGGAACTTGGCCGCTCCATGCATTCATGGAACCTCGACCAGAGCTTGACGCACATTGCCGATGCAGGCAAGGGTGTCGTTGTGCTGCTCAATTGCGGCGAAAGCGCTGCGCAATTGCTAGCGCAGTTTGAAGGCACGGCACGCGCCAGCCAAGCACCCGAGCGCGGCCGCATGGACTTGCGCACCTACGGCATAGGCGCACAAATTTTGCGCGACTGCGGCGTACACAAAATGAAGCTCATGGGTAACCCGAGGCGTATGCCCAGCATGATGGGTTACGGTCTGGAAATCGTCGGCTACATCACAAAATAACACTATAAAAGGAAGCCCCATGTTTGGTGCAGAAAAAGGATTGGCTGACAGGCTTGATGGCAGAAAACTCGCCATCGGCATCGTGCAGGCACGCTTCAATGAAAGCGTTACCAACGCGCTGGCTGATGCCTGCAGACAAGAGCTTGTGGCGCTGGGCGTTGATGAGAAAAACATCAGTCATGTCAAAGTGCCGGGCGCGCTTGAAGTGGCAAACGCGCTACAGCTGATGGCCGAGACCGATAAATTCGACGCGCTGATTGCGCTGGGCTGCATCATCCGCGGTGAAACCTACCACTTCGAGCTGGTCGCCAATGAGAGCGGCGCAGCCGTTACCCGCATCGCGCTGGACTACCAGTTGCCCATTGCCAACGCCATCCTGACAACGGAAAACATGGCTCAGGCCCTGGCGCGCCAAATAGACAAAGGCGTTGATGCCGCGCGGGTTGCGGTCGAAATGGCCAACCTGCTCAACGAACTTTCATAAACACCATAAACGCCACAGGCAGCACACAAAGAAAACCTATGGCCCAAGCCACCACAAAACCCAAACGTCCACCGCAGACCCGTACCGGTCTGACCGACACGGGGGTTAAAAAAGCGGCTAGCAAATCAGCCCGCACCAGGGCCAGAGAGTTCGCCATGCAGGCCTTGTACCAGCACCTGGTGGGGCGCAACGAGGCCGATGCAATTGATGCCTTCACGCGCGACCTGGTGGGCTTTCATAAAGCCGACTCCGCCCATTACGACGCACTGCTGCATGGTTGTGTCAAGGATGCGACAGCGCTTGATGCCTGCATCACGCCATCACTCGACCGGCCCATGCTTGAGATTTCCCCGGTTGAACACGCGGTGCTCTGGATAGGCGTTTACGAGTTCAAGAATTGCCAAGATATACCCTGGCGCGTCGTCATCAATGAATGCATTGAACTGGCCAAGGCATTTGGCGGTACTGACGGCCACAAATACGTCAACGGCGTGCTGAATAAGCTGGCACCGTCCTTTCGCGCCGCTGAAGTCGCCGCAGACAAAAAAACCTGAGGCCGCACCGTGAGAATCGCCCGGCGCGCCCAGCGCATTGAGCCCTTTTATGTGATGGAGGTTGCCAAAGCGGCAGCAGCCATAGCAAAACAAGTCGCGCACAGCGCGCAGCCCATGATTTTCCTGAACATTGGCGAGCCAGACTTCACCGCCCCGCCCCTGGTGGTGCTATCTGCCAGCGCAGCCATCGCGCAAGGCACAACCCAGTACACACAGGCCACTGGCTTGCCCGAGCTGCGCGACAAGATCAGCGCCTGGTATGCGTCGCGCTTCAAGGTTGATGTGGCGGCCAGCCGCATCGTCATCACGGCGGGTGCTTCCGCAGCCTTGCAGCTCGCCTGCCTGGCATTGATAGAAGCAGGCGACGAGATATTGATGCCCGACCCGAGCTACCCCTGCAACCGGCATTTCGTCAGCGCGGTGGATGGGCAGTCGGTGCTGATACCCACCACGGCAGATGAGCGCTTTCAATTGACCCGCGCCAAGGTCGAGGCCGCTTGGGGCAACAAAACCCGTGGCGTTTTGCTGGCCTCGCCCTCCAACCCGACAGGCACTTCGATCGCGCCCGAAGAGTTGCAGCGTATCCATGAATTTGTTCACAGTCGCGGCGGCATCACCTTGATTGACGAGATTTATTTGGGCCTCAGCTACGAAGAGCATTTCGGCCACACCGCCTTAGGGTTGCCCGGTGAGTTGGGTGAAAGCATCATCAGCATCAACTCTTTCAGCAAGTACTTCAACATGACCGGCTGGCGTTTGGGCTGGCTGGTGGTGCCCGAAGCATTGGCCCCGGTGATCGAGCGCATTGCGCAAAACCTATTTATCTGCGCCAGCACCGTGGCCCAGCACGCCGCCCTCGCCTGTTTTGAACCCGAGAGCCTGGCCGAATACGAACGCCGCCGGACGGCATTTAAAGAGCGGCGCGATTACTTCATACCCGAGCTCAACCGCCTTGGCCTTACCGTACCCGTGATGCCCGACGGTGCGTTTTACGCCTATGCCGACTGCACTGCGGCAGCAAGCAAACTCAAGGTCAGCGGTAGCTGGGACTTTGCCTTTGAGCTGATGAAGCGTGCCCACATTGCAGTCACCCCAGGCAGAGATTTTGGGCAGGCAGCACCTGAGAGGTTTGTGCGCTTTTCAACCGCCAGCTCCATGGAACATCTGCGAGAAGCCGTGGCGCGGCTGGAGGAAGTACTTGGCTAAAATCTGCCAGAATTCCCACTCACATCCTTGACCGTCTGGAAACCGCAACATGAACCAAGACCTCTCCATCGTCAACCTCCTTCTCAACGCCAGTTGGGTGGTCCAGGCCGTGGTGCTGCTGCTGTTCGGCGTGTCGATTGCCAGCTGGGGCGCCATCTTCCGCAAGATCGTCTCGCTCAAGCGGGTGCAGTCGCTCAACGACGAATTTGACCGTGAGTTCTGGTCCGGCACCAGCCTGAATGACCTGTATGCCGCCGCCACCCAGAACGCCAAACACAGCGGTCCGATGGAACGGATTTTTGCCAGCGGCATGCGCGAATTCCAGAAGCTGCGCGAACGCCGCATGACCGACCCCAGCACCCTGCTCGACGGCGCCCGCCGCGCCATGCGCGCCAGTTACCAGCGCGAGGTCGATGCCGTCGAAGCCAACCTGTCATTTCTGGCTACCGTCGGCTCAGTGTCGCCTTATGTGGGCCTGTTCGGCACGGTCTGGGGCATCATGCATGCCTTCACCGGCCTGGCCGCACTGGAGCAGGTCACACTGGCGGCCGTGGCTCCCGGCATTGCCGAGGCCCTGGTAGCCACCGCCATTGGCCTGTTTGCAGCCATCCCGGCTGTAGTGGCCTACAACCGCTTTGCCCACGACATAGACCGCGTGGCCAACAAGCTGGAAACCTTCATCGAAGAGTTCTCGAACATCTTGCAGCGTAACCTTGGGGCGCAATCGCCGTCTGGACACTGAATATGCCAGCCATGTCATCCCGTGGTCGAGGCCGCCGCACCATCAGTGAAATCAACATGGTGCCTTTTATCGACGTGATGCTGGTGCTGCTCATCATCTTCATGGTCACGGCACCACTCATCACGCCCAGCATGATTGCGCTGCCAAAAGTCGGCAAGGCCGCGTTACAACCACAAAGCCCAGTGCAAATCATCATCAATAAAGACGAAGTCATCCAGATCAGAATCAAAACCGATTCAACCCCCAGCAATGTCGGCAACGTCGCTCAGGATGTCGTGAGGCTGGAGCCCAACGTCAAGGCCACGCTAGACAAGGCCGTGCCAGTCGTTATCAGCGCCGACAAGGGCATCAAATACGAAACCGTGGTCAAGGTGATGGACAACCTGCAAAAGGCCGGTGTGTCGCGCGTTGGTCTGTCGGTGCAGACTGGCAAATAGCCAGCACACTCGGCCAGTCCCGAAGCAGCAGTCATGCCCAGCACCTACGACCGTAATGACTTTGTGCCACCACGTGACGCGGGCTCGGTGCGTGCCTTCACGCTGGCGCTGCTGACGCACGGCTTGCTGATTGCCGCCCTGACCTGGGGTGTCAACTGGAAGCGCTCCGATCAGTCCGTTTCATTCGAGGCAGAGCTGTGGTCTAACGTCACGCAAGAAGCCGCGCCTGCACTTGCGCCACCGCCACCACCCGAGCCAGCCGTCAAGGCCCCCGAGGTTCAGCCCCCGCCTGCGCCCGATGTAGACATCGCACTGGAACAAGAAAAAAAACGCAAGCAACTGGAGCAGCAAAAAAGAGCCGAGGCTTTGGCTGAGAAAGAGAAAGAAAAAGCACTGCTGGCCAAAGAAGACCTGGCCAAACGCAAAGCCCTTGAAGATGCCAAAAAGCTGGACGCCCGCAAACAGGAAGTCAGGGAACAAGCCAGCGCGGCCGCTCTTGACAAGCAACGCCGCGAAAACATCGCACGCGCCATGGGCCTGGCAGGCGCATCAGGTGCAGACAACGCAACCGGCAGCGCACAAAAATCAAGCGGCCCGTCGGCCAGCTACGGCGGCAAGGTGCGGGCCAAGGTCAAACCCAACATTGTCTTCACGGAGGATATCGCCGGTAATCCGACAGCCGAGGTCGAGGTGCGCACCGCGCTGGACGGCAGCATCATCAGCCAGCGGCTGATCAAACCAAGCGGCAACAAGGCCTGGGATGAAGCCGTCATCAAAGCCATCATTCGCACAGAGACCATGCCACGCGATGTGGATGGCCGCGTGCCATCGCCGATGATTCTTGAGTTTCGGCCACGCGACTAAAGGGCGAATTCACTCATAAACAATCTGCGCCTGCCCCGCGTCAGCCTGCGCCATCCAGCTCGCCAGCGCTGCATCTGTCGGAAAAAACCTGGCACGCTCGTCCAGCACCAGGTCTGCGCCAACCGTGCCGAAGTCTGCTTCGCGCCGCACGCTCAGGCGTACCGGCAGGCCACGCATAAACTCGCCCTGCTCTGACATCTCGCGGCGCGGCGGAAAGTCTTTGACGATACGGGCGATGTCGGGTGCTGTGCTATCCAAATCAACCGTCACACGCAAGTATTTGCCGAACTTGCAGCGGGCGGTTTCCAGGTCGTACAGCTGCGTGACCTTCAAACGGTAGCCACCTGAAAACCGGTCGGGTTGCAGAACGCCCTGCACAATGACCAGTTCATCGTCCTTCAGCAAATTGCGGTTCGCGTTGAGCAAGGCTTCGTCTGCCGTAGCTTCAATCATGGCGGTTTTGTCGTCAAGCTTGAAGAGTGCGCGCTTGCCGCGCTGGTCGTTGATGACGCGGAAATCCGTGACGATGGCCGCCAGCAGTTGCGGCTCGCGCGAATCCATCAGGTCATCGATCTTGCGCTTGACAAATTGCCGCACTTCGTGCTCGACCTCGTCAAACAGATGACCCGAGAGGTAAAAGCCAATTGCGGTTTTCTCCTGTACCAGCCGGGCCTTCACGCTAAAAGGCACGGCTGCTACCAGCGGCGGCTCTTGTGTGCTGGCGGCGTGGCTGTCCATGTCGAACAGACCACTCTGGTTGGCGTTGGCCTGCGCCGCTGCAGCAAATTCAAAAGCGCGGTCAACAGAGGCCAGCAACTCTGCACGGTTCAAATGCAGGTTGTCAAACGCACCGGCTTTGATCAGCGCTTCCACCGTTCGCTTATTGAGTTTTGCTTTGTCCACCCGCACGCAAAAGTCATACAGCGAGGTGAAAGGCCCGCCATCCGTGCGCGCCGCCACAATCGCGGCAATCGCCTGCTGGCCGGTGCCCTTGACGGCGCCCAGGCCGTAACGGATGCTGGTATCGCTGATCGGCTCAAAGCGGTACTGCCCGCGGTTCACATCGGGCGATTCGAAGGTGAGGCCCATCTTCATGGCGTCGCCGAACAGCACCTTGAGCTTGTCGGTGTCGCCCGTCTCCACCGTCATGTTGGCGCAGAAAAATTCAGCGGTGTAATGCACCTTGAGCCATGCCGTGTGATACGCCAGCAAGGCATAAGCGGCAGAGTGCGACTTGTTAAAGCCATAGCCCGCAAACTTTTCCATCAGGTCAAAAACCTCGTCGGCTTTTTCTTCAGTCAAGCCGTTTTTGCCTGCGCCTTCGCGAAATTTTCCGCGCTGGGCGGCCATTTCTTTTTCGTCTTTTTTACCCATGGCGCGGCGCAGCACGTCGGCAGCACCGAGTGAATAGCCGCCCAGTATCTGCGCGGTCTGCATCACCTGCTCCTGATAGACCATGATGCCGTAGGTTTCTTCCAGTATGGGCTTGACGCGCGGGTCCGGGTACTCCGGCACTTCACGCCCCTGCTTGCGGGCGATGTAGGTCGGGATGAGTTCCATAGGGCCGGGCCGGTACAGCGCGTTCATCGCAATCAGGTCTTCAAGCCGATTCGGTTTGGCGTCTTTCAGCATGCGCTGCATGCCGCTACTTTCAAACTGGAAAATCGCTTCTGTCTGGCCGCTGGCAAACAGCTCGTACACCTTTGCGTCATCCAGCGGAAGATCTTCAAACCTGAAATCCGCCTGCGACGGGTGACGCGCGATGATGAAGTCCTTGGCCATCTCCAGAATCGTCAGCGTTGCCAGACCCAGAAAGTCAAACTTGACGAGGCCGATGGCTTCAACGTCGTCCTTGTCAAACTGGCTGACCGCCGAGTCACTACCGGGCTGCAAATACAACGGGCAAAAGTCCGTCAATTTACCGGGTGCAATCAATACGCCACCGGCATGCATGCCGACGTTGCGCGTCAGGCCTTCAAGCTTGCGGGCGAGCTCCAGCAGGGTGTGGACATCTTCTTCCTTGCGCTCGCGCTCGGCCAGAAGCGGCTCGGCCTCCAGCGCGTAAACCATTTTGTCGTTTTTATCGCGCTCTGCGGGCGGCAGTTGCAGCGTGATGGCCTGGCCGGGTTTGTTGGGAATGAGCTTGGAAATAGCGTCGCAAAACCCATAGGGAAAGTCCAGCACACGGCCCACATCGCGAATGACGGCACGCGCTGCCATGGTGCCGAAAGTGACGATCTGGCTGACCGCATCCTTGCCGTATTTACCCTTCACATAATCAATCACGCGGTCGCGGTTGGCCTGGCAAAAGTCGATATCGAAGTCGGGCATGGACACCCGCTCGGGATTCAGGAAACGCTCGAACAGCAGGTTGTACTGCAGCGGGTCCAGGTCAGTGATTTTCAGCGAATAAGCCACCAGAGAACCCGCGCCAGAACCACGCCCCGGTCCGACCGGGCAGCGATTGTTTTTCGCCCAGTTGATGAAGTCAGCGACGATTAAAAAATAACCGGGGTAGCCCATTTTTAAAATGGTATTGATCTCGAACTCAAGCCGCTCCACATACGTGGGGCGCTTTTCTTCGCGCAGCGCTTCATTCGGGTACAGATGTTGAAGGCGCGCCTCAAGCCCTTCAAACGAAGCCTGGCGAAAGTACTCATCAGGCGGCATGCGCACGCCATTGACTTCGGGTGTCGGAAAGTCCGGCAGCATCGGCTTTCCAAGGGTCAGCGTCAGGTTGCAGCGCTTGGCAATCTCAAGTGTGTTGGCTACGGCGGATGGAATGTCTGCAAACAGTTGCACCATCTGCGTGCCCGATTTGAAGTACTGCTCGCGCGTGAACTTGCGCACGCGCCGCGCGTTGCCCAAAATTTCACCTTCAGAAATACACACCCGTGCTTCATGCGACTCGTAATCGTCATAGGTTAAAAACTGCACCGGGTGCGTCGCCACCACCGGCAACTTCAGGCGCGCAGCCAATTGCACGGCAGCGCTGACATGCCTGTCGTCGTCCGCCTGCTGCGCGCGTTGCAGCTCCATATAAAAACGCTGCGGGAAGATGCCCGCCAATTGCAGCGCACATTCAAGCGCACGCGCATCATCGCCCTGCACCAGCGCCTGGCCAATGGCACCACGCTGCGCCCCCGAAAGGGCAATCAGACCTTGGTTCAGCTCGCGCAGCCATTCAAGGCTGATGATGGCCTGGCCCTGTACCACGCCGCGCGTCCAGGCGCGCGTGAGCAGTTCTGATAGATTGAGGTAACCCTTGTGGTTTTGCACCAGCAGCAACATGCGCGCAGGCGGGCTAGCAGCATCTTTGCCCGGCACCTGCACCCACACATCAGCGGCGATCAGCGGCTTGACACCTGCTTGGCGGGCTTCGCTGTAAAACTTGACAGTGCCAAACAGGTTAGCAAGGTCGCTGATGGCCAGCGCGGGTTGTTTGTCAAGCGCGGCGGCGGCAACAATTTCATCAATGCGATTGGTGCCGTCAACAATTGAAAATTCGGTGTGGATGCGTAGGTGAACAAACATCAACTCATTTTAGGGGTGTCTGACCCCAATAACCCTTAACCGCGCAGCTTGGTGGCCACTTCCGCCACGCGCTTGCCATAGGCGGCAGCGGTGTCGAGGTCGCCCTGCGCAATGGCACTGGCCGGGTCTTGTGGACCGACCTGCGCCATCACGCCAGAGGTTGACCCCAGGCGGTTGATAGTGCCATCGTCCAGCGACGACTGGCCGACCCAGATCATGCCTAGTTGCATGGCCAGCGTGATGAAGTACTGGATCGTCGACAGCTTGTCACCGCTGGGGCTGGCCGAGCAGGTAAAGCCGCCTGCGACCTTGTCTTTCCAGGCGCAGGCCAACCATTTATTGCTGCTCGCATCGGCAAATTTTTTGAACTGCCAGCTGACCATGCCCATATAGGTCGGGCTGCCCATGATGATGGCATCGGCTGCGTCTAGCGCGGCCCACTGCTCGGCGCTCAGACTGCCTTCTGCATCAATGGCAATCAATTGGGCTCCTGCACCGCTAGCTACAAACTGCGCCACGCGCTGGGTATGGCCGTAACCGGAGTGATAAACAACAACAACTTTCGACATAAGTGCCCTCAAGCCGCGAGGTCGAATACCAGCACTTCAGCGTCCCTGCCCTTGCCGAGTTCCAGGCTGCTTTGCGCTTCGATCATCGCGGCATCGCCTGGTGCAAGCTTTTGCCCGTTGACCTCAAGCTCGCCCTTGACAAGGTGTACATAGGTCTTGCGGTTCGGTCTCAAAGCCAGCGTGGCGGTCTCGTCTCCGTCGAGCAGACCGGCGTAAATTTTTGCATCTGCATGAATGGTGACCGAGCCTTGCGCGCCATCGTTAGACGCAACCAGACGCAGCTGACCACGTTTTTCAGCATCAACAAACGTTTTCTGCTCATAGCTGGGTGCAATGCCGGTGACATTGGGTGCTATCCAGATTTGCAGAAAATGCGTGGTCTGGCCCTCGGCGTGATTAAACTCGCTGTGCTGCACCCCCGTGCCCGCGCTCATGCGCTGCACATCGCCGGGCGGGATGCCCTTCACATTGCCCATATTGTCTTTGTGCGCCAGCGCGCCGCTCATCACGTAGCTGATGATTTCCATGTCCTTGTGGCCGTGCGTTGCGAAACCGCTACCCGGCTCAATGCGGTCTTCGTTGATGACGCGCAGGTTGCCAAACCCCATATGTTCGGGGTCGTAATAGCCGGCAAACGAAAACGAGTGAAACGACTTGAGCCAGCCGTGATCGGCATAGCCGCGTGCTGCGGAGGGGCGTAAGGTCATCATGGAAATTTATCTTTCTGCGGATTGCTTCAAGGCCTCCAATATAGCGGCCGGGCGCTGCAACTAACGCTGCTGGTTGACAGCATCATCTCACCCATGCTCAGCGCCTTCTACGACTAGGGTTAAAGTGCTGCTGAACGCCTTCATTGATTTTTACAAGCACAACGACATGACATCCCAATCAAAAACCTCTTCAACGCCAAGCTCGCGCCACTTCGCCGTCATCGGTGCGGGCATTGCGGGCATTGCCTGCGCCCGCACCTTGATGCAGGCGGGCCACCAGGTCACGGTGTTTGAAAAAAGCCGTGGCAGCGGCGGCCGCATGGCCACCAGGAGCACCGAGTTTGGCGGGTTCGACCATGGCGCGCAGTACTTCACCGTGCGTGATGCGCGTTTCGAAAAAGCCCTGGCCACCGCATCCGGCCTGGTGCGCCCGTGGAGCGCCAACACGCCTCGCATCTTGGACGAGCTGGGTCGCGTGGTGGCCTCGTCGCTGCCATCCAAAGAAGCGCACTGGGTCGCCACCCCAGGCATGAACGCGCTGATCAAACAATGGGCTAAGCCACTGGCGACCAATGGCCATCTGCACCTTGAAACCCAGGTCGTCAGCTTAGAGGCCGACAAGCTGACACCGAAGCACTGGCAACTGCAAACCGAAGGCCCGGATGCCGGCAGCCGGGTTTACTCCGGCTTTGATGCCGTCGTCCTTGCAGTGCCTTCGGTGCAGGCCCATGCGCTACTCCTCAGCTCGCAAGTCGGCAAAACGCTGATGCCAGAGCTGGCGGGCGTGAATGTGGCCCCCTGCTGGACGCTGATGTTGGCGTTTCCGCAAGCCTCGCAACCGAATCTGTCACACCTGGGGCCACAGTGGAACGCAGCGCGCAGCACCCACCACCGGATTGCCTGGCTGGCGCGTGAATCGTCCAAGCCCGGCCGCTCACCGATTGAGCGCTGGACGGTGCAGGCCAGCCCCGACTGGTCTGAGCGCCACCTTGAAGACGATGCCGAGCGCGTCAAGGTCAAGCTGCTGAAAGCCTTTACGGAAGTAACCGGCATACGCGCCGAGCCGCAGCACGCCGTGGTACACCGCTGGCGCTATGCCCAGACCATCACGCCGCTGGGCAAAAGCCATTTGTGGGATGCCAAGTCAGGCATCGGCGCTTGTGGCGACTGGTGCATAGGGCACCGGGTTGAAGACGGGTTTATCTCGGGCTTAGAAATGGCACTAAACATTCTTTAAGTACCCGCGATGGTAGGTAAATACAGGGGTCGGTTCGCGCCATCACCCACAGGCCCGCTTCACGCAGGGTCACTGGTTGCCGCGCTTGCAAGCTGGCTCGACGCACGCGCACACGGCGGTAGCTGGCTGGTTCGTATCGAAGATGTTGATACGCCGCGCTGCGTTGCGGGTGCAGACAAAACAATTCTTGGGCAACTGGCAGCCTGCGGTTTGCTGCCAGACGAGCCAGCCACTTACCAGTCAAAACGCAGCCACCTTTACCAACCGGCACTGGCGCAGCTTGTAGCGCAGGCTCAAGCCTACCCCTGCACCTGTAGCCGCCTTGACATTACTGATGCACTAGCAGCCAGCGGCCAGACCAGACAGCGCCATGCCGAGCTGGTGTACCCCGGCACCTGTAGGACCAAACTGGGAAGCTGTTTGACTGAAAAACCTCAAACTTGGCGGTTTTTGACCTCGAAGTCACCCCTAAAAGTGGCTGCAGACCAAATCGTTTCATGGACTGACCGCCGCCTTGGCGTGCAATCGCAAAACGTCACACAGCAGGTTGGTGACTTCGTGGTGCAGCGTGCCGACGGCCTGTGGGCCTACCAGCTGGCCGTAGTGGTGGATGACGCAGCGCAAGGCATCACCCATGTGGTGCGGGGCGAAGACTTGGCTGGCAACACAGCGCGGCAGATCTTGTTGCAGCGCGCCCTCGGCTTGCCCTCGCCGCAATACATGCACACGCCGCTGATACTGGCGGCAGATGGCGAAAAACTCTCTAAACAAAATGCTGCGCAGGCACTTGATGCCGCGCAGCCCATCAGATTGCTCCAAACCACCGGACAAGCACTTGGCATAGCTGCACCAGAGGCCAGATCTGTGGGCGACTGGCTAGCTGCTGCCGTGGGTTATTGGGCCGATGCTTTTAAACTACGAACATGATCGCTATCGCACCCATCCGCGCCATCCGCAGCTTTGTACGCCGCACAGGCCGCACCACCGCAGGCCAGGCCAAGGCATTTGCCGATGTGGGGCCGCAATTTTTAGTCCCCTTCTCAGGCGCGCCGGCTGACTTTGCAGCCATTTTCAAACGCAGCGCCCCGACTATTTTAGAAATTGGTTTTGGCATGGGCGAGGCCACGGCGTACATTGCAGCCGTGATGCCAGAGACCAATTTTTTGTGCTGCGAAGTCCACACACCGGGTGTCGGCGCGCTGCTCAAACGTATTGAGGCGCAAAACCTGAGCAACATCCGCATCCTGCAACATGATGCGGTTGAAGTGATAAACGAGATGCTGGAGCCCGCCAGCCTGGACGGCATACACATTTTCTTTCCCGACCCCTGGCACAAGAAAAAGCACAACAAGCGTCGCCTGATTCAAGCCCCGCTGATTGCCAAACTCGCCACCCGCTTAAAGTCTAGCGGCTACCTGCATTGCGCAACCGACTGGCAACCGTATGCCCAGCAGATACTGGAGGTTTTGAGCGCAGAGCCGTTACTTGAAAACACTGCTGACGCATCGAATGGCGGCTACGCAGCCAAGCCCGCCTATCGGCCACTGACCAAGTTTGAAAATCGTGGCATCAAGCTCGGCCACGGCGTGTGGGATGTGGTGTTTAAAAAAGTGTGAGCAAGACACTTAAATACGGTCAGCATGGCCTGCCCACACGTAACGGCGTTGGCCCCAGCTGCATAGGCTTGCCGAATCCACCCGTCAAGGGCCAATGGCTGAGCATCACGGATTTTCTGGTCGAACGCTTTCCCGCCATTAGCAAGGATGTCTGGCTACAGCGTATGCACAGTGGTCTGGTCGCTGACGAATTTGGCGTACCCGTCACAGCCACGCGCCCCTACCAAGGCCACATCCGCATCTACTACTACCGCGACCTACCCGAGGAAGCACGCATACCGTTTGACGAGACCGTGCTGTATCAGGACGACCATTTGGTGGTGGCTGACAAGCCGCATTTTTTGCCAGTAACACCCTCGGGCCACTACCTGCAAGAAACCCTGTTGGTGCGACTGAAAAACAAGCTGGGTTTGAACGACTTGATCCCGATTCACCGCATAGACCGTGAAACCGCAGGCCTGGTTTTGTTCTCAGTCAACCCGGCCGAACGCAATGCCTACCAGTCGCTTTTCAGGCGGCATGAAGTCGTCAAACATTACCAAGCTATTGCGACCAGCAACAGCGATTTAGTTTTTCCACTGACTCGCAAAAGCCGTATCGTAGAAGACACGCCGTTTTTCAGGCAACGTGAAATTGAAGGCCCAGCCAACAGCGAAACACACATCCGTGTGCTGCAAGTCATGGCCAGTAAAGCGCTCTACGCTTTAAGCCCGGTGACAGGTAAAAAGCACCAGTTGCGGGTACACATGAATGCGCTGGGTTTGCCGATAATGAATGACCGTATGTACCCACCGATTGAAAACACCCCACCTGACGACTACAACGCGCCGCTGCAATTGCTGGCTAAGTCGATTACTTTTACCGACCCGGTCACGGGGCAGTTGCGGCGATTTGAGAGCCAGTTGCAACTGCGTCTGGACCCTGCTACCACTCACTTAAAAAGCCGGTCGTTATCAAACGCACACCATGTTTAGCTCCCACTCACCTCAGTTCATAAACCTCTGCGAGGCCAGCGCTTTGCCCAGCGTCGAACTGCAAGAGCTGGCCCTCGGGCTATGCGCCGCGCAGGCGGTGGTACAACCAAAATATTTTTACGATGCGCTGGGCTCCAAACTATTCGAGGCCATCACTGCGCTTGACGAGTACTACCCGACCCGCGTTGAGGCCAGTATTTTTGAGTCTGCCCACGGCGAGATGGCTGCGGCCCTGCAACAGCACGGTATTCACAAGCCCTGCCTAATTGACCTGGGCGCGGGCAACTGCGCCAAGGCCGCGCGCCTGCTGCCGCACTTGCTACCCAGCCAGTACGTGCCGGTCGATATTTCGGTTGATTTTTTGCGTGATGCTGCCGAGCAATTACAAAAAACTTTTACGGCGCTCGACATTGTGGGCGTGGGGATGGACTTTTCAAGCGGGCTTGAATTGCCAAAAGAAGTGCAGCGCGAGGGCCGTGTGTTTTTCTACCCCGGCTCCAGCCTGGGCAACTTTGCGCCAAGCCAGGCACTGCAATTTTTACAACGCATCACCAACCCGGCCCAAGGCAACGCACGCGGTCTGCTGCTGGGAATTGATCTGGTGAAAGACAGCCAAACGCTGCAAACCGCTTACGACGACGCGCTGGGCGTGACCGCCGCTTTCAACAAAAACATGCTGCTCAACATCAACCGCTTGTTGGGCGCAAACTTTGCTGTTCGGCAGTGGCAGCATGTGGCGCTGTTCAATGAAGCCGAGTCACGCATTGAGATGCACTTGGAGGCCAACTGCGACCTCAGCGTCAGTTGGCCTGGCCTTCATCGTCACCATCAGCGTCACTTCAAAAGCGGTGAGCGCATTCACACCGAGTCTTCGTACAAATACACGCTCGATGGCATGACCGATTTGCTCAAGCAGGCCGGTTTCAAGCAGGTGAAGTGTTGGACAGACCCTAACAGCTGGTTTGCAGTGTTCTGGGCGGCTGTTTAGGCATCAAACCCGCTCGCTCACCCAGGCCTGCACGGATGCCAGCGCCGCATCAACTTTGGAGGCATCGGTGCCGCCCGCCATCGCCATGTCAGCCTTGCCGCCGCCCTTACCGCCTACCTGTTGGGCGACAAAGTTGACCAACTCGCCGGCCTTGACCTTGCCCACACTGTCGCTCGTCACGCCGGCTACGATTTGCACCTTGCCGCCATCGACTGCTACCAGCACGATGACAGCCGTTTTGAGCTTGTCTTTGAGCTTGTCCACGGTGTCGCGCAAGGTCTTTGCATCAGCACCCTCAAGCTTGGCAGCCAGCACCTTGATGCCCTTGACATCAACCGCTTGCGCCATCAGCTCATCGCCCTGGCTGGAGGCCAGCTTGCCTTTGAGCGCGGCGACTTCTTTTTCCAGCGACTTCACCTGGTCCAGCACTTGGCCAATGCGGTTTTGCAACTCCGATGGACTGGCCTTGAGTGTGCCCGCGGCAGCCTGCACCGTGGCTTCGAGCGACTGCAAATAAGCCAGCGCGTTTTCGCCCGTCACCGCTTCAACCCGGCGCACACCAGATGCCACGCCGCTTTCCGCAACAATCTTGAACAAGCCAATGTCACCCGTGCGGCCAACGTGAACGCCACCGCACAGCTCTTTGCTTGAGCCAATGCTCAAGACGCGAACCGTCTCGCCATACTTCTCGCCAAACAGCATCATGGCGCCGGTTTTTTGCGCCGCCTCCATGTCCATCACACTGGCATCGGTCGCCAGGTTCGACAAAATCTCAGCATTCACACGCGTTTCAATAGCGCGGATTTGCTCGTCTGTCACGGGCGCGTTGTGCGCAAAGTCAAAGCGGGTGCGCTCGGCATTGACGAGCGAGCCCTTTTGCTGAACGTGCTCACCCAGCACCTCGCGCAAGGCCTTGTGCATCAGGTGCGTGGCGCTGTGGTTGCGCACCGTGGCAGCGCGCACGGCGCTGTTGACCTGGGCCGTGATGGCATCGCCGACCTTGAGCGTGCCTTCAGATTGCGTGCCGTGATGGCCGAATACGTCGGCTTTGATTTTTTGGGTGTCATCGACCGTGAAGGTCACGCCACTTGCAGTGAGGCGACCTGAGTCTCCGATCTGCCCGCCGCTCTCGGCGTAGAACGGCGTGGTATTCAAAACCACAACGCCGCTTTGTCCGGCATTGAGTTGCTGCACCGCCGCACCTTCGGCGT
Organism: Polaromonas sp.; assembly: GCA_038902815.1. GTDB lineage: Bacteria > Pseudomonadota > Gammaproteobacteria > Burkholderiales > Burkholderiaceae_C > Polaromonas. The sequence continues at coordinate 48,756 of JBCKNF010000006.1, read as the reverse complement.
AAAGCGCGACAACTTTTGCAGGCGCTTCAAGCAATTCATAACCGGTAAATGCATTGCCCTCGCCGGTGTATTCCAGCGCCTTGTCCATCTTGAACTTGCCTGCCGCGCGGGCCTGGTTTTTTTGTTTGTCCATGGCGGTGTGAAAGCCTGCCTCGTCCACTTCAACGCCGCGCTCGCGGCATACGTCGGCTGACAAATCCAGCGGGAAGCCGTAGGTATCGTGCAGCTTGAAGGCGATGTCACCCGGCAAGACCGTCGCGCCCTCGCGACCTCCAGCTGCGTCGCCTGCAAGCGCTGTGTCGAGAATTGTCATGCCAATTTCAAGCGTCTCAAAAAACCGTTCTTCCTCAACCCGCAGCACCTCGGCAATACGCTTCTCATCAGACTTCAAACGCGGATACGTATCGCCCATCAGCGGAACTAGGTCAGCCACCAGCTTGTGGAAGAACGGCGTTTTTTTGCCCAGCTTGTAGCCATGGCGAATCGCGCGGCGGATGATGCGGCGCTGCACGTAGCCACGGCCTTCGTTGGACGGGTTTACGCCGTCGCTGACTAAAAATGCGGTGGCGCGAATGTGGTCGGCAATCACGCGCAGGCTGTTGTTGTTCAAATCCTTCTCGCCTGTTTCACGTGATGCGGCCTTGATAAGGGCATCAAAAATATCAATCTCGTAGTTGCTGTGAACCTGCTGCAAGATGGCAGCCAGGCGCTCCAGGCCCATGCCAGTGTCTACACACGGCGCGGGCAGCTTGACCAGGCTGCCATCGGCCTGCATGTCGAACTGCATGAAGACGTGGTTCCAAATTTCGATGAAGCGGTCGCCGTCTTCACCCGGGCTGCCCGGTGGCCCACCGGGGATGTGCTCGCCGTGGTCGTAAAAAATTTCCGAACAAGGGCCGCAGGGCCCGGTATCAGCCATCATCCAGAAGTTGTCACTGGCGTATTTTTTACCCTTGTTGTCGCCAATCCGCACAATGCGGTCGGCGGGCAAACCAATCTCTTTGTGCCAGATGTCGTAGGCTTCTTGGTCGTCGATGTAGACGGTAACCAGCAAACGCTCCGGCGGCAATTTGTAAACCTGCGTCAGCAGCTCCCAGCCCCACTTCAGGCTGTCGCGCTTGAAGTAATCACCAAAGCTCCAGTTTCCCAGCATTTCAAAAAACGTGTGATGCCGCGCGGTGTAGCCGACGTTTTCAAGGTCGTTGTGTTTACCACCGGCACGCAAACAAGCCTGCACCGATGCGGCACGCACATAGGGGCGTTTATCGGTTCCCAAAAACACGTCCTTGAACTGCACCATGCCCGAGTTGGTGAACATCAGCGTCGGGTCATTGCCGGGCACCAGTGAGCTGGAGGGCACCACGGTGTGGCCCTTGGAGGCGAAGAAATCCAGAAAGGTCTTGCGGATATCGGCGACGGTGACGACGGGGGCAGTGGTGGGTGTGCTCATTTTTTGGTAGTAGGGGAAGACGTGGGCATCTGCCAGACAAAGGCCCGGGAAGGCCTGTCGATGCCTGATTTGCCTGAACTTTCGATTATAAGTTTGGCCCGCTCCTGCAGTCGGACCCGCGGCGCAAAGCCGCCTGACGCGCTATGCTTGAAGTTTTTCCACCCCTGAGCCCCGCCCCTGGCTCCGTACCCGAAAGAGACCTCCCATGGACATGAAAACCTCCCCCATTTCACTGCTCAAAGACCCCAGCCTGCTCAAGACTGACGCACTCATCAACGGCCAGTGGCTGGCAGGCAGTGCGCGTTTTGATGTGCATGACCCATCGAACGGCCTCAAGCTGGCAGACGTGGCCAACCTCGGCCCGAAGGACGCCGAAGCCGCGATTGCGGCTGCCAACGCGGCCTTGCCCGCCTGGCGCAACAAAACCGGCAAAGAGCGCAGCATCATCCTGCGCAAATGGTTTGACCTGCTCATGGCCAACCAGGAAGACCTGGGCCGCATCCTGACCGCCGAGCAGGGCAAGCCTTTTCCCGAAGCCAAGGGTGAAGTCGCCTACGGCGCAAGTTTCGTGGAATGGTTCGCCGAGGAAGCCAAGCGCGTCAATGGCGAGACCCTGCCTCAGTTTGACAACAGCCGCCGCCTGACGGTTTTGAAGCAGCCGATTGGCGTGTGCGCCGCCATCACGCCGTGGAACTTTCCGCTGGCCATGATTACCCGCAAGGTAGCACCTGCGCTGGCCGCCGGTTGCACCGTTGTCATCAAGCCGGCAGAGCTGACACCACTGACGGCACTGGCCGCCGCCGAGTTGGCCATGCGCGCTGGCATTCCGGCTGGTGTGCTCAATGTGTTAACCGCCGACAGTGACAACTCGATTGCGGTCGGCAAGGTGTTTTGCGCCAGCGATATCGTGCGCCACATCAGCTTTACCGGCTCCACCGAGGTGGGCCGTATTTTGATGGCGCAAAGCGCGCCCTCGGTCAAAAAACTGTCGCTTGAATTGGGCGGCAATGCGCCGTTTATTGTGTTTGATGATGCCGATGTAGATTCAGCCGTTGCAGGCGCCATGGCCAGCAAATACCGCAACGCAGGCCAGACCTGCGTCTGCGCCAACCGCATTTACGTGCAAGACGCGGTGTATGAGCAGTTTGTTGAAAAGTTTGCAGCCAAAGTCAAACTGCTCAAAGTGGGTAACGGTTTTGAAGAAGGTGTGAGCCAAGGGCCGTTGATTGAAGATGCCGCTGTAGCCAAAGTGCAGCGCCATGTTGACGACGCGATTGCCAAAGGCGGCAAGCTGCTAACCGGTGGTCACAAATTACAGGGCCAATTTTTTGAGCCAACGGTTGTCTCTGATGCCACGGCCGACATGCTGTGCGCCAAGGAAGAAACCTTTGGCCCGTTTGCACCGGTGTTCAGGTTTCACAAAGAGCAGGAGGCGATTGATGCCGCCAACAACACCGAGTTTGGTTTGGCCAGCTACTTTTACAGCCGCGACATTGGCCGCATCTACCGCGTGGCCGAAGCACTGGAATACGGCATGGTCGGCATCAACGTCGGCGTGATCGCAACCGAGCATGTGCCCTTTGGCGGCATCAAGCAGTCAGGCCTGGGCCGCGAAGGTTCAAGCCACGGCATGGACGAATACCTGGAAATGAAATACCTTTGTATCGGGGACATCGACAAATAACCTAACCCAGCTTCACATTCACATTCTTCGTGTAGGTAAATTCAAGCAGCTCGGCAAAGCACTCTTCGCGGCCGATGCCGGACTGCTTGACCCCGCCAAACGGTGCGCCCACAAAGTGCTGGCTTGAATTGTTGATCCACACATAGCCGGTATAAATTCGCTTCGCAGCGCGGTGGGCGGTGTTGATGTTTTGCGTCCAGATCGAGCCCGTTAGGCCAAAGTCAACGCTGTTCACGTCTTGCCACATCAGCTCTTCGTCCGCCCATTTGAAGACCGACATGATCGGGCCAAACACTTCTTCTTGCGCTAGCCGCATGGTTTGCTTCATGTCGGCAAACACCGTGGCCTCAAAGAAAAAACCGTCTTTAAGAGCCGGGTCGTTCGGCTGCTTGCCGCCGCAGACCAAGCGCCCGCCGTCTTCAAGCCCCACAGCAACGTAGTGCTTGACTTTTTCAAGCTGGGCTTTGCTGACCAACGAGCCCATGGTGGTTTTAGGGTCGGTGGGAATGCCGGGCTTGTGCCGCTCGGGCAGCAGTTTGACAACTTTCTCAAGCACCTGGTCATGGATGGATTCATGCAGAAACACCCGGCTGGTCGAGCCGCAGCTTTGACCCGACCAGGTGAAGTTCATACCGCTAATAATGCCACTGACCAGCTCGTCGATGTCGGCATCGGGGTAGGCTACCAAGGCGTTTTTACCACCCAGTTCCAAAAGCACCGGCTTGAGGTTGTCCGCAGCCGTTTTCATCACCGCCTTGCCCGTGGGTACGCCGCCAATCAGCGTGATTTTTTGCACCAAAGGATGCCTCCCCATCGCCTCGCCGCAGGCAGGCCCACCACATAAAAAGTTGACCACACCGGGCGGGAAAATATCGCCCACCAACTCGGCCAGTCGCAAAATAGAAAGCGGCGCTTGGTCGGGCGCCTTCAGCACCACCGTGTTGCCAGCAGCCAGTGGCGCAGCCATCTTGGCCGCTGCAAACATAAACGGGTGGTTGTAGGCCACGATACGGCCCACCACACCCAGCGGTTGTTGCAGGGTGTAGTTAAAGTTGCCGTCCCCCATGGGTATGGTTTCGCCTTTGATTTCGGTCGCCAAGCCGGCAAAATATTCCAGCGCGTCTGCTGCGAAACCCGCATCCCTAGACAGCGCAGACACCGGGTTACCGTTGTTCAGCGAATCGAGCTGCGCCAACGGCGTTGCATGCGCGCGCAGCACGGCAGCGGCCTTGCGCAGGTAACGCCCGCGCTCAATGGGCGTGGTGGCAGCCCAAGCCGGGAAAGCCGCGTGTGCCGCCTTAACTGCCGCATCAACATCGTCTGCATCGGCAACCGGTGCAGTGGTGATGGCCTCGTTATAGGTCGGGTTAATCGTGTCGGCATAAATCCCGGCCTTGGGCGCGTGCCAAGCACCACCGTAGTAAAGGCCTTTTTGGGTTGGCAATATGCCTGCTGGAATATCTTTTGCGCGCATGGCTTGGTAGTCCTTGAAGTCGATTGAAAAATTAACCCAGCTTTTGACCCAACACACGGCCCAGCACATCGTTGGAGCCGCCCGGTGGAAACGGCACGACGATGCGTAGCGGCTTCGATGGGTAGTCTTGCGCCCATGCCAGCGGCAGGCCTGTCATCATAGTGACAACAGCACAAGCATTCAATCTTGAACTTTGAATCAATGTGAAAGCCTTGGGCAGCAGCGACCTTGCACGTCAGCGCATCACGATGATGAAAATCCCCAGCAAAGTCAAGGCACTGCCGAACAGCATGATGACCGTGATGTCTTCCTGGTTTTTGAACAGCAAGTGGCTGAGCGGAAATACCAGAAGCGGGGTGCACATGGTCACCAGGGTGGTGACCGACAGCGGGATGTAGCGCATGGAAGCAATCATAAAAATCTGTGCAGAAATGTTACAGACGCCGATCAGCGCATAGAGCGCTACACCGCCGCGGTTGGCCGATCGCAAACGCGCCAGAAGCTCGCGTTTACCAGCACTGAAAGCCAGATGCAATGCTAGACCGCACACCGCACCGAGCAGCGCACCGAGCACGGGCTCGTTCCAGCTTCGCACGGCCGCACCGCGCAGCACATTGCTGATCGCATACGCCAAGGAGCTGCCCAGGCCCAGAAGCAAGATCGATTGCAGCATGCGCTCAAGAAACGTCGCTTTGGCTATCATCGGTATCGCACCACCCGCGGGCACCACGTCCGCGACACGGTTTCGGCGGGAAAAAAATCCTGGCTTGCAACTCACCAGCACCAACCCGCCAACGGTCATGAGCATGCCCAGAGAAACCAGCAGGGTCAGACGCTCGCCGAGCAGCACCCAGGCCATCAGGGCAGTAAACAGCGGACTGCTCACCTGGAAAATGCTGGCCTTGGCAGGACCAAAGCGCACCACAGACTCGTAGAAAAACCAGCGCCCCAAGTAAGTGGCAAATGCGCCGGCAGCTACAAACAACCAGAAAGCCTGCGCATTCCACTGCACGCCCTCAGACCGCAAGGCCAACTGCACCGCAAAAGCCAGTGCAGCGAAGACGACATTGACTGATGTCGCAATCAGAAACCCCAGGCCGAGATTGATGCGGCTTGAGGCGACTTTGGTCCCCAGGGTGGTTGTCGTGAACAGCAGCAATGCTCCGGTCGCCAGCAGGTAGCCGAGAAAGGCTTCAGACATCAGCAGCCGGATTTTTTGCCTGCGCCGTCATGGCGTTTCAGATTTTGAAGGCTTCCAGCGACTCGGGCGCAAACAGCTCGCGCGGCTCAAGCAGGCGTTTTGAAAGGCCCTGCTCGAAGTGATAGCGTAAAAAAGTGCGCAGAGTTTGCTCATTTTTCTCAAAGCCGTAGGGCCAGAAGTCTTCACCCATCTCGCGCTTGACCTGCTCGACATGCGAGGTCAACCACGGCAGCATCACCTTGAGCGCGGCGGTCTCGTACAGGTCTTCGTAGGTACGCCGCTGCGATTCCTCCAGCGCCTTCATCATCGAACGGGCCACCCAGCGGTTGGCCTCATACACCTCGCGGCGTATCGCCACGGTGTGCATGATGGGGAACATCTTGGTTTCTTTGAAGTAATTGCGCTCGACTTGTTCATAGTCTTCAAACAGGCGCTTGACCCGGCCACCGCCCTTGAGAAAGCTCGAAGGCATACGCGCCGTATACAGCGCGTCAATCTCGCCGTCGAGCAGCATCTGCGCCAGGGTTTGCGTGGGGCCAATCGGCACAACCTTGATGTTGGGCGGCAAATCAAGTTTTATTTTTTCAGAACGTCCGGGCTCTTCCTCGCCCCCGGTGTAGTAGGTCACGCTGTCAACCGGCACGTCGTAGTGGTCTGACAAAATGCCGCGTATCCACACCGGTGCTGTCATCTGGTATTCGGGGTTGCCTACCTTTTTGCCGATCAGATCTTTCGCCTCGCGTATGCCGGACTTGGCATTGACGTAAATGCACGAGTGACGGAAAAACCGCGACGGAAAAACTGGTATCGCCACAAACGGCCTTGGCTCTCTGGACATCGACACGCTGTATGACGACAGCGACATTTCGGCCACGTCGAATTCCTTGTGCCGCAACATGCGGAAGAAGGTTTCCTCCACCGGCATGTTGAGGTAGTTCAAATCAATGCCGTCGGGCTGAACACTCCCATCCATCAGGGCACGGGTGCGGTCATAGTTCCAGCAACCGAAGGTAAGTTTAAGCTTTGACACTTCGATCCTTAATCAGCCTTGATGTTGGCGTCGCGAATCAGCTTGCCCCACTTGGCGATGTCCGATTTGATCAGCGCCGCGAATTCCTCCGGCGTGCTGGTGCGGACGCTGAAGAACAGTGCTTGCAGCCGCGCGCGGACCTCGGGCAAGCTGACCACGCGGTTCAGGTCGGCGTTCAAACGGTTGACGATCTCCCGTGGCGTGCCGGCGGGCACCATGAAGCCGAACCAGATGTCGGCGTCAAAACCGGGCAGGCCACCTTCCGCGATGGTCGGCAGCGCGGCGTCCGCCGGCGAGCGCGTCGAGGAAGCAAGCCCAAGCACCCGGAGCTTTCCCGCGCGCGCCTGGGGCATGGTGTTGGACAGGGTGTTGAACAGGATCGGCACCTGTCCGCCGAGGCCGTCGATGATCGCCGGCCCGCAACCCCTGTAGGGAATGTGGGCCATGTCGGTCTTCGCCATTTGGTTGAACAACTCGCCGGCCAGGTGCATGGCACTGCCGTTGGCGCAGGAAGAATAGGAGTGCTTGCCAGGCTGCGAGCGCACCAGCGCGACGAGCTCGGACACCGACGCCGCCGCAACCGAAGGATGGACCGCAAGCACCACCGGCGTCGCTACGACCACTGCGACCGGCAGCAGGTCCCTGGTGAGATCGTAGGCGAGCTTCTGCGGCATCGCCGCATTGATCGAAATGGTGTTGTTGACGATCAGTATCGTGTAGCCGTCCGGCGCCGCCTTGGTCACGTATTCGGCGGCGATGTTGCCGGCGGCGCCGGCTTTGTGCTCGACAATCACCGGCTGGCCCAAGGACTTGGTGAGCTCGGAGCGGATAGTCTGTATGAGGAGGTCGGTGCCGCCGCCGGGCGGGAACTGCGAGATGAAATGCACCGGCTTTGCGGGAAATGTCTGGGCCTGCGCAATGCTGACGCTGCCAAAGGCAGAGAGGGCCAGCAGCGCTGCGCATGCAAGAAGGGAACGGCGTGGGTTCATGAAATGTCTCCTAGTTACTGAGGTTTAAGGCGGTCGTGAAAACAGCAGAGGTCACCAGTCCTTACTGGACGGACGTGGAATAAGAAGGCTCCAGCGCAGGCTCTTTCGAGTTCCACACATAGCTGCCTGAAAAAGACCGCCAATCGGTGGTCTTGGGGATGATAGCCTGATAGGCCACCACGCTTGAAGGAATACGCAGCTCGCCAGTGCCAATGGCCGGTGCGCCGTCCTGAAAAGCCTGCACCGCCTCCAGCATCTGCTTGCGGAATTCCACGACGGCCATATCGCTGGCACCCAGCCGCTCATGCGTGCGGTCGGCAATCGGCCCCATAGTCACCCACATCGCAACATCCTGGTTGGGAAATCCGGTGATGCCGGTGAAGTTACCGGCTTTCATGGCGGCCCGGTCCTGCCAGAAATTGTTGTCGCGATTGCGCAGTGGCCTGTATTTTTCATCTAGGTCTACCCCGATCTGCTGGCCGAGAAACTTGCGCCAGGTATCGGTTGACGGTGTGCTGCTGGGATGGCCCCAGGCCATGAAGTAAAACGCGGTGTTGGTGTCGTCCATCGGTATGTTGATATTCGCCACGTTGTACAAGTTGTTGGGCGGTATCAGTACCGCCCAAGGCGCAACAAACACGGTCGAGCGAATGTAGTCGTTGGCCGCCGCGTTCTTGATGGGTCGCCGTATGGCCGCATAACGGAAACCGTAAGACCCCTTGTCAACCTGCAGACGCGGAGCCTTGTCGGTAGACGGGCGCAACCAAATGCTATCGGTAACTTCGGCACCTTCCACCCTAGCTGGTACAAAGTCTGACGAGTGCAGGCTGGAACTGTGCGCCGAATCAATCGCGCCTTCCAAAATCTGCGCCCAGTTGCAGGGGATGATGACTTTGGCGATGGCGACTTTTGTCTCAGCAGTGGGTGCCCAGGCTGGCGGCCGAAACTCTGGCTGGGTCTCAGGCGGCCCCATATAGGCCCAGACAAAACCGCCCCACTCTTTCGTCGGATACGCCAGGTGCTTGACCTTTTGCGCAAAGCCGCTGGCAGCGGGTTCAGACACCATCTCCAGCACGTTGCCGTCCACATCCATCTTCCAGCCGTGGTACAGGCAGCGCAGGCCGCAGTCTTCATTGCGGCCGAATACCAGCGACGCACGCCGGTGCGGGCAATACTCGTCCATCACGCCAACGCGGCCATTGGTATCGCGAAACACCACCAGGTCTTCGCCAAACACCTGTGCCTTGACGGGTGTGCCGTCGGGTTCACTGACCTCTTCGATCAGGCACACCAGCGTCCAGTGGCGGCGCATCAACTGCCCCATCGGAGCCTTGCCTCCCACGCGGCACAACAACTCGTTTTCTTCGTGCGTCAACATAAGATGCCCTTCAAAAGTCCTGGCAGCCTTGCCATTTTTAAAACTGCTTGCGAATTTGGATCAATCAGATTATTCTTAGTTTGCTAAGATTATTTAAAATAAACCCGTTTGTCAAGATTATTTGCGAAAGACCATGATGAGCGTTGACCCGGACATCCTGACCCATACAGGCTTGATTGAGCCGGATTTCTTCAAAGTGCGTGTTGTCCGCAAGACGGAGCTGGCAGGTGGCATACACCTGTTTGAGTTGCATGATGCACAAGGCAAGGCGTTACCGGTTTTTACAGCGGGTGCGCACCTGACAGTTGAAGTACCTGCCGGTGTGCGCAGGAACTACTCGCTGTGCAGTGCGCCTTCGGAAGCCAAGTTTTACCAGATTGCCGTCAAGCGTGACGCTGCTGGCAGGGGTGGCTCCATCAGCATGGCTGATGATGTGCATGAGGGTGACCTGCTGGCCATCAGCGCGCCACGCAATAATTTTGAGCTGCATCCACGTGCTGAAAAATTTCTGTTCATTGCCGGCGGCATTGGCATCACGCCCATCCTGTCGATGATGCGTTACCTCAAGGCGCAGGACCATGATGACTTCAAGCTGATTTACTGCACCCGCGATGCCCAAAGCACAGCCTTTCTGCCGGAGCTGACAGCCCCTGAATTTAGCCAGCATGTACAGCTTCACCATGACCACGGCGACATCAACAACGCGCTGGACTTCTGGCCGGTTTTTGAAACCCCCACCAAAGCGCATGTTTATTGTTGCGGCCCGCGCGGACTGATGGACGCAGTAGCCGACATGTCTGGCCACTGGCCCTCGGGCAGCGTTCACTTTGAAAGCTTTGGCGTTGATGCCAGCACCTATGCAGCCGACACCGCCTTCACGGTACATCTGCAAAAAACCGGCACCACCTTGGCTGTCGCCGCTGACCAGACCATTCTGCAAGCCCTGCGCGGCGCTGGCCTGCGCGTTGCAAGCTCCTGCGAAAGCGGCACCTGCGGATCATGCAAGACAGGTCTGATAGCGGGCGAAGTTGAGCACCGCGACATGGTGCTCAGTAGCGAAGAGAAGGCAGACCACATCATGGTCTGCGTATCGCGTGCAAAATCGCCTGAACTTGTACTGGATTTATGAACCAACGCAACCAACAACAACTGAGAATAGGGGTTATAGGCCTGGGCCGCGCCTTCACACTCATGCTGCCGACGTTTATGCAGGACAGCCGCATCAAGCTGGTCGCGGCGACAGACCCGATTGAGGTCGCCAAGGCGCAGTTTGAAAAAGACTTCGATGCGCCCACCTATGGCTCGGCGCAAGCGCTGTGTACCGACCCCAACGTACAAGTCATCTACGTTGCCTCGCCGCACCAGTTTCACGCTGACCACGTTTGCCTGGCTGCAAAGCATGGCAAGCATGTGCTGGTTGAAAAGCCGATGGCGCTGTCGCTCGATGAATGCACCCGCATGATGGATGCCTGCCGCAGCGCAGCTGTTCACTTGATCGTCGGCCACAGCCACAGCTTTAACGCCCCGATCAAACGCGCCCGCGAGCTGATCGCCAGTGGTGCGTATGGCGCAGTGAAAATGATCACTGCGCTTAACTTCACGGATTTTCTGTATCGCCCCAGGCGGCCTGAAGAGCTTGAAACCAGCGCGGGCGGCGGCGTGATTCACAGCCAGGCCACGCATCAAATCGACATCATTCGCCTGCTCGGTGGCGGCCTTGTGAAAAGTGTGCAGGCCCATACCGGCAATTGGGATAATGCCCGGCCCACCGAGGGTGCCTATAGCGTGCTGCTGGCCTTTGAAAGCGGTGCATTTGCCTCCGCCACCTATAGCGGCTATGGCCACTATGACTCGGACGTGCTGATGGGCAACATCGGTGAAATCGGCCAGACCAAAAACCCGCAGGACTATGCTGCGGCACGCAAGCGCCTGGCGGGTGCGCAGAGCGCAGAAGAAGAAACACGCCTGAAAGCAGCACGCAACTATGGCGGCAGCCTGTACAGCGCGGCAGCGCTAGCCTCAGCTCTGGCACACCAGCATTTCGGGCACATCATCGTCAGCTGTGAAAAGGCCGACCTCAGGCCGACAGCCCTAGGAGTCGAGGTTTTTTCTGATGAACAGCATCATTTTGAAGCCCTGCCCCCACCTTTGATACCGCGCAGCGAAGTGATGGACGAACTCTGCGCTGCTGTCATGGGTGCAAAGCCGCCGACGCACAGCGGTGAGTGGGCGCGTGCCACTACCGAGGTATGCCTGGCCATTTTGCAGGCATCACTAAGCGGCCAGGCCCAGACCATGCGCCATCAGGTAGCATTGCTTGATACATGAGCGACACGCGCAACATACTCAAACACTGGCGTGAAGCCGTCCCCAACGACCGCTTTGCACACCTCATACGCGACACCGAACGGGCCTTCAAGCGCGCACTGCAACTCAGGCTGGCGGTGCATAAGGTGCCGTTTGGCCACTGGAGTTTTTTACGCATCCTCTGGGAGACCGACGGACTCACGCAGAAAGAATTAAGCGAGCGCGCTGGTGTGATGGAGCCCACCACATTTGCCGCCATGAAGGCCATGGAAGCGCAAGGCTATATAAGCCGTAAACAACTGCCGACCAACAAAAAGAATGTTTATATCTACCTGACAACCAAGGGTCGTGCGCTGAAAACCAGGCTCGTGCCACACGCTGAAGAAACCAACCGCATCAGCAGTCGCAATGTAGATGCCGCAGACCTTGCCATCGCACGCAAAGTTCTGCTGACCATGATTGCCAACCTAGCAGAAGATGAGCTGGGGCAGGTCGAGCCATCGCCACGAAAACGGGGCCACTTCTAGATCAGCTTCACTCCGGTCTTGGCCTGCAGGGCTTCGAGGGTCACACCTGGTGCCAGCTCGACCACCTTCAGGCCTTGCGGTGTCACATCCATCACGGCCAGGTCGGTGATGATGCGGTCTACTACAGCCACACCCGTGAGCGGCAGGGTGCATTGCGGCAGAATTTTCAGGTCTTCAGTGCCGTCTTTCTTTTTGACGACGTGCTCCATCAAAACAATCACGCACTTCACGCCCGCGACCAAATCCATAGCGCCGCCCATGCCCTTGACCATCTTGCCGGGAATCATCCAGTTGGCCAGATCACCTTTTTCGCTGACCTGCATGGCACCCAGAATGCTCAGGTTGATTTTGCCGGCGCGGATCATGCCGAACGATTGGTCAGAGCCAAAAATTGACGATCCCTTGATGGTGGTGACGGTTTGCTTGCCTGCGTTAATCAGGTCTGCATCTACTTCGTCTTCAGTCGGGAAGGGGCCAATGCCCAGCATGCCGTTTTCTGATTGCAGCCACACCTCAATGTCAGGGCTGACGTGGTTGGCCACCAGCGTCGGAATGCCGATGCCAAGGTTGACGTAAAAACCGTCCTGTAGTTCTTGCGCAGCGCGGGCTGCCATTTGGTCTTGTGTCCAGGCCATGATTTACATCCCTACTTTCTCGGTTATTTTCTCTGTAATGCATCGCCTCTCGATACGCTTTTCAGGATTCGGATTGCACACAATACGATGTACATAAATGCCCGGCAAGTGAACCTGATCCGGCTCCATCGCCCCTAGCTCAACCACCTCTTCAACCTCAACAATACAAACCTTGCCAGCCATCGCCACAGCAGGGTTGAAGTTGCGCGCCGTGAAACGAAATTGCAGGTTGCCCGACTGGTCAGCGCGCCAGGCCTTGACCAGTGATACATCAGGCACCAAGGCACGCTCCATCACATAGGTCTCGCCGTCAAACTCGCGCAGCTCTTTGCCTTCGGCAATCATGGTGCCGACGCCCGTCTTGGTAAAAAAAGCCGGGATGCCAGAGCCGCCTGCGCGCAGCTTTTCAGCCAGCGTGCCCTGCGGCGTGAACTCCAGCTCCAGCTCGCCTGCGAGATACTGGCGCTCAAACTCCTTGTTCTCACCGACGTAGCTGGAAATCATTTTTTTGATCTGCCGTGTGTCGAGCAGCTTGCCGAGGCCAAAGCCATCAACACCGGCGTTGTTTGAAATGATGGTGAGGTTTTTGACCTTGCTGTCACGCAGCGCATCAATCAGTGCCTCGGGAATACCGCAAAGGCCAAAACCGCCAACAGCCATCAACTGGCCGTCACTAACAACACCTTTGAGTGCCTCAGCAGCAGAGGGATAAAGTTTCTTCACAAAAAGTCTCCTTGTCAGGAGGGGTCCGGCTCGTGCCGGATCGATTCGCGCGCACGATGGTTGCGCAATTTGCCCAAGGTATGTTCGAGCAGGTGCTTGAGCTTCTCAGTGGCGCCGCGGAAAGCTTCGTCCTGGCTGGGCGCATGGTGATTGACTGCCAGCGGGTCATGATGCGCCAGCCTTGCCTCGATCATGCAACGCTTGTGGTCCGCACTGATCTTGTCGCTGTTCTCGTCGCTCATATGCACTTCAATGCGGGTAATGTCGTCTTTAAAGCGGCTCAGCGATACATTGAGTTCCGTGCTGGCCCAGCGCTCGAACGATTCACCGGCATGGATGGTGTGGTTGGAGTTAACTTGAATTTGCATATGGCTTTTCCTTTCGGGAACTACAGCGCTTGTACCAGAAGAGGCGCTGCATATGCAGACCGTGCGTGGCAGCCCCATCACGATCATGCTGACATGGTTGCCCTGGGCATAGCGCAGCAGGGCTTGCGCAACATCGCCAGATTCAAGGACGTGGAAAGAAACCGTCTGCCCGTTCAGGTCCAGTGGCAGAGGTCTAATTGGAGTTTGACCCCAATTCTTTGCGAACTCTCATTCCGGTTTGGCGCCAGAGATCTTCACGATGCTCGCCCATTTCGCGATGTCCGCTGTCAGATGTTGCTGGAATTCGGCGGGCGTCATCGACATAGGAACCGCACCTTGCAACGCCCAGGTGGCCTTCACATCCGGCTGCGCCACGATCTTGCGTACCTCGGCATTGAGCTTGTTGACGATCTCGGGCGGGGTGCCTTTCGGCGCCATCAGGCCCAGCCAGATCGTCGCTTCGTACCCTGGCACACCGGCCTCTGCGACTGTCGGCATGTCAGGCGTGTTCGCGTGACGGGCCTTGCCGGTGGTCGCTAGGCCGCGCACCTTGCCCTCCTTGGCCATGTTCGCCATGGTGGTCACGGCATCGAACATCATGTCGACCTGTCCGCCCACCACGTCGGTGCGGGCGCCCGCACTGCCCCTGTAGGGAATGTGCGTGATATAGACGCCGGCCATTTGCTTGAACAGCTCGCCGGCCATATGGTACGGCGTACCGGTGCCCGAGGACGCGTAATTGAGCTTCCCGGGCTTGGACTTGGCCAGCTGGATCAGCTCCGACAGCGTCTTGGCCGGCACTGAAGGGTGGACCACCAGCATTAGGTCCGAATAATTGACGGGGGCGATTCCGACGAAGTCATTCATCAGGTTGAACGGCTTGTTCGGCACCAGCGTTTCGTTCACCGTGTGGGTGTTGGACATCATCAGCAGCGTGTAGCCGTCGGCAGGTGCCTTGGCCACGACGTCAGTGCCGATGATCGATCCGGCACCCGTCCTGTTCTCCACGACGAAGGACTGTTTCAACTCGGTCGTCAAACGCTGGGCGATGAAGCGGGCATAGTTATCGGCCGGTCCGCCGGCAGAGAAAGGCACAATGATCTTGACCGCGCGGTTGGGATAGACCTGGGCGAAGGCGCAGGCTGAGGTCAGGGCCATCGCGGCCATGGTCAGTTTGAGAACGGTACGGATGATTTTCATGGTGCTGTCTTCCTCGGGGGTGAGTTGGCCGTGAAGCGATGCTCGAGATGGCGGCCGTGGGTTGCCATTTCGACGGAAAGCGTGGGACTGGTAGTTAAAGGATAGGAAATTCAACCGCATGAGGCCAAGTATGACACCGAAAAGCGTCCTCAAAAGTCGTACTTCCCCTGATGTGGAAAAGAATCGGGGTCAGAAAAGAATCGGGGTCAGACTCCAATTAGCTTAGGTCGCTACAAATAACATAGCTTCTCACGCCCGTATTCATTGGTCTACGGCCCAAAAACTCCCGATCAAACCAAGTCGTAGCGATCCAGGTTCATCACCTTGGTCCAGGCTGCCACGAAGTCTTGGACGAACTTCTCCTTGCCATTGGCGCTGGCATAGACCTCAGCATAGGCACGCAACACCGAGTTGGAGCCGAAGATCAGGTCGCTGCGCGTTCCGCTGTATTTCACCTTGCCACTGGTGCGATCCTTGCCTTCGAAGACTTCCGCCTCGGCACCCACCGCTTTCCACTCCGTGCCCATGTCGAGCAGGTTGACGAAGAAGTCGTTGCTGAGTGTGCCCACCTTGTCGGTGAACACGCCGTGCTTGCTACCATCAAAGTTGGCACCCAGCACGCGCAGGCCACCGACCAGCGCTGTCATCTCCGGCGCGGTCAGGGTCAGCAGCTGGGCCTTGTCAATCAGCAGAGCTTCGGCGGGCGCGCCGATCTTGCCCTTGCTGTAGTTGCGGAAACCATCGGCCAGAGGTTCGAGCACCGCGAAAGACTCGACATCGGTCTGCGCCTGCGTGGCATCGACGCGGCCCGGCGCGAACGGCACTTGCACCGCGACACCGGCTGCTTTAGCCGCCTGCTCGACGCCGACGCTGCCGGCCAGCACAATCACATCGGCCAGCGAGGCCTTGCCGGACGCCTTCTGGATTGCGACCAGCTTGGACAGTGCCTGGACGGCAATCTTGTTGACTGGCCAGTCCTTTTGTGGGGACAGGGCCAGGCGCGCACCATTGGCGCCGCCACGCTTGTCGCCACCGCGAAAGGTGGAGGCAGAGGCCCAGGCCACCGACACCAGCTCGCTCACCGAGAGGCCGGAAGCAGCGATCTTGGCCTTGAGGTCGGTGATATCCGCCGCCGTGGGCTTGTGGGTGGCCGCCGGCAAGGGGTCTTGCCAGATCAGCTCTTCCTGCGGCACTTCGGGGCCAAGGTAACGCGCCTTCGGGCCCAGATCGCGGTGGGTCAGCTTGAACCAGGCGCGGGCAAAGGCTTCGGCAAAGGCTTGCGGGTTGTCGAGGAAACGCTTGGAAATCTTGCCGAACTCCGGGTCAAAACGCAGGGTCAGGTCGGTGGTGAGCATAGTGGGCTTGTGGAACGTGCCCTTCACATGCGCGTCCGGAATGATGGCTTCGGCGTTCTTGGCCACCCACTGCTTGGCGCCGGCCGGCGACGTGGTGAGTTCCCATTCGTACTTGAACAGATTCTCGAAGAAGTTGTTACTCCACTGCGCCGGGGTCTTGGTCCAGGTCACCTCAATTCCGCTGGAGACGGTGTCCTTGCCATGGCCTTGCCCGTAGTTGCTGTTCCAGCCCAGACCTTGCGCTTCGATTCCCGCTGCCTCGGGCTCCGGACCCTTGTGCGATTCCGGCGCAGCACCATGGGCCTTGCCGAAACTGTGTCCGCCCGCGATCAGGGCCACGGTTTCTTCGTCGTTCATGGCCATGCGGCTGAAGGTAGCGCGGATGTCTTTGGCAGCTGCCATGTAATCGCCACTGGCGTTCGGGCCTTGCGGGTTCACGTAGATCAGACCCATGTGGGTGGCCGCTAGGTTGTGGTCCAGCTCGCGGTCGCCATGGAAGCGCTTGTCTGTGGCCAGCCACGTGGTTTCTGCGCCAAAGTTCACATCCATGTCGGGTTCCCAGACATCTGCGCGGCCGCCGGCAAAGCCGAAGGTGCGAAAGCCCATGGATTCCAGCGCCACATTGCCAGCGAGGACGAACAGGTCGGCCCATGAAATCTGTTGACCGTATTTTTGCTTGATGGGCCACAGCAGGCGGCGCGACTTGTCAATGTTGACGTTGTCGGGCCAGGAGTTGAGTGGTGCAAAGCGCTGCTGACCGCGACCGCCGCCGCCACGACCATCGAGCGTGCGGTAGGTGCCGGTTGCATGCCAGGCCATGCGAACCATCTGCGGGCCATAGTGGCCGAAATCGGCCGGCCACCAGATCTGGCTGTCGGTCATGAGCTTGACCAGGTCGGCCTTGAGAGCCTGGTAGTCCAGCTTCTTGAATTCTTCAGCATAGTTGAAATTGCCGCCCAGTGGATTGGACTTGTTCGAGTGCTGATTCAGCAGATCGACGCGCAACTGGTTCGGCCACCAGTCACGGTTGGACGTGCCGCCGCCTGCAGCATGATGGAACGGGCACTTGGATTCGCTTTGCATTGGTTGCTCAGACATGGATGATTCCTTTTCGATTGATATTTTCGATTAATAAGTAGGGCTTGCGGCAGCACCGGGAGCCTCGTGAGAGCGCCTAGAGCTGAAATACTAGTCTATATTTCAGAGGAGAATATTCAAAAACAATTAAAAGTATCTGTTTGATAGTTTTTATTAATGACGATCGTTTCGGTTTCAATCTGCTTTGCCCCTTTTCGGTTGCGACGCAAAGAGAAGTCTGCCGTTACGCTTGGGGTTGAATTCATAGTACACCGTTTGAAGGAAACAGCATTGACTCACCGATGCGCTCAGATACCGAAGCCGTCGTCAGCGGCGATGACCGCATAAAATCATCCAACAGGCTCCTGGATAGCCCTGAAATTCATTATCTGCTAGTCCCACCATGAACAACCAAGAAATGATGGCCCAGTTCGGCCCCCGTGAAGCGATGGAGTACGACGTGGTCGTGGTCGGCGCTGGCCCGGGTGGACTGGCTACGGCCATTCGCCTCAAACAACTGGCGCTTGAGAAGGGTGGCGACGTTTCGGTTGTGGTGTTAGAGAAAGGCTCCGAGCCCGGCGCGCATATTTTGAGTGGTGCCATCATGGACCCACGCGCGATCACCGAACTGTTTCCTGACTGGAAGGCGCTCGGCGTCCCGTTGACGCAAGCCGTCACTGGCGACGAGATGCTATTTCTCAGCCAGACCGGCAAAATCTCTATCCCTCAGTTTCTTATTCCCAAATGCCTGCACAACGAAGGCAACTACGTCATCAGCCTGGGCAATGTCGTGCGCTGGCTGGGTGAACAGGCCGAAGCGCTGGGTGTCGAGATATTCCCCGGATTCCCGGCCGCTGAAGTCCTCTACAACGACGACGGGTCGGTCAAAGGTGTGGCCACTGGCAACCTCGGTATCGGCAAGGACGGCCAGCCCACCGATCATTTCCAACTGGGCATGGAACTGCACGGGAAATACACCATCTTTGCCGAAGGCTCACGCGGCCACCTCGGTCAACAACTGCTGGCCAAATACAAACTCGACGCTGGCAAAGACCCGCAGACTTACGCCCTCGGCATCAAGGAGTTGTGGGAGATAGACCCCGCCAAAGCCAGGCCCGGCCATGTGCTGCATTCGCTCGGCTGGCCGATGGATAACATGACTTACGGCGGTGGATTTTTGTACCATCTGGAGGGCAATAAGGTCACGCTTGGTTTCATCACCGGCCTTGAATACAGCAACCCGTGGTTAAGCCCGTTTGAAGAAATGCAACGCTGGAAAACCCACCCGGCGATTCGCAAATACCTGGAAGGTGGCAAGCGTATCAGCTACGGCGCGCGGGCCATTACCTGCGGCGGTTTGATGAGCCTGCCTAAAACCATATTCCCCGGCGGCGCGCTAGTGGGATGCGATGCAGGCTTTTTGAACTTTGCGCGCATCAAGGGTAGCCACGCGGCGATTAAAACCGGCATGTTGGCCGCCGATGCGGCTTATGCAGCCGTGACCAGTGGCCGCCAGCATGATGAACTGAGCGCTTACCCGGCTGCGTTCGAGGCGAGCTGGCTGCACGAAGAATTGGAGGCCTCGCGCAACACCAAGCAATGGATGAAGAAAGGCTTGTGGCTGTCGTCCATCATGAACGGCATTGAGCTGTGGCTGCTGCCCAAGCTGGGCTTTAAATCGCCACCGTGGACCATCCATAACAAAGTGCCCGACCATGCCAAGCTCAAGCCCGCAGCGGAATGTCGGCAGATCATCTATCCCAAGCCCGACAACAAGATCACCTTTGACCTCATGAGCAGCGTGTTCGTCAGCAACACCAACCACGAAGAACAGCAACCCGCGCACCTGACGCTGAAGGACGCAAGCGTTCCGGTCAACATCAACCTGGCCACCTATGCCGGCCCCGAAAGCCGCTACTGCCCGGCAGGTGTGTATGAGTTCATCAAGAACGAAGACAACAGCGATCGGCTACAGATCAACGCGCAGAACTGCGTGCATTGCAAGGCCTGTGACATCAAAGACCCAACGCAAAACATCGTCTGGGTCACACCCGAAGGCGGCGGCGGGCCGAACTACAGCGGTATGTAATTCCATTTTCAGATCGATAGGAGATTCTGCGGGAGTATGCTGTATAAGTTTTCGTCCAACTAGGAGACTTTCATGCGACGCATCCTTCAATGTTTCATCGCTCTGCTGGGCTCGCTGCTGATTTGCAGTGCCGCACTGGCGCAGAACAAGGTGGTCTACCACATCAGCGATACCGTGCAGCAGGCGCGTTCCGCCATGCAATACATCCGTAACCATCTCGAGGTTGATCCGAGGGCGAAAATCGTGGTGGTCACCCACGCCAACGGTGTCGACTTCCTGATGGACGACGCCAAAGACAGGAACGGCAACCCCTACAATATTCCAGTGGAAGAACTGGCGCTCCGTGGCGTGCGCTTCGAGGTGTGCGAAATCACCCTGCGCGAGCGCAACCTGAAGAAGTCACAGTTCATCCCGGAAGTGACATACGTGCCCTCCGGCGTGGCCGAGATCGCCCGCTTGCAGCAGCGCGAGGGCTACGCCTACATCAAGCCCTGACGGGGCGTCACCTTCGTTTCAACGAGCCAGCGCTGCCCGAGAACGCCCTTGTCTGCTACCGACCCGATTTTGTTAAAAACGCCGCTGCATGATCTACATGTAGAGCTCGGCGCGCGCATGGTGCCGTTTGCCAGCTATGCCATGCCGGTGCAATACCCTGCCGGCCTGATGGCCGAGCACCACCACACCCGCACAGCCGCCGGGCTGTTTGACGTATCGCACATGGGCCAGTTGCGACTGGTCGGCGTGGACGCTGCTGCCGCGCTTGAAACCCTGATGCCGGTCGATGTGATGGGCCTACCCGCCGGCAAGCAGCGCTACGGCCTGCTGCTCAACGATGACGGCGGCATCATCGACGACCTGATGTTTTTCAATCGCGATTACCTGAACGGTGGCGATATTTTTGTCATTGTCAACGGTGCCTGCAAAATCGGCGACATTGCGCATATCCAGCAAAAAATCGGCACCCGCTGCGATGTTATTCCGATGCCGGAAATGGCGCTCATGGCACTGCAGGGACCGCAGGCGGTCAGCGCGCTTTCACGCCTGGCGCCCGGTGTCGAAAAGCTGGTGTTTATGACCGGCGGGCGTTTCACGGTTGCAGGTTGCGACTGCTTTCTCACGCGTAGCGGCTATACCGGCGAAGACGGTTTTGAAATCTCGGTGCATGAATCGCAGGCCGACACCCTGGCCCGGGCTCTGCTCACGCAACCAGAGGTCAAACCCATAGGCCTGGGTGCGCGCAACTCACTGAGACTGGAAGCTGGCCTGTGCCTTTACGGGAATGATATTGATACCACCACCACACCCATCGAAGCCAGCCTAAACTGGGCGATTCAAAAAGTACGCCGTACCCATGGCGCGCGCGCGGGCGGATTCCCGGGTGCAGAAAAAATCCTCGCACAGCTTGCCAGTCCGTCGCTGCTAGAGCGCGTAAGAGTCGGACTTATCGCCCTCGAACGCATTCCGGTGCGCGACCACACCGAGCTGCAAAGCATGGATGGCGCGCCGATTGGCGAGGTCACCAGTGGCCTGCTGGCACCCACCGTCAACCAGCCCATTGCCATGGGCTACGTGAAGCCGGAATTTTCAGCCATTGGCACGCGCATGAACGCCATCGTGCGCGGCAAGCCCGTGCCCATGGAAGTCCGTCCCATGCCTTTTGTCCCGAATCGTTATCGCCGCGGCTGAATCCATCACCTGCATTTTATTTTTTGGAGAACCCCATGACACTCAAATACACCGAAGACCACGAATGGCTCAAGATTGACGGCGACACTGCGACCGTCGGCATCACAGTACATGCGCAGGACGCATTGGGCGATGTGGTGTTTGTAGACCTGCCTGCCGTCGGTACAAGCTTGGCACAAAAAGATATCGCTGGCGTGGTCGAGTCGGTCAAAGCCGCAGCCGATGTGTACATGCCGGTCAGCGGTGAAATCATCGAAATAAACCAGGCTCTCAAAGACAACCCCTCGCTTGCCAACAGCGATCCGCTGGGTACCGGCTGGCTCTTCAAAATCAGGCTGTCGGATGCGTCGCAACTCGATGCCTTGATGGATGAGGCCACCTACACTACATTTTCGGCTTGAGGGGAATCGCGACATGTTGATGCAGTCCGCCATGGCATTGAGTGGTCTTGAAAATTCCGCTGAATTCATTGCTCGCCATATCGGCATCAGCGCGCTTGACGAGGACTACATGCTGGGCATCGTCGGTGCCAGATCACGCAGGGAATTGATAGACGACATCGTGCCGCGATCCATCGCACGCAGCACGGCCATGGCCATCCCGGCATCCGTCACCGAGGCCGCAGCGCTGGCACAGCTGAAGGCGATTGCAGCCAAAAATCAGGTTTTGAAAAGCTTTATCGGCCAGGGCTACTACGGCACGCACACGCCCGGAGTCATCTTGCGCAACATTCTTGAAAACCCGGCCTGGTACACCGCCTACACGCCCTACCAGTCCGAGATTTCGCAGGGCCGCCTGGAAGCGCTCATCAACTTCCAGACCATGATCTGCGACCTGACGGGTATGCCGATTGCCAATGCGTCCATGCTGGATGAGGCCACCGCTGCAGCTGAAGCGATGACGCTGGCCAAGCGCAGCGTTAAAAGCAACAGCAATGTGTTTGTCGTCGCCAGCGATTGCCACCCGCAAACCATTGAAGTCATCCAGACACGCGCGCAGCCGCTGGGCATTACGCTGCTGCTTGCCAACTCGGCTGACGAGTGGCACGCGGCTTTGCAGGGCGACTATTTTGCGGTGCTGGCGCAGTACCCCAGTAGCAGCGGCCGTATTGATGATTTGCGCGTTGACGTTGCTATGGCGCACAGCAAGCAAGCGGCATTTATTGTTGCTGCCGATCTGCTGGCATTAACGCTTCTCAGCCCACCGGGCGAATGGGGTGCCGACATTGTGGTGGGTAGCACACAACGCTTTGGCATGCCCCTGTGCGCAGGCGGGCCACACGCCGCCTATCTGGCCTGCAGAGATGCGTTCAAACGCTCGATGCCGGGCCGCTTGGTTGGCGTGAGCGTAGATGTGCATGGCAACCCCACCTATCGCCTCGCACTGCAAACCCGCGAGCAACACATTCGCCGTGAAAAAGCCATGTCCAACATCTGCACAGCACAAGTGCTGCCCGCCGTGGTGGCCAGCATGTACGCGGTGTACCACGGCCCGCAAGGTTTGAAGCGCATCGCCCAACGCGTCGCTAGCTACACCGCGATCTTGGCCCAAGGTTTGGCGCAGCTTGGCCACCCCATGCGGGGCAACAGCGCGTTCGATACGCTCAGTTTTAAAACCGACGATGCGACTAAATCGATAGCTGCTCGCGCCCGAAAATTGGGCGCTAACCTGCGAGTTCACTGTCAAAACTACCTGTGTATTGCCCTTGATGAGACCACCACACGCGCCGATATTGAACTGCTCTGGTCTGTATTTTCCAAGCCTGGTCAAGCCTTGCCGCGCATCAGCGATTTTGAAAAAGGCATTGAGCCGCTCATACCGCAAGACCTGCGCCGCAGCAGCGACTTTCTAACGCACCCGGTCTTCAACACCCACCATTCTGAAACCGCCATGCTGCGCTACATCCGAGCGTTAAGCGACAAAGACTTGGCCCTTGACCGCAGCATGATCCCATTGGGCAGTTGCACCATGAAGCTCAACGCCACCAGCGAGATGATTCCTATCACCTGGCCCGAGTTTGCCAATATCCATCCCTTTGCGCCGGCTGACCAATTGCAGGGCTATGCAGAGCTAGACCAGCAACTGCGCGACTGGCTCTGCCAAGCCACAGGCTACGCCGGCATCAGCCTACAGCCCAACGCAGGCTCGCAAGGCGAATACGCCGGGCTGCTGGTCATCAAAGCCTACCTAGCGGCAAACGGCCAAGGCCAGCGCAATATTTGTTTGATTCCGTCATCCGCCCACGGTACCAACCCGGCCAGCGCACACATGGCCGGGTTGACGGTGGTGATTACCGCTTGCGATGCGCAAGGCAATGTGGACATGGCCGATCTGAAAGCCAAGTGCCAGCAGCACAGCGAAAAATTAGCCTGCATGATGATTACCTATCCCAGTACACACGGCGTGTTTGAGACGCATGTCAAAGAACTCTGCGCCCTGGTACACAGCCACGGCGGTCGAGTGTATGTGGATGGTGCCAACATGAACGCGCTGGTTGGCGTAGCCGCACCTGGCGAGTTTGGCGGCGATGTCAGTCACCTCAATTTACATAAAACGTTTTGTATCCCGCACGGCGGCGGTGGGCCGGGTGTAGGGCCGGTTTGCGTAGTGGCTGACTTGGTGCCTTACCTTCCGGGTCATGCCACCGCTGGCTTGCCTGTGAACGGCGTGGGGGCCATATCAGCAGCACCGTTGGGCAATGCCGCAGTGCTGCCCGTCAGCTGGATGTACTTCCGCATGATGGGGCCTGAAGGTCTGCAGCAAGCCACCGAGGTCGCCATCCTCAGCGCCAACTACATCAGCGCCAAACTCAAGGGCCACTACCCCACGCTATACGCCAGCGACACTGGCCATGTCGCACACGAATGTATTCTGGATTTACGGCCCCTTAAAGAAACCAGCGGCGTGACCGCCGAAGACGTGGCCAAGCGTTTGATGGACTACGGCTTTCACGCACCCACGCTGAGCTTTCCGGTACCCGGCACTTTGATGGTCGAGCCAACCGAGAGTGAAAACCTCGCCGAGCTGGATCGCTTTATCGAAGCCATGATTGCCATCCGCGAAGAGATTCGCCAGATCGAAAACGGGCACTGGCCAGAAGACGACAATCCGCTCAAACACGCGCCGCACACCGCAGCCAGCTTGTTGGTCGCTGACTGGTCTCACCCCTATTCACGCGAGGTCGCAGCCTTTCCAATAGCCGCTATCCGACAGTCGAAGTACTGGCCACCGGTTGGCCGGGTTGACAACGTCTACGGCGACCGCAACCTGTTTTGTAGCTGTATACCGGTGAGCGATTACGCCTGATTGCTATTTTATTTGTAGCAGCTTGAGCTAATCGGAGTCTGACCCCGATTCTTTTGCAGATAAGCGAACGCCTCATCCAGTTCCAACTGCGCCGCCTCTGAAAAATACAGATAGATCACTGGCGATACTTCAGCATCACTTCATCGGCACTGACCAGCGCCATTTCGCCACGGTCAATGGCAGTCATGCGGCGTTCAGCCTCAGCAATCCAGGCCTGTTCAACGGCAGGGTCAGAGGGGCTTACCAAACCAAATAATGCATCTAACAAAGCTAACTTGTCTTGTTCAGGCAACCCTCTGGCTTGCTCGACAAGCGTTTCAACAATCGTATTCATAACATTCTCCTAAGTTTCGTGATCAATTTCAATATTCGTTCCGCGTGGGCAGATGAAGCGTGCCCACCCTAAAGACTATGCACTGCATTTAGAGCTGTTGACCGACCACCGTGTTTCGGTATTGGCCTGCCTTCATCACCGACAAAGCCCGGCCCGCTGGCCCGGCAATTGAATTCCCTAAGCCCCCAAGCGGCTGCGCCGCCCAAGCACTGACGGGCACGCCACACCCCTACCGCACCAGCCGCACGCGCCGCCACCGACGAAGCAATCGTTGAAATAGACGCCCCAGGCGTAGCCCGCACCGCCCGTGACTAATTGGAGTCTGACCCCAATTCTTCTTTGAATAGTCCATTAAAATTGGGTGACAAAAATGACACTTGAAAGGCAACTATAACTAAATTAAAAGGCTCAGCTTCGCATTAATTACTGCTATTTTATTTGTAGCAACCCGAGCTAATTGGAGTCTGACCCCGATTCTTTTTGACCCCAATTCTTTTTGTTGTAAGACTGACCCGCCTGCTCCAATAGCCACATGTGCAAATAGTCTGCGACGGTGGCATCGACTTCTTCGCAGGACCAAGGAGTGGGCATTGGTGACTCAAATCCAACTAAGGATAACGCACTCGACGTGCTAGTTGACCTTTACCTTGTCCAACCGCGACATCAAATATGACGCAAGGCTCAAAATATTAAGACAGTCGAGCTCTGAGAATACGGCAGGTACGCTAGTGTCAATCGGTGCATGTGAAATGGGATTGCGAAACCCGCTCACGATTCCTCGCGAAAGGTGCCCCTGCCCCAGTTGGATGTTCACTTCCGAATCAGTGACAAGTGGCGTTATCTGAAGTTTTGGGGGAAAAGTGAAAGGCTTGCCGCCGAAAACTCCGTTAACAAGTACAGCACCATCCTCCGTGCTATTCGCAAGCTGGCGAACCAAGTCGCAGTAAATTTGAACCCCTTGACTTGCGGCATCACCATATTGTGCATTCTGATAGTACTTCTCTATGCGATCTCTCAGCTTCGGATGCAGATGCCGCCAATGCAATAACGGGTACTCGGGGATCATTGCATGAAGCGCCTTAATGACCGGGGTATATTTCTCCAGCGCTTCCTCCCCGCCCAGGGAGTCCACAATTGTTTGTGTTTGATCACGAATTGCTTCAGGCAACGTACTGATCCACCGTTTCGTATCTATTCCGGTTGCCTGCGTTAACTCTGTCCCCTTTATTTCTTTGCGCTTCACACGCCATTCACTCCCGACCTGCGAGATAATTCCGGTTAGAAAGGTCCGAAGTCTGGCCATTTCAGCGTTCTCCCAATCGATGGACTGTCGATTAGTTGAGATTACGTCTTCGGCTATCAAGTCGATGAAATCTACAGTAATCCAGCCGGTGAGGTACTGGTAAAAGTGGCTTGATGTACTGTCGGAAAAAAACTCTGGTGCATTCACTAGCTTCCCTCGAGAAAACAGTGAGACTCCCCGCAATCCCGACGCCGGTGTAATCGGTGTCTTTGCTGTAATGAGCTTGCCCGTTAGTTGGTTTTCATAGGTCGATCCAGTTGGTATCATTGCCGGATCTGTGATTTTCCACTCAAATTCCGCTTGAATGGTTGAATACCGTCGTGCATTGGTGAGCGCAACTCGATCACCTCTGGGCGACTGAACAACAACGTTGAAATCATCACCAACGATGAAAATCCTTGAAAGGCTATCGGCAATCCCTTGAAAGTCAAAGGGCGACTCTCGCTTCAACCCCTCCAGAAGCAGTTCAGTACCATCTGGCTCGGAAGTATCGACGTCTCGTTCCAAAACCTGTGGGTTATAGCTTCCGCTAGCTACGCTCAATTGCTCCCAGTCAAGGATGAAGGAGTTCAACTTCCCTCCTTGCCTTGTTCGTACAGTAATCATTTTCGCCAACCCAAATAGGGCAAGCTTCCCGAGTCCTTTTTTACCGGTCGGTAGCCGCCCATACTTCGGAGAAGGACGGTCGCCATCCGCCTGCCGTCGGTTTCGACCAATGACCAAAAACTTTTCATTGATGTCGTCAAAGGACAATCCGCACCCATTGTCCGAAACTGTGATTCTTACTGGCTTACCCTTTGTCTCGGTTAGGGTTATCGTTACATCGCTTGCGTCAGCGTCGTAGCTATTTGATACAAGCTCCGCGAGTGCTGGCGGCAGTGTGGCGTACATCCTCACGCCAAGGTGCTTGATCGTTTGCGGGTCGAAGCGGAGTTGAAGTTGGTCGTCAGGCATCGCTCATTCCTTCCCAACTAGCTGCTGATGTATCTCAAGCGCATACGCATGAATGAAGGGTACGGGAAGCGCATTGCCAACCATTAGCGCAAGTCGGTCCTTCGACACAGTCTGCGGAAAAACATAGCTAGCAGGGAAGCCTTGCAGGATTGCCGCTTCCTGAAGTGTGATGCACCGATCTTCGGTTGGGTGAAGGAAACGACCCTTCGACGGACTCGCGCATCCCCCCGTGATCGTCGGGGCGGGCTGATCCCATGCCATTCGCCCATAGACGTCCTTGAACCCGCCTGGGGCGCGTTGGTGGCATGGGAGAACAAATTTTCGTGGTAAATCGGAGCGACTTCCGCCATTTTTCGGAATCAAGGCAATCATTTTCTTGACCCGCTCGGTTAGGTGGGAAGCCGATCAAGGATATAGCCGCCAAAGAACTTTGCTAATCGTGGGGGAACGGCATTACCAATCAGCGTGGAAGCAAACTCCATGTTTTCTTCTGGATAAAAGACATAGCTACTAGGAAAGGTCTGCAGCAATGCCGCCTCACGAGGCGTTATGGCTCGATTTTGCTTGATATCGTAGTGCGCAAATCGACCATTTGACACCGACATGGATCGTGTAGTGATCGTCGGGGCAACGTCGTCACCACGCATTCGTGTGTAAGTGTCTGAGAAGCTAGGTTTGCCTTGTCTTTTTTCAAGCCGCTGATGACACCCGAGCGACAGATCACCATAGGGCGTATTTTTGAGATACAAATTTGTTTCGCCCGGAGGCGCGCAGGAAATGCGTTTTAGGTTGAGGTCGCTAAGTGCGCGTGCCCGGTGGTTCGGGATATTGGAGTCAGCTTCACCTGAAGCTAGAGGCGGCAAATGTCCAATGGTTTCCTCGACAGTCACGAGCTTTTTCAGATTACTGTTTTTTTCTAAAACCTCAAAGTCGTTGGCGTACTTTTCAAGATCAAAAGCAAGACCGATAGTTCTCTTTCTATTTTGAGGAACGCCAAATTTTGCGGCATTGATTACTTTGGCCTTGAATCCGTAGCCCAACTCAGCCAGCCGTTTTTCAAATTGGGCAAGTACAGAACTCGGACCCTTAGAAATGCCTTCTACGTTCTCACAAATTATTGCCGCCGGACGGAATTCGGCAATAAGAGAAAGCGTAGTCAACAACAAATTGGAGTCGTTGGATCGCTTGAATTGTCGCCCCTCCGACATCTCGATTTGACTGATCGTGGTGAACGGTTGGCAGGGTGCGCAGATAGCAAAGACTAGGTTGATTTTCCTTAGAGCCGTCTCACGTTTGTATGTCGTCAACAACTCGTGCAGTTCAGTGCTTATCTCTGCCTGTTGGCCTTCAGGGTGCGTCTTGGTTACGGGAAAAATGTCCTTGCAGATGTACTTGGGCCGCGGGCCACTTCGATTTTTGTTTTGTCGATAGGTCTTCTCACACATTGCCTCGTTATCTATGCCCGCCAGCACATGCATGCCCGACCGGATGAGACCGTTGGTCATGCCACCCGCACCACAGAAGAAATCGATCGCAACAGTTCGGGTCATACAGTCTCCACCCCACCTAGACGGCGAATAATTGTGACAATATATGGGGCCATTGCAGTTGTTGCCTGTCGAGTAAAGGCCTCTGGATCATTTTGCGCTGTTGATTCAGCTTCCTCTATCGTTGCTGTTGCTTTCTTGTGAATAGCCAGCGCGAGCAACCCAAGTCCCATTTTGAACATGTGCTGACTGAGCATCCTTTTTGCTTCATCTTTTTCGCGGACTCGCATCGCCCGCAAATATCGATTGTCGGAATTGACATAGACGACAGTCTTGTCTCCTGTCGAAACGTATGCTGCTGAGTCCTGATCAAAAGTGTGATCGTTCCATTGAGCTTCATGCACCCATTGAAAATCCGGCTGTCCAATTGCAAGTTGTGTCCCAGGCTTCGTATCTGTTCGCTTGCCTGATGGATTGGTATTTGGCAGCTCCGCGTCCGTGTACCTGATGGTCACGCCAAACTTCAATGGCTCAGCATGGGCGTTGTCAAGAAATCCAAATTCAACGAAGAGTTCATCGCCAACCCGCGCTGCTTTTGGGGCATTGACAGTGAATCGCGCGGTGCCGTTGCGAAGTTTGACAGAGTGGGGCATTACCAATTCATCAACAGAGCACCACGTGATTCCGGGACTGTCGACGCGTGTCAAGTAATCGTTCTCAGCATCTGTGCCGCACTCAATGCGTCTAACGCCGTTTATGGGCAAATCCTTAACGAAGCCGCCGCCCTCCGTTTTCAAGTTTAATGGGGCCAAAAATGTCGGAAATTTCTTGCCGCTAAAAACCTCGTTCCCGCCTGGTGCTTTATCTAATTCCGGGAGGAAGGCCCCTAGGCCAAATAGTTCGCGAATCGCCGGATCAGCCTTCACAAGTTCCCGCAAAAGATCAGTGGTTTCTTTTTGGTCTTCAACTTGATTGGTTGCGCGACGCCTTCGGATCTCTGCTGCATATGCGCGTAGCTTATCGTCGCCTTTCAATGCTTCGATGACACGTTGCTCCAACATGCGCGCCAGCTCAGTGTTTGCTTTACGTTCACGGTCAGGCATAAAGATGGCTGCCATCGCCAGTTTGTTCATTTCATCGCAAATCACATTGATCAGAACGTGATTTCGAAGATCGGGAAGACCCGCCCGAGTGTTCAAAAAACTCGCACGCTCATAAGCGTGCGTTTGTCCGTTGATGGTGTAAAACACCCTTGCTGGCTGTTTAGACAGAAAATCCTGGAGTCGTGAGACGGCGGTAGCAACTATCTTGATATGCCCGAGCTCTTCATCCTTAATCTCCTCCACCAGGTGCACCCATTCTGTTTTTTCCTCGCTTTTGGGTGTTTCGGCTTCGATGTCGGTGCTTTCGCCAAGTTCTGCACGCAGCACTACATTCAGACCGCTAAATGTCCGTGCCGCAATGCCTTGTGCGCGAAGAGGGCCTTTTCCGACTACCGGGGTTGCATCGAAGTCATAGAGTTGAATTGGCAGAGCGCAGTCAATGAGGTTCACAGTTAATGCGTAGTAGATTCCAAAGTCTACTGAACGGGACTCTGGACCAATGTCGTACTCGTATAACCGGACCAGCGATCCCTCTTGGATGACTCCGAGAGTTTCGTGATTAAACGCGCTCAGGGTTTCGGCTCTGAACTTGGGAATCGCCGTTTTGTTGATGTGAAAATATTCCGCCACCGGCAAAGCTTCGCCGGCGCGCGGTCCCCTAACCCTTACAAGCGTCCAACCCCAATAAGGTTGCCCGGGTCGGCGCGAAACGATCAATTTGTAGTGGCCCAGTCGAATGTCAGAGCGCGTACAGAAACGCAGGCTACCTGTGCTACCCATGTTGAATTTTCCCTGCACAAACTGGATTCCCTCCTTGTTCTTTTCGCTGAGCGATAAAAACGTTTTGGCGAAGTCTTGTGGGAGCTGACCGTCACCAGCATCGATCATTGTGTAAGTCGGATATTGATGATTTTTTCTATACGGGCGCTGCACGGCGACTTGTATGCATTTCTGGGCCAGTGCAGTACGTTGACTTGACACAAGCAGTTGAATCTTTCCTTCAACAACATGCGGGAAGAAGCGCTTAACGGCTTCGACCATCGACGACGGCGCTTCAGGTGCGCGAACGTCTGTTATGCCGGCTTCCCTCGCCTTCCGCAGCAAAATGGCATCAATTCCATTCGTTATTATTTCTACAAGCGCGCCTACGGGGTTTGTCTGCTGATTGCCTACGGTGTCCCAATTCTTTTCCCTATTTCCATAGGGCGACCAGTTTTGAGGATCATCAAAATAGAAACAAGCGTCGTCGTCTTTCAATACGGCCAGTACATCTTCTGCCGATTTGGCGGCAATTAAGCGCAAGGCGGTGGTTTTTGATAGTTGTTCATCCATATTGTTTTCGTTGGGTTCGTGATCGTCTCGTGCAAAAGCGCATTGCGAATCGAAGGATAGGAAATTCAACCGCATGAGGCCAAGTATGGCACCGAAAAGCGTCCTCAAGAGTCGTGCTTTCCCTCGAGGAAAGCACGGCTCGAATTAGATTCAGTGTTGCGGCTGGACTTACAGGACAAATTGCAGACCAGCCCGCGCTAAATAAGCGCCAGCCGCTATTAAATTCAAAGCAAACACTTCTAAATCAAACCGCGTCTTTATGTCAACCACGCAAGGCCAACAGCTGGGTTAAATCGAGCCGCAATGAAGGCAGGTCCTCGACCACTGTGAAGTAAATAATTTCATCATCCACCGAGTCGTATCCGTGGATGATTCGGTTTCGCAGGTCGATGGCCAGCTTCAAGTTCGTCACGGCATCAACCAGTAACTTGGGCGTTTTGTCGGTCATAAATCACGGTGCGGCTGCTATTGACGGCTTGCAAAAAATAGGGGTTGCGAATGTAGCGCGGGTTCACCAAATCCACATGACGCCCCAGCAAAGCCTCAAGCGCATCTGCCAACTCGGTCCAGCGGCGGCCACGCGACCCGTTGTTGTTCTGGTCTAGCTCAACCAAAAAGTCAAAGTCGCTGGAATCGGGATTGAACTCAGTGCCTGTAGCGGAGCCGAACAACTCCAGATGTGCCACACCATAGCGCTCGCACAGCGCAGCGATGTTCGGTAATTGCTGGGTCAATGAAGCATGCATGGGCGCATTATCAAACAATTTTGAATAAAGCGGTCAGGCTCGAATGAAGACGCATGAAATCTAAAACGTTTCGCGCCCATTAAGCCAACCAAGCAGGCGCATCAGGCATGAGCCGCCTCGCCCAGCACTTTTGCCGCCCATTGGTTCAGGCTGGTGCCGCTGCCTTTGGCTGCATGGCTTCTTTGGCCGGGTGGGGCCGGTGGAATGTGCCGACCGTGGTGCCATAACCTACTGATCACGCGAATTTGGCTGTGGGATTTTTTTCAGCCTCATCAGTCTGCTGGTTTCTATCTTGTCTTTTTTCACCTGCCGCTCAGCGTCCAGCAACTTGCCTGCGGCTAACCAAGTAGCAAACTCTTGCGGCGTCTCCAGCGTGATGCGGCCCAGCGTGGCAGCGCGAAATTCGTAGATCACAATTTCTGCCGCTTTTTGTAAATTCACCCGGCCTTTGGTGAGTACCGCGCCGCGCTTGCGGCCAATCGCTTCAAGCGCCTGCTCGTCTGTCATGCCCGGCGTGATGGCCAGCTTGTAGCGTGCCTCAAGCGCCTCTGGGTAGCGTTTAAGCAAATAGTCGAGCAACTCCAGCGCGACTTCTTCTTCATTGAACGCATTGCGGCCAATCGCACCGCTGGCGGCCAGGTTGTAACCACTCTTGGCAACGATGATGCGTGGCCACAACATGCCGGGGGTGTCCCATAAATAAAAACCATCCGCCAGCACCAGACGCTGCTCGACTTTGGTGATACCGGCTTCATCGCCAGTCTTGGTCGCGCGCTTGCCGGTCAGCGTGTTGATGAGCGTGGACTTGCCAACGTTGGGAATGCCGCAAATCAGCACCCGCATGGGCTTGACCATGCTGCCGCGAGTCGGCGCCAGCGCGTGGCAAGCGTCAATCAAACGTCGGACGGGGGAGGTCTCACTCGCATCCAGTTCAATCGCGCGCGTGGCGCTCAGGGCGTTGTAATGCTCTAACCACAGCGGCGTGATGGCCGGGTCAGCCAGGTCTTGCTTGTTTAAAACCTTTAGCGCAGGTTTGTGGCCGGTTAGTTCAGCCAGCATCGGGTTGGCGCTGGAGCCGGGCAGGCGCGCATCCAGCAACTCGATCACGACATCAATTTCCTTGATGCGTTCGGAAATCGCTTTTTTGGTCAGATGCATGTGACCGGGAAACCACTGAATAGCCATGGGCACCTCTATAAATTCATTTTTCAGGCGAATTGCGTCGTTGGGCGGTACTCGCAATCCTCACGTACCTGAAGTACGCTGCGGTTGCTGCGCTCCGTCCGCCTAGCACTTCATCCTGAAAATCTGAATTTCTAGAAGTGCCCCCATAGCCTTATTGTCGCTGCTAGCTATGGTCTCCAAAAGCGTCCAATACAGGTGAAAATCAGCCCTTCAACGAAAGTTTTTATGCCCATGCCCGATGCCCCCACCCAAAAACCAAATAACAGTAACGTCAGGCGCAAGGCCAACAACGATCTGGCGATCAGGGGCATTTTGTGTACCCTGATTGGCCTGGGTGTGCTGATCTCACCCCACTTCATCACCTCGCCCGGTATGCAGGACATCGTTGCCCAGTCATCACTGGTAGGCTGGTTTGCGCTGCTGCTGGGTATTGCGTTTATGGGTCTGTATGCGCGGCGGCGTATGCAGTAGCCGCCATTTGACGCTTTGGCATGCCCAGCCGTTCTGCTGCGACGTATTGCTGACGGTAAACCTCGAACGGCATGCTGTCTGCGGCCTCGATTTTTTTCTGATCTTCCAGCGACTGCTGACTGAGTGCTGCGAAGTGCGCCTGCTGTTCTTGTGAAAACGCCAGGCTGTTAAAACTGTCGCGGGTCTTTTCCGACTGCGTGCGCACAAATTTGGCAAACGAATTGTCAAACCCCTGGGCCATGGCGGCCAGTACACGGGCAGACGGCAACAAATCCGGGTTCGCCAGCGAGGCACTGGCAGAGGCCAGCGCTTCGCTATGGAGCTGGTGGCCATGCGCTGCGTCGAGTGCGTCAGCAATCGGCGCGCACTGCGCCAGAATATCCGCGCCCCAACCGGTCAGTATGACTTCTGCGCCGTCGCGTTCCAGCGTCAAGCCTGGCTCCCGGCCACGCGCTGAGGTGCGGTGTTGGTTGCGCGCCAGTGCGGCGATTTCTTCCGGCGTATCGTTCGGGCTGTCACTGAGCAGGCAATGCAGCAAAAAGACATCCAGAAAGCGCATGGTTTGCGCCGTGATGCCGACAGACACAAAAGGATCGAGGTCCATCAGCCGCACTTCAATGTATTCAACACCGCGCTCACGCAAAGCATGCAAAGGCCGCTCGCCGGGGAAGATCACACGCTTGGGGCGGATGGTGCCGTAAAACTCGTTTTCAATCTGTAGCAGCGAGGTGGCAAGCTGGTTGTAGTCACCACCGGGATTGAAAATGCCGACTTTTTCATACGCCGGGTAGGGCCGTGTCAGCGCGTCCTGCAATGACGCGGCGTAGCCTTCCAGGCTGTTGTAGCTGACCGCCAGCGAGGCCTGCGCATCGCTCTGGTAACCCAGGCGGCCCATGCGCAGCGAGGTGCCGTGCGGCATGTACATGGTGCCGCGGTTAAGCGCTTGCAGCTCGTGCTGGCGCCCTGCCACAAAAGTCGAACACACGGCTGGTGAGGCACCAAACAGGTAAAGCAGCAAAAAAGCCTGGCGGCGGAAATTGCGGATCAGGCCAAAGTACTGCGCATTCGTCAGCCCCGGAAAAGACCAGTTGTAGTGAATGCCCGAAATCGTCTGCATGCGTCGACCATAACGGTGCGACAGGCCAAGGCGATAAACACTCTTGGCGCGGCCCACATTGGACGAGCCAAACAGCGCCACAGGAATGGTCTCGTCGGTCGGCAAGCCGCAGGGCATGCTCGACACCCAGAGCATTTCATCGCCAACCGATTTCAAAGTGCGGTAGGTGAACTGGTGAATCTGCGTCAGCTCGTCCAGCGCCGCATCCACGCTGGCATGTACACCGGTCACCAGCTCAAGCTGGGATTCGCTGAAGTCAGTGGTGATGCTGGGATGCGTCAGGGCCGAACCCAGTGCTGCCGGGTGCGGTGTCAGCGCCAAGCCGCCCGCAGGCTGGACCCGCAGGCTCTCTTTTTCGATGCCACGGCGCATACCCAGCAGCCGCTCGGGTGCCAGCCGGTCTAAATTGAACATATAGCTGTCTTCCCCTATTTTTTTTGAGTGGAGTTGGAAGTTATCACAGACCGGCCCATCGCGCTGGTACAAACCTGCTTGCCAGCACAGTTTGCAGGCATCTGCGGTGGCGCCATGCGGCAAACCCGGATTCCGGATAGCTTATGCTGCGGGAGGCGTTTCAAATGACCCGCGTAAAACTAAAATAGAGTGAATAATTGCCCTCAATCGCATTTCACCTGTAATAGCCAAACCAAATTCATGACCACCAACGCGCCAGCAACTACCTCCGCTACTCCCGCCCCGCAAGACGAAAACCAGCTCATCATCGAGCGGCGTGAAAAGCTTAGCCACTTGCGCAAAGCCGGTATCGCCTTCCCCAACGACATCAAGCCGCAACACAAGGCCGAAGCGCTGTTTGCGCAGTACGACCATCTCAGCAAAGAAGAGCTTGAAGCGCTCAGCGTCAGAGTCCACGTCGCTGGCCGCATGATGCTCAAGCGCGTGATGGGCAAGGCCAGTTTTGCGACGCTGCAAGACTCGTCTTTTGGCCCGTCGGGTGGCCGCATACAGCTCTATATCAACAACGAAGGCGTAGGCGAAGACGTTCACAGCGCCTTCAAGCACTGGGACTTGGGTGACATTGTTTCAAGCATCGGCACACTCTTCAAAACCAAAACCGGCGAGCTGTCGATTCACGCCACCGGCATTCGCCTGGTCACCAAAAGCCTTCGCCCCCTGCCCGACAAGTTTCACGGCATGGCCGACCAAGAGGTCAAATACCGCCAGCGCTATGTTGACCTCATCATGGACGTGTCGGCGCGCAAGCGCTTCATGTCGCGCAGCAAGGCCGTGACCAGTATTCGCGAGTTCATGGTGGCCCATGATTTTCTTGAAGTCGAAACGCCGATGCTGCACCCGATACCCGGCGGTGCCAACGCCAAGCCCTTCAAGACACACCACAACGCGCTCGACCAGGAAATGTTTTTGCGCGTCGCGCCCGAGCTGTATTTGAAGCGCCTGATCGTCGGCGGGTTTGAGCGCGTGTTTGAAATCAACCGCAGCTACCGCAACGAAGGCATCAGCGTGCGGCACAACCCCGAGTTCACCATGCTGGAGTTCTACGCCGCGTGGTGGAACTACTCGGATTTGATGGCCTACACCGAGTCGCTGATTCGCGACGTGGTACAAAAAGTTATCGGTAAGCTGCAATTGCAATACGGTGGCAAAGACGTTGACCTGGCCAAGCCGTTTGAACGCCTGACGATTCGTGAGGCCATCATCAAACACACGGAGGCGAGTGTTAGCTTAGAAGGCGGCGCAAGCTTGCGTGTGGATGACCCAGCCTGGCTCATCAACGCCCTGCGCAAGCTTGGCATGAACGAAGAAAAAAACCGCCTATCAACCCGTTCGCTGGCCAGTCTGCAGGTGCTCTACTTTGAAGAACTGGTTGAAGAAAAGCTCTGGCAGCCGACCTTCATCATGGAACACCCGACAGAAATGTCGCCTCTAGCCCGCGCCAACGACCAGCGCCCCGAAGTCGCCGAGCGCTTTGAGCTTTACATCACAGGCCGCGAATTCGGCAACGGCTTTAGTGAGCTGAACGATGCCCAAGAGCAAGCCGCCCGCTTCAACGCGCAAGTCGAGGCCAAAGACAGCGGCGACGATGAAGCCATGTTCTACGACCACGACTTCATTCGCGCCCTCGAATACGGCATGCCACCCACCGGCGGCTGCGGCATAGGCATAGACCGGTTGATGATGCTGCTGACCGACAGCCCCAGCATTCGCGATGTGATTTTGTTCCCAGCATTGCGCCGCGAGGTTTGAGCTGTTATCGCCAGCGAAAAATAAACAACAGCAAGCCTGCGGCCAGACTGGCAATGAAGGTCAGGCCCATGAATGCTAAGGGGTAACCACCGCTCGTGTTCGAAATCACGCCAAACAACATCGGGCCCACTACCACCCCCAAGAAGGTGAAGGCCAATGTGCCGCCTGTGGCCATGCTGGCCAGGCCTTCGGGGGCTTGCCGGGCCACTTCAGACAAATAAACGCCGTTCCAACCAATGGCAGAGGCACCGAATACTGTCAAGATTGACAACACAATCCAAGTAGGAACGTCTGGTGTGAAATACGCTGTGGCCAGGGCGCAAAGGGCCATCACCACGGCCAACAGCAGCAGGACCCGGAAGGCGCCAAGCCATCGGTCTGACACAAAGCCCCAGGCAATTCGGCCCACCACACCCCCCATCTGGGTCAAGGACAGTGCCAGCCCCGCAGCCACCAACCCGTAACTGAGTTTCTCGTGCAAGAAGGTGACCAAGTAGGTGGTCAAAGACATTTGCACCATGGAAAACACAAAAGAACAAGCGGCCATGCTCATCAAAAGACGGTGCCCCATGACCATACGAATGGGGCGAATCAAGCTCGCCCGATTCAAAGTCTGTCCAGGTTTTCGGTCGTCGTCCAGGCTGGCTCGCAAGCGTTGCGAGATCCCCGCAAACAGCGCACAAACCACAGCCACGCTGACCATGCTCCATTGCCAGTCAATGCGCAACAACAATTGCGGCACGATCGCCCCCGCCAACATGGCCCCCAAAGGCACGCCAGTTTGTTTGATCGAGAACACCAAAGACATTTGATGCGGCGGCGTGGTCCTGGCCAATAAATGAGAGCTTGCCGGCGTGATGGGCCCATATCCCAAGCCAATCAACAAAGCACCCAAGGCCACAGCGGGCAACCAAGGCATGGCGCAAAGCAGCAAGCCCGCACCGCACATCAAGAGGCCAATCTGGCTGACCCGAATAGCGCCCCAACGCGAAACGGCAGTGCCCGAAATCAAGCTAGAAAACATCGCGCCGATGTAGGCCACCGAGACGTACAAGCCGACCCAGGCTGGCGACACTTGCAGGGCCTTGGACACCACCGGCGCCATCACAGGCAAGGTCAACAAAGCCATGGCCACCATAGCTTGTATGAAGAGGGTGACGACCAGCGTGAGCCAGTTCACGCCAGCAATCGACGCCTGATTTCCAACGGGTCCAACTCTTCCAAAGGCAATGGGCCATTGTTTGGAATACCCACTTGCGTGGCGTTCAACAACATCGACACCATCACATACGTTCCCGACAAAACGGTCAAATCCATCACCGATTGCTCGCCCATCTTGTCCACCACCTCTTGCCAAAGTGCATCGGGCACACGGTGGTTCAAGGTCAGTTGAATGCAGTAGTCGTAGACCAAGCGTTCGTCGTCTTGCATAGACACAGGTCTGCGGCATTCTCGCAATTCATTCATCACGACATCCGACAACCCCGCGCGGCGCGCGATCGTTTCATGTGCCCACCATTCATACTGTGCGTTGGCAATGCGGGCCTGAATCAAAATGGCAAATTCATTCAAACGCTTGTTGATGGTCGTTTTGAATCGCAAGTAATCCAGCAAATCAAAACAGCGGCGCGCCATGTCCGGGCTACGCAGCAAAGCGTTATAAGGGCCACCCAGTGCGGCGCTGGACACTTTCAATATGTCATCGGCCAGAGGGCGCACTTCGGGCGCCAAAGATTCATAGCTGAGTTGGGCAAGTCGTTCCATCATGACATTAAACTTTCTAAAATAGACTCTATTAAAACAGGCCTTGCTGTGGGGCATCCAGTGTGAAAGTGGTCAGGCGATCCGCAGCACTATACGGGTTTGAATACGAAAATGATGGGAAATAGACCAATCTGATTAAATCCATCAAATTGTTTAAAATTACAAGTTGTAATTTTTGAAGTTTCCTTATGCCACGCGAACCCCGAACTTTTGAAAGTGCCATCATGGTGAGTGATTTTCCCAGCGACGACTACTGCGGGACCACCTACGCTGCAAAGCTGCTGGGGTTGTCGGTGGCCACCGTGCAGTCCCTTGTTGAAAAAGGCGAAATTGATGCATGGAAAACACTCGGAGGGCATCGTCGGCTGTCCCTGCGCGCCATCAACAACTACCTGCAAAAAAACAGTCCGCAACTGGCCCCGGCTGACTCAGACCCCAGGCATCGCCTGAGCGTGCTGGTGGTGGAAGATGAAGAATCCGCCCGGGAGCTCTACAAAGCCCATTTTGACGAATGGGACATGGCGGTGGACTGCACCTTCATGGCATCTGCTTTGGAAGCCTTGATGGACATCGCCAGCATGCGGCCAGACCTCCTGATCACGGATCTGAACATGCCGGGTGTGGACGGCCTGGAAATGCTGCGCGCCCTCAAGCGCAATCAGCAATTGCTGGCCATGCAGATCCTTGTCATCAGCGGACTGCCCAAAGAAGCCATCGAGGGAAAAGGCGGCCTTCCGTCGAACGCACACTATCTTGGAAAGCCGATCAATTTCGACTGGCTGCATGGTTATGTCACGGCCCTGCTGGTGGCCAACCGCAAGTGGCGTTAGGACGAATGGCGCTTACTTAAGGGCACTTCTATAAATTCACCGCCGCCAATCAACCATCTTGGTCAGCCTTTCAAACCCCATATCCACCACAACCGCCAGCGCGCCCACCAGCAGCGCGCCTTGCAGCACATAAGCTGTATTAAAACCGCCCAGGCCAACGATGATGGGCGAGCCCAGCGTTTTGGCACCTACGGTTGAGGCGATGGCTGCCGTACCTATGTTGATGATGACTGAAGTGCGCACGCCTGAGAGCCACACCGGTAGCGCCAGCGGCACTTCGACCTTGCGCAGACGCTCCCATGACGACATGCCCATGCCGCGCGCTGATTGGCTGACTGCTTCGGGTACCGACTGCAAGCCCGAGATCGTGCCCTGCACCACTGGCAACAAGCCGTAGAGCGCCAGCGCGATCAGCGCGGGCAGCTCGCCAAAACCCACCACGGGT
Source organism: Polaromonas sp. (assembly GCA_038902815.1). Classification (GTDB taxonomy): domain Bacteria; phylum Pseudomonadota; class Gammaproteobacteria; order Burkholderiales; family Burkholderiaceae_C; genus Polaromonas. The sequence goes on along the minus strand of JBCKNF010000006.1, from coordinate 8,983 downwards.
ACAGCCAAGGCCAGCACGGCTACCGGTGGAAAGGTCTGGCCCATAGCGGTAAGCGTCTCGACCATGGGCCGGAACTGCTGACCGGTAGAGAATTCTGGCCGTGTAATCCACAGCCCAACGCTTGTACCTACTACAACCGAAGCCATGCTGGAGATGCCGACTAGTTGGATGTGTTGCCAGAGCAAATAGGCAAAAGGCTCCAGACTGTAAACCGGGCGCTCCAGCTGCGGAAATAGCCATGAAAAGAGCGGCTGTGAATACGCTAGTGCAATAACCAGTGCGGTGAGTGCCAGCACCGCCCAAAGCAATTTGTCTTTGAAAATCTCAAACATGGCGCTCGTCAGTCTTGCTGAAAATATCAGTTGCATGAAGCACCCCCAGATGCAGCCCAGCCGCATCCACCACATTGACCAGCGCCAACTGCCGCACAGCCAAAAACGACACCGCCGCGCGCAGCGTTGTACTTAGCGGTAAACTCTCACTGCCCTGCTGTGCCTCGGCCCTGACCAGGCTTTGCACCGTTTGCAGCGCCAGCAATTTGATGCCGATGTCGCTGCGCCCTACAAAATCAATCACCTGCTCACTCGCGGGCCTGACGAGCAAGTCCAGTGGCGTGCCGACCTGCAGCAGGCGGCCTTTGTCGAGCAACACGATTTTGCTAGCCAGCAACAGCGCCTCGTCGATATCGTGCGTCACCATGACAATGGTTTTGCCGGATGTCTGATGCACGCGCTTCATCTCAAGCTGCAGTGCTGCGCGAATGACCGGGTCTAGCGCGCCAAAGGGCTCGTCCATCAGCAACACATCGGGGTCAGCCGCCAAGGCACGCGCCACACCCACACGCTGCTGCTGGCCACCCGATAGCTGGTGCGGAAAGCGCGGGCCGTAGGTGAGCGGGTCAAGGTCAAACAGCTTGAGCAGCGTGGTCACGCGCAAATTAGTTTTGGCGCTGGACCAGCCCAGCATCTGCGGCACACAGGCGATGTTGCGCGCCACCGTCCAGTGCGGAAAAAGCCCGACCGACTGGATCGCGTAACCCATGCGCAGGCGCAGCTCGCGCAGCGCAAAGGCGCGCACGTCGCGGCCATCAAACAGCACTTCGCCGCTGTCATGGCTTTCCATGCAGTTGATCATTTTGAGCAGCGTTGATTTGCCAGAACCAGATGCACCTATCAACACCACAAACTCACCGCGTTCGATTTTCAAATCTACGTTGGCTATGGCTTTATTTTTTGTGTCGTATGACTTGGAGACGTTTTTAAATTCAATCATTGTGTGACTCCTGCGGATCGAAGTGCCCAGCTCTGCAGAGCCTTGAAGCTCAGGTCAGCCAGCAGCCCGAGGCAGACGATAGGCAGCACACCCAGCAGCACCAGGTCCTGCGCATTGGCATACAGCCCTTCAAACATGATGGCACCCAGCCCACCAGCGCCTATCAATGCGGTGACGGCCGCAAGCCCCACCGCCTGTACGGTGGCTGTGCGCACACCGCCCAACACCACAGGCAAAGCCAGCGGCGCTTCAACTCGCCAAAATATTTGTGCGTTAGACATGCCAAGCCCGCTAGCGGCCTGCCGGGCGCTTATTGGCACCTGCGCCAGCCCTGTCAACATGCCTCGGGTCACAGGCAACAGGCTGTACAGCACCAGCGCCATCACGCCCGGTGCCAGGCCCACGCCACTGATGCCCGCCGCGCCCAGAGCAGGCCAGCTGGCGGCCAGCAAAGCCAGCGGTGCCATCAACAAACCAAACAGCGCAATCGACGGAATGGTCTGAACAATATTGAGCAGCGGAAACAGCCCTGTGCCCAAGCGTTGGAAACGATAGGCCGCCCAGCCCAGTGGCAGACCGATGCACAAGGTCATGAGCAGCGCCACAGCCACAATCTCAATGTGCCGCAGCACTGCTGACCAGAACTCATCAGCGCGCAGGGCGTATTCCTTCATGATCGACAAGTCATTGCCAGCGCCTGACAGCAGCATAAAGCCGATAGGTAGCGCAACGGCGGCGAAGACCATTGTGCGCACCGCGTAGCCAACTCTTAGGCGCTGCAAGGCATCAACCAGCAACAGCCCAGAAGCCAGCAGCGCCAGCCAAAAGCCGCTGCCCGGCGATGTGCGCGAAATCGGTGAGCTGGATGCTGTAGCCAGCGTCGCCTGCGAAGCTGCGAGCCAGAGAAGGCACGGAATCAATACCAACGAAGCCAGCAGTGAAACCGACAACGACACTCGACTGGGTTTGCAAAATACCATTGCCAGCAACGCGATAAAAAGCAAAGTCAGCAACGCGGCCAGGCTGAGAGGTGGCGACGAAAGCAGCGAGAAAAAATAAACCGGCACACCCGACACCAGACGGTTAGCCGCAGTGGTTAAAAACGGCAAGCCGCAAAGCGCGCCGACTGCTAGAGCCGTCAAAGCAAGCTGCGCAATGTTGAGCTGACTCCAGCGCGAAGTCACTTCATCAAACCCCTGGACTTCAAAAAGTCCCCGGCCACCTTCTTCGCGTCCTGCCCCTCCAGCTGAATCTTCGCATTCAGGCCCTGCAAGGTAGGGCCATCGAGCAGCCTGAAAACCGGAGCCAGCAGGCTGGCGATCTTCGGGTTTTTCTTGAGCGCGTCTTCGCGAATGATGGGTGCAGGCGCATACACCGGCTGCACGCCCTTGGGGTCTTCCAGAATCACCAGGCCCAGCGCAGGCACCGCGCCGTCGGTAGCGTAGGCCATGGCAGCGTTTACGCCAGAAGTTTTTTCAGCTGCTGCACGCTCGGTGACGGAGGTGTCGCCGCCGGCCAGTGTGAGCAGTTGCGCAGGTTTGAGTTTGAAGCCGTAAGCCGCCTGAAAAGCCGGCAAGGCATCAGGGCGCTCGACAAACTCGCTGGAGGCCGCGAGCTTGAACTGATCGCCCGCCTTTGTGCCCAGCCAGACTGCCAAGTCCTGCAACGTTTTTAGTTTGGCACTTAGCGCCAGATCCTTGCGCACAGCAATAGCCCAAGTGTTGTTGGCAGGGGCAACATCCAGCCAGACGATTTTGTTTTTGTCATAGTCCAGCGCCTTGACGCGCTCGTAGCCTGCCTTGGCGTTTTTCCAGACCGGATTTGACTCGTCCGCAAAAATGAAAGCGCCATTGCCGGTGTATTCAGGGTATAGATCAATCTCGCCCGCAATGATCGCAGCGCGCAGCACCTTGGTGTTGCCCAGCGAAGCCTTGTTAACGGTCTTGATGCCATTGGCCTCCAGCACCAGCACCATCATGTTGCCCAGCAACTTGCCTTCTGTGTCGATTTTTGAGCCGATGCGCACAGGTGCAGCAGGCGAGGCCAGCGCCACGCTGGTAGCCAATGCGCAAGCCATGCTCAGCAGCACGGCCCGGCGTTGAATTGATTGCATCGTGAATCCCCAAACAAAAGACAACGATACCGCACACAGACGTCAAAAACTTCAGGGAATCAAACCCATTGCGTGCATATAGGCTGGCTGCAGCATGAGGTCGTCCCAGTCGTGGGCCGGGGTGGTGGGCAGCAAGTCCAGCCTGCGGAACTCACTGGCCTGTAGCGCTTCCCATTGGCCTTTGAGCAGTGCTTCCGCCATGCCTGCGAGCAACTCGTCAAGCGCCTGGCCGCCATCGACTGACTGGTTGCACAGCAGCACCATATCGCAACCGGCGTTGAGCGCTGTGACTGCGGCCTGGGTGTAGCTGACCTGCTGGCCGTCGATGCTGCGGGCACCGGCCATGCTGAGGTCGTCACTGAAAATCGCGCCACCAAAACCAAGCTGGCCGCGCAGTATGAAAGTCAGCCATTGCTCTGAAAAGCCTGCCGGACGCGCATCAACCTTGGGGTAGATGACGTGGGCCGGCATGACGCTGGTGAGCGTGGTGTTCAGCCAGTCGTAGGGCGCTGCGTCGTCACTCAAAATCGCTTTGAGACTGCGCTTGTCGATTGGAATGTCAGTGTGCGAATCGGCTTTGACAAAGCCGTGGCCGGGGAAGTGCTTGCCGCAATTGGCCATGCCGGCTTGCAGCAAACCGTGTATCAGGCTTTTGGCGAGCAGCGTGACGACGCGCGGGTCGCGGCCAAAGGCGCGGTCACCTATGACGCTGCTCTCGCCATAGTTAAGGTCGAGTACAGGAGTGAAGCTGAGATCAACACCGCAGGCGCGCAACTCTGCCGCCAGCACATAGCCGCAGGCCGTGGCTGCGTTGGTGGCGGCCATCTGGTCTTTGAGCCACAGCTCGCCGAGCGCGCGCATCGGCGGCAGATGCGTGAACCCATCATTTTTAAAGCGTTGCACGCGCCCGCCTTCGTGGTCAACACAAATCAGCAAATCCTTGCGAACGCTTTTGATAGCGGCGCACAGGGCTGTGAGCTGGGCGCGGCCAGCGTGGCCTTGCCAGTTGCGGGCAAACAAAATCATGCCGCCTACCAGTGGATTTTTAAGGCGTTGCTTATCGACCTTGGTAAGCGTGGTGCCTGCGATGTCGATGATCAGGGGGGCGTGTTGGATCATGGATATTTTTTAAATCGGTGGTTGGGTTTCAACCACCACAAAGCTGGCGGCGTAATCGGTTTCGTCTGTGACGCTGACGTGGGCTGTGAGGTGGCGTGCTTCAAACCAGGTTTTAAGCGCACCATGCAAAACGATTTCAGGTTTGCCGCTGGCTGCCTTGGCGACTTCGCATGAGCGCCAGGTCATGGGCATTCGCATGCCTATGCCTATGGCTTTGCTGAAGGCTTCCTTGGCTGAAAACCGAGTGGCGAGGTAGCTGACACCACGCTCTGGCCAGCGGGCGCTGCGGGCTTTCCAGACCAGTAGTTCGCCGTCACTGAGTATTTTTTTTGCAAAGCGCTCACCATGGCGTTCAACGCTAGCGCGTATGCGGCGCAGGTCGCAGATATCAGTGCCAATGCCGTAAATCATTGAGGTCATCTGGCTTGGTTGATACAGCGCAAATAGTCTTTCACCGTCGCCGTGTAGCCCAGCTCCAGCGCATCAGCAATCAGCGCGTGGCCGATGGATACCTCTTGCACTTGCGGTACGGCGCGCAAAAATTCTGTCAGGTTGTCGCGGTTCAAGTCATGGCCTGCGTTCACGCCCAGATGCGCCGCCTCAGCCGCAGCGCCGGCGCGCGCAAACAGGCTTAACAGCCTGACTTTTTGATCGCTATGCCAGGCTCTAGCATAGCTCTCTGTATACAACTCCACACGGTCAGCACCGGCGGCTTTGGCGGCAATCATCGCTTCAGGGTCTGGGTCCATGAACAGGCTGACACGCGCACCGTGTGCCTTGACATCTGCAATCAGTGGTTTGAGGCGTTCTGCGTCGCTAGGGAAAGCCCAGCCGTGGTCGCTGGTGAGCTGGTCTTCGCTGTCGGGCACAAAGGTGCATTGATGCAGCGGCAGGCCGCGTGCCGACAGGTCATGCACAAAGCCCATCAGGTTCTGGAAGGGATTGCCTTCGATGTTGAACTCACGGCCGGGCCAGTCTTTCATCATGACGGCCATTTCGAACACATCATCACTTCGGATGTGGCGCTCGTCAGGCCGGGGGTGTACGGTGATGCCCTGCGCACCAGCCTCAAGGCACAGGCGCGCTGCGCGAACCACGTCGGGAATGCCGAGGTGGCGCGTATTGCGCAGCAGCGCAACCTTGTTGACGTTGACCGACAACGCGATTTTGTGGGTTTGAGTAGGGATAGGGGTCATGGCCTGAAAAGGGTACGGCTAAAACAGGAAGGCTATAAGGCTATAGCGCCTGTAGTTCACGCATCATCTGCCGGGTTTTAAGGATTTTCACATCGCAATGGTAGTGCAGCAGCGCACGCAACTGGCTCTTGAGCTCGGGCAGGTGGTTGACGCAGGCGTGCATGGTGTCTGCAAAAGGCGCATCGCCATCGAGCGCGTCTTGCAGTGCCTGCCATTGTGCGCCATTCAAAGAGGCGCGATCGTCGTCGTGAGCCTCACGCAGACCAGCCTCTGCCAGCAATACATATTGCGCCTGTGGCTCAAGCCCGGATAGCGTGGCGGTTTGCCTGTCGAGTGACGGCAGCAGGCCGATGTCACGCAGCAGGCGCAGCTCAAATGCACGCAGGGCGACCTCTAGCAGCCTGTCTATGTTCTGGCTGGCCAGCAACTGCACGGTGGCGGCGTAGGCATCGAACAGCGCCGGGTGCGGATCGTCCCTTGCCAGAAGGCGCATCAGCAATTCATTAAGGTAATAGCCTGACAGCAGCGCATCACCTGTCGGCATGCCGTGACCGCCCTGCCATTCAGCACTTTTGAGATTGCGGATCTCTGCGTCACCGCCAAAAGCCAGGTGCAGCGGCTGCAACGGCAACAAGATCGGTCTGAAGCTGGAGCTGGGCTTTTTGGCACCGCGCGCAATCAGCGCCAGACGGCCGTAGGTGCGGGTGAACACCTCAAGAATCAGGCTGGATTCGCTCCAGTCGTAGCGGTGCAGGACGTAGGCAGGTTCGTCAGTGATACGTTTCAGCGGCACAGCAGGTTAGCCCGTCAATCAGTTATTCCATTTTCAGATCGATAGGAGATTAGGCGCGAAGCCGCAGACAGTGCTGTAGCACGGCAAGGCGAAGCAACAACATATCGTATTGATCTGGACATGGAATTACTCGTAGCCGAAAGTCTTTACGCGAGCTTCATCGTCGGCCCAGCCGGAGCGGACTTTGACCCAGATTTCCAAAAACACTTTAGCGCCCGTGAGCGCTTCAAGCTCATGCCGCGCCTCGGTGCCTATGCGTTTTAGTTTTTCACCCTTCTCGCCAATAATCATGCCCTTGTGGCCGTCACGCTCGACCACGATGGTGGCTGCTACCTTGCGCAAATTACCTTCCTCTTCGTATTTGTCGATGATGACGGTTGAGGTGTAGGGCAACTCATCGCCCGTCAGGCGAAACAGCTTTTCGCGAATGATTTCGGCGGCCATAAAGCGGTCGCTGCGGTCAGTCATCTCATCTGCGCCATACATCCAGGGCTGGCATGGCAGGTATTTTTCACAGATGCCGAACAGACGCTCAACGTCTTTGGCGTTGTTGGCTGACATGGGTACAAATTCTGCAAAGCTGTGGCGCTGCTGCATCTCTTGCAGCCAGGGCGCAATGTCAGCCCTGCGGTGAATCAAGTCGAACTTGTTGGCCAGCAATATGGCGGGCGTTTTTTCAGGCAGCAGGGACAACACCTTGACATCAGCCTGATTGAACTGCCCTGCCTGAACCACAAACACAATCAAGTCCACATCATTGACTGCGCCGACCACCGTTTTATTCAGGGAGCGATTCAGTGCATTGCCGTGGCGGGTTTGAAAACCGGGCGTATCGACAAACACAAACTGCGTCGCGGCCCGGGTGCGCATACCGGTGATGCGGTGGCGCGTAGTTTGCGCCTTGCGCGAGGTGATACTGATCTTCTGGCCGACCAATGCGTTGAGCAGGGTCGATTTGCCGACGTTGGGCTTACCGACAATAGCAATCAGGCCACAGCGTTGTGCTGCAGGAGCGCTTTTACCGGTATTCATGGTTGTCATTATTTAATTGGAATCAGACATCAAGCGTTTTGACAAAAGCCAGCATGACCGTTGCGGCGGCCTGCTCGCCTGCACGGCGCGAACCACCCATGCCGCGCTCCGCACGGCGGTACTCAATAATTTCACACTCGACATCAAAAGTCTGTTTATGCGCCGCGCCCTGAGTGCCCACTACCCTGTAAATAGGCAGGTTCATTTTTCGGCCTTGCAGCCATTCCTGCAACTCGGTTTTGGGATCTTTGCCAATCGCCTGCATCTGGGCATTGATTTCAACATCCTTGAACAGGCGGCGAACCAGCGCCGCAGCCGTATCGAATCCGGCATCCAGAAAGACCGCACCAATCACGGCCTCAAGCGCATCGGCCAAGATGGATGGCCGCTTTTGCCCGCCGGACCTGGCTTCGCCTTCACCCAGCCGCAACAAGTCTGGCAGACCCAGCGTCAGCGCAACTTTATGCAGCGTGTCCTGCTTGACGAGGTTGGCGCGCACGCGGGACAAATCACCCTCGGGCAGTTCGCCCAGTTGTTCGTAGAGCAAGCCGGCAACTGCCAAGTTAAGAACCGAGTCGCCCAAAAACTCTATGCGCTCGTTGTGATCAGATGAAAAGCTGCGGTGTGTCAGCGCCTGCACCAGCAACCTAGGGCTGGAAAACTCGTGCTGCAGTCGTTGCTGCAACGCCTGCAGGTTGGGGCTTAACGCGCTACTCGTTCGCACTTACTTAGAACGACCCGTGTACTTGAGCAGCAGATAGGCGGGCCCGCCAATGTGGATTTCCTTGCTATAGGCAAAGGCAACAACGGTCTTGTCGCCCTCTTTTGTGACCTCAAGGTCCTTGCCTGTGATGCTCTTGATATCGTCAATTTGCGCAGCCCTGTCAAAGATGGAGCGTACCTCCGCCACGGTACTGCCTTCTTTGGCCTTGCTGGCCGCCTTGGTGATGGCCTGGAACTCAATCACGGTAGGTACTGCCTGGACTCCGATGAGGCCCACGAAAGCGAGCACACCGACGACGAACAAAACACCGATAAATGAAATGCCAAGTGGCCTAGTTTTCATGCGATTGCCTGCAGCGCCAAAACCGGCATGGGCATTGACGACATTCTGGAAGCCGTCATAGCACGTATCCCGCCGCCCAAAGGCAATCCGTCGGGAGCACTGCGCGCCATGATTATCGACAGCTGGTACGACGCTTACGTGGGCGTGGTCATGCTGGTGCGCGTGGTGGATGGCCGACTTGCCAAGGGCGACCGCATCAAGCTCATGGCCAGTGAAGCGATGTACAACGTCGAGCAACTGGGTGTCTTCACACCGCACAATGAGCCGCGCCCTGCGCTGGAAGCCGGTGAAGTTGGTTTTGTCATTGCTGGCATCAAGGAGTTGCAGGCAGCGCGCGTCGGTGACACCATCACCCTCATCAAGCCCGGCAGCGGCGGTGCAGCTTTCACCGC